>CP063166.1:3030206-3636248 GCA_016806145.1 Variovorax paradoxus
ATAAGCTTATTCGCCAGTGTTCATGCGGGTTTGCGGGCGGTTGGATGCTTATTCTGGATAAGGGCGGGTGCGGGGCGCAGGGTGGATTTTAGGAAGCCTTAAGGTGGGGTGTTTGGACTGGGTGTTCTCTTTGTTTAGGCTGTTGGCCGGGTCTCGCCCCGGCGGGCGAGTCACTTTCTTTTGCTTCGCCAAAAGAAAGTAACCAAAGAAAAGGCGACCCACTGTCTGCGTCCCTCCGCTTCGCTGCGGGCAACCTGCGGTGCTCGCGTTTCGCGGGGTCTCGCAGAACTCGCTCCGCTGCGCTGCGCTCAGACAGCTGCGAGCCCTTATCCGCGAAACGCTGCGCTCCTCGGCGCAGCCAGAGGGGGTGGGTCGGGCCTTTGCTTCGCTCGGCCTTGGAATGCTGCTCGGGCCATCGCTTCGCTCGGCCTTGTGTTTGTCTTGTCCCCTCTCCCTCTGGGAGAGGGTTAGGGTGAGGGCACCGGGCCTCACCGAGGGTCTGACGGTATCCATCGCCCAGTGCCCTCACCCCAGCCCTCTCCCAGAGGGAGAGGGGGCAATACCAATGCCGAGCGAAGCGATGGCCTGTTAGGTACCCGCGGCCGAGCGAAGCGATGGCCCGTTGGGTATGCCAGGCCGAGCGAAGCAAAGGCCCGAATCACCCCCCTCTGGCTGTGCCGAGGAGCGCAGGGGAAAGCGGGATCAGGGCCGCAGCTGTCTGAGCGGAGCGCAGCGCAGCGAGTTCTGCGGACCCCCGCTTTCCCCGAGCACCGCAGGTTGCCCGCAGCGAAGCGGAGGGACACAGACAGTGGGGTCGCCTTTCTTTGCTTACTTTCTTTGGCGAGACAAAGAAAGTGAGCCGCCCGCCGGGGCGGGACCCGGCCTACGGCCTACGCAAAAAAAAGAACGCTCAGATCTCACCGCAACATCGAAGACATCGCAGAACAGCAGTTCAACATCCGAACCGCACTCTCGACATCTGCAGCCACAAACCGAAGAGTCACCCCATCGACCCGCTCAAACCCCGGCCACTGGCAAAACAGATCCGCCAGCGCCGCAGTCTGCGCCCTCAGCGTCACAGTCTGCGGCCCTTCGAACACCAGCGGATGAACCTTGGCCCGCGAAGACAGCGCGACTCGAACCCCCGCCCGAATCGCCTCACGCGACTTCTCAGGCGACAACGAAACCCCACTGGTATTCCCCGTAGCCTTCTTCGTCTCCACGAACACAGCGTGAGGAAACAAGCCACGGTTCTCGGCAATGAACACATCGTCCCCACTGCCCATCACCACCGGCACCCCATATTCCCCCGCCAGCGCCCCATAAAGCCCAGCCTCACCCAGCTCCTGCCCGCCGAGCGAGACACCCGCGAACGCAAAGCTGTTGATCGTGTGCGCCAGAATCCCGCGCCCCTGCGCCCGCGAGTGGTAGCCGATCATGCAGACCGCTTCGACCCCGTCTTCCTCCACCCCCGCCACCATGCTCAGATAGCGCGGCTTCCCCTGCACCACGCGCGCCCGAGGATCGAGCACATCGGGCGGCATGTTGCGAAACCCTCCGTGCGAGTCGTTCACCAGCACCTCGTCGGCCCCCGCATCGAAGGCCCCCGCGATCGCCGCATTGGCTTCCTGCGCCATCAGCAGCCGGGCACGTTCGTATTCGGGATTGCCTTGCCGCGTCTGCTCGGGGTGATAAACACCCGCCACGCCTTCGATATCGGTGGAGATCAGCACTTTCATGAGGGCACCCGGCAAAAGAGAAAAATCAAGAAAAGAGAGAAGGGGACAACAGCTCGCCCAACGCGGCACGGTGGTTGCCGTCGCGCCCGGTCACCGGCTCGGCCCGCCACAGCGCATGCAGGATCGCCTGCTCGGTCCCATCGGCCGCCGCCTGGAACAAACCGTCGAGCTGCGTCTCGTGCAGCATCGCCACTGTCGGCATCGCGCGCTCGGCCCGGTCGGGCACGGTGTAGGCGGTCGAGAAGGCCAGCACGATGTCCCCGCTGCCGTGGCCGAAGACCGAGCCGGTGCGCGCCAGCCCGGCCCCCGCGCGCAGTGCCAGCCGGCGCAGCTGGCGCGCATCGAGCGGCGCGTCGGTCGCGACCACGACGATGATCGAGCCCTTCTCGGGCTCCTGCGCCATGGCCGGTTCGGCCACGAGCGCGGCAAGACGGGCGCCCACCGCATGCCCCGCCAGCCGCAGCTCGGGCTGCCGCCCATAGTTCGCGAGCACCAGCGTGCCCACCGTGTGCGAAGCCGCGCCCACCGGCACGACCCGCGAGGCACTGCCGATCCCGCCCTTGAGCTGGAAGCTCGACATGCCGCGTCCCGCGCCCACCGAACCCTGCGCGAAATCCGCGCCCGCGTCGGCCAGCGCGCGCTGGTAGTCGGCCTCGCCCACGGCCAGCCGCTGGATATCGTTGAGAAAGCCGTCGTTGCACTCGAACACCAGCGGATTCACGGTCGGCAGCGAGCGCCCGGTCTCGGGGTTGTGCGCGATGCAGTCGCGGATCTGCGCGCCCGCCACGGTGCCGACCGAGAAGGTGTTGGTCAGCGCGATGGGTGTCTCGAGCACGCCGAGTTCCGCGAGCTGCACCAGCCCGATGCTCTTGCCGAAGCCGTTGAGCACCACGGCGGCCGCCGGCACCTTGTCGCGGAACGGGTCGCCGGCATGCGGGCGAATCACGGTCACGCCGGTCTGCACCGGGCCCTCGGCGAGGGTGCGGTGGCCCACCGTCACGCCCGCGACGTCGCTGATCGCATCGCGCGGACCCGGGCGCAGCCCCCCGATGCGGGGCAGGGCGTTCGCGCTCATTGCCGGTCGATCTTCGGATCGAGCGCGTCGCGCAGGGCGTCGCCCAGCAGGTTGAAGGCCAGCACGGTGAAGAAGATCGCGAGGCTGGGGAACAGCGCCACGTGGGGCGAGGTCACCATGTCGGCGCGCGCCTCGCTGAGCATCGCGCCCCATTCGGGCGTGGGCGGCTGCGCGCCCATGCCGAGGAAGGACAGGCTGGCCGCGGTGATGATCGAGGTGCCCACGCGCATGGAGAAATACACCACGATCGAGGAGATGGTGCCCGGCAGGATGTGGCGCACGACGATGGTCCAGTCCGAGGCGCCGATGCTGCGCTCGGCCTCGATGTAGGTCTGCTGCTTGAGCACCAGCGTGTTGCCGCGCACCAGCCGCGCGAAGGCCGGCACGCTGAACACCGACACGGCCACCACCACGTTGGTCATGCTGCTGCCGAGGATCGCGACCACGCCCAGCGCCAGCAGGATGCCGGGGAAGGCGAACAGCACGTCCGAGATGCGCATCACGATGCGGTCCCACCAGCCTTCGTAGTAGCCCGCGAGCAGGCCGAACGCGGTGCCGACGAAGCCGCCGACCAGCACCGACAGGAAGCCCGCCATCAGCGAGATGCGCGCGCCCGCGAGGATGCGGCTGAAGATGTCGCGGCCCAGCGGGTCGACGCCGAACCAGTGCGTGGCCGAGGGCCCGCTGTTGAGCATGTCGTAGTCGAAGTAGTTCTCGGGATCGAAGGGCACGATCCACGGCGCGAACACGGCGACGAACACCAGCAGCAGCACGAACAGGGCGGCGACGATGCCCACGGGCTGCTTCTTGAAGCGGCGCCAGCATTCGCCCCACGGAGTGCGGACCTTGCCCGCGGTCTGGAGCGTCGTGACCGGCGCGGCGGCGGGAAGGGTGGATTCGGCAGGCACGCCGGTGGCTTGGGTCATGGCGGCGGCCTCACTTGTAGCGGATGGTCGGGTTGATGAAGCCGTACAGCACATCGACCACGAGATTGATCAGGATGAACTCGAGCGAGAACAGCAGCACCAGCGTCTGGATCACCGGGTAGTCGCGCATCTGCACCGCGTCGACCAGCAGGCGGCCGAGGCCGGGCCAGTTGAACACCGCCTCGACCAGGATCGAGCCGCCGAGCAGGAAGCCGAACTGCAGACCCATCATCGTGACCACCGGGATCAGCGCATTGCGCAGGCAGTGCTTGACGATCACGCTGCGCTCGCGCACGCCCTTGGCGCGCGCGGTGCGCACGAAGTCCTCCTGGATCACCTCGACGAACGAGGCGCGCGTGAAGCGCGCCATCACGGCCGCCACGGCCGCGCCCAGCGTGATCGAGGGCAGGATGTAGTGCTTCCAGGTGGCCGCGCCCACGGTGGGCAGCCAGCCGAGCTGCACAGAGAAGATCTGCATCAGCAGCATGCCCAATGCAAATGCGGGAAAGGAGATGCCCGACACCGCCAGCGTCATGCCGATGCGGTCGGGCCATTGGTTGCGGTACACGGCCGACACGATGCCGATGCCCATGCCGAAGATCACGGCCCACACCATGCTGGTGACGGTCAGCATCACCGTCGGGAAGAAGCGCTCGGCGATCTCCATCGACACCGGCCGCCGCGTGCGGATCGAGGTGCCGAAGTCGCCCTGCAGCATGTGGGTGAAGAAGTTCGCGAACTGCTGCGGCAGCGGCTTGTCGAGGCCGAGCTCCGCGCGGACCATGGCCACGGTCTGCTCGTCGGCCTCCTGGCCGGCGGCAAGGCGCGCCGGGTCGCCGGGCAGCATGTGGACGAACAGGAACACCAGCACCGCCACGATGAGCAGCGTGGGGATCAGGCCCAACAGTCGTTTGAGGAAGTAGTTCAGCATGGGTAGCAGGGGCCGCGAACGGCCGGCGGCGGGGTGCCGCCGGCCATCGCGCGGTCAGTCAGGAAACGGAGAGACCCGCGATCAGTTCGCCACCGACATCGCGTCGATGTTGATGTTGGCGTCGGGCATCACGAACACGCCCGTCAGCCGCTTCGAATGCGCCGACAGGTTCTGCTCCGTCACCAGCGGCAGGCGCGGCAGGTCCTTGCGGATCTGTTCCTGCGCGGTCTTGTAGAGCGCGGCCTTCTCGGTTTCGTCGACCGACACCAGCGCCTTGGCCAGCGCGTTGTCGACCACCTCGCTCTTGTAGAACGACATGTTGTTGAGCTTCGGCGCCCACGACTCGGAGGCGAACAGCGGGCGCAGGCCCCAGTCGGCCTCGCCGGTCGACGAGGACCAGCCGGTGTAGTACAGGCGAACCTTGGCGGTCTTGGGATCGGGCCAGGCATCGACCTGCTCGGTGCGCTGGCCCACTTCGAGCGCCTGCACCTGCAGCTTGATGCCGACCTGCGCGAGCTGCTGCTGCACGAACTGGATGGTCTTCTGGCTGGTCGTGTTGTTGTAGGCGCTCCACAGCACCGACTCGAAGCCGTTCGGGTAGCCGGCCTCGGCCAGCAGTTCCTTGGCCTTCTTCACGTCGTAGGGCACGGGTGCCATCTTCTCGGCGTACTTCACGCCCTGGGGCATCACGCCCTGCGCGGGGATCGCATAGCCGCCGAAGGCCACCTTGGCCAGCGCTTCCTTGTTGATGGCGTAGCCGATGGCCTCGCGCACCTTCTGGTTGTCGTAGGGCTTCTGCAGCATGTTGAAGGCCAGGAAGCGCGTGATGATCGAGGGCGAGGCCACGACCTCGAGCTTGTCGCTCTTCTTCAGCAGTTCGGCCTGCTCGTAGGGGATCGGGAACGCGAAGTCGGCCTCGCCGGTCTGCATCATCGCGGCGCGCGTGTTGTTCTCGAGCACCGGCTTCCACTGCACGGTGTCGACCTTCGGGAAGCCCTTCTTCCAGTAGCCGTCGAACTTCTTGGCCTTGACCGCCTCGGTCTGCTTCCATTCGACGAACTCGAAGGGGCCGGTGCCCACGGGGTGGAAGGCGATGTCCTTGTTGCCCCACTTCTTGAGCGCGGTCGGCGAGATCATCGCGGCCGAGGCATGGGCCAGCGAGTTGATGAAGGGGCCGAAGGGCTCCTTGAGCGTGATGCGCACGGTGGTCGGGTTCAGCGCCTCGACCTTGCCCACGCGGTTGAACTGGTTGTAGCGCAGCAGCTTGTTGTCCTGGTTCAGCACGCGCTCGAGCGTGAACTTCACGGCCTCGGCGTTGAAGTCGGTGCCGTCGTGGAACTTGACGCCGCTGCGCAGCTTGATGGTGTAGACCAGGCCGTCCTTCGAGACCTCGTAGCCCTCGGCCAGCACGTTCTGCACCTTCAGGTCCTTGTCGAACTGGAACAGGCCTTCGTAGAAGGTCTTGGTCACGGCCGTGGTGATGGTGGTGTTGGTGTTGTACGGGTCCAGCGTCTCGGGCTGGTAGCCGATGGCGAGCACCACGTCTTTGGCGGCCAGGGCCGAGCCCGAGGCGGCGAGCGCGGCCAGGCCCAGCAGCGCGGATGCCCATCGCAGGGAGGAAGAGGATGGCTTCATGGGAAGAACTCCAGTCGATTCGTGAAAGAGAGGGAGGAACAAAAAAGCAGGGGGCCCTGCGACGGAAAAACGAAGGAAAAACTCAAAGGCGTCAGAAAGCGCCGCCGATGGCGTGCCGCGCCACGAAATGGCCCGGCGCCACCTGTACCAGCGGCGGCACCTCGGGCTCGTCGCCCACGGCGCGGATCGGGCTCGGGATCTCGCCCTCGAGCAGCGCGCGCTGCTTGTGGCGGCGCGAGGGATCGGCCACCGGCACCGCCGCCATCAGCTTGCGCGTGTAGGCATGCTGCGGCGCCTCGAACACCGCGCGACGCGGGCCGATCTCCACGATCTGCCCGAGGTACATCACGGCCACGCGGTGGCTGATGCGCTCCACCACCGCCATGTCGTGCGAGATGAACAGGAAGGCCACGCCGAGCTCGCGCTGCAGGTCGAGCATCAGGTTGACGATCTGGGCCTGGATCGAGACGTCGAGCGCCGACACCGATTCGTCGGCCACCACCACCTTGGGGTTCAGCGCCAGGGCGCGCGCGATCGCGATGCGCTGGCGCTGGCCGCCCGAGAACTCGTGCGGATAGCGCTGCGCCGCCTCGGGCGGCAGGCCCACCTTCTGCAGCAGCCAGTCGACGCGCTGCTGCGCCTCGGCGCCCTTGGCGATGCCGTGGATCAGCAGCGGCTCCATGATCGAGAAGCCCACCGTCACGCGCGGATCGAGCGAGGCGAAGGGGTCCTGGAAGATGAACTGGATGTTGCGGCGCAGGGCCTGCAGCTCGCGCGTGGGCAGCTCGCGGATGTTCTGGCCGCCGAACTCGATCGCGCCGCTCTGGCTCTCGACCAGGCGCAGCAGCGAGCGGCCGGTGGTCGACTTGCCGCAGCCCGACTCGCCGACCAGCGCCAGCGTCTCGCCGGGGTAGAGGTCGAAGCTGATCTTCTCGACCGCATGCACGCGCCGCTTCACGCGGCCGAAGACGCCGCTGCGCACGTCGAAGCGCGTGACCAGCTCGCGCACGCGCAGGATCGGGCCGGCCTCGGCGCGCACCGTGTCGTGCGGCTCGGTGCGGGTGCCGGGCTCGGCCTGCGCGCCGGTCTCGGTGCGCAGCAGCTCGAACTTGGCCGGCAGCTCGGTGCCCTGCATGGCGCCGAGCTTGGGCACGGCCGACAGCAGCGCGCGGGTGTAGGGATGCTGCGGCGCGCCGAACACGGTGTCCGACGGGCCCGCCTCGACCTTGTCGCCGCGGTACATCACGAGCACGCGGTCGGCGATCTCGGCCACCACGCCCATGTCGTGGGTGATGAACAGCACGCCCATGCGCATCTCCTGCTGCAGCTCGCGGATGAGCTGGAGGATCTGGGCCTGGATCGTCACGTCGAGCGCGGTGGTCGGCTCGTCGGCGATCAGCAGCTGCGGCTTGCACGACAGCGCCATCGCGATCATCACGCGCTGGCGCATGCCGCCCGAGAGCTGGTGCGGGAAGCGGTCGAGCACGTTGCGCGCCTCGGGGATGCGCACCAGCTCGAGCATGCGCAGTGCCTCGGCGCGCGCCGCCGCGTTGCTCTTGCCCTGGTGGATGCGGATGGCCTCGGCGATCTGGTCGCCCGCGGTGAACACCGGGTTCAGCGAGGTCATCGGCTCCTGGAAGATCATCGCGATGTCGGCGCCGCGGATGCCGCGCATCGTGTGGTCGCGCGCCTGCGCGAGGTCGAGCACCTCGCCGTTGCGGCGGCGAAACGCCATGCGGCCGTCGAGGATGCGGCCGCCGCCGTGCTCCACCAGGCGCATCAGCGCGAGCGAGGTCACGGACTTGCCCGAGCCCGATTCGCCCACCACCGCGAGCGTCTCGCCGTGGTCGACGTGGAAGGACAGCTTCTTGACGGCATCGACCGTGCGCTCCGAGGTGGTGAAGCGCACGCTGAGGTCGTCGACCGCGAGCACGCGGTTTTCGGGCAGGTTGGGCAGAGGGGGGAGGGAGGTCGCAGCGGACATGGCGGTCGGGAAGGGAAGCGGTGGCGTCAGGCGAAGATCGCCGTCTTCGGGGTCTCGCGGCCGCGCGCATGGGCGCGGTACATGCCCTCGGTGTTGAAGGGCAGCGCGAGGTTGCCGTGGCGATCGACGGCGATCAGGCCGCCGGTGCCGCCGATGGCCGAGAGCGACTCCATCACCACCGTGCGGGCGGCGGCTTCGAGCGTGGCGCCGGCGTAGGCCATGCGCGCGCAGAGGTCGTGCGCGGCGGCGATGCGGATGAACATCTCGCCGCTGCCGGTGCACGAGACCGCGGCGGTGGCGTCGTCGGCGTAGGTGCCGGCGCCGATCAGCGGCGAATCGCCGATGCGGCCCACGCGCTTGTTGGTCATGCCGCCGGTGGAGGTGGCGGCGGCCAGATGGCCGTGCATGTCGAGCGCGACCGCGCCGACGGTGCCGAACTTGCGGTCCTCGTCGAGCGGGGCATGCGCGAGCGAGGCCATGGCCGCGCCCTCGTGGTCGACCACCACGCGGCCGGTGTCGCGCACGCGGTGCAACTGCTGGCGGCGCGCCTCGGTCGAGAAGTAAGAGGGCTCGACCATCTCGAGCCCGCGCTCGCGCGCGAAGGCCTCGGCCCCGGCGCCCGCGAGCAGCACGTGAGCGCCGTCCTCGAGCACCGCGCGCGCCAGGCGCACCGGGCGGCGCACATGGCACACGCCCGCGACCGCGCCGGCGGCGAGCGTGGCGCCGTCCATCACGGCGGCGTCGAGCTCGTGGGTTTCTTCGTGCGTGAAGACCGCGCCGTGGCCGGCGTTGAACAGCGGGCAGTCCTCGAGCAGTTCGACCGCGAGGCAGGTGGCGTCGAGCGCCGAGGCGCCCTGCAGCAGCGCGGCCTGCGCGGTGGCCACGATGTGGCGCAGCGCCTCGTGATAGGCCGCCGCCTGTTCGGGCGTGGTGTTGCCCGCGCTGATGGTGCCGGCGCCGCCGTGGATGGCGATCACGGGCACGCGCGGGGTGGAAGCGTTGTCGTTCTGGGTGGGGCTGTTCATCGGGAGGTCTTCTTCTTCGGGATGCTGTCCGCGGGCGGCGTGGCCTGCTGGGTCGTGCCGTTCGCGCCATTCGTGCGAGGTCCGTTGCCCCCGTGCAGCCACGGCCGCACCGCCTGCAGGATGCGGCCCGCCGACTGCACCGCGCCCGGCGCGCGCAGCGCCACGGCGCTGGTCAGCGCCTCGATCAGCGCGAGCACGCTGGTCTCGCAGTTGGGGCGGTAGCTGGTCTCGGTCTGGCAATAGAGCGCCACGTCGGCCAGCGGTGCCAGCGGTGAGCTCGGCCGGTCGGTCAGCGCGAGCACCGCGCAGCCCTGGCCGCGCGCGATCTGGGCCAGCGCGATGGTGTCGGTGAGGTAGCGCGGGAAGGTCACGCCGATGAACACGTCCTGCGGCCCCGCATGCATCAGCGTGCGCGCGGCATGGGTCACGCCGCTCACGCCCGAGAGCAGGCGCACGTCGCTGCAGCTGCTGTCGAGCCCGTGCTGCAGCAGGCCCGCGAGCCAGGCGCTGGCGCCGAAGCCGCCGATGTAGATCGAGCGCGCCTTGCCGATGCGCTCCACCGCCGCCTCGCAGGCCGCGTAGTCGAGCGACTGGCGCGTGGCGTCGATGTTGCGGCGGCTCTCCTCGAGCGCCGCGGCGAACACCTCCGACACCGTGGTCGGCCGCTCGAGGTTGCCGCGCAGCCGCTCGACGGGCGCCACCAGCGGCTCGAAGCCGCGCACCAGCTCGGCCCGGAAGGCCGGGTAGCCGTCGAAGTCGAGCGCGCGCGCGAAGCGGTTGGCCGTGGCCACCGACACGCCGGCCGCAGTGGCCAGCTCGTCGATCGGCAGCGTGGCCACCTGCAGCGGATGCTCGAGCACGTAGTCGGCCACCTGCCGGTGCGAGCGGGACAGCCGCGGCAGGGCCTGCGCGATGCGCTGGGCCACGGTGGTGCCTGGAGGGTCGACGTTGGTGCTCATGGGGTTCGGAAGGGCGCCGGAACGGTGCAAATTTGAAAACTGATTTACAAATATAAGTCAGTTAAGAAAATTTTCTGTCATTTTTGGCCGAGTTTGCAAGTTGCGGGCCAGTGCCATGGGGAGATCGGGGCGGGTGAGGGAGGGCGCTGCGCGGGTGCTTTTCCCTCTGGGCGAGGGCGCGCGCGGGCACGGCTGCGAGCGCGGGCTTGGGGATTTCCCTAGGGTCGCGTCAGAACGCGGTCTTGGAGGCCGCCGAGGCCTGCTGCTCGAGCGATTGCGCGAGGAAGTCGACGAAGGCCCGCACCCGCGCCGCGAGCTGGTGGCGCTGCGGGTACACCGCGTAGATGTCGGCATCGGGCGTGTGGAAGGGGCGCAGCACCTGCACCAGCCGGCCGCTGCGCAGGTAGCGCGCGATGTCCCATTCGGCGCGCATCAGGATGCCGTGGCCCTCGAGCGCCCAGTTGACCGCGATCTCGCCGTCGTTGGTGGTCAGCGTGCCGCGCGTCTTCACGGCCTGCGTGCTCGCGCTCGCGCCGCGCCCGCTCGACAGCCGCCACAGGCCGTAGGCCTCCTCGCCCTGGCGGATGCCGATGCAGTTGTGGCGCGTGAGGTCGTTCGGCACCCTGGGCGTGCCGTGCTTCGCGAGGTAGGCCGGCGCCGCGCACAGCAGCCGCCGGTTGGCCGCGATGCGCCGTGCGATCACGCGCGCCTCGGGCGGCGCGCCGAAGCGCACGCAGACGTCGAACGAATCCTCGGTCAGCGGCGGCGGGTTCACCGACAGCTGCAGCTGCACCTCGACCTCGGGATGCCGGCGCACGAACTTCGAGATCAGCGGCGCCACGTGGCTGCGCCCGAAGCCCAGCGTGGCGTTGACGCGCAAGAGGCCCTGCGGCACCGCCTTCGACACGCCGAGCTGCTCGCCCAGGCTCTCGATGTCGGCCAGGATGCGCCGCGCCTGCGCGAGGTAGAGCTCGCCTTCGGGCGTGAGGCCCATGCGCCGCGTGGTGCGGTTGACCAGGCTCACGCCGAGCCGCGCCTCCATTTGCGCGAGATGCTTGCTCACGGCGGCCGTCGTGATGCCGAGTTCGCGCGCCGCCGCGCTGAGGCTGCCGGCGCGCGCCAGCGCCGAGAAGAAGCCGAGGTCGGCGGGTTGGATCTCGTGGGCCATCGCGGTTCTGACTGTTGACTTGAAGTTGACGATGGATTGACTTTAGGGGCGATCCGATCGCGCGTCGAGTTCCTACAGTCGAAGCCATTCCAACACCGCAGCGACGCAGCTACACCATGAAGACCTACAGGATCGCAACCATTCCCGGCGACGGCATCGGCAAGGAGGTGGTGCCGGCCGGGCGCGAGGTGCTCGAGGCGCTGGCCGCCGGCAGCGAGCGCTTCGGCTTCGAGTTCGAGGATTTCGGCTGGGGCGGCGACTACTTCCGCGCCCACGGCGAGATGATGCCGGCCGACGGCCTCGACGCGCTGCGCGACAAGGACGCGATCCTGTTCGGCTCGGCCGGCGATCCGCACATCCCCGACCACGTCACCCTGTGGGGCCTGCGCCTGAAGATCTGCCAGGGCTTCGACCAGTACGCCAACGTGCGGCCCACGCGCATCCTGCCCGGCATCGACGGCCCGCTCAAGCGCTGCGGCCCCGGCGATCTCGACTGGGTCATCGTGCGCGAGAACTCCGAGGGCGAGTACGCCGGCGTCGGCGGCCGTGTGCACCAGGGCCATGCGATCGAGGCTGCGACCGACGTCTCGATGATGACCCGCGCCGGCGTCGAGCGCATCATGCGCTTCGCCTTCTCGCTGGCCCGCTCGCGGCCGCGCCGCCAGCTCACCGTGATCACCAAGAGCAATGCCCAGCGCCATGCGATGGTGATGTGGGACGAGATCGCCGTGCAGGTGGCCAGGGAGTTCCCCGACGTGCGCTGGGACAAGGAACTGGTCGACGCCGCCACCGCGCGCATGGTCAACCGGCCGGCCTCGCTCGACACCATCGTCGCGACCAACCTGCATGCCGACATCCTCAGCGACCTGGCCGCCGCGCTCGCGGGCAGCCTCGGCATCGCACCCACCGGCAACATCGATCCCGAGCGCCGCTTCCCCTCGATGTTCGAGCCCATCCACGGCTCGGCCTTCGACATCATGGGCCAGGGCCTGGCCAACCCGGTCGGCACCTTCTGGTCGGTGGTGATGATGCTCGAGCACCTCGGCGAGCCCGAGGCCGCCGCGCGTCTGATGCGCGCCATCGAACAGGTCACGGCCGACACCTCGCTGCACACGCGCGACCTCGGCGGCAGCGCCACCACCGCCGACGTGACCCGCGCCGTCTGCGCGCTGCTGGCCCCGCTGCCCGAGCGCCAGGCCGCCTGAGTTTTCCGCCCCCGGGGCCGGAGAGGGCGTGCGCGCACGGCCGGCCATTGCCACGACAAAAAAGGAGACAACCCGTGACCCAGCCCATCGTCCGCCGCCGCGCGGCACTGACCGCGCTCGCCGCCGCCTTCACCCTGGCCCTGGCCACCACGACCGCGGCCGCCCAGGCCTGGCCGGCCAAGCCCATCAACCTCGTCGTTCCCTTCCCGCCGGGCGGCAGCTCCGACGTGCTGGCGCGCTCATTGAGCGACAAGCTCTCGCAGAGCCTGGGCCAGCCCGTGGTGGTCGAGAGCCGCCCCGGCGCCGGCGCCACGCTCGGCGCCGACTACGTGGCCAAGGCGCGGCCCGACGGCTACACCCTGCTGATGGGCGCCGTGCACCACACCATCGCCACCAGCGTCTACCGCAAGCTGCCCTACGACTTCGAGAAGAGCTTCGCGCCGATCACCACCGTCGCGCTGGTGCCCAACGTGATGGTGGTCAACGCCAAGTCGCCCGCGCGCGATGCGCAGGCGCTGATCGCCCAGGCCAAGGCCGCGCCGGCCAGGCTTTCGTATGGCTCGAACGGCAACGGCACCGTGCAGCACCTGATCGGCACCCAGCTCTCGGCCCTGTCGGGCATCGAGTTGCTGCACGTGCCCTACAAGGGCAGCGCGCCGCTCACAACCGACCTGCTCGGCGGCCAGGTCGACATGTCCTTCGACACCCTGACGCCCGTGCTGCAGCACATCCGCGCCGGCAAGCTGCGCGCGCTCGCCGTGACCACCGCCAGGCGCTCGAGCAGCCTGCCCGACGTGCCGACCCTGGCCGAGTCGGGCCTGAAGGATTTCGATCAGGGCACCTGGTTCGGCATCCTCGCACCGGCGGGCACGCCGAAGGAGATCGTGGACAGGCTCAACGCCGAGATGGTGAAGATCATCCAGTCGCCGGAGTTCAGGAAGCGCATGGAGGAGATCGGGGCGGAACCGGTGGGGGATACGCCGGCGCAGATGGCGGCGCAGATTCGCGGGGATACGGCGAAGTATGCGAGGTTGGTGAAGGAGGCGAGGGTGGCGATCGACTGACGAGGTTGCGCAGGCGTTGTCGCATGGGAAGCCTGCGATTGCCACGACCACCTTGTGGAGCGCTACAGCTCGCAGCCCGAAGCTACCCATTCGTGAAGGGCCTCGGCCACCGCGACGAAGTCGGCGCGCGACATGCTGCCGTGACCCACCAGGTACACCGCGGTCGGCCACCGGTCCGGTGCCACGACGATGGCGCTGCCTCCACCGTCATCGCCGATCGTCAGCCAGCCGGGGCAGTACGTCCTGGTCTCGTAGGTCTCGTTGCGTTCGAGCAGGTCGGCGGGGGCGTAGAAGTGGGCGAGGTCGCCGACGGTGGCACCGTTCAGGCTGGAGAGCAATGCGCGCAAGGGTGATGAGATGGCGCATCCGCTCCATTCTTCGACTGCGCGAAATGGGTCCTCGTGATTCATCGGCTGTGTGCTTGTTGGATGGAGCTGTTTGTGGCAACAGCAGTCGCATGGCTTGTCATAGCGAGCGGTCCGAATCGTCTTGATTGTGCGCATGCTTGCGCGAGGCCGTCCTTCTCCGATTCAGGACAACGAGCTTGCATCCACCACCACAGACCTTCTTCATAGGCCAAAAGGCCGTGCAGCCAAATCATCGGAATTCCTGACAATGGCGCCGTCCATTTCCGGAGTCATCGATGCGTCCGCGTTCCGTCCTCGCCTTCCTTCGGCTGCTGGCCGCCCCGGCATTCGCCGGGCTGTTGTTCCTCTCGACGCTCGTGTGCGCGCAGGACCTGCCCGGCGCCAAGGACAACCCACTGCTCAAGCGCTTCGCGGGCTCGACCATCGTCGGCTACGACTTCAAGCGCTTCGACGAATACCTGGTGCCGACGGGGACCTACAAGGGCTACGACACGACGTCGAGGAAGCGCAGCTGGACCAGCTCCGTGCCGGTCGAGGGCGCGTTGACGCGCCTGTGGTACGAATCGGCGGGCGACACGTCCACGGCGGAGCTGATTCGCAACTACCAGAACGAGGTGCAGGCGGCCGGCGGCGTCACGCTCTACGACTCGGGGCGCGACGAGAACTTCAAGAGCCGCTCCTGCTTCCTCTGCCCCTACAGCTGGAACGAGATCAAGACGAGCCGCAGCACCTACACCTTCTCGGCCGCCGAGGTCGCGACGGCACGCCTGGCGAGCTTCAAGATTCCGCGGCCGCAAGGCGATCTCTACGTGGTCGTCGAGGCCGTGCAATGGGCCAAGGACAGCAAGGACTACAAGGCGGTCAAGGGCGCCTACGCGGCGGTCGACATCATCGAGGTCGGGGCGATGAAGCAGAACATGGTGACGGTGAGCGCGAGCGACATGTCGAAGGCCATTGCCGCCACCGGGCGCGTGGCGCTCTACGGCATCCTGTTCGACACCGCCAAGGCCGACATCAAGCCCGATTCCAAGCCGGCGCTGGACGAGATCGCCAAGCTGCTCAAGGCCGAGCCGGCGCTCAAGCTGCGCGTGGTCGGCCACACGGACAACCAGGGCACGCTGGACAGCAACATCGCGCTGTCGAAGCGGCGCGCGGAAGCGGTCAACGCGGCCCTGGCCAGCCAGTACGCGATCGCGGCCAACCGGCTCGCCGCGTATGGCGTGGCCGATCTGGCGCCGGTCGCCAGCAATGCGGCCGAGGACGGCCGCGCGAAGAACCGGCGCGTGGAGCTGGTGCCGCAGTAGTCCAGCTTCGGGTGCCGCGAAGAGCTTCCACAGCCTGGAAGAGCTGTGCGCGGAGCGACCGCCTACCGCCGAGCCTCCAGGCTCAGCCATTCGCGTTGCGCTGCCAGTACCTCATCCGCGGAGCGGCCCAGCAGTCGTGCATAGACCGAAGGCGCTGTCGCTCCCTCGGTGCTGATCAGGAGCACCTTCGACGAAGCATCGAGCCCGGCCTGCGCCTTCGCCGTCTCGGAGAGCGCGAGCTGCAGCAACGCGGCCGCGCCCGCGGCGCCCGATTCCCCGCTGACCACCGCCACGTCGCGCGCCGATCCCTCGGCCAGCCGCCGCATCGCAGCCACTGCCTCTTCATCCTCCAGCGTGAGGAAGACATCGACCGAGGGCTCGAGGAAGCGCCAGGCCAGGGTCGAGGTCTCGCCGCAGGCGAGGCCGGCCATCACCGAATCGACGCTGCCGGTGGCCACGGCCGGCCGGCCTTCGATGGCGCTGCGCGTGAGGCAGTCGGCCTGGCGCGGTTCGGCGACGATGAGCACGGGGCGGCGCTCGCCGAAGCGTTCCCAGAGGTAGCTCGCCACGCCGGCCGCGAGGCCGCCGACGCCGCCTTGCAGGATCACGTGGGTGAAGGGGCAGGCGCCGCCGGGCTCGGCGGCGAGCTGCTCGAGCGCCTCGTCGACCATCGTGCCGTAGCCCTGCATCACGTCGCGCGGCACATCCTCGTAGCCGGGGTACGCGGTGTCGGACACGACCTGCCAGCCATGCCGTTCGGCGAGCTGCGCGGCATGCGCGACCGAGGCATCGTAGTTGCCCTCGATGCGCACGATCTCGGCGCCGAAGTCGGCAATGGCGCGTTCGCGCTCGGCGCTCACGTGCCGGTGCAGCACGATCACGCAGCGCACGCCCACGCTGCGCGCCGCCGCGGCGAGCGCGCGGCCGTGGTTGCCGTCGGTGGCGCTGATGACGACGAGGTCCTTCAAGGCACGCGCGTGTTCGCCGCGCAGCACCGCGTCGGCGTTCCAGTGGGAATGGCGCCGCAGCACCAGCCGCACCAGCGCGGCCGGTGCGCCGAGCGCCTTGAAGCTGCCGAGCGGCGAGCGCAGCGACTCGTCCTTGAGGAACACTTCGGCGATGCCGCAGGCCTGCGCCAGGTCGCTCAGGCGGCGCAGCGGCGTGGGTTCCGGCGCGAGCAGCGACCAGCGCGAGAGCCACGCGCGCGTGGCGCGTGCCTCGTCGATGCAGAGGATGCGGCGCAGCGCCTCGGGGTAGGGCGCGCGCACGGCGCGGGCATTGCGGACCAGCATGTCGAGCTTTCGAAGGAAGGGAGGGGGATCAGCGCGGCAGCCGCATGCGCACCAGCTCCGCGAAGTAGCGCGCGCCGATCTCGAGCACCTCGTCGTTGAAGTCGTAGCCCGCGTTGTGCAGCGGCGTGCCGCCAGGCTGGCCGTCGGCACCGTTGCCGAGGAACACGAAGGCACCGGGTACGACGCGCAGGAAGGCGCCGAAGTCCTCCGAGGCCATCATCGGCACGGTGTTCGCGTCCACGCGCGCGGCGCCGAGCACCGCGGTCGCGGCGGCCACGGCATGCGGCACGCATTCGGGCCAGTTCACCGTGGGCTCGAACTCGTGCGTGTACGAGAACGCGCATTCGGCGCCATGCAGTCGGCAAACGCCCTCGCTGATCTCGCGCATGCGCCGCTCCAGCGTGGCCTGCACGGCGGGGTCGTAGCTGCGGGTGTCGCCCTTGATGACGACGTTCGAGGGGATCGCGTTGCGGATGCCGTCGGTGATGAACTCGGTGCACGAGACCACGGCCTGCGCGCCCGGGTCGAGGCTGCGCGAGACGATGGTCTGCAGCGCGAGCACGATCTCGGCGCCGATCACGATCGGGTCGATGCCCATGTGCGGCCGCGCCGCATGGGTGCCGCGGCCGCGCACATGGATCGTGAAGTTGTCTTCGCTTGCCATGATGCCGCCCGCGCAGGTGGCGATGGTGCCGGCCGCGATGCCGGGCATGTTGTGCAGGCCGTAGATCTCGTCGACGGGGAAGCGCTCGAACAGGCCGTCGGCCATCATCGCCTTGGCGCCGCGGCCGTGTTCCTCGGCGGGCTGGAAGATGAAGCGCACGGTGCCGTCGAAGTCCTGGCGTTCGCGCAGCAGCCGCGCCGCGCCGAGCACGATCGACATGTGGCCGTCGTGACCGCAGGCGTGCATCTTGCCCGGCGTGGCCGAGGCATGGGCGCGGCCCGGCGCCGACTCGGCGATGTCGAGCGCATCCATCTCGGCGCGGATGCCGATCGCGCCGCGGCCGTCGCCCACGCGCAGGTTCGCCACCAGCCCGGTGCCGCCGATGCCCTCGTGCACCTCGAGGCCCAGCGCGCGCAGCGTGCGCGCGACGAAGGCCGAGGTGCGGTGCTCGGCGAAACCGGTCTCGGGAATGGTGTGCAGGTAGCGGCGCCAGCCCGAGAGTTCGGCATCGAGCGGCGCGTCGGGGGCGAGGGTGGCGGTGTCATGGGCAACAATGCTATTTCGCCGACCCCTGAATTTGCGCGCATTGAAGGGGCTGTCGGCGCAATTTCATTCCACCCGCCACGCCTGCCGGTCCCGCCCATGCCCACGCCCCTCGATGCCTACGACCTCAAGCTGCTGGCGCTGGTGCAGCAGGACGCGCGCCTGCCGCAGGGCGAGCTGGGCCAGCAGGTGCACCTGTCGGCCGCGGCGGTCAACCGGCGCCTGAAGCGCATGGCCGACGAGGGCGTGATCGAGCGCCATGCGGCGATCGTCAACCCCGATGCGGTGGGCTGCGAGCTCACGGTGATCGTCGAGGTCGAGGTGGAGAGCGAGCGCGTCGACCTGCTCGATGCGATGAAGCGCAGCTTCCAGGCCTGCCCGCAGGTGCAGCAGTGCTACTACGTGGCGGGCGAGTGTGACTTCGTGCTGATCTTCGCGGTGCGCAGCATGGCCGACTACACGCGGCTCACGCGCGAGCTGTTCTTCGAGAACAACAACGTGAAGCGCTTCAAGACGCTGGTGGCCATGAGCCGGGTGAAGGTGGGGCTCACGGTGCCGGTGGACGAGGCCCTCAAGGAGATCGCGCCCTGACCGCATCGTCGTTGTCGCTCGGCATGCGGCCATAGGCGCCATCGTGCCGTCGCGAGGCGTGTGGACATGGCGCCACAGCCGGGCCGATCCGACCGGCGAGGTTGACGCTGCCCGGCCCCCGGCGCAGCATCCCGCCCGGCACGACGTGTGCCGGGGTAGAAGAAGAGGAACCACATGAGACAAGAAAGATGGCGCCGCGCACTCGCGGCCGTGTGCGGTTGCGTGCTGGTCGCGGCGATGGCGGCCTGCGGTGGGGGCGGCGGTGGCGGTGGAGGCGGCGGCCTCCCGATCCTGCCGCCGGCTCCGGCACCCGAGCAGCCCGCGCCGCCGCCGCCATCCTCCACCGGCCGCGTGGTCAGCGAGACCGTCAGCGCCAAGGCCTATGGCGTGGACTACCGCATCGACATCTACATCCCGGCCGGCTACGACGCCGGCACCGATTCATTCGCCACCATCTATGCGCTCGACGGCGATGCCACCAACGGCCTGCCCGACACGCGCTTCGTGAACCTCAAGAACATCCTGCAACGGCGTGGCACCAAGGCCATCCTGGTGGGCATCGGTGGCAGCGCGCGGCGGCAGGAGGACTACAACTTCCCGGGCGCCAACGGCTACCACGCCTTCCTCGTGAAGGAGCTGGTTCCCTACCTCGAGTCGAAGTACCGCATGGACCCGAAGCGCCGCATGCTCTCGGGCTTGTCGACCAGCGGCAACCTGGCCGCGACCGCGATGTTCCTCGAGGCGCCCGACCAGCTGGTGTTCTCGTACTTCCTGTCCACCGAAGCCGCCTTCTGGCAGCAGAAGGACGTCAACTACGACCTCGAGCAGAAGATGTTCACCGCGCTGGCCGGCAAGTCGCTGCCCGCGACCATGGTGCTGGCGCGCTGCGACGCCAACTGCAACGGGCCGGTGGTCAAGGAGATGTACGACCGGCTCGCGGCCCGCAACTACAAGGACTTCAAGCTGACGCAGACGGTGTTCAACTCCACGCACGTCGGTTCGGACGTGCTGGCCTTCGAAGACGCAATCTCCAAGCTGCTGCCCTAGAAGCCCGACTGCCGGCCAGGGTTCAGTCCCGCGGCCAACAATGGCTGCCATCCGCGGGCCGTCGGCCCGCACCACATGGCCCGCGGGCCGAAGGAGCAGCATCTTGGAATACCGTCATCTGGGCCGATCGGGCCTCAAGGTCCCCGTCCTGAGCTTCGGCACCGGAACCTTCGGGGGCAAGGGCGAGTTCTTCCAGGCCTGGGGCAGCACCGACGTGGCCGAGGCCCGCAAGCTGATCGACATCTGCCTCGATGCGGGCGTCAACATGTTCGACAGCGCCGACATCTACTCGGGCGGCGCAGCCGAGTCGGTGCTCGGCGAGGCGATCAAGGGCCGTGCGCGCGACAAGCTGCTGATCTCGACCAAGGCCACCTTCCGCAGCGGCGAGGGCGCCAACGAAGTCGGTTCCTCGCGCTACCACCTGGTCGCCGCGGTCGACGCCGCGCTTAAGCGCCTGGGCACCGACTACATCGACCTGTTCCAGCTGCACGGCTTCGATGCCGCCACGCCGGTGGAAGAGACGCTCTCGACGCTCGACGACCTGGTGCGCGCCGGCAAGCTGCGCTACGTGGGCGCCTCCAACTTCTCGGGCTGGCACCTGATGAAGTCGCTGGGCGTGGCCGAGCGCTACGGCTATCCGCGCTACGTGGCGCACCAGGCCTACTACTCGCTGGTGGGCCGCGACTACGAATGGGAGCTGATGCCGCTGGCGCAGGACCAGGGCGTGGGCGCGGTGGTGTGGAGCCCGCTGGGCTGGGGCCGCCTCACCGGCAAGATCCGCCGCGGCCAGCCGCTGCCGGCCAACAGCCGCCTGCACGTGACGGCCGACATGGGCCCGCCGGTGCCCGACGAGCTGCTCTACCGCGTCGTCGATGCGCTCGAGAAGATCGCCGGCGAGACCGGCAAGACGGTGCCGCAGGTGGCGCTGAATTGGCTGCTGCAGCGCCCGACGGTGTCGAGCGTGGTGATCGGCGCGCGCGACGAGCAGCAGCTGCGCCAGAACCTCGGCGCGGTGGGCTGGAACCTCACGAAGGAGCAGGTGGCCGAGCTCGACGTGGCGAGCACGACGACGCTGGCCTATCCGTACTGGCACCAGCGCGGTTTCGCCGAGCGCAACCCGGCGCCGGTCTGACCAGGTATTGACTCCTTCCCCCTTTGGGGGAGGTCGGGATGGGGGCACCGGGCGCATCCATCGCTTCACGGTGTCGACGGGTCGGTGCCCCCACCCCGGCCCTCCCCCAGAGGGGGAGGGAGCAAGAAAAAGACAGGCCGCTCAATCCTTCGCTGCTTCCGGCGTCAGGCTCAGCACCCAGCGCTCGAAATGCTCGAGCGCCCCCGAGGCCGGCCGGCCTTCGGGATAGGCGAAGTAGTAGCCCTGGCTCACGTCGAGGCTGCGGTCGATCGGGATCACGAGCTCGCCGGTGCGCAACTCGTGCTGGATCAACAGGCGCGGCGCCAGGCCCACGCCCATGCCGGCCGCGGTGGCGGCCGTCACCATGGTGAAGAGCTCGTAGCGCGGCCCGCGCGAGGCGTGCACCGTGTAGTCCCAGCCCTGCTGCGCATACCAGTCGCGCCAGGCATGGGCGCGCGTGCTCAGGTGCACATGGCGGCAGCGCGCGAACGCGGCCTCGTCCCAGGGGCCGTTGGCATCGCGGAAGGCCGGGCTGCACACCGGCACCATCTCGCCCTCGGAGAAGATTCGGCCGCCGCGCGTGTCGGGCCAGAACTGGTCGCCGAAGTAGATCGCGGCGTCGTAGGCGTTCTCCTGGAACGAGAAGGGCTGCGAGCGCGCCGACAGGTTGACCGTGATGTTGGGATGCAGCCGGCTGAAATCGGGCAGGCGCGGAATCAGCCACTGGGTGGCGAAGGTGGGCACCACCGCCACCTCGAGCACGAAGCCCATGTCGTGGCCGGCGGCGATCTCCAGCGTGTCGCGCCGGATCTGGTCGAGGTGGCGGCGGATGCGCGCCGCGTACTCGCGGCCCACGTCGGTCAGCGTGAGCCGGCGCCGCACGCGCGAGAACAGCGCCACGCCGAGCCGCTGCTCGAGCATCGCCACCTGGCGGCCGACCGCGCTCTGCGTGAGCGCCAGTTCGCTCGCGGCGCGCGTGAAGCTGCCCAGCCGCGCCGAGGCCTCGAAGGCCTGCAGCGCGCCGAGGTTGGGTATGTCTTTTCTCATCTCGCCTGCTTGTCCTGGTGGGCCGATTCTGGCGCGGCCCGCTTTGCGCCCGCCAGCGCCACTCTAATCGGCGTCAGCCCTGCCGCGACGACATGGCCGAAGTGCCGGCCGCGCTGCTGCGCCGCGGTCGCGTGTTTGTGGGTACGCTGGAGGGCGCGCGCCGCGGCTGGCGCATGACGCGGGGCAGTGACGATGACGAGCGAAGCGAAAGGCATTCCATGCGGCGTGTGGTGATCATCGGCGGCGGGGCCATCGGCTCGGCCATCGCCTATTTCCTGACCGGCGATCCGGCGCAGGAGCCCTTCGAGGTCACGGTGGTCGAGCGCGACTTCTCGTACAGCCAGGCTTCGTCGGCGCTGTCGGCCAGCTCGATCCGCCAGCAGTTCTCGACCGCCATCAACATCGAGATGTCGCGCTACGGCATCGACTTCTTCCGCGGCCTGGGCCGGACGCTGCGCGTGGGCGACGACGAACCCGACATCGGCCTGGTCGAGCCCGGCTACCTCTACCTGGCCTCGGCGGCGGGCGAGGGCGTGCTGCGCGAGAACCATGCGCTGCAGAAGGCCCATGCGGTCGATGTGGCGCTGCTCGAGCCCGAGGCGTTGAAGGCGCGCTTTCCGTGGCTCGACACCGAGGGCGTCGCGCTGGGATCGCTGGGCCTGTCGGGCGAGGGCTGGTACGACGGCTACAGCCTGCTGCAGGCTTTCCGCAAGAAGGCCGTGTCGCAGGGCGTGCGCTATGTGCAGGCGCAGGCGACCGGGCTGCAATGCGAAGGGCGCCTCGTGCGCGGCGTCGTGCTCGCCGACGGCCAGGCCCTGCCGGCCGACGTGGTCGTCAATGCCGCGGGCGCCTGGGCCGCGACGGTGGCGCGCTGGGCCGGCATCGACCTGCCGGTGCGCGGTCGGCGCCGCAGCGTGTTCAGCTTCTCGTGTCCCGAGGCCTTGCCCGGCTGCCCGCTGGTGATCGACACCTCGGGCATCTGGCTGCGTCCCGAGGGCCGCCAGTTCATCTGCGGCTTCGCGCCGCCCGAGGACCAGGACCCCGACGACGCGCCGCTCGAGGTCGAGTACGAGGCCTTCGACAGCTTCATCTGGCCCACGCTGGCCGAACGCGTGCCGGCCTTCGAGGCCATCCGCATGACCGGCGCCTGGGCCGGCTACTACGAGATGAACCTGTTCGACCACAACGCCATCCTCGGCCTGCACCCGGACTGCGACAACCTCTACTTCGCCAACGGCTTCTCGGGCCATGGCCTGCAGCAATGCCCGGCGGCGGGGCGCGGCGTGGCCGAACTGATCCGCTTCGGCGGCTACCGCAGCCTCGACCTGTCGGCGGTGGGCTTCGAACGCATCCTGCGCAACGCGCCGCTCTTGGAGCGCAACGTCATCTAGGGACAAGTCTTGCGGGCGTAGGATGGCCCCCGAAAGGTGTCCCGACATGACCGCCAAGACATTGACCGACACGGCCGCCGCGCTGCTGGCCGCCGACAAGGGGCTGCTCGCGATGGACGAGAGCAACGCCACCTGCAACAAGCGCTTCGCCGCGCTCGGCATCCCACAGACCGAGGCGGCGCGGCGCGACTGGCGCGAACTGATCGTCACGGCGCCGGGGCTCGCCGACAGCATCGGCGGCGCGATCCTGTTCGACGAGACGCTGCGCCAGACCACCAATGCCGGCGTGCCCTTCGCGCAGGCCCTGGCCGCCGCGGGCATCGTGCCGGGCATCAAGGTCGACACCGGCGCCAAGCCGCTCGCGGGCCATCCGGGCGAAACGGTGACCGAGGGCCTCGACGGCCTGCGCGAACGGCTGGCCGAGTACGCGGGCCTGGGCGCGCGCTTCGCCAAGTGGCGCGGCGTGATCGCGATCGGCGCGGGCCTGCCCAGCAGCGCCTGCATCCACGTCAACGCGCATGCGCTCGCGCGCTATGCGGCGCTGTGTCAGGAAGCCGGGCTGGTGCCTATCGTCGAGCCCGAGGTGCTGATGGACGGAGACCATTCGCTCGCGCGCTGCGCCGAGGTGACCGAAGAAGTGCTGCACCGCACCTTCGCCGAGCTGCGCGCGCAGGGCGTGCTGCTCGAGGGCATGCTGCTCAAGCCGAACATGGTGCTGCCGGCGCAGAACGCCGCCGTGCAGGACGACGTGGCCGCGGTGGCCGATGCCACGGTGCATTGCCTGCTGCGCAGCGTGCCGGCGGCGGTGCCGGGCGTGGCCTTCCTCTCGGGCGGGCAGTCGGCGCAGCTCGCGTCGGCGCGGCTCAATGCGATGAATGCCCGCTTCGGCGCGCGGCTGCCGTGGGCGCTGAGCTTCTCGTTCTCGCGCGCGGTGCAGCAGCCCGCGCTCGATCTCTGGAAGGGCGACCCGGCCCGCGTGGCCGAGGCGCAGAAGGCCTTGGTGTTCCGCACGCGCTGCAACCGGGCCGCGCGGCGCGGCACCTACGATGCGCGCAACGACGCGCCGCTGTAGGCACGACCCCTGTTCGCAACCCAAAGAGGAGACGAGACGCTTCATGGACTTCCAGGACCAGTACCGCCGCAAGCGCGCGAGCGCCGCCGATGCCGTGCGCCAGGTGCGCAACGGCGACATGATCATCGTGCCCACGGGCGTGGGCGAGCCGCCCGCGCTGCTCGAGGCGCTGTCCGAGCAGCGGCGCGATTTCCGCGACGTCAAGGTCGCGCAGATCCTCGCGATGCGCAAGTACGCCTACATCGATCCCGAGACGGTGGCGCACGTGCGCCACGTCGCGCTGTTCTTCGGCGGCGCCACGCGCGCGGGCGGGCAGGAGGGCTGGATCGATTTCCTGCCCAACTACTTCTCGGAGATCCCGGCGCAGATCGAGCGCGGCCAGATTCCGGCCGACGTGGTCTTCAGCATGGCTTCGCCGATGGACGCGCACGGCTACTTCGCGCTGAGCCTGGGCGCGGACTACACGATGGCCGCCGTGGCCAGGGCGCGCGCGGTGGTGCTCGAGGTCAACCCGAACGTGCCTTTCGCGCATGGCGCCTGCCATGTGCACGTGTCGCGGGTGGCGGCGCTGGTCGAGAGCGAGGCGCCCGTGCTCGAGGTGGGCCTGCCCAAGATCGGTCCGGTGCAGCAGGCCATCGGCAAGTACGTGGCCGAGCGCATCGACGACGGCTCGACCCTGCAGATCGGCTATGGCGGCATTCCCGACGCGGTGGTGATGCAGCTCACCGCCAAGCGCGACCTCGGCATCCACACCGAGATGATCGGCGACGGCATCCTCACGCTGGTGGAGAGCGGCGCCGTGACCAACCGGCGCAAGAACCACCTGCCGGGCAAGTCGATTGCGACCTTCGCGCTCGGTTCGAGCAAGCTCTACCGCTTCATGGACCGCAACCCGGCGCTCGAGATGCATCCGGTGAACTTCACCAACGACCCCGCGCTCGCCGGCCTCAACGACAACCTGGTCGCGATCAACGCCACCATGCAGATCGATTTGCTGGGCCAGTGCGGTTCCGAGAGCCTGGGCCATGCGCCGTATTCGGGCACGGGCGGGCAGTCGGACTTCGTGCGTGCGGCCAACCGATCGCGCGGCGGCAAGGCCTTCATCGTGCTGCCCTCGACCGCCAAGGGCGACACCATCTCGCGCATCGTGCCCTCGCTGTCGCCCGGCACGCACGTGAGCACGAGCAAGAACGACATCGACTACGTGGTGACCGAGCATGGCGTGGCGCAACTGCGTGGCAAGTCGGCCAAGCAGCGCGCGCGCGAGCTGATCGCGATCGCGCATCCGGACTTCCGCGCCGAACTCGAAGAGCAGGCGGGGCGGCAGAGGCTGCTCTAGGAGCGTTCGGCGCTGGCGCGCTCGCGGCGCCAGTGTCTGAGCAGCAGGTTGCCGAGCCACCCGCCCACGAGCACGCAGACCGCCTGCACCGCGAGCGCGATGACGAAGGCCTGCGACAAGTCGCTTTCGCTCTGGGCCCGGGTCGTCTCGTACCAGTGCCCGACCGCGCGCAGCGCTTCGTTGGCGGCCAGCCCGAGCAGCAACGCGCCGGCGAGGACGAAGGCGATGCGAAGCAGCACGCTCATGGGCGCATCAAACGCCCTTCGCCGCGCTCACCAGCGCGGGCGCCGAGCGATAGCTCTCGGGGAAGAGCTTCTTCAGATCGTCGATCTTGGGCCAGTCGTTGACGACGATGTAGCCGTGATCCGGGTGCTTCGTGAGGAAGTCCTGGTGGTAGTCCTCGGCGGCGTAGAAGGGCTTGCCCGTCTCGATGGTGGTGGCGAGCGGCTTGCCAAAGGTCTTGGCCTGGTTCAACTGGGCGATGTAGGCCTTCGCGATGCGCGCCTGCTCGGCGTTCTCGGCGAACACGGTGGAGCGGTACTGGGTGCCGGAGTCGGGGCCCTGGCGGTTGAGTTCGGTCGGGTCGTGCGCGACCGAGAAATAGATCTGCAGCAGCTTGCCGTAGCTGATCTGCTTCGGGTCGTAGGTGATGCGCACCGATTCGGCATGGCCGGTGCGGCCCGAGCCGACCTCGTCGTACTTGGCGGTCTTCGCATCGCCGCCCGCATAGCCCGAGACGGCGTTGCTCACGCCCTGCACGCGCTGGAACACGCCCTGCACGCCCCAGAAGCAGCCGCCCGCGAAGACGGCGGTTTCGGTCTTGGCGGCGGGTGGCGCGACGAGGTCGGCGGTGGGGGCGGGCACGCGGCGCGCGGGCTCGGCCGACGAGGGCACGGCATGCCAGACCAGGGCCGCGGCGGCGAGGGTGGCGGCGGTGAATGCGAGGGATTTCATGGAGGATCCTTGAGGGGAGGTGGCCACGCGGGAGCGACCGCCGGAGGCGACATTGCCGCCGATTCCGGCGGCCGTCAATGCCGCGTCGGGTTCGGGTGCCTTTTCTTACTTCTTCATCGCGTCCTTGCCCATGGCATCCTTCTTCATCGCGTCCTTGGACATGGAGTCTTTGGCCATCGAGTCCTTCTTCATGCCGTCTTTCGACATGGAGTCCTTCGCCATCGAATCCTGCTTCATGGCATCTTTGGACATCGAGTCCTTGGCCATGCCATCCTTGGCCATCTCGTCGGCGGCAAAAGCGGAGGCGCCGGCGAAGGCGAGGCAGGTGGCGAGCAGGGTTGCGCTGAGCTTGTTCATTGGGAAGTCTTTCGGGTTGAGGTTTCACTTTTCAAGAGAGGCGCGGTTCGTCGAGGAACACGGCCTCGCGCTTTCATCGGCAGGCGAATCGTCGCGGGCGACGACTCAGCTCCCTCCGAACCAGTTGTAGCCCTGGTCTTCCCAGTAGCCACCTGAATAGGTATTGCTGACGAACATCGCCTGGATATGCTTGGGGTTCTTGTAGCCAAGCTTGGTCGGCATCCGCAGCTTCATCGGAAAGCCGTACTTCGGCGGCAGCACCTCGCCGTCGTAGGTCAGCGCCAGCAGGGTCTGAGGATGCAGCGCGGTCGCCATGTCGATGCTGGTGTAGTAGTCATCGGCGCACTTGAAGCCGACGTAGCGCGCGGTTATGTCGGCACCGACGTGGCGCAGAAAATCGGCGAAGCGCACGCCGCCCCAGCGGCCGATGGCGCTCCAGCCTTCCACGCAGATATGGCGCGTGATCTGTTCGTGCTGCGGCATGGCGCGCAGCTCGGGCAGGGTCCAGCGGCGCTTGTCGGCGACCAGGCCGGTCACCTCGAGCCGGTAGCTTTCCCCGTCGACCTCGCGGATCTCGTCCTCGCCGTAGTAGGCATTGAACGGAAACGGCCGCGTGATCATCGAGGCGGGATAGGTCTCGGCGAGCTGCGTGGGGCTGAAGATCAGGCCTTGCACCTTGTCGTTGATGCGCGAGATCTTCGAGAGCGCGGCTTCGACGTGGGTGTCGTCGCTGATGCTGCAGCCTGTGAGCAGTGACAGGCCACCCAGGGTCAGTGAGCGTTGAAGGAAGGCGCGGCGTTCGGGGCGGTCGATCTTCTTCGCGATCAGTTGGCGGGCTTCTTTCACCACTGCCTCGCTGTCGACGGCGGTCATCCTTGGGGCTTTGAAGATTCTCATGTCGGGTGGTTGTCGTTTGGGTTCGTGGCGCGTGCACAGGACAGCGGGTACTTCCCTCCGCGAATGTCCCCCGCCTTCGGCTCCTCCTTTATTTCGCTGCGGGAAGCACCCGCTGCCCTGTGCACGTGGACGCAGCGGTTGTGCAGCCGGTTCGACCGGCGCGTCCCAGGCTCACGTCGATGGGGTACTCCCCGCAGCGAAATAAAGGAGGAGGCCGAAGGCCGGGGGACATTCGCGGAGGGGAGTACCCCGTCGGCGTGAGCCCGCCCCGAACGCAGCACATCAAGAACCAGGGCGTTCATTTCAGACCCCGAGAAGAACGACCCCAAAAAACCATCGCAAGCAAGGTGCGCGGAACCAGCGCCACCATCACCAGATGCACCACGACAAAGGCAACCAAAGAGGCCATGCCGAAGAAGTGAATGCGCCGTGCGAACTCGTAGCCACCCAACAGATCGCGCAACACAGCGAACTGCACCGACTTCCAGAGCACCAGCCCCGACAGCACGATCAAGACGATGTCGAGCATCACGAACAGATAGGCCAGCCGTTGCACGTTGTTGTAGCGGCGCGGATCGGCATGCGAGAGCCGCCCCTTGAGCGCCGACAGCGCGTCGTGCCACACACCGCCGGGCGTGACCGGAAAGAATTTGGTGGCCAGCCGTCCGCTCGCGATGTTGAGCGCCAGGTAGACGAAGCCGTTGAACACCAGCAGCCACATCGCCGCGAAGTGCCACTGCAGCGCCCCGCCGAGCCAGCCGCCGAGCGTTGCCCCGGACGGAAAGGTGAAGGGAAAGAAGGGCGCCGCGTTGTAGATGCGCCAGCCGCTCGTCACCAGCATCAGCACCGCCAGCGCGTTGAGCCAGTGCGTGATGCGCATCCACAGCGGATGGATGGGACGGGTGTCCGGGGCGGCGAGGGCGGTGCTGTTCATGGGGCGGATTCTTGGGCCCACCCCCTGGCCGATTCATCACGCAAAGTTCAAAGAATCGTGATAACTCGGGAATCCGTATCGCGGGACAATCGGCGCCATGGACACCCCCAAGCGCGTGCTGCTGGTCGAAGACGACGCCCATATCGCCGAACTGTTGCGCATGCACCTGCGCGACGAAGGCTATGCGGTGGTGCATGCGGCCGATGGGCACGCGGGCCTGCGCGAACTCGAGCGCGGCCAGTGGGACGCGTTGGTGCTTGACCTCATGCTGCCCGGAATCGACGGGCTCGAGATCTGCCGCCGCGCACGCGCCATGGCACGTTACACCCCGATCATCATCATCAGCGCGCGCTCGAGCGAGGTGCACCGCATCCTCGGCCTCGAGCTCGGCGCCGACGACTATCTGGCCAAGCCCTTCTCGGTGCTCGAGCTGGTGGCGCGCGTGAAGGCGCTGATCCGCCGCACCGATGCGCTGGCGCGCAATGCGCGGCTGGAGTCGGGCAGCCTCGCGCTCGGCAACCTCGAGATCGAGCCGCTCGCACGCGAGGTGCGCGTGGACGGCAAGCCCATCGAGCTCACGCCGCGCGAGTTCGACCTGCTGTATTTTTTCGCGCGCCACCCGGGCAAGGTGTTCTCGCGGCTCGACCTGCTCAACCAGGTCTGGGGCTACCAGCATGACGGCTACGAGCACACCGTCAACACCCACATCAACCGGCTGCGCACCAAGGTCGAGGCGGACCCGGCCGCGCCGCGGCGCATCCTCACCGTGTGGGGCCGCGGCTACAAGCTCTCGGCCACGGCCGATGGCAAGGACGAGGGCGCCGCATGATGGGCTGGGCCACGCTCTCGCGCCGGCTGTCGCTGGTGTTCGCGCTGCTGCTGCTGGTGTGCTGCGGCGCCTCGGCCTGGCTGCAGGTGCGCGCGAACGGGCGTCACGAGCAGGAGGTGATCCAGCGCCTGTCGGGCGGCCTGGCCGCGCACATCGCCGAGAACGCCGAGCTGATGCGCCCGGGCGGGCTCGACCCGGCCGCGGTCAAGCGACTGTTCGACCAGCTGATGGCCGTCAACCCCAGCGTCGAGGTCTACCTGCTCGCGCTCGACGGCCGCATCGAGGCCCAGGCCGCGCCCGAGGGGCACCTCAAGCGCGACCGCGTCGACCTCGCGCCCGTGCGGCGTCTGCTGGCCGGCGCGCCGATGCCGATCCTCGGCGACGATCCGCGCAACCTGCAGACCGCCAAGGTCTTCAGCGCCGCGCCGCTGCGCATGGACGGCCGCGACGCCGGCTATGTCTATGTCGTGCTGCAGGGCGAGGACCACGATGCGCTCGCCGCGCACGTGGCGGCCGACAACGCGCTGCGCACCACGCTGTGGTCGATGGGGCTGGTGGCGCTGCTCGGGCTGGTCGCGGGCACGGCCGCGTTCTGGCTCATCACGCGGCCGCTGCGCGAACTCACGGCCGCGGTGCGGCGCTTCGAGACCGAGGGCATCGATGCGATCGAGGGCCAGGCGCCGACGCTGGAGCGCATCGCGCGTGGCGGCGGCGAGATCGCCTTGCTGGCGCAGGCCTTCGCGCAGATGACGCGGCGCATCGCCGAGCAGTGGCGCGAGCTCACCTTGCAGGACCAGCAGCGGCGCGAGCTGTTCGCCAACGTCTCGCACGACCTGCGCACGCCGCTGACCTCGCTGCACGGCTACCTCGAGACCTTGCGCCTGAAGGCCGGCACGCTCGACGAGGAGGAGCGCCGCCGCTACCTCGACATCGCGCTCGACCAGAGCCGCAAGGTGGGGCGGCTCGCGCAGGAGCTGTTCGAGCTGGCGCGGCTCGAGTACGGCGTGGTCAAGCCCGAGAAGGAGCGTTTCGCGCTGGCCGACCTGGTGCAGGACGTGTTCCAGAAGTTCGAGCTCGCGGCCGAGTCGCGGCAGCAGAAGCTGCGTCCCGACATCGCGCCGGGCCTGCCGGTGGTGTCGGCCGACCTCGGGATGATCGAGCGCGTGCTGACCAACCTGCTCGACAACGCGATCCGCCACACGCCGGCCGGCGGCGAGATCGTAGTGCAACTGCGAGCGGCCAGCGGCGACGAGGGCACGGGCGTGACGGTGCAGGTCAGCGACACCGGGCCCGGCATTCCGCGCGAGCTGCAGCCCGGCCTGTTCAAGCGCCCGGCCTTCACCGGCAGCGTGCGCAGCGACGGCTCGGGCGGCGGCGGGCTGGGGCTGGTGTTCGTGCAGCGCATCCTGCAGTTGCATGGCAGCGACATCCGGCTGGTGCCGCAGGCCGGACGCGGCGCGGTGTTCCGCTTCCGGCTCTCGGGCGCCTGAGCACGGGGCGCATCGGTGCAAGCGCCGGTTGCGCGCGCGGCGGCCGATGCTACAAGCGGATGCGGGACGCAGGCACGTCGACCTGCGACCGACGATCCACCCAGGAGACACCGCCCATGCCCGACTTCCGCACCGTCGTCATCGACAAGGACCCGCAGCATCCGCGCATCGCGCGCCTCGTGCTCAATCGCCCCGAGAAGCTCAACGCCATCGCCGAGACCACGCCCACCGACATCCGCCACGCGGTGGAGTGGGCGCAGGCCGAAGACGCGGTGCACGTGATCGTGGTCGAGGGCGCGGGCCGCGCCTTCTGTGCCGGCTACGACCTCGGCGACTATGCCGAGGGCCACGGGCGCGAGGGGCAGGGCGAGCATCCGTGCCGGCAGGAGAAGACGCCGTGGGACCCGATGCTCGACTACGCCGCGATGAAGCGCAACACCGACGACTTCATGGCGCTGTGGCGCTGCACCAAGCCGACCATCGCCAAGGTGCATGGCTATGCCGTGGCCGGCGGCAGCGACATCGCGCTGTGCTGCGACCTGCTGACCATGGCCGACGATGCGCGCATCGGCTACATGCCCACGCGCGTGTGGGGCTGCCCGACCACGGCCATGTGGACCTACAGGCTCGGCGCGCTGCGCGCCAAGCAGCTGATGTTCACCGGCGACACCATCGACGGCGCGCAGGCGGCCGACTGGGGCCTCGCCAACTTCGCGGTGCCGGCCGAGGAACTCGACGCCGCCACGCTGAAGCTCGCGCTGCGCATCGCGGGCGTGCCGCGCTCGCACCTGATGATGCACAAGCTGGTCGTCAACCAGGTCTGGCACTCGATGGGCCTGGAGCAGAGCCAGATGTTCGCCACCGTGTTCGACGGCATCACGCGCCACAACCCCGAGGGCATGTGGTTCCGCCGCCAGGCCGAGGCCGAGGGCTTCAAGAGCGCGGTGCAGTGGCGCGACAGCGGGCGCGACATCCCCGAGGGCGACGAGGCGAGGGCGCTGATCGCGGTGCTCGAGGCGAAGCTGGCCGCGCGCTCCTGAGCGCGCGCGGCTGCGGCAACGGACGACGGCGGGAGCGGTCCGAAGACCGCTGCCGTCCCTTGCCGCTCAGGGCGGGCAGGGATGCGCGCCGGCCGCCACGGTGCGCGAGGCGATGCTCGTCTCGTCCACCGCGCCGAGCGGACGGGTGAACTTGCAGCCATAGGCCGGATCGGCCACCGTCGCCGCGGTCACCACGTCGTCGCCCGCGGGCTTCACGCCGTCGCGCTCCCACTTGATCATCGCGTCGAAGGCCTCGACCTGCTCGGCCTGTGTGAAGTCGCAATGGGTGATGCCGCGCACCGCGCGCTGCACCAGCCAGCCGCTGTTGCCCTTGGCCGCCACGCGCTTGTTGTAGATCTGCTCCATGCTGAAGGGCACGTAGAGGTCGCCGAGCGTGTGCAGGGTGACCACCGGGATCTTGAACTCGCCGTTGGCCTTGGGAATCCAGCGCAGTCCGTCGCGGCGCAGGCGGTTGGCATCGGGCACGGCGGTGAGCTTGAGCACCGAGCCGTTGAGCGCCGTCGAGCCGGCCGCATCGCCTTCGATGGTGTAGGTGAAGCGGTTGGTGTCGAGCGTGCTCTTGTTGAGGATGCCGTTGACCGTGCCGTCGCTGCCGAGCACGCCCCACACGAAGGCGAAGGAGCCGCCCGACTTGAAGCCGAGGTCGAACATCGGACGGGGGCCACCGGTGAGGTTCTCGATCACCGAGGCGTACTTGGTGCCGGTGGGCGTGGTGGTGATGTTGGGGATCGGCGAGACCGTGAAGTCGGTGAACAGCGTGCCCGTGACCTGCGCCGCGATGTCCGACCAGTTCACCGTCGGGTACTTAGGCAGCCCCGCCAGCGCCTGCGCCGTGACCTGCGCGCCCGCGAAGTAGTCGAACAGCTCGGTGTCGCCGACCACGCCGCACATCGGCACCGCGCCGTTGTAGCGCACCTTGTGGTTGGCCGTGGCATAGGCCTCGTCCTCGATCGCCGCGGCCGTGATGTGGCCGCCCATCGAGTGGCCGGTGATGTAGATCTTCGACGGCGCGGCGAGCTCGCGGCCATTGGCCTTGGCGATCTTGTTGAACTCCAGCGCCAGCGCGTTGGTGTCCTCCACGCCCACGCGCACGTCGTAGAAGTTCTTGCTGTAGCTCGAGGCGGCCCAGGCATAGCCGTTCTGGATCAGGTAGCGGCGGATCGAGGGATTGCTGACCGCGAGCACGTTGCCTTCGCCGGCATAGCCGTGCGCGTACATCACGAGCTTGCCGTTCCAGTTGGCCGGCACCTCCACGCGGTAGGCCGCGCCGCCGAGCACGCCGGCCCAGCGGCTGGTGGTGGCGTTGTCGATCGCGTCGCCGGCGGCGGCGGCCAGGGCCGTGAAGGTGGTGGCCGCGGCATCGGCCGGCGCGAAGGAATTGCGGTCGTCCTGCGCGCGGCGTTCCTCGGGCGCGGGGGTGCGGGCGGCGGCGGGGGCGGCGCCGGCGGCGCGGGGGCGGGCGCGGGCGGCACGATCGGGAAGACGGCGCCACCGCCGCCTCCGCCGCCGCAGGAAGCGGCGGCGATGCTGGCGGCGATGACGATGAGCTTGAGGCGCGCGGAATGCATGGTTCGTTGTCTCCGTTTTCTGGGGGCGAGGAATGCCGGCCGCCGTCGTCGGGAGGTGCCCATGAAGCTGGCACGACCGTGCTTTTCTTTCGGGCCGGCGGGGCAGCGTAGAGGCGCCGCCCCTGCAATCGGTGGGGGCTTTCCCGTAGCCGCTATCGCCTGCGCGACAGCAGCGCCGCGCGCGGCGCGCTCAGTTGCGCCGGCGCGTGACCGTCACCGTGGCCTCGAGGCCTTCGTAGGCCTCGGCCGGGCCGTACCAGCTGCCCGAGATCGGCGCGCCCTGGGCCGGGTCGCGCGTCACGCCGACGCGGATCAACTGGCCGCTGCCCATGAGGTTGTTGGTCGGATCGAACGCGACCCAGCCCGCGCCCGGCAGGTAGGCCTGCAGCCAGGCATGGGTGGTGCCGGCGCCGGTCATGGCCTCGCCCTTGGCCTGCACCGTGCTGTCGAGCGCGGCGTCGTAGATGTAGCCCGAGACGAAGCGCGTGGCGATGCCCAGGCGGCGCACCGCCTCCATCATCAGCAGAGCGTAGTCGCGGCAGCTGCCGCTGCCCAGCGCCAGTGTCTCGAGCGGCGTCTGCGTGCCTTCCTCGTCGCGCGCCAGGTACTCGAGGCTCTGGCCGATGTGGGCGTTCATGCGCGTGAGCACCTCGCGCGTGCTGTTGGGCTTGTCGGTGTGCAGGAACTGGTGGGCCCAGCGGATCAGCGTGCCGTCGGGGTCGTCGTGGTGCGGGCGCAGGTAGTGCTCGAGGTCGAGCCGGTCCTGCAGCGAATAGGCGAAGGGCAGGAACTCCGCGGCCGGGTCGATCGCGAGCTGGTCCTGCGCGGCCGCAGGCACGGTCTCGATGGTGAACGAGCAGACGATGCGCAGCTCGGTGGCCTCGCCCATCGGCTGCACCAGCGCCACCGAGTTGGAATGCGGGTCCTGGATCAGCCGCGTGTGGGCCGACGGGCTCACCTGCAGGTCGGTGGCCAGCACGCGCAGGTCGTGGCTGTCGCGCGGGCGGAACATCACGCGGTGCAGCCCGAAGCTGACCGGCTCGTTGTAGCGGTAGATCGTGGTGTGGCGGATGTCGTACTGGGTGCTGGGCATGGGGCATTCTCCTGCGTTCGTGTGTCGCCGGACATGTCCGTGGCGACGGGGCCGGCAGGACTGCCGCATAATCCGCGCCCCCTCGGCCCGCGTGGCCGCACCGTTCGCCCATGGAGGACCATGTACGCATCGACTTTCATCTTCGCCACCCGCCAGTTCGACGACGCCTTCCACCGGCTCGACCAGGCGATCGCCGAAGCCGCCCGCGCGCTGCCCGGCTACCTGGGCGAGGAGAGCTGGGAGAACAGCGCCAACGGGCTGGTGTCGAACGTCTACTACTGGCGCTCGCTCGAGGCGCTGCAGGCGCTGATGACGCACCCCTCCCATCTGAAGGCCAAGGCGGCGCAGGCGAACTGGCTCGACGGCTATCGGGTGGTGATCTCGGAGGTGGTGCGCAGCTACGGCGATGGGCGCATCGACCATCTGCTGCCGGCACTCGACGCCGTATAGCGGGAGCGGACTTCCGGACGCAGAGGACGCGAAGGTTCCGCGAAAGGCGCGAAAAAGAAAACCGAGATTTTTTCTGGATTCCTTTTGCGTCCTTCGCGGAACCTTCGCGTCCTCTGCGTCTGGCTGTTCGTGCTTTATCAGTCCCGCGCGGCACGCCGCGTATCGAGCGCCTTCGCCAGCGCCGCCGGCAGCGGCAGCGGCTCGCCATGCCACTGCGCGGCCAACAGCTCAGCGCACAGCGCGGCGAAGCTGAGCCCGCGCGAGCCTAGCGCCGTGCAGGCCCACAGGCCCTTGTCTTCCAGCGCATCGCCCAGCGGCCCGACCAGCGGTCGGCGGTCGCCCGAGGCGCAACGCACGCCGACCCAGGCCTGGGCCTCGCCGCGTGCGAAGGCCTGGTCGATCGATTCGGCACTGGCCGGATGCAGCCGTGCGGCGCGTTCGCGCACGGCTTCGGCGTCGCTGTCTCGCGGCGCGAGGTCATGGCTGTCGCGGTCGAAGGTGGCGCCGGCCAGCCAGAGCGGCGCGCCGCCATCGGGCTCGGGCACGCCAGCGATCAGGTGGCCATCGCCATTCACGGGCGCGGCGGGCAGCGCCGCCGCGTCGCTGCGGCCCCAGGCCACCTGGCCGCGCACCGGCTGCAGCGGCAGGCGTGGCGCCAGCAGGCCCGAGCCATGGCCCATCGCGACCACCACGCGGTCGGCCTCGGCCAGCACGCGGCCGTCTTCGGCCAGCAGCCGCCAGCCGCCGGTGGCCGGATCGCGCTCCAGCCGCTCGACGCGGCAGCCACCGCGGAACGCGATGCCGGGCTCGCGCAGCCAGGCTTCGACCAGCGCACGCGGCCGCACCCAGGCGGCGCGCGCATGCCAGAGCGCGGGCGCGTCGGGCGGCAGGCCCGCGGCCGCGAGCTGCGCTGCGCTCGCAGGCCAGGATTCGTTGGGACCGTCGGCCTGCCAGCCCGCGGGCACGCGCACGTCGCCATCGGGCCGGCGCTCCAGCGTGCCGGTGCCGCGCCAGTCGCGGCCTTCTTCCAGGCGCTGCGCCAGTTCGTTCCAGGTCGCGCGGATGCCGGCACGCGTGAGCCGCGAGAGCAGGGCGTCGTCGGGCGACACATGGGGCGCGAGCAGGCCCACGGGCAAGCCGAGGCGCCTTCGGCGGGGCGCGCGGCGGCGTCGAGCACCTCGACTCGCCAGCCGCGCCGCGCGAGGCTGGCCGCCACGGCCGCGCCCGCGAGGCCGGCGCCGATCACGGCGCAGCGGCCCGGCGCTGAAACGGTCTCGGGCAGCGGCTCGCGCCGGCGCACGGTCCAGGCCGGCGCGAAGCGCGCGCCCAGGCAGTCGCGCTTGGGCGGCAGGCCGGGGCGGCGTTCGAGCTGGAAGCCGTTCTGCGCCAGCGCGTCGCGCACGGCGCGCGCATAGGTCCAGGTGCCGAGCAGGGTGCCCGGGCGCGCGAAGCGCGAGAGCGCCTTCAGCGTCTCGGCCGACCACATCTCGGGATTGCACTGCGGGCTGAAGCCATCGAGATACAGGCTGTCGGCCTCGAAGCGCTGGGCGCGCAGCATGGGCTGCACCTCGCCCACGCAGACCGTGAGCAGCACCCGGCCGTCGTCGAAGGCGAGGCGGTGGAAGCCCGGCAGCAGGCCGTGCCAGCGCGCGGCCAGCCCGCGCGCGAGCGGCGCGAGTTCCTCATAGGCGCCGGCGGCGCGCAGCAGGCTTTCGGCCGCGACCGGCCAGGCCTCGATCGAGACGAAATGAAGCAGCCGCGGGCGTGCCGGATCGGCGCGCCACGCGGCCCAGGTCGCGAGGAAGTTGAGGCCCAGCCCGAAGCCGGTTTCGAGAATGCGCCACTGCGGCTGGCCGGCCCAGGCGGCCGGCAGGCCGCAGCCGCCGAGGAAGACGTGGCGCGACTGCGCGAGCGCGCCGGCCTCCGTGTGATAGATGTCGCCGAAGCGCTCGCTGTGCGGTGTGCCGTCCGTGCGCCAGGCGACCGGTTCGGCCGTCACTGCAAGTAGGTGCGCGGCCTCAGGCCGACGGCGGGACGTAGCCCTGGGCGACGTCGGCGCCCTCGCCGAAGAAGTGCTTCTCCATCTGGCGTGCCAGGTACTGGCGGGCGCGCTGGTCGGCGAGGTTCAGGCGGTTCTCGTTCACCAGCATGGTCTGCTGCTTGAGCCAGGCGGTCCAGGCTTCCTTGCTGACGCTCTCCCAGATGCGCTTGCCGAGTTCGCCGGGGTAGGGCGGGAAGTCGAGCCCTTCGGCTTCCTTGCCGAGCTTGATGCACTGAATCATGCGTGCCATGTCGATTGCCTTTGGGTGGGGGAGCGCGAAAAAGCTGCTCTTAGTTGATTTAGCTATTTAGAACTGAAAACTTGGTCGTTCCAGTTCCTATATGTCGTATTGAGAATACGCAGCTTCATTGATATGCCATTCGAGAACGACACCATGAGCCTCCGCCGCGACTTTATCAAGCTTTCCCTCGGTGCCGGCGTGGCCGGCGCCATGGCCCTGTCGGCGCTGCCGGCGTTCGCCCAGGGCAGCGCCGCCGGCCCGGTGACGCTGCTGAACGTCTCCTACGACCCCACGCGCGAGCTGTACGTGGACTACAACCAGGCCTTTGCGAAGTACTGGAAGGGCAAGACCGGCCAGGACGTGACGATCAAGCAATCGCACGGCGGCTCGGGCAAGCAGGCCCGCTCGATCATCGACGGCATCGACGCCGACGTGGCCACGCTGGCCCTCGGCGGCGACGTCGACGCGCTGGTGACCCATGGCGGCCTGCTCAAGGCCGACTGGCAGAAGCGCCTGCCGCACAACTCGGCGCCCTACACCTCGACCATCGTGTTCCTGGTGAAGAAGGGCAATCCCAAGGGCCTGAAGGACTGGGACGACCTGGTCAAGGCCGGCGTGCAGGTGATCACCCCCAACCCCAAGACCTCGGGCGGCGCCCGCTGGAACTACCTCGCGGCCTGGGAATTCGCCAAGCGCAAGTACGGCGGCGATGCCAAGGCCAAGGAGTACGTCGGCAACCTGTTCAAGAACGTGCCCGTGCTCGACACCGGCGCGCGCGGCTCGACCATCACCTTCGTCCAGCGCGGCGTGGGCGACGTGCTGCTGGCCTGGGAGAACGAAGCCTTCCTGGCGCTGAAGGAATTCGGCCCCGAGAAGTTCGAGATCGTGGTGCCGTCGATCTCCATCCTGGCCGAACCCACCGTGGCGGTGGTCGACAAGGTGGTCGACAAGAAGGGCACGCGCGCCGTGGCCGAGGAATACCTGAAGTACCTGTATTCCGACGAAGGCCAGGACATCGCGGGCCGCAACTTCTACCGCCCGACCTCGGACAAGGCGAAGGCCAAGTACGAGAAGCAGTTCCCCAAGCTGACGCTGGTGACCATCGACCAGGCCTTCGGCGGCTGGAGCAAGGCCGACAAGGACCACTTCGCCGACGGCGCCTCGTTCGACCAGATCTACACCGCCAAGCAGAAGTAAGCGCGGCATTCGCCCCGCGGCCACCGGCCCCGATGGCGCCCGTCTCGACGGGTGCCGGGGACCGGTTCGCTTCGACCCTTCCGATACCGCCACCCGAAAGCCTTCCGTGTCCGTTCTCCTGATTGCCGGCAGCCCCTCGGCGCCCTCGCGCTCCACCGCCTTGCTCGACGCGGTGGCCGAGCGCCTGGCGCGGCGCCATGCGCAGATCGAACGGCTCGCGATCCGCGACCTGCCGGCGCAGGCGCTGCTGCTGGCGGACTGGAACCATCCGGCCATCGTGCAGGCCATCGCCCAGGTGACGCGAGCCCGCGCCATCGTGGTGGCCACGCCGGTCTACAAGGCCGCCTACAGCGGCGTGCTCAAGGTCTTCCTCGACCTGCTGGCGCAGAACGCGCTCAAGGGCAAGACGGTGCTGCCGCTGGCCACCGGCGGCAGCCCGCACCACATGCTCGCGCTCGACTACGCGCTGCGGCCCGTGCTGCAGTCGCTCGCGGCGCGCCACATCCTGCCGGGCGTCTACGCGAGCGATTCGCAGATCGCGCTGACGCCCGAGAACGCCTACCAGGTGCACAACGACCTGGCGGAGCGGCTCAACGAGGCCGTCGAGGTGCTGGCCACCGAGGGGCTGAAGCTGCCGGCGACACACGGCTTCGAGCCGGTGCCGTTCTCGCGCGTGCGATGTAGCGTCTGAAGCCGGCCGGCGCACGACCCGGCCGCCACCACCGCTTCATCCCATTCCCGACCCTTCCGAACGCGGCGATTCGCGCCGCGCGGGGATGGCTTCGCCTCCAGTTTCGATTCAGTCCAAGGACCACCCCGCATGAACCCCGTTGCCACCGAAGATTCCGTGCTCGACGTGCCACCGCGCTCGCTCTGGCGCGCATTGCGCGACCTCGCCGTCAGCATCGTCGTGGTCGCCGCGATCGCATTGATCGTGAGCTTCCTGTCCGCCACCTCCGCGCATGCGCAGGGCAAGGCCGGCGCCGCCAGGGAGCTGCGCATCGGCTACCAGAAATCGGCAAGTCTCTTCGTGCTGCAGAAGGCGCAGGGCTCGCTCGAGAAGCGCCTCGCGCCGCTGGGCGTGGGCGTGAAGTGGGTCGAGTTCCCGGCCGGCCCGCAGCTGCTCGAGGGCCTGAACGTCGGCGCCGTCGACGTCGGCTACGTGGGCGAGGCGCCGCCGATCTTCGCGCAGGCCGCGGGCGCCAAGTTCGTCTACTTCGGCTACGACCCGGCCGCGCCGCGCGCCGAGGCGATCCTGGTCACCAAGGATTCGCCGATCCAGTCGGTGGCCGACCTCAAGGGCAGGAAGGTCGCGCTCAACAAGGGCAGCAACGTGCACTACCTGCTCGTGAAGCAGCTCGAGAAGAACGGCCTGAAGTTCAGCGACATCCAGCCCGTGTATCTGGCACCGGCCGATGGCCGCGCCGCCTTCGAGAGCAGGAACGTCGACGCCTGGGTGATCTGGGATCCGTTCCAGGCCGCGGCCGAGAAGGCCACCGGCGCGCGCGTGCTCGCCGACGGCACGCCGGGCGTGGTCAGCAACTACCAGTACTACCTGGGCGAGCGCGGCTTCGTGAAGAACAACCCGAAGGTGATCGAGGCCCTGTTCGAGGACTCGGTGGCCCAGGGCATCTGGCTCAAGAAGAACCTGCGCCAGGCGGCCGAGCTGATCGCGCCGCTGCAGGGCCTGCCGGTCGACGTGGTCGAGCTCGCGCTGCGCCGCTACGAGTTCAACGTGAAGCCGATCACGCCCGAGGTCGCCGCCGACCAGCAGCGCATCGCCGACACCTTCCACGCGCTCAAGCTGATTCCGAAGCCGATCAAGGTCAGCGACGCCGTCGTCGCGGCCCAGCCCTGAGCACCGGTCCCCTTCATCTTTCGCAAGCCACACCCGCCATGACCACCATCTCCCTCCCGCGCCGCCGCCTGCTGCAGGGCGCCGCCGCCGCCATCGCGCTGCCTTCCGCCCTCGGTGCGCTGGCGCAGGCGCCCGCGCGCCAGTTCCGCATCGGCAACCAGAAGGGCCTGCTCAACATCCTCAAGGGCCGCGGCACGCTCGAGAAGCGCCTCGCGCCGCTGGGCGTGAGCCTCAAGTGGACCGAGTTCACGGCCGGCCCGGTGCAGCTCGAGGCGCTGAACGTCGGCTCGATCGACTTCGGCGACGTGGGCGAGGCGCCGCCGATCTTCGCGCAGGCCGCCGGCGCGCCGCTGGCCTACGTGGGCGCCACGGTGCCGCGTCCGCAGTCGGAAGCGGTGCTGGTGCCCAAGGGCTCGGCCATCAAGACGGTGGCCGAACTCAAGGGCAAGAAGATCGCGCTCAACAAGGGCTCGAACGTCCACTACTTCATCGTCAAGCTGTTCGAGAAGCATGGCCTCTCGTATGCCGACCTGAACCTGGTCTACCTGCCGCCGGCCGATGCGCGCGCGGCCTTCGAGAAGGGCTCGATCGACGCCTGGGTGATCTGGGACCCGTTCCTGGCCGCGGCCGAGAAGACGCTCGATGCGCGCGTGCTGGCCGACGCCACCGGCGTGGTGGGCAACCGCGCCTACTACTTCTCGTCGCTCGACTACGCCGCGAAGAACGCCGACGTGGTGGCGATCGCGATCGAGGAACTCAACAAGGTCGACGCCTGGGGCTCGGCCAACCGCGGCGAGCTCGCGACCGAGCTGGCCGCGCTGTGGGGCCTGCCCAAGCCGGTGGCCGACCTCACGGTGGCGCGGACCGCCTACGGCACCACGCCGATCACCAAGGCCATCCTCGGCGAGCAGCAGAAGATCGCCGACACCTTCTTCGACCTCAAGCTGATTCCGAAGAAGATCAACGTGCTCGAAGCCGCCACGGGAATCGCGTGATGCAGATCTTCTGGTTCCTGCCCACGCACGGCGACAGCCGCTACCTCGGCACCAGCGAAGGCGCGCGCCCGGTCGACCTCGACTACCTGCAGCAGATCGCGGGCGCGGCCGACCATCTCGGCTACGAGGGCGTGCTGATCCCGACCGGCCGCTCGTGCGAGGACCCGTGGGTGATCGCCTCGAGCCTGATCGGCGCCACCAAGAAGCTCAAGTTCCTGGTCGCGGTGCGACCCGGCCTGCACCAGCCCAGCCTGGCCGCGCGCATGGCCGCGACCTTCGACCGGCTCTCGAACGGACGCCTGCTGGTGAACCTCGTGACCGGCGGCGACCAGTCCGAGCTCGAGGGCGACGGCGTCTACCTCGACCATGCCGCGCGCTACGAACAGTCGGCCGAGTTCATCCGCATCTGGCGCGAGATCCTCGCGCGCAGCCATGACGGGCAGGCCTTCGACTACGAGGGCAAGCACCTGAGCGTGAAGGGCGCCAAGCTGCTCTATCCGCCGGTACAGAAACCGCATCCGCCGGTGTGGTTCGGCGGCTCGTCGGCCGCGGCCCACGAGCTCGCGGCCGAGCAGGTCGATGCCTACCTCACCTGGGGCGAACCGCCGGCCGAGGTGGCGAAGAAGCTCGCCGACGTGCGCGCGCGCGCCGAGCGCCGGGGGCGCCAGGTGCAGTTCGGCATCCGCCTGCACGTGATCGTGCGCGAGACCGAGGAGGCCGCCTGGAAGGCGGCCGAGGACCTGATCAGCCGCGTCGACGACGAGACCGTGATCCGCGCCCAGGCCGCCTTCGCGCGCATGGACTCCGAAGGCCAGCGCCGCATGGCCGCGCTGCATGCGGGCGGTGCCAGGCGCACGCGCGCCGAACTCGAGATCGCGCCCAACCTCTGGGCCGGCGTGGGGCTGGTGCGCGGCGGTGCCGGCACCGCGCTGGTAGGCGACGCAAAGACCGTGGCCGCGCGCATCGAGGAATACGCCGCGCTCGGGCTCGACCGCTTCATCCTCTCGGGCTACCCGCACCTCGAGGAGGCCTACCGCTTCGCCGAGCTGGTGTTCCCGCTGCTCTCGCGCAAGGCCAAGGCCCGGCTGGCCGGCGGCTCGCTGAGCGGGCCCTTCGGCGAGGTCGTCGCCAACCTCGACGCGCCTTCGCGCCTCGTCTCGCAAAGCTGAAGGACACGCCATGACGGAACAGGTTCAGGAACTGCCGGCGGTCGCGCCGGCCGAGGGCGCGGGCTCCGCGCTGCGTGGCTTCGGCCTCAATGTGGCCAGGCGGCTGGTGCCGTGGCTGGTGCCCGTGGGGCTGATCGTGGTGTGGCAGATCGCGTCGTCGCTGGGCTGGCTCAGCACCCGCGTGCTGCCGGCGCCGGTCGACGTGGTGAAGGCCGCATGGAACCTCACGGTGTCGGGCGAGCTGTGGACGCACGTGAAGGTCAGCGCGGGCCGCGCGCTCGCGGGGCTGGCCATCGGCGGCGGCGCCGGGCTGGCGCTGGGCCTGCTCACGGGCTCGGTCAAGTTCTTCGAGACGCTGCTCGACTCCACCATCCAGATGGTGCGCAACATCCCGGCGCTGGCGCTGATCCCGCTGGTGATCCTGTGGTTCGGCATCGACGAGTCGGCCAAGCTGTTCCTGATCTCGGTGTCGGTGTTCTTCCCGATCTACCTCAACACCTTCCACGGCATCCGCAACGTCGACCCGCAGCTGATCGAGATGGGCCGCACCTACGGCCTCACGCGCTGGCAGCTCTACCGCGAGGTGATCCTGCCGGGCGCGCTGTCCTCGATCCTGGTCGGCCTGCGCTTCTCGCTGGGCCTGATGTGGGTGATCCTGATCGTGGCCGAGACCATCTCGGCCCAGGCCGGCATCGGCTACCTGACGATGAACGCACGCGAGTTCCTGCAGACCGACATCGTGCTGGTGGGCATCCTGCTGTACGCGCTGCTCGGCAAGCTGGCCGACCTGTTCGCGCGCGGCCTCGAGCAATGGTGGCTGCGCTGGCATCCGGGCTACCAGAAGAAGACCACGAAGTGAGGGCAGGGCAATGACGCACACGACCATCTCCCGCCGCCAGGCGATCGCGACGCTCGGCGCAGCCGGCGTGCTCGGCCTGGCGGGCACGTCCGCCGCCTTCGCGCAGGGCACGGCCACGCGGCCCGCCACCGTGCGCCTGGGCTACCAGAAGTCCTCGACGCTGATCGCCGTGCTCAAGGCGCAGGGCGTGCTCGAGAAACAGCTCGCGCCGCTCAATGCCACCCTGAGCTGGCACGAGTTCACCAGCGGCCTGCCGCTGCTCGAGGCGCTGAACCTCGACAACCTCGACATCAGCGCCGACGTGGCCGACACCGTGCCGGTGTTCGCGCAGGCGGCCGGTGCCGAGCTGACCTTCATCGCGCAGGAAGCGCCGTCGCCCGCGGCGCAGGCGATCCTGGTGCGCGAGGACTCTCCGCTCAAGACCGTGGCCGATCTCAAGGGCAAGAAGATCGGCTTTGCCAAGGCGGCCGGCGCGCACTACCTGCTGATCGCCGCGCTCGACAAGGCCGGCCTCTCGTTCAAGGACATCGAGCCCGCCTACCTGACGCCGGCCGACGGCCGCGCCGCGTTCGAGAAGGGCGCGATCGACGCCTGGGTGGTGTGGGACCCGTTCCTCGCCGCCGCGCAGCGCCAGTCGAAGGTGCGCGTGCTGGCCGACGGCGCGGGCATCGCGTCCTACCAGCGCTACTACCTCGCAAGTACCAAGTTCGCGAAGGCGCGGCCCGACGTGTTGCGCGTGGTCTATGCCGAGCTCGAGAAGACCGGCAGGTGGGTCAAGCAGAACCCCAGGGAGGCGGCCGCGCTGCTGTCGCCGGTGTGGGGCCTCGACGCCGCCACCATCGAGCAGGCCAACGGCCGCCGCAGCTACGCGGTGCGGCCGGTGGTGCCCGAGGTGCTTGGCGAGCAGCAGCGCATCGCCGACGCCTTCCTGGCCGAGAAGCTGCTGCCCAAGAAAATCAATGCGCTCGACGTGGCGCTGTTCAAGCCTGGAGCCTGAGATGAGTGCCGTCCTCGACCGACCGCAGAACGACGCGCCGCTGGCGATCCCCGGTGGCGTGCGCCTGGAAGTGCGCGGCCTGCACAAGCGCTACGGCGAACGCGAGGTGCTGCGCAACACGCAGCTCGCGATCGAGCCGGGCCAGTTCATCGCCATCGTGGGCCGCAGCGGCTGCGGCAAGAGCACGCTGCTGCGCCTGATCGCCGGCCTCGAGGAGGCCTCGTCCGGCGCGCTCTACACCGACGGCAAGCCGGTCAGCGGCCTGCACGACGACACCCGGATCATGTTCCAGGAGGCGCGCCTCCTGCCCTGGCGCCGCGTGCTCGACAACGTGACGCTGGGCCTCGCGAAGGACGCCAGGGCGCGCGGCAAGGAGGTGCTGGCGCACGTCGGCCTGGCCGACCGCGAGAACGAATGGCCGGCGCGCCTGTCGGGCGGCCAGCGCCAGCGCGTGGCCCTGGCACGCGCGCTGGTGCACCACCCGCGGCTGTTGCTGCTCGACGAGCCACTGGGCGCGCTCGACGCGCTCACGCGCATCGAGATGCACCGGCTGATCGAGAACCTGTGGCAGCGCCACCGCTTCACCGCGCTGCTGGTCACGCACGACGTGCAGGAAGCCGTGGCGCTGGCCGACCGCGTGATCCTGATCGAAGACGGGCGCATCGCGCTCGACGAGAACATCGCCCTCGCGCGTCCGCGCTCGCAGGGCGACCCGGCCTTCGCGGCCATCGAAAAACGCATCCTCGACAGGGTGCTGCAAAAGCCCGGGACCACCGAAGAGGCTGAAGGCGGCACCGAAGCAAGCTGGCTCGGCAAGCCCGCGCATGAACTGCGCTGGGCGATCTGAGACGGATGGAACCGTTCGGGCCGAGCTGTCGAAGCCTCGCGCGGCGCTTCGACAGGCTCAGCGTGAACGGGCTTGTTCTTCTTCCTATCTGAAAGGCTCTTGTATGTCGCAAAACTGGAAATTCGAGACCCTGTCGGTGCACGCCGGCTATTCGCCCGACCCGACCACGCGCGCCGTGGCGCCGCCGATCTACCAGACGGTGGCCTACGCCTTCGACAGCGCGCAGCACGGCGCCGACCTGTTCGACCTCAAGGTGCCGGGCAACATCTACACCCGCATCAACAACCCGACGCAGGACGTGCTCGAGCAGCGCATCGCCGCGCTCGAGGGCGGCATCGCCGCGCTGGCGCTGGCCTCGGGCCAGGCGGCCGTGACCTACGCGATCCAGACCATCGCGGAGGCCGGCGACAACATCATCAGCAGCACGGCGCTCTACGGCGGCACCTACAACCTGTTCGCCCACACGCTGCCGCAGTTCGGCATCACCACGCGCTTCGCCGACCACCGCGATCCGAAGAGCTTCGAGAAGCTGTTCGACGAGAAGACCAAGGCGGTGTTCGTCGAGTCGCTGGGCAACCCGGCCGGCAACGTGACCGACATCGCGGCCATCGCCGAGATCGCGCACCACCATGGGGTGCCGCTGATCGTCGACAACACCGTGCCCTCGCCGTACCTGAGCCGGCCGATCGAGCATGGCGCCGACATCGTCGTGCACTCGCTGACCAAGTACCTCGGCGGCCACGGCACCAGCATCGGCGGCGCGATCGTCGATTCGGGCAAGTTCCCGTGGGCGCAGCACAAAGAGCGCTTCAAGCGCCTGAACGAACCCGACGTGAGCTACCACGGCGTGGTCTACACCGACGCGCTGGGCCCGGCCGCCTACATCGGCCGCGCGCGCGTGGTGCCGCTGCGCAACACGGGCGCGGCGATCTCGCCGTTCAACGCCTTCCTGATCCTGCAGGGCATCGAGACGCTGTCGCTGCGCGTGGAGCGCATCAGCGACAACGCGCTGGCCGTGGCACGGCACCTGAAGGCGAACAAGTCGGTGAAATGGGTCAACTACGCGGCGCTCGAGGACCATCCCGACCATGCGCTGGCGCAGAAGTACCTGGGCGGCAAGGCCAGCGGCGTGCTGACCTTCGGCATCGAGGGCGGCCGCGAAGCGGGCGCGAAGTTCCTCGACGCGCTGAAGCTGTTCACGCGCCTCGTCAACATCGGCGACGTGCGCTCGCTCGCCACCCATCCGGCCTCGACCACGCACCGCCAGCTCTCGCCCGAGGAACTCGCGCGCGCCGGCGTGAGCGAGGAGACCGTGCGCCTGTCGGTCGGCATCGAGCACATCGACGACCTGCGCGCCGACCTCGACCAGGCGCTCACCGCGGCCGCGGCCTGAAGCCGCGCGAAAGCAAAACCATGACAACACTGCAATCCATTCCCGACGCCGCGCTCGACCAGCTGTTCCGCAAGGCGCGCACCGTGCATGCCTTCAAGCCGGTGCCCGTGAGCGACGAGACCATCCGCCAGCTCTACGAGCTGCTGAAGTGGGGCCCGACGGCCTACAACGCCCAGCCCGCGCGCTACGTGTTCGTGCGCAGCGAGGAGGCCAAGGCCAAGCTCAAGCCCGCGCTGTCGTCGGGCAATACCGCGCAGACGCTGGCCGCGGGCGTGACCGTGATCGTGGCGCACGACACGCGCTTCTACGACCACCTGCCGGTGCTGTTCCCGGCCTACGACGCCAAGCCCTTCTTCGAGAAGAGCGCCGAGGCGGCGCAGGCCACGGCGTTCCGCAACAGCAGCCTGCAGGGCGCCTACCTGATCCTCGCGGCGCGCGCGCTCGGCCTCGATGCCGGGCCGCAGTCGGGCTTCAACGCCGAGCTGGTCGACAAGGCCTTCTTCCCCGACGGCCGCTGGCGCGCCAACTTCCTCGTCAACCTCGGCCTGGCCGACCATGCCGGCACCTTCGAGCGCGGGCCGCGGCTCGCGTTCGACGACGTGGCCGAGATCGTCTGAGCGCCACGTTCTTCCTTCACCGATCCATCCATCCACACCATCCAACCAAAGGGAACCATCATGTCCATTCAAGCCATCAACGTGCGCAACCAGTTCAAGGGCAAGGTCCGCGAGATCATCCGCGGCGACGTCGTCTCCGAAGTCGATGTCGAGACCGCCTGGGGCATCGTGACCTCGGTCATCACCACGCGCTCGATCGACGAGCTGCAGCTCAAGGTCGGCTCCGACGTCGTCGCGCTGGTGAAGTCCACCGAAGTGTCCATCGCCAAGCTCTGAATCCCCTGGAGTGCGCGTGGCGCATTCCCCCTCGGCCCGGCGCCAGCGATGGTGCCGGGCTTTTTTTCGTCGGCCGGCTCAGTACTTGATCGTGATGCCGGCCTTCACGCCGTTGTTCTGCTTGCCGTCGGACTCGACGCCGGCCGAGAACGAGGTGTTGCCGCCGGTGCTGCCGCCCACCGAATAGATCGGGCGCGAGCCCGAGGTGTCCATGCCGCCATAGGCCGTGGCGCCGCTGGGGCGCTGCACGCCGACGGTCGCGCCGAGGGTGTCGGCCGATTTCTCGGTGGGCACGATCTTGGGCGCGACGTAGAGGACGGTGCCGTCGTCGGTCTTCACCGGGAGCTTGGGCTCTTCGGCCCGGGCGAGGGCGGCGGCGGTGCAGCCCGCGGCCAGGATCAGGGTGGAGCGAATGCGAATATCCATCTGGCCGAGCAGACACCATCGAGGCCGGCCACGGCGTAGGCGATGGCCGACAACCGGCGAGCGGCGAGCACGCTGCCGGCACGTGCGAGGAACGCTCCCGCCATCGATCGAAGCGCTTAGAACAGCCGGTTGTTAAGAACCGACTTTTCAGTTGTTTGAAGATCGCGGGCCCGCTCCTACAGTGGTGGTCATCGCCACCAATGGCGCATGCATCCACACAGCAACGCACACCAGGAGCCCGCACACCATGTCCGTGGAAGTTGAAGACCTCGTCCTGCCCGAAGCGCTCGAGAAGGCGCGCGCCCATGCCGTCGAAGCCGGCTGGCCTTACGCCGGCGGGGTGACCCCGCCCGTGGCCTGGCAGCTGGTGCAGGAAGGCAAGGCCGTGCTGGTCGACGTGCGTTCGGGCGAGGAACGCAAGTTCGTGGGCCACGTGCCCGAGAGCGTGCACGTGGCCTGGGCCACCGGCACCGCGCTCACGCGCAATCCGCGCTTCGTGCGCGAGCTCGAGGCCAGGCTCGCGAAGGACGGCGGCAAGGACGCGGTGGCGCTGCTTCTGTGCCGCAGCGGCAAGCGCTCGGCGCTCGCGGCCGAGGCCGCGGCCAAGGCCGGCTTCTCGCAGGTCTACAACGTGCTCGAAGGCTTCGAGGGCGAGATCGACGGGCAGCAGCATCGCGGCGGTTCCGACGGCTGGCGCTTCCATGGCCTGCCGTGGGTGCAGGACTGATCTCTCCCCACGCACGGAAGGAAGAACGGCCCATGGCCCATTTCGAAGTCGCGGAGATCGTCGCCGCGCTGCATGCGGTGCGCAACGAATGGCGCGACCTGCAGCGCCGCTCGCGCGAACCCGGCGCGCGCGAGTTTCCCTCGCGCGACGCGCTGGCCCAGATCGTGGAGTCGCTCAAGGGGGCGCTGTTTCCGATGCGGCTCGGCCCGCACGACCTGCGCCACGAGAGCGAGGATTTCTATGTCGGCCACACGCTCGACGCCGCCTTGCAGGCGTTGCTGACGCAGGCAAGGCTGGAACTGCATTTCAACGCGCGCCATGTGCCGCGCAGCGCCAGCGAGATCGACGAGGCCGCCACCGCGGCGGTGCGCAGCTTCGCGAACCGCCTGCCCGAGCTGCGCCGGCTGCTCGACAGCGACGTGCTCGCCGCCTACCAGGGCGACCCGGCCGCGCGCAGCGTCGACGAGGTGCTGCTGTGCTATCCGGGCGTGCTCGCGATGATCCATCACCGGCTCGCGCATGAGCTCTACCGCCTCGACCTGCCGCTTTTGGCGCGCATCGTGGCCGAGCTCGCGCACGGGCAGACCGGCATCGACATCCATCCGGGCGCGCGCATCGATGCCGGCTTCTTCATCGACCACGGCACCGGTGTCGTGATCGGCGAGACCGCGGTCATCGGCAAGCGCGTGCGGCTCTACCAGGCCGTGACGCTGGGCGCCAAGCGCTTCCCGACCGACACCGAGGGCAACCTGCAGAAGGGCCTGCCGCGCCATCCGGTGGTGGAGGACGACGTGGTGATCTACGCCGGCGCCACCATCCTCGGGCGCGTCACGCTCGGCAAGGGGGCCGTCATCGGCGGCAATGTCTGGATCACCGACGACGTGCCGCCGGGCGCGAGCGTCACGCAGGCCAGCCTGCAGAAGAACAACGCACCGAGGGGGTGAACACACCATGAATGCATTCGTCGAAGATTTCGGAGTCGCCGTGCGGCAGTTGCGCGAGGCCCATGGCTGGTCGCAGGAGCAACTCGCGGAGCGCTCGGACCTCAACCGCTCCTACGTAGGCGAGGTGGAGCGCGGCCGCGTGATTCCCTCGATCGTCACCGCGCACAAGCTCGCCACCGCGCTCGAGATCAACATCGTCCATCTGCTGTCGCGCTGCGAGCAGCTCGGCCAGTCGCGCCTGGCACGCCGGATCAACTTGGCGGCTATAGCCTGTTGAGGGGAAACCCTTGGCGCCGGGACACTCCCGCCGTCAGTCGCGTTCGTCCCTTTTCTTCATTCCCACGGCCTTTCGGAGTCGCCGGCACCGTTCGCGGTGACCCGGTGGGCCTGACCACATCGGAGTTTTCTTCATGACCGCAACCGTCGGTGGAACCACCGCGCTCGGCGACAACGCCGCCAGGCAGTTGGCCAATGCCACCAAGACCGTTCCCCAGCTCGAGACCATCAGCCCGCGCTGGCTGACGCACCTGCTCCAGTGGGTGCCGGTGGAGGCGGGCATCTACCGCGTCAACAAGGTCAGGAATCCCGAGTCGATCAAGGTCACCTGCACCTCGCGCGAAGAAGAGAACCAGCTGCCGCGCACCTTCGTCGACTACGAGGAGAACCCGCGCGAGCACTACCTCAATGCCGTGAGCACCGTGCTCGACGTGCACACGCGCATCTCCGACCTCTACAGCAGCCCGCACGACCAGATCAAGGAACAGCTACGCCTGACGATCGAGACGATCAAGGAGAACCAGGAGAGCGAGCTCATCAACAACCCCGACTACGGCTTGCTGGCCCAGGTCAGCGAAGAGCAGCGCATCTTCCCGCTGACCGGCGCGCCCACGCCCGACGACCTCGACGAGCTGCTGACCAAGGTCTGGAAGGAGCCGGCCTTCTTCCTCACGCACCCGCTGGCGATCGCCGCCTTCGGCCGCGAAGCCACGCGCCGTGGCACGCCGCCGCCGACCGTGAGCCTGTTCGGCTCGCAGTTCATCACCTGGCGCGGCATTCCGCTGATCCCGTCGAACAAGGTGCCGGTGGCCGACGGCAAGAGCAAGATCCTGCTGCTGCGCGTGGGCGACAAGCGCCAGGGCGTGGTCGGCCTGTTCCAGCCGGGCCTGGCGGGCGAACAGAGCCCGGGCCTGTCGGTGCGCTTCATGGGCATCAACAACCATGCGATCGCTTCGTACCTGATCTCGCTGTACTGCTCGCTCGCGGTGCTGACCACCGATGCGCTGGCGGTGCTCGACGACGTCGAGATCGGCAAGTACCACGACTATCCCGACACCTACAAGTAAGCCGCAGTGAGCTCCCCACTGACTCCAGGCGGCCTGCCTTCGGTGCCGTCGTCCGCCGAGGCGCCGTTCGATCCGGCGCTGCTGGCGCGCATGGCGAGCGCGATGTTCGCCGCGCTGCCGGGCACGCCGCCGACTTCACTACCGGGGGCTGCCAGCGGGCTGGTGCCGGGCGCGCAGTTCCCCGCCAACATCGCGCCGCCGGGTTCGCCGCTCGTGAGCCCGGCCGGCTTCGGCCCCAGCGTGCCGGGCACGCCGATCCCGCAGGGGCAGGTGCCGGGCACCAACCTGCTGCCGGCCTCGCCCACGCAACTGCCTTCGCTCGCCAACCGCGCGCCCGCGCTGCTGCCGCATGCGGTGGCCGGCAACGGCGTGCCCGACACGGTGCTGTCGGTGGCGCCGGCCTTCGAGCCACGCTCGGGCGGCCACGTGCTCGGCGTGCCGCCGGTGCAGCCCTCGCAGGCCGCGTCGAGCGCCGCCTCGCCGTACTACTTCCTCGGCGGCAGCCATGGCCAGCCGGCCGGTGCCGGCGGCTTCGCGGTGCACGATCCCTTCGCCGACCTCGCGGCGCTGGCCGTGTCGCGCGAGCCCGCCGCGCCGCCGTCGGCACCGCCCGTGCCCTCGGCACTGGGCAATGGCCGCGACGCGCAGTTCTACTTCGTCGACGCGGTGCGGCTGCCCAGCGGCTTCGTCACGCCGGCCAAGGCCGATCCGCGCGGGCCCGAGGCGGTGCCGCTGGCCGGCAGCGGCCAGCATCCGCCGTTCGACGTCAACGCCGTGCGGCGCGACTTCCCGATCCTGCAGGAGCGCGTGAACGGCAGGCAGCTCGTGTGGTTCGACAACGCGGCCACCACGCACAAGCCGCAGTCGGTGATCGACCGCATCGCCTATTTCTACGAACACGAGAACTCGAACATCCACCGCGCGGCGCATGAGCTGGCCGCGCGCGCCACCGACGCCTACGAAGGCGCGCGGGAGCGCGTGCGCCGGTTCATCAACGCGCCCGAGGTGGAGGAAGTGATCTTCGTGCGCGGCACCACCGAGGCCATCAACCTGGTGGCCAAGAGCTGGGGCGGCCAGCACGTTGGCGAGGGCGACGAGATCATCGTCTCGAACCTCGAGCACCACGCCAACATCGTGCCGTGGCAGCAGCTCGCCGCCGCCACGGGTGCGAAGCTGCGCGTGATCCCGGTCGACGACTCGGGCCAGGTGCTGCTCGACGAGTACCGAAAGCTGCTCAACGATCGCACAAAGATCGTCGCCGTCACCCAGGTGTCGAACGCGCTCGGCACCGTGGTGCCGGTGAAGGAGATCGTCGAGCTGGCGCACCGCGCGGGTGCGAAGGCGCTGGTCGATGGCGCGCAGTCGGTCTCGCACATGCGCGTGGACGTGCAGGACATCGGCGCCGACTTCTTCGTGTTCTCGGGCCACAAGGTGTTCGGGCCTACCGGCATCGGCGTGGTGTGGGGCAAGCGCGAGGTGCTCGAGGACATGCCGCCGTGGCAGGGCGGCGGCAACATGATCGCCGACGTGACCTTCGAGAAGACCGTGTTCCAGCCGATCCCGAACAAGTTCGAGGCCGGCACCGGCAACATCGCCGACGCGGTGGGCCTGGGCGCGGCGATCGACTACGTCAACAAGGTCGGCATCGAGAACATCGCGCGCTACGAACACGACCTGCTGGTCTACGGCATGGCGCAGCTCGGCGCGATTCCCGGTGTGCGGCTGATCGGCACCGCGGCCGACAAGGCCAGCGTGATGTCCTTCGTGCTCGACGGCTATAGCACCGAGGAGGTGGGCCATGCGCTCAACGAGGAGGGCATCGCGGTGCGCACCGGCCACCATTGCGCGCAGCCGATCCTGCGTCGCTTCGGCGTCGAGACCACGGTGCGGCCCTCGCTGGCCTTCTACAACACCTTCGACGAGATCGACCGGCTCGTGGCGGTTGTGAGAAGGCTCGCGGGCCAGCGGCGCGCGGGCTAGTTCGACGACCCGAGGTGCTGCCTGAAGAAGGCCAGCACCTCGGCGTTGAAGGCCGCATGAAAAGCCGCGCGGTCGAAGCCCGCGCCGTCGCGGCAGATCTCCGGACTCGCCGCGAGCTGCGCGGCGGAGCAGGGCGCGAGAAAGCCGAAGTGGCCGGCCTTGTCGGCCACGTGCCAGTCCGGTGCCGTCGGCAGGTTGCGCCGCGCGGCCGCCACGCTGTCGGGCGTGACGCCATCGCCGCCATGGGCCGAGGCCCAGAGCTGCACCGGCACCTTCACCCGTTTCAGGCCCTCGGCATCGAACAGCGTGCTGAGCGGATCGGCGATCACCGCGGCCTTGATGCGTTCGTCGTGCGCCAGCGGTGCCGCGAGCAGCGCGCGAAAGCGCTGCCGCATGGCCGTGCAGGCCGAGCCCTGCGGCGCCGCGGTACAGGGCGAACCGGGCAGCGGCGGCAGCTTCTCGAAATCGGGCCGCGCGCCGATCAGCACCAAGCCCGTGTAGCCGCCGCGCGAGAAGCCGTAGAAGCCGACCTTGTCGGCCGCGAGCGTCGCATGCGCGGGCCAGCGCGCGACCATGTGGTCGACCAGGCGGCGGATGTCGGTGGTGCGCGTTGCGAGCGCCACGATGCTGTCCTCGGGGCCGCCACGGATGCGGAAGTTGTCGTCCGAGTGGTTGATCGCGGCGACCACGAAGCCCGCGTTCGCGAGCGCTTCGGCCGTGTCGTGATGGCCGAGGAAGGAGCCGCCGTAGCCGTGCGACAGCACCACCAGCGGCAGCCGGTCGCCCGCGATCGGGCAGTCGCGCACGCCGGGCAGCGTGTTGCGCTCGAGCTGGATCTGGCCGTCGGGCGCGGCGCAGGGCGTCCACACCGCGCCGCGCAGCGCCGGGCCGTCGGCATCGGCCGGTATCTCGAGGGTGCTGAAACCGGCGGCCTGGGCGCAGGCCACCCCCAGGCCGAGCGCGAGGGGAAGAAGGAAGCGAAGAAGGTTCATGGCGGGGATGAAGGCCGGGGTCGGCCGGCGGGACGGATCGGAATCAGCAGGTCGGTGCGCAGCGCGGCCTGCGCGACCTGGCGCGGCGAGTTCAGGTAGTGCTCGAGCGTGGGCCGGTCGTCGGGCTCGTAGCCGCTGCCGGGCAGCCAGCGTGCGTAGAGCGCGTAGACGGCGGCGTTGATGCGCGCATAGGGGCCCGCGAGGGTGTGGACCGCATAGAGGCCGCCCGGCATGTCGAAGGCCTCGATCTCCGCGTCGTCGGCCGGCCAGGGATCGGGCGAGGCCGCCGCCACGTAGTAGCGGAAATCCGGCCGTGCATCGGGATTGCCGCAGGAGATGCCGAACCAGCCCGACACCCGGCGCGGGCCCAGCCGGGCGCGCAGCCGCCGGTGCGTGTGCGGGATGGTGGAGGCCGGCCCGTGGTGGCGCAGCGCATGCACCGGCTGCGCCGGGCGCTCGACGATCCGCACGGCGGGCGGCGCCTCGTCGCTCCGGTCCCGCGCCGCGGGCATCGCATCGAGCACCACCGCGTGCATCTGCTGCTGGAATTCGCGCGGCGACTGCCCGGTGAACTGCCCGAAGGCGCGCGTGAAGGCCTGCGGGCTCTGGTAGCCCACGGCCAGCGCCACGTCCGTGACGCTCTGGCCGCCGCGCGCCAGCAGCCGCGTGGCCATGGCGAGGCGCACGCGCCGCACCGTGGCCGCCACGGTCTCGCCCGCGACGCTCTGGTAGATGCGGTGGAAGTGGAAGGGCGAGAAATGCGCGAGCGCCGCCAGGTCCTCGAGCCGGTGGTCGGCCATCGGGTCGGCCACGATGGCGGCGACGGCGCGCGCCACGCGTTCGCGGTAGTCGTGTTCGGCACGGGGCGCGGTCATGCCCCGCAGTGTGCCGCCGGGCGGCCGCCGCCGCTTAGCCGACTTTGCGGAGTCCGCGACGCACAGGCTATGCTTTGCGGTCGTCGACAACGCAGCCGCCCCTCGCATGTCCCAGTCTCCCGCCTCCGCTTCCGCCTCCCCGGCCACCGATGAATCCTGCGACGTGCTCGTCGTGGGCGGCGGTCCCGCCGGTTCCACCATCGCCGCGCTGCTGGCCAGGCAAGGCCGCAAGGTGGTGCTGCTCGAGAAGGAGCACCACCCGCGCTTCCACATCGGCGAATCGCTGCTGCCGGGCAACGTCGAGCTGTTCGACAAGCTCGGCGTGCGCGACCAGGTCGAGAAGATCGGCATGCCGAAGTTCGGCATCGAGTTCGTCTCGCCCGACCACGAGCACCGCAGCTACGTCGATTTCGCCGAGGGCTGGGACAAGTCGCTGGACTCGGCCTGGCAGGTGCGCCGCTCCGACCTCGACGAGATCCTGTTCCGCAACGCGGCGGCGCGCGGCGCCGAGGCGCTCGAGGGCTGCAAGGTGCGCGACGTGCGCTTCGACGCCGACGGCGCCACGGTGCGCGCCCAGATGGACGACGGCGAGCGCCGCAGCTGGCGCGCGCGCTTCGTGGTCGATGCGACCGGCCGCGACACCCTGCTGGCCAACCAGTTCCGCTGCAAGCAGAAGAACCCCGAGCACAACAGCACCGCGCTGTTCGGCCATTTCCGCAACGCCAAGCGGCTCGAGGGCCGCAAGGAAGGCAACATCAGCATCTGCTGGTTTCCGCACGGCTGGTTCTGGTTCATCCCGCTGGCCGACGGCACCACCAGCGTGGGCGCGGTCTGCTGGCCCTACTACCTGAAGTCGCGCGAGAAGCCGCTCAAGGACTTCTTCTACGACACCATCGCGCTGTGCCCGGTGCTGGTCGAGCGGCTGAAGGACGCCGAGCTGGTCGACGACGCGGTGCATGCCACCGGCAACTTCTCGTACTCGAGCACCCACGCCACCGGCGACCGCTACCTGATGCTCGGCGACGCCTTCACCTTCATCGACCCGATGTTCTCCTCGGGCGTCTACCTCGCGATGCACAGCGCCTTCGACGGCGCCGAGGCCGTGGCCAAGGCGCTCGACCGCCCGATGGAGTACGCGGGCGCGCGCGCCGACTTCGAGGCCATGATGCGCAAGGGCCCGCGCGAGTACTCGTGGTTCATCTACCGCGTGACCAACCCGACGATCCGCGAGATGTTCATGTACCCGGGCAACCCCTTCCGCGTGAAGGAGGGCCTGATGTCGCTGCTGGCCGGCGACATCTACCGCGGCACGCCGTTCTGGGGCGCGCTGCGCATGTTCAAGGCGCTGTACTACTTCATCTCGGCGATGCACCCGCGCCGCACCTGGGCCGGATGGAAGCGGCACCGCGACAACATCCGGGACATGGGGGCGTTGAAGGGGGAGACGATCCTCAAGTCCGATTGAGCCTGCGCGCCGCGGCGGCGGCTTCAGCCGGGGTCGGCGAGCCGTGCGTTCTCGCGCGCGGTGGCGCGGAAGCCGGCCGTGATGCGCGTGTCGGCCGCGGCGGCGCGCCAGAACAGCGTGGCGAGTTCGCGCGCGCGCGGCCATTCCTCGAGGGTGTCGACCGTGGGCGCGAGGCTTTCGGCCGCGAGTTCGCGCGGCGGCAGTTCGCCGTTGACCGGGGCATAGAGCGTCGGCAGCACGTCGTAGGCGGGCGCCAGCCGCCAGCGGCCATCCTCGATCAGCAGCGAGATGTTGCCGTAGTGCCGGTCGGTGTTGCCGATCAGACGGCCGAAGGCTTCGAGGAAGCGCAGGCGCCGGGCATCGTCCGCCGTCAGCAGTCCGCGCGAGGCCATGCGGTTGGCGGTGGCGGCCCAGTTGTCGATCCTGCCGACGTGCTGCGCGTCGTAGGCCATCAGCGACACCATGCCGATGCGGCCATGCGCGGTGCGGTCGAAGCGCTCGACCTCGAGGAAGACGCGGCCCGCCTCGAGAAAGACCCGGGTGGCGGCGGCCGCGACACCGGCTTCCTGCAGCGTGCGCAGCGCGATGTGCTCGCACACCAGCAGGTCGCGTGCGCGCCGCTCGGCGGCCGAGCTGCCCGAGGGGGAGAACTTGACGATCACCTGCCGGCCTTCGCGCACCGTGCAGAACTTGGGCTGCTCGCCGCCGGCCGACGAGCCCGGCAGGCTGCCCTGCATCGCGCGGTCGGCCATCGCGGGGTAGTCGGCGGTCGTCACCAGCGGGGCCGGGCGCGCCGCGATCGCCTGGAAACGCTGGAAGGAGCCGGCGCCGACCACGAGGTTGCCCGGCAGGTCCTCGCCATTGAGCGCCAAGGCTTGGAGCACGTCGTCGTCGGTCCAGTGCTCGGGGTTGGCGGGCAGGCCGAGTTCGGGGTGTCCCTGTGCGAAGGCACGGCCGATGAAGCCTTGCGGCCGCATGTCGGCAATGAACCAGGGCAGGCCGTCGTGCAGGGCGCTGAGGCCCTCGCGTTCGTCCATCCAGCATCGGCCGCCATGCAGCGGCACGAGGCGGCCGAAGGGCGCGGCCTTGCCTTGCGCATCGATCCTGACGACCGGAACCTCGGTGCCCACGCGCTCGACGGATCGCGGCGCCACGTAGGTCTGCGAGCGCGCGGCGCCGACCTTGAGGAGCTCGGCGCCGCGCACCAGCGGCGCCAGCGCGCGCGAGGCCGTGGGCTGGCTGACGCCGAGCCGCGCCTGGACCTCGGCGCTGGTGGCCGCGCCCTGCGCCCGGATGAAGGCGAGGGCGGTTTCAGCCGGGGTGGCAGCGGAAGAGGCTGGCATTGAATACCAATGTGAATAGATAAATTATTCTATTCTTCATTGGGAAAATGCCGAAATTGAATGCATTGGTGAATAGATACTCGGAGCAGACGGGCCGGCGGTGCCCGGCCATCCGCCTCAGTTCGCCGCCGCCTGCGCGCGGGCGCGCTGCACCTCGTAGGCCTTGAGATGCACATAGGCGACGCGCAGCACCGAGGGCACGGCGGGCGCGGGCTGCGGTGCGCGGCTCAGCAGGTCGCCGAGGATGTGGTCGGCCTCGACGGCACCGCCGCGCGCGAGGTCCTTGTACATCGAGGCGGTGATCGGCGAGCCGGCCGCGGTCATGAAGGCATGGCCGCGCTCGACGGCGCCGGGGCGCACCGTGAAGCCGTTGTGCGCGGCGATGGCGGCGCATTCGTCGAACAGGGCCAGCGCCACGTCCTGGCCGCCCGCGGCGGCCACGTCGCCGATGGAGCCGCGCATCAGGCTGGTGAGGCCGGCGATCGAGGCGATGAAGACCCACTTCTCCCACATGTCCTGCAGCACGCTGTCGCTGGCCTTGGCCTCGAAGCCCGCGCCCTCGAACTGCCGCTGGATCGCCTGGATGCGCGGCGGGATGCCGCCCGCGCGGTCGCCGTAGGTGAGGCCGTGCGAGTCGTTGAGGTGCAGCACGCGGCCCTCGTCGTCGAGCGTGGCGGAGATCAGGCACAGGCCGCCGAGCACGCGGTCCTCGCCGAAGCGCTCGACCAGGGCGTCGATGTGCTGCATGCCGTTGAGCAGCGGCAGGATCAGGGTCTCGGGGCCGACGGCGGGCGCGAACGAATCCATGGTCGAGGCCAGGTCGTAGGCCTTGCTGCCGACCACGACCACGTCGTAGGGGCCGCCGATGTTCTCGGCCGACACGTGGGGCGGCGAGGGGATGTGCAGGTTGCCCTGCGGGCTCTGGATCACGAGGCCGGTGGCCGCGATCTGCGCCGCGCGTCGCGCGCGCAGCAGGAAAGTGACGTCGCGTCCCGCCGCCAGCAGGCGGCCACCGAAATAACCACCGAGTGCGCCGGCACCCACCACCAGAAATCTCATCGCGCTTGCTCCTGAATCAGACGAAGAACCGGCGGCGATGATGCCGAAGATCGCGCGAGGCTGCTCACGCAGCGGGCTTCTCCAGCAGGCGCTGGCGGGCAAAGGGCGAGAGGTCGAGCGTGCTCGCGCGCCCCAGCACATGATCGGCGATGGCGTCGCCGAGACCGGCCGAGTGCTTGAAGCCATGGCCTGAGCAGGCCGAGACCACCAGCACGCCGGGCACGCCGTCGAGCGCGTCGATGACGAAGCGGCGGTCGGGCGTCACGGTGTACATGCAGGCACGGGCCTTGAGGGCGCGGCCCTCGATCCGGGGAAAGCGCCCGGCCACGCGCTCGCGGAACATCGCGGCGCTCTCCTCGGGCCGCACGCTGCGGTCGATGTCGTCGGGCGTGGTGGCTTCCACGTACTGCTCGGTCGCGACCTTGAGCGCGGGCTGCGCGGGGTCGGAGGACGGAAAGCCGTACATGTAGTCCTCGGGGCCGTCGCCGAACATCCAGATGAAGACCGGGAAGCGGCCGGGCGCGAAGTCGGCGGCGGCCGCGCCGGTGTCGAACCAGTGCATGACCTGGCGGTGCACCGAGAAGTCGCGCTGCCAGTCGGCGCGCGCCTGCCGGCCCAGGAACTCGGGCAGCCAGGCACCGGCCGCGACCACGACGCGCCCGGCCTCGAAGCTCGCGCTGTCGGTGCGCACGCGCACGGTGTCGCCGTTGCCCACGGGTTCGACGGCCAGCACCTTCTCTCCGGTGCGGATCTGCGCGCCCGCGGCGCGCGCCACCGCGAGCTGGGCCTCGATCGCCGCCTCGGGCCGCACGAAGCCGGCCTCGCGCTCGTGGTAGCCGATCTCGTCGCCCTGCAGCTGGAACTGCGGGAAGCGCGCGCGGATGCCGGCCGCGTCGAGCACCTCGTGCGCGATGCCGAAGCGCTCGGCGCAGGCGATGGTGCGGCGCACGAAGTCGGGCTTGCCGTGGTGCTCGGCCACGCGGCCCTGCGGTGCCAGCACCAGGCCGCCGGTGGTGGTCATCAGCGAACGGCCGGTGCGCGCTTCCAGGTCGCGCCAGATCGCGTGCGAGCGCTGCACGAAGGGCACGCACTCGTCGCCTTCGCCGATCGCGAGCCGCGTGATGCGCGAATCGCCGTGCGAGGAACCGAGCTCGTGCGGCGGCGCGAACTGGTCGATGCCGAGCACACGCGCGCCGCGTTGCGAGAGCTGGTGCAGCGTGGCGGCGCCGAGCGCGCCGAGACCGATGACGATGACGTCGTGGTGGGAGCTGGAAGTCAAGAGGGCAGCGGTGTCAGACGAGGTTCAGGTCCAGGAAGGCGTCCTTCACCTCGATCGGTTTGGGAATGAGCTTGAGCTGCGCGAACACGTCGGCCAGGCCCTGCTGTTCGCGTGCGATGGCCGGCGTGAGCGCGACCACGCCATATTGACGCCGTTCGGTCGCCAGCGCCAGCACCTTGGGCTCGACCTTGAGCTGCGGTGCCAGCGTGGCCACCACCTCGGCCGGATGGGCCTGGGCCCAGTCGTTGGTCTTGCGCAGCTCGGCGAACACGGTGCGCAGCAGATCGGCATTGGCGCGCGCGAACTCGGGTTGCGCGAAGTGGTAGGTGCGGTTGCCGCTGAGGCCGGTGCCGTCGAACAGCAGGCGCGATTCGGTGGCCTGCTGCGCGCCGGCCAGGAACGGGTCCCACAGGCCGATGGCCGCCACGCTGCCCGACTGGTAGGCCGCCACCGTGTCGGAGGCGGTGACGATGTAGACCGGCTCGATGTCCTCGTAGCGCAGGCCGGCGGCCTCGAGCGCGCGGATCAGCACGTACTGCGTGTTGTAGCCGCGGCCCGTGACCACCTTCTTGCCCTTGAGGTCGCGCACGGAGCGGATCGGCGAATCGCGCGGCACCAGGAAGCCGACGCCGCCGGGGTAGGGGCTCTCGGCCGCGAGGTAGACCAGGCCCTTGCCGCTGGCCTGCTGGAACACGCCGATGCCGTCGGAGGCATGGCCGAAGTCGATGGCGCCGGCGGCCAGCGCCTCCGACAGCTGTGCACCGCCGAGGAACTCGGCCCATTCCACCTTCACGCCCGCGCTCGCGAGCGCCTGCTCGAGCCGGCCCGTGCCCTTGAGGATGTTGAGCGTGTTGAACTTCTGGTAGCCGATGCGCAGGGTCTTGGCGCGGGTCTGCGCGAACAGCGGCGTGGCGGCCGCGGCGATGGCGGCACCGGCGCCGGCGCGAAGCACGAGGCGCCGCGAGAGCGCGGAGGAGGACAAACGGGGAGTGTTCATGGCGATGCCGCGCGCGGCGCGGTGGGAGAAGTGAGCGTGGAGGCCGGCGACTCTAGGGGCCGCGCGCGCATCGCGCGACGAAGCTTTTCGCATGAGCTCATGCGCAACTCCGCGGGGCATATGCAAGCGGAAATTGCTTCGTTGGACGCGGCGCGCGCGCTGCCTAGAGTCGCGGCTTTTCATTCCGAAGAGCAGGCATGACCCGCAGCACATTCATTCTCTCGAGCCTGGCACTGGCCATCGGCTCCTTCACCCTGGCCGGCGCCGCCTGGGCCGACCGGCTCGATGATGTCAAGAAGGCCGGCGTCCTGCGCGTGGCCGCCTTCGACGGCAATCCGCCGTTCGGCTACATCGACCCGGCCAGCAAGAAGCAGGTGGGCCACGACATCGACCTCGCGACCGAGTTCGCGAAAAGCCTGGGCGTGAAGATCGAGCTGGTGCCGACCAACCCCGCCAACCGCATCCCGCTGCTGACCTCGGGGAAGGCCGACGTGGTGTTCGCGAGCTTCACCATCACCGACGAGCGCGCCAAGGCGGTGGACTTCACCACGCCGTACTTCCTGGTCGGTCAGCAATTCCTTGCGAAGAAGGGCCTGCTGAAGGACGTGGCGCAGATCAACGAGATCCGCATCGGCACCGAGAAGGGCACGACGATGGAATCGAACCTGCGCAAGAACTACCCCGAGGCCAAGGTCGTGCTCTACGACGACTCGCCGTTCGCGCTGGCCGCGCTGCGCAACGGCAATGTGCAGGCCATCACCAACGACGGCGTGAAGCTCACCGCGCAGTGGAACGCGCTGCCCGACAAGGAGAAGTACGAGATCCCGGCGATCACGGTCTCGAAGGAGTACCTGGGCGCGGCCGTGCCCAAGGGCGAGACCCGGCTGCTCGAGGCGCTCAACACCTGGCTGGCCGAGAGCGAGAAGAACGGCCGCGCGCTGGCGATCTACGACACCTGGTTCGGCCCGAACAGCAAGGCGCCGCTGCCGCGCCTGCTGAAGATCGGCGACCAGCGCGTGGCCTCGCGCTGAAGGCGCCACGGCCTTGATCGATCTCCTGCGCGAGCAGCTGCTCGCGCCGCGCTACCTGGGCTGGCTGCTCGACGGCTGGCTGACGACGATGTGGAGTTCGCTGCTGGTGGTGGCCGGGGCCACGGTGCTGGGGGTGGTGGTCGCGGCCGGCCGTTCCTCGGACCGGCCCGCGCTGCGGCGCGCCACCGCGGCCTACGTTTCGCTGTTCCGCAACACGCCGCTGCTGGTGCAGCTCTTCTTCTGGTACTTCGGCGCGCCCTCGGTGTTGCCCGAGGCCGCGCGCGAATGGCTCTACGCGGGCCACGTGCTGTCCTTCGAGCTGCTGTCGGCGCTGGTCGGGCTCACGCTCTACGCGGCCGCCTACGTGGGCGAGGACATCCGCTCGGGCATCCGCGGCGTGCCCGTGGGCCAGACGCTGGCCGCGTCGGCACTGGGCTTCACGCGCGCCCAGGTACTGGCGCAGGTAGTGCTGCCGCAGGCGCTGCGCATCGCGCTGCCGCCGCTCCTGGGCCAGTACATGAACATCGTCAAGAACACCTCGCTCGCGATGGCGGTCGGGCTGGTCGAGCTGTCCTATGCCTCGCGGCAAGTCGAGGCCGAGACCTTCAAGACCTTCCAGGCCTTCGGCATCGCGACCTTGCTCTACATCGCGACCATCGGCGCGATCGAGCTGCTGGCGGCCTGGGCCGCGCGGCGGCAGGCGAGGGCGGCATGACGGTGTTCGAGACGCTGTGGGACAGCCTGCCGTACCTGCTGTGGGGCGCCTTTCCGCAGGGGCCGTTGGGCGGCGTCGCGCTCACGCTGCTGCTGAGCGCCGGCTCGGCCGTGGCCTCGGCGCTGCTGGGGCTGGCCGGGGGCATCGGGCTCGCCACGGCGCGCGGCGGCCTCAAGGCGCTGCTCGTGCTGGTGCTGGGCTTTCTGCGCGCGATCCCGGTGCTGATGCTGATCTTCTGGACCTACTTCCTGCTGCCCTTCGCCTTCGGCGTCAGCGTGCCGGGGGTGCTGTCGGTGATGTGCGCGCTGTCGCTGGTGGGCGGCGCCTACCTCGCGCATGCGGTGCACGCGGGCATCCGCGGCGTGGGAGCCGGGCAGTGGGCGGCGGGACTGTCGCTCGGGCTCACGCGCTGGGGCACCTTGCGCGTCATCGTGCTGCCGCAGGCGCTGCGCATGATGCTGCCCTCGTTCGTCAACCAGTGGGTCACGCTGGTGAAGGACAGCTCGCTGGCCTACATCGTCGGCGTGGGCGAACTGTCGTTCGTGGCCGCGCAGGTGAATGCGCGCACCATGGTCTATCCGGCCGAGATCTTCATGCTGGTGGGCGCGATCTACTGGCTGCTGTGCAGCGGGCTCGACCGGCTGGCGAATGCCTGGCTGCGGCGGGCGCGCACCGAGGGCGCCGAGGCCAAGAACTTTTCCGGAAAAGGTCTTGAACGCTTCGCATAATCGCCAGCGTCATTCGACACCCTCACTACGACTCTCTCATTCAAGGAGCTTCACCCATGGCCCAGACCCGGATCGCCGTCATCGTCGGCAGCCTGCGCAAGGACTCGTTCAACCAGAAACTGGCGCTCGCGCTGGCCAAGCTGGCGCCCGAGGACTTCACCTTCGAGCACGTGCGCATCGACGACCTGCCGCTGTACAACCAGGACGAGGACGGCAACCAGGCCGCGTCGGTCAAGCGCCTGAAGACCGAGATCGCGGCGGCCGACGGCCTGCTGTTCGTCACGCCCGAATACAACCGCTCGGTGCCCGGCGTGCTGAAGAACGCGATCGACCATGCCTCGCGCCCCTACGGCCAGAGCGCCTGGGCCGGCAAGCCGGCCGGCGTGGTCGGCATCTCGGTCGGCGCCATCGGCACCGCGCTGGCGCAGCAGCACCTGCGCAACGTGCTGGCCTACCTCGACGTGCCCACGCTCGGCGCGCCCGAGGTGTTCCTGCAGAACAAGGACGACCTGTTCGACGACAAGGGCCACATCGGCAACGAAGCCTCGAAGAAGTTCCTGCAGGGCTGGATGGACAAGTACGTGGGCTGGATCAAGAGCCACAAGGCGGCCTGAGCACGGTCCGCACGCGGGTTCAATAGAGGATCACCAGCACGGTCTCGCCGCCGAAGGCCTCGTCGCGGGCCACGGCGGCCGTGACCGGCCGGGTGGCGACCTTGCCCGCCTTGCCGTCCTTGTCGATCCTCGGCGGCAGGGGCGCGTTCAACTGCACGTAGCGCACCTGCGCCGGCGCGGCGGCGAACTCGGCCACCGCACGCAGCGAGGTCGCGCCGGGCGGCGGCGCCACCGCCTGCATCTGCTGGTTCACGCGCTGCGAGAGTTCCTGCAGCGCCTTGAGGTCGCCGCGTGCCGCCGCGGCCTGCAATTCCTGCTTGATCGAATCCATCGACTTCATCGCCGCCTCCTGCTGCTTGCGGCCGGGCACCTGCGAGCCGTCGAAGGTCTTCTGGCCCTTGGCCACCAGCTGCAGCACCTGTTCGGGCGACAGTCGCGTGGTGAAGACCGCGCGGCCTTCGCGCGCGTCGCTCGCGAACGGGCGCCAGCGCAGCGTGGCCGCATCCTTCGCGCCGACGGCGCTGGCCAGGCCCAGCCGCGTGGCATCGGGCTGCTCGTCGGGCACCAGCGCGCCGAAGCCGTTGCGCTGGCCGGCGCGCATCCACGGTCCCAGGCCCTTGCGGAAGCGGTCGTCCTGCACCTCGAGCATCTGGCGCGCGATCGCCCGCACGCCGGGCGAGGTGTGGTCGAGCGCGGCCAGCACCGCTTCGCGGTCCTCGGGCGAGCCGATCTTGCCGAGCCTGCGCAGGCCCATCTCGGCCAGCATGGGGAAGCGGGCGCGCGCGGCGCTGCGCAGTACTTCGCGGTCGATCTCGCCGCGCGACTGCAGCATCTGCAGTTCGCCGTAGAGCGCCAGTTCGAGTTCGGTGCGCAGGCCGGGGCAGGCGGCGTTCCAGCGGCCGTCGACGCACTGGGCCTCGAAGCGCGGCAGCACCTGCTCGGGCGGGATCTCGGTGCGCGGGCCGGCGATCAGCAGCGCAGCGCTCAGCAACAGGGCTTCGTTCATGGCGATGACTCCGGAGGGGGGCTCACTGCGTGGCGCGGCGCATCGCGCTGCCCTTGGCCTTCACGTTCTTCGTCAGCGTGACGATCTCCTCGGGCGTCGGCACCACCATGCTGTTGTCGGGCTTGCGCACGTTGGTCGAGCCGGCCCACTGGCATTTGCGCGCCAGCGCGGCGATGTGGTCGCGCAGCACGCGCACGCCGGCGTCGTAGGCCTTGGCGTCGCTCTGCACGAACCATTCGACCGACTCAACCGACTTGTCGCCGGCCTTGTAGGCGGCCGTGCAGGCCTTGATGTGCGTGTTCTCGTGCTCGATGGTGAATTCGGCCAGCGGTTTGCACAGCTTCTGCCGGATCTGCTGCTCGGTCACCGGTCGCGTGGTCGGCGACTGGCCCGGGCGCGGAACGTACTCCACCAGCTGGCAGCTGCCGCCGCTGATCACCGTGCCGAAGGAGGGCGCCGCCGCCCCGGCCGTGCCGGCGTCGCTGGCCGGCGGCGCGAGCACGCCGTACAGGTTGGCTTGCATGGCCGCGGTGAGCGCGCTGGTGGCCTGTGTCTGCATCGCATCGATGCTCAGGGGGTAGTAAGCCTGGGAGATCCAAGTCTGGAACTTGGCGCGCAGGAATTCCTGCTCGAGCATTTCGCGGTACAGCCGCGGCAGGTCCTGGCAGCGGTCGCAGTCGGGCGCGGCCTGGGCGGCGGCGCAGCCGAGCGCGAGCGCCAGCGCGGCCAGCGCGCGCGAGGGGCGTGGAAGCAGCTTCACGGTGAGGGGCTCCTGGAAGGGACGTTCGGGGACGGCGTCTCGTCGGCCGCCAGCGAGATCGCGAGCGCCAGCGCCTGGGTGCGCGGTGCGTCGGCGTCGAGCGCGAGGGCCATGTCGATGCTTCGGCGTGCCTCGGCATCGCGGCCCGCGGCGGATTCGGCCAGCGCGCGGTTGTGCCAGGCGCGGGCCGACTGCGGCGCGCGTTCGGTGGCCTCGCGCCAGAGCGCGGCCGGGTCGGCCCAGGTGGCGGCGCGCCAGGCGCAGGTGGCCGCGAGTGCCGCCAGCAGGACCAGGCCCGGAACTGCGCGACCGGGCCGGCGCAGCCAGGTCGCGAGCAGGGCCCCCAGCGCCAGTGCGGGACCGATCCACGCGGGGTACAGCGGCTTTTCCACGACCCAGTCGAGCCGCGCGATCAGCGTGTGGGTCGGCGCGAGGATGGCCAGCGGCCACAGCAGTCCGAGCGTCGCCAGCGGCCAGCGCCGGCGCAGCGCGAGCGCGGCGAGCAGCAGACCTACGAGCGCGAGCGCGCCAGGCAGCATCGCATCAGCGCTCGGCGCCGGATGCTCGACCGACAGCGCCCAGGGCCGCAGCCACAGCGCCAGTGACAGCGGCAGTGCGGCGGCATGCCGGGCCAGGGCCTCGAGCGGATCGGCCAGCGCGAGCGAGTAGCCGGCCAGTTCGCGCAGCCGGGGGCCGAAGGTCCAGAGCAGCGCGGCGCCGGCGAGCGCGGCGAATGCGGGCCCGGCCATGCGCCGCGCGATGCGGCCGGCCGTGGCGTCGGTTCGGGTGGACTCCCACACCATCAGCATCAGCGGATAGATCAGCGCCACTTCCTTGGCCGACACCGCGAGCGCGAAGGCGACGAGCGACAGCGCCACGAAGACGGCGCGGCGCGCGCGGTCAAGGCCCTCGCGCCACGCATGTTCATGGGCCAGCAGCGCCAGCACCAGCCCCAGCGTCATCAGCCCGGTGGAGCGCCCGCTCGCGAAGCTCACCACCGCCGCGTGCGCGGGCTGCAGCGCGAACAGGGCGGCGGCCAGGAAGGCGGCCAGCGGATCGGCCAGCCGGCCGAGGGCCAGCCGCCACACGGCGAGCACCGTGGCCGCGTGCAGCGCGAGGTTGGTCGCCAGGAAGCCGGTGCCGTCGAAGCCCCACAGCGCATGGTCGGCGACGTAGCTCAGCCGCAGCAGCGGCCGGAAGCCGTTGGCCAGCCGCTCGCGCAGGGCTTCGCCGCCGGCCGTGGCCGGATCGAGCACGATGTTGGGCAGGTCGTCGTACTGGAAGCCGCCGGCCAGACCCGCGGCCCAGGCGGCGAGACAGAGCGCGAGCAGCGCGACCGCAGCCATGCGCTCGGTCGCGGGAAGAAGAGGGATGCGGGAAGCCGGAAGGCGGGCTGCGGGCATGCGGCGATTCTGTCGAGCGCGCCATGCGCCAGCCATTGGCCGAAGCGTCTATGTCAGCCGGGGTGCTGGCAGTCGTCGAATGCGGGTCGGCTTCGTGCCGTTTTAGCAATCCGTCGAGAGGGAAGGGCTGCCCGCCAAAGAATTTGCACCAGTTTCTTTGCGCTTTTATGCAAACAGGGGTTTGTGCCGCCACTTTTATGCAGACATTTATGTTCCTGCGCGGTACGAAGAAGGTGGGAAGCCCAAGTGCGCGACGGTGCGCATGACCGCAGTGAGCCGCTCGGCGGTCGGGGTCGATGTGGAGATCGCGCTAAGAAAACCGGAAGCCGTTTTCGGGACCGAGCTGTTTCGTCGCAGCGCGGTGTGGATGACGCTCAAGGAGCGCCGGACAAGCTTACGGCGGGACCAGACCCGGAAGATTCGGTGCTTGCCGTTCATCCTGCCCGTTTCCGCGCTCATCACGGAAAGCACCAAGGAGCGGGCCGACTACGACCGCGCGCTCGAGGCCTTCTCGCGCCCGCTCATGCAGCGCTACGGCGAGGCCGTGTCGTTCGGCAACGAAGAGCGCCACGAAGCCGACGGGATCAGGTCGAACTTCAACTTCTCGGCCTACGACGATGCGATGCCGGCCTGGCGCTTCCTGGATCTCACCAGCCACGTGACCTACCTCGGCCATGTGCTGCGATTCACCATCGAACAGGAGATGCACCAGCAGGCCAGGTTCTTCCGCTCCAACGACCTGGCGCGCAAACTCGTCAAGGATGTGATCGAAGGGCCGGACACCGATATCGACGCCATCATCCGCAGCGCGCGCGAGAACGGCGGCGCACTGTCGGGCAAGCTCGCCAAGCGCTTCCCGATCCTCGAGAAGTCGGGGCGATGGGATCGCGTGATGGCGGCGATCAACACCGCATTCGCCGATGGGCTGGACGGCGAGGTCCGGGGCCGCGAGAGCGGCGGCGACGCGATCGACGAGCCTCGGATGTAGTCGGCAAGTCCGTCGCCCACGAAAAAGCCGGCACTTCGGCCGGCTCGTCGTTCGGAAGCGCCGCGAACGGCGCGCCGTCATCAGGCTGCGAATCAGGCCGCGAGGGCCGCGACGCTCTGGTTGGCGGCTTCGGCGGTCGCCGTGCCGATGTCGCCGCGGGCCGAGGCCAGCGCGGCGTTCTTGACCGCGTCGCCCATGCCGAGGCCTTCGGCGCGCACGAAGCGCACGTCGGTGATGCCGAAGAAACCGAAGATCACCTTCAGGTAGCTCTCCTGGTGCTCGGTGGCCTGGCCGCCTTCGGTGGTCGAGTAGATGCCGCCGCGGCTCGAGGCCACGATCACGGTCTTGCCGCCGGCGAGACCGACCGGGCCCTTGTCGGTGTACTTGAAGGTGCGGCCGGCCTGCGCGAGGCGGTCGATCCAGGCCTTGAGCTGGCTCGGGATGGTGAAGTTGTAGAGCGGGGCGCCCACGACCACCACGTCGGCGGCGAGGAACTGGCTCACCAGCTTCTCGGACAGCGTGTTCTCGCGCTGCTGGGCTTCGGTCGGCTGGGCCTGCACGCCGGTCTTGATGCCGAGCGCGTCGGCGCTGAAGTGGGAGGGGGTGTCGACCGCGAGGTCGAGGTACTCGACCGTGGTGTCGGGATGGGCGGCGCGCCAGGCGGCCACGGTTTCGGCCGTCAGCAGGCGCGAGGTGGAGTTGCCGCTGAGGATGCTGGAGTCGATGTGGAGCAGCTTCATGGTGTTGGTCGCTTTCTTTCTTTCGATGTCGGCGCTCAAAGGTGGCCGGCGTGGCCAGAATTCTATTTTTGGTGCGAGTGGGTGATAAGTAGGTAAAAATAAGCCACATCGTTTCAAAAACAGGACAGTAGAGCCATGCAGGACCTCAACGACATGGTGTTCTTCGCCGAAGTGGCCGAGCGCGGCGGCTTCGCGGCCGCGAGCCGGGCGCTGGGCATTCCGAAGTCGCGGCTGTCGCGGCGCGTGGCCGAGCTCGAGGAGCAGCTCGGCGTGCAGCTGATGCAGCGCAGCACGCGGCGGCTGTCGCTCACGCCGGCCGGCGAGATCTACCTGCGCCACGCGGCCTCGGTGCGCGACGCGGCGCGCGCCGCCTCCGAGGCGGTGGCGCAGGTGCAGACCGAGCCCAGCGGGCTGGTGCGGCTCAGCTGCCCGGTCACGATCTCGCACAGCGGACTGGCGCAGGTACTGCCGAGCTTCCTCGAGCGCTATCCGGCGGTGCGCATCGACATGCGGGTGATCAACCGGCCGGTCGACCTGATCGAGGAAGGCATCGACATCGCGCTGCGCGTGCGGCCGCAGATCGAGGACAGTGCGACCCTGGTGGCGCGCACCTTCGGCACCAGCCGCGGCGTGCTGGTGGCCACGCCCGAGCTGGTGCGGCGGCTCGGGCCGATCGAGGGGCCGGAGGATCTCGCCAAGCTGCCGACCGCGGCGATGTCGGTCAACGGGGAGGGGCGCAGCGAATGGCGGCTCGAGGGGCCCAAGGGCCGGATCCACGTGCATGCCCACACGCCGCGCTACGTGGCCGACGACCTCGCCACCCTGCAGTACGCGGTGCTCGGCGGCGTGGGCGCGACCCTGCTGCCCGACTACATGTGCCGCGCCGACCTCAACGAAGGGCGGCTGACCCGGGTGCTGTGCGACTGGGGGCCGGCGCCGGTGGTCGCGCACATGGTGTTTCCGGCGCGGCGCGCGCTGGTGCCGGCGGTGCGGCGGCTGATCGACTTCCTGGTCGAGCACCTGGAACACGGGGCCCACCGCATGTTCTGACGGCGATTTCGAGGCGCTGGACCGCGTCGATATGCAAAAAACGTCATAACCAAACAATCAGATATTCGTTTGGCATCCTTGGCGGGGTTCGGACAATCCAGGTCTTCCATTCCATCCAAGGAACGACCATGGCAACCCTCCGTCTCGGCGACAGCGCCCCCGATTTCACCCAGGATTCCAGCGAAGGCCCGATCAAATTCCATGAGTGGGCCGGCGATTCGTGGGTCGTGTTCTTCTCGCACCCGGCCGACTTCACGCCCGTGTGCACCACCGAACTCGGCAAGACGGCGGCCCTGTCGGGCGAGTTCCAGAAGCGCGGCGTGAAGCCGATCGCGCTGAGCGTGGACCCGGCCGACAAGCACAAGGAATGGATCGGAGACATCAACGACACGCAGAACACCACGGTCAACTTCCCGATCGTGGCCGACGCCGACCGCAAGGTGTCGGACCTCTACGACCTGATCCACCCGAACGCCTCGGCCACGGCCACGGTGCGCAGCGTGTTCATCATCGATCCGAAGAAGACGATCCGCACCATCATCACCTACCCGGCCTCGACCGGCCGCAACTTCGACGAGATCCTGCGCGTGATCGACTCGCTGCAGCTCACCGACAGCCACAAGGTGGCGACGCCCGTGAACTGGAAGGACGGCGACGACGTGGTCATCATCCCGAGCCTGCAGGACCCGGCCGAGATCGCCCAGCGCTTCCCCAAGGGCTACAAGGCGGTGCGTCCCTACCTGCGCCTGACGCCGCAGCCGAACAAGTAAGCCGGCGGCATCGGCCCAGGCCCACCACCTTCGCATGCAGACCCGCATCGTCATCGTTCCCGGCTGGCGCGACTCCGGCCCCGGCCACTGGCAGAGCCTGTGGCAGGAGCGCATTCCGGGCGCCGCGCGCGTGCAGCAGGACGACTGGGCCTCGCCGCGGCGCGAGGCCTGGGTGTCGACGCTGGCGCGGCTGGTGCTCGAGTCGCCGCAGCCGGTGGTGATCGCGGCGCACAGCCTGGGCTGCATCGCCACGGCGCATCTGCCGGCGGAGGCCGCGGCCCGGATCCAGGGCGCGCTGCTGGTGGCGCCGGCCGATCCGGAGCGCCGTGCCGTGCTGTCGGACTTCGCGCCCGTGCCCTACGCGGCGCTGCCGTACCGCAGCATCGTGGTGGCCAGCAGCAACGACCCGTACTGCCCGATCCGCCTGGCCGGCGCATACTCGCGCGCCTGGGGCAGCGAGTTCGTTCGCATGCAGAATGCGGGCCACATCAACGTCGACTCGGGGCACGGGGAATGGCCGCTCGGCCTGGCCCTGCTCCAGTCGCTGACCGACGAGCCCGCCCCCTGGGCGGCGGGCCGTGATTTTTCAGAAACCTTGGCAACCACATGACTTCCAGAATCAAGACCTTCGCCGCCGTGTTCGCGCTGGCGTCCTCCGCACTCGTCGGCAGCAGCGCCCTGGCCCAGGGCAGCGGCCTGCTGAACGCCTCGTACGACGTGGCGCGCGAGTTCTACAAGGACTACAACGCGGCCTTCACGGCGCACTACAAGAAGGCCACCGGCAAGGACGTCAAGATCGACCAGTCGCACGGCGGCTCCAGCGCCCAGGCGCGCGCGGTGGCCGACGGCCTCGATGCCGACGTGGTGACGATGAACACCTCGACCGACATCGACTTCCTGGCCAACGCCGGCGTGGTCGCCAAGGACTGGACCAAGAAATTCCCCGAGAACGCATCGCCGACCACCTCGACCATGCTGTTCCTGGTGCGCAACGGCAACCCCAAGGGCATCAAGGACTGGGACGACCTGGTCAAGCCCGGCGTGCAGGTCGTGATCGTCAACCCCAAGACCGGCGGCAATGGCCGCTACGCCTACCTGGCGGCCTGGGGCTACGTCAAGAAGAAGGGCGGCACCGACGCCCAGGCGGCCGAGTTCGTCGGCAAGCTGTTCAAGAACACGCCGGTGCTGGCGCGCGGCGGCCGCGATGCCACCACCGCCTTCCTGCAACGCAACATCGGCGACGCGCTGATCACCTTCGAATCCGAAGTGGTCTCGATCGACCGCGAATTCGGCACCGGCAAGGTCGACTCGGTCTACCCGTCGATCAGCATCGTGGCCGAGAACCCGGTGGCCGTGGTCGAGCGCACCGTCGCCAAGAAGGGCACCGGCGAACTCGCCAAGGCCTACCTCGACTGGCTCTATTCCGAAGAAGCGCAGGAAATCGCCGCCAAGCACGCGCTGCGCCCGCGTTCGCAGACCGTGCTCAAGAAGTACGCCGCGACCTTCAAGCCGCTGCAGCTGTTCACGGTGCAGGAACTGTTCGGCAGCCTCGGCGAAGCGCAGAAGGTGCACTTCAACGACGGCGGCCAGTTCGACAAGCTCTACACGCCCGGCGCCCGGTAAATGAGCGGGGCAACCTCCTCGGCGCTGTCCTCACCGGCAGCGCCGTTTTCGCGTGCGGTCGGCGGCGGTGGCGCCAAGCGCGTGCTGCCCGGCTTCTCGATGACGCTGGGCTTCGCGGTCTTCTACCTCTGCCTGATCGTCCTGATCCCGCTGTCGGCGCTGGTCTTCAAGACCTTCACGCTGAACTGGGACCAGTTCTGGGTCGCCGTGACCGCGCCGCGCGTGCTGGCCTCGTACCGGCTGACCTTCGGCGCCTCGCTGCTCGCGGCGCTGGTGAACCTGGTGTTCGGGCTGCTCGTGGCCTGGGTGCTGGTGCGCTACAAGTTCCCGGGCAAGCGCATCGTCGATGCGCTGGTCGACCTGCCGTTCGCGCTGCCCACGGCCGTGGCCGGCATCTCGCTGACCGCGCTGCTGGCCGGCAACGGCTGGGTCGGGCAGTACCTCGAGCCGCACGGCATCAAGCTCGCGTTCACGCCCGCGGGCGTGGTGATCGCGCTGATCTTCATCGGGCTGCCCTTCGTGGTGCGCACGGTGCAGCCGGTGCTCGAAGACGCCGAGAAGGAACTCGAGGAGGCCGCCACCTCGCTGGGCGCGACGCGGCTGCAGACCTTCACCAAGGTGATCTTCCCCTCGATCGCGCCGGCGCTGCTCACGGGCTTCGCCATGGCCTTCGCGCGCGCGATCGGCGAGTACGGCTCGGTGATCTTCATCGCCGGCAACATGCCGATGATCTCGGAGATCACGCCGCTGATCATCATCGGCAAGCTCGAGCAGTACGACTACGCGGGCGCCACGGCGGTCGCGCTGGTGATGCTGGTGATCTCGTTCCTGCTGCTGCTGGTCATCAACGGCCTGCAGGCATGGCAGCGTCGCCGCGCGGGGGGTTGAGATGAGCGCACCATCCAAAGTCATTCGCCGCACCCAGGCCGGCACCACCGAGGCCGCCTGGGTCCGCTGGCTGCTGATCGGCCTCGCGCTGGTCTTCATGTTCCTGTTCCTCGTGCTGCCGCTGGCGGCCGTGGCCACTGAGGCGCTGCGCAAGGGCCTCGACGCCTACCTCGAGGCGCTGAAGGAACCCGATGCCTGGAGCGCGATCCGCCTGACGCTGATCACGGCCGCCATCGCGGTGCCGCTGAACCTGGTGTTCGGCGTGGCCGCGGCCTGGGCCATCGCCAAGTTCGAGTTCCGCGGCAAGGCCTTCCTCACCACGCTGATCGACCTGCCGTTCGCGGTGTCGCCGGTGGTGGCGGGCCTGATCTACGTGCTGGTGTTCGGCGCCCAGGGCTGGTTCGGCCCGTGGCTGGCCGCGCACGACATCAAGATCATTTTCGCCGTGCCCGGCATCGTGCTGGCCACCGTGTTCGTGACCTTCCCGTTCATCGCGCGCGAGCTGATCCCGCTGATGCAGGCGCAGGGCACCGACGAGGAACAGGCCGCGATCGTGCTCGGCGCGAACGGCTGGCAGACCTTCTGGCGCGTGACCTTGCCCAACATCAAGTGGGGCCTGCTGTACGGGGTGATCCTGTGCAATGCGCGCGCCATGGGCGAGTTCGGCGCGGTGTCGGTGGTCTCGGGCCACATCCGCGGCCAGACCAACACCATGCCGCTGCACGTGGAAGTGCTCTACAACGAATACCAGTCGGTGGCCGCCTTCGCGGTGGCCTCGCTGCTGGCGATCCTGGCGCTGGTGACGCTGGTGATCAAGTCGGTGATCGAGTGGCGCCACGAGCGCGAGATGAAGGCGATCGCCGAGCTGCCGCCGGAGCGGCCGACGGCGGCCTAGGAAGAAAGAATTTCATGAGCATCGAAATCCGCAACATCAGCAAGCAGTTCGGCACCTTCCGGGCCTTGAACGACGTCAACCTGAACGTCGAATCGGGCGAGCTCGTCGCGCTGCTCGGCCCCTCGGGCTGCGGCAAGACCACGCTGCTGCGCATCATCGCCGGGCTGGAAACGGCCGACGCCGGCAGCATCCTGTTCTCGGGCGAGGACACCACCGACGTGCACGTGCGCGAGCGCCAGGTCGGCTTCGTGTTCCAGCACTACGCGCTGTTCCGCCACATGACCGTGTTCGAGAACGTGGCCTTCGGCCTGCGCGTGAAGCCGCGCAAGGAGCGCCCGAGCGAGGCCCAGATCAAGGCCAAGGTGACCGAGCTGCTCAAGCTCGTGCAGCTCGACTGGCTGGCCGACCGCTATCCGCCGCAGCTCTCGGGTGGCCAGCGCCAGCGCATCGCGCTGGCCCGCGCGCTCGCGGTCGAGCCCAAGGTGCTGCTGCTCGACGAGCCCTTCGGCGCGCTCGACGCCAAGGTGCGCAAGGAACTGCGCCGCTGGCTGCGCCGGCTGCACGACGAGCTGCACGTCACCTCGATCTTCGTCACCCACGACCAGGAAGAGGCGCTCGAAGTGGCCGACCGCGTGGTGGTCATCAACAAGGGCCACATCGAGCAGGTCGGCTCGCCGCAGGAGGTCTGGGATCAGCCCGCGAGCCCCTTCGTCTACGGCTTCCTCGGCGACGTCAACCTGTTCCACGGCCGCGCCGACAACGGCTCGGTGCAGCTGGGCGATCTGCGCCTCGATTCGCCCGAGCACAGCGGCGCGCGCGACGCCAAGGCGCTGGCCTACGTCCGTCCGCATGACCTGGATGTGACACGCCACGTGCCGGGCGCGACGAGCGGCATCGTCGCGACCTTGGCGCGCGCGATCGTCGTCGGTCCGATCGCGCGGCTGGAACTTGAACCCGTCGACACGAATCCAGACAATCCGGGCTCCGGAACCATCATCGAGGCGCAACTCCCTGCGCAACAGTTCCGTGACCTGGGCTTGAAGGAAGGCGACACCGTCGTCGCCACGCCGCGCAAGGCCAGGGTGTTCGTAGAAGAGGATTGGGTGTCTCCTTGATCGATTGGTACTTCGGCGCGCCGCGCCGCGCTTACGGCCTGATCTGCCTGGCCTGTGTGCTCATGCTGGCCTTCGGGCTCTACCTGCAGCACGTGGTGGGGCTCGAGCCCTGTCCGATGTGCATCGTCCAGCGCTATGCGCTGGTGCTGGTGGCGCTGTTCACCGGGCTGGCCGGGGCTTTCCGCGGCCGCGCGCTGCAGGTCGGCGGCGGCTTCCTGGCGCTGCTGGCCTCGATCGGCGGGGCCTACACGGCCGCCTCGCAGAGCTGGCTGCAGTGGTATCCGCCCGAGGTGGTGTCGTGCGGTCGCGACCTCTACGGCATGATCGAGACCTTCCCGCTCAAGCGGGCGCTGCCGATGATCTTCCGCGGCGGCGGCGACTGTTCCAAGATCGACTGGACGCTGTTCGGCCTCACGCTGGCGAACTGGTCCTTCATCGCCTTCACGGTGCTGACGGTCCTGCTGCTGGTGCTGCTGTTACGCCGGCGTCCGGCACGCTGAGCGCGGCGTTCGCCGCATCGGCCTTCGAAGGCGGACCGCGGGTCCGCCTTTCGTCTTTGTGGCGCCCGTCACGGTGGCGAGGGCTGTGAGGGCGGTGAGGGCGGAGTAACCCCGCGGCGGAACTCCGTCTTTAGGAACGCTTCAGACAGCGGGACTAGGATGACCCCATCCCTCCCGCATCGCGACCCGGCCGCAGAGCCCGGCGAATGCATCCCCCGCCCGTTCCACTTCCTTCCCGCTGCATGCCCCAGACTCCCCCCCGGCGTTCGCGCAAGCTCCTCTACGGCATCCTGGCCCTCGTCGTGCTCGGCATCGCGGCCGCGATCGTGCTCACGCCGGCCAAGAAACCCGAATACCTGACGGCGACGGTGCAGCGCGCCGACCTCGAGAACGCGGTGCTGGCCACCGGCGTGCTGCAGGCGCTGCGGCAGGTGGAGGTGGGCGCGCAGGTCACCGGCCAGCTCAAGTCGCTCAAGGTGTCGCTGGGCCAGACCGTCAAGAAGGGCGACTGGCTGGCCGAGATCGATCCCGCGATCTCGCAGAACACGCTGGCGCAGGAACAGGCCCGGCTCGACAACCTGCAGGCCCAGAAGGTGGCGAAGGAAGTGCGCGTCAAGCAGGCCGAGCTGGCCTGGGCGCGCCAGCGCGAGATGCTGGCGCAGGATGCCTCGGCGCGGCAGGACATGGAGAGCGCCGATGCCGAGCTGCGCGCGCTGCGCGCCGACGCGGTGTCGCTCGACGCGCAGATCCGCCAGCAGCGCCTGGCCGTGTCCTCGGCCCAGACCAATCTCTCGTACACCCGCATCATCGCGCCCATCGACGGCGACGTGATCTCGATCAAGACGCTCGAGGGCCAGACGGTGGTGGCTTCGTTCCAGGTGCCCACGCTGATGACCCTGGCCGACCTGTCGACCATGACGATCAAGGCCCAGGTGTCCGAAGCCGACGTGGTGCGCGTGCGCGCCGGGCTGCCGGTCTACTTCACCATCCTCGGCGACCCCGACAAGCGCTACCACGGCACCCTGCGCGCGGTGCAGCCCTCGCCCGAGAAGATCAACAACGCGGTGTTCTTCAACGCGCTGTTCGACGTGCCGAACCCCGACCGCACCCTGCGCGTGGACATGACGGCCCAGGTCGCGATCATGCTCGGCGAGGCGAAGCAGGCGCTGACCGTGCCGCTGACCGCGCTCGGCAACCGCGACAAGGAGGGCCGCTACGAGGTGCGCGTGCTCAAGGCCGACCACACGCCCGAGACGCGCAAGGTGCGCACCGGCATCACCAACAACTTCCAGGCCCAGGTGCTCGAGGGGCTGAAGGAGGGCGACCAGGTCATCACCGGCGACGCCTCGGCCGTGGAGCCGCGCGAGGGCGAGGCCAACGGCGGCGAGCGCCGCGGCAAGGGCCCATGACGCAGGCGCCACCACAAGCCCTGCTGTCGCTGCGCGGCATCGGGCGCAGCTTCCCCTCGGGCGAGACGCGGGTGAAGGTGCTCGAGGACGTGAACCTCGACATCGGCCACGGCGAGATGCTCGCGATCGTCGGCGCCTCGGGCTCGGGCAAGTCGACGCTGATGAACATCCTGGGCTGCCTCGACCGGCCCAGCAGCGGCAGCTACACGGTCTCGGGCCACGACGTGGGCACGCTCGACAGCGACGCGCTGGCCGAGCTGCGGCGCGAGCACTTCGGCTTCATCTTCCAGCGCTACCACCTGATGCAGCACCTGACGGCCACCGGCAACGTCGAGGTGCCGGCGGTGTACGCGGGTACCGACGGCGCGGCGCGCGAGGCGAGGGCGCGGCAGCTGCTCGCGCGGCTGGGCCTGGACGACCGCGGCGATCACCGGCCGAGCCAGCTCTCGGGCGGCCAGCAGCAGCGCGTGAGCATCGCGCGCGCGCTGATGAACGGCGGCCAGGTGATCCTGGCCGACGAGCCCACGGGCGCGCTCGACAGCCGCAGCGGCCAGGAGGTGATCGCGATCCTGCGCGAGCTGCATGCGCAGGGCCACACCATCATCATCGTGACCCACGACATGCCGGTGGCGAGCTGCACCGAGCGCATCATCGAGATCGCCGACGGCCGCATCGTGGGCGATCGGCCCAACGTGCCGACCGTGCCCGCGCCCGAAGCCACCGGCGCCGGCGAGGCACCGCAGCCCGTGACCCGGCCCGCCACGGGCGGCCGGCTGAGCACCGGCTGGTCGCGCTTCGCCGAGGCCTTCCGCATGGCCTGGCGCTCGATGATGTCGCACCGCATGCGCACCGCGCTCACCATGCTGGGCATCGTGATCGGCATCACCTCGGTGGTCTCGATCGTGGCGATCGGGGAGGGCGCCAAGCGCTTCGTGCTGTCCGACATCCGCGCCATCGGCACCAACACGCTCGACATCTACCCGGGCCGCGACTTCGGCGACGACAAGGCGCAGAGCATCCGCACGCTGGTGCCGGCCGACCTGCAGGCGATCGCGGCGCAGCCCTTCGTGCACAGCGTGACGCCCGCCACCATGCGCAGCCTGCGGCTGCGCTACCGCAGCATCGACATCAACGGCAACGTCAACGGCGTCAGCGACAACTACTTCGCGGTGCGCGACGTGCAGATGGCCAGCGGCATCGCCTTCAACGCCAACGACGTGCGGCACCAGTCGCAGGTGGTGGTGATCGACCAGAACACGCGCCGCAAGCTGTTCCCCGAGGGCGTGGATCCGCTCGGCAAGATCATCCTGGTCGGCAGCCTGCCGTGCACCGTGATCGGCGTGGCGCAGGAGAAGAAGAGCATGTTCGGCGAGAACAAGCAGCTCAACATCTGGCTGCCCTACAGCACGGCGGCGAGCCGGCTGTTCGGCCAGCAGCACTTCGACGGCATCACGGTGCGCATCCGCGACGAGCAGCCGACCAAGGCGGCCGAGGACGGCATCGTGAAGCTGCTGACCCTGCGCCATGGCGGCAAGGACTTCTTCACCTTCAACATGGACAGCATCGTGAAGACCGCCGAGCGCACCAGCCAGTCGCTGACCCTGCTGCTGTCGCTGATCGCGGTGATCTCGCTGGTGGTGGGCGGCATCGGCGTGATGAACATCATGCTGGTGTCGGTGACCGAGCGCACGCGCGAGATCGGCATCCGCATGGCGGTGGGCGCGCGCCAGAGCGACGTGCTGCAGCAGTTCCTGACCGAGGCTGTGCTGGTGTGCCTGGTCGGTGGGCTGATCGGCGTGCTGCTGTCCTATGGCATCAGCTTCCTGTTCTCTTTGTTCGTGAAGCAATGGCAGATGATCTTTTCGCTCGGTGCCGTGCTGTCGGCCTTCTTCTGCGCCTCGCTGATCGGCGTGCTGTTCGGCTACCTGCCGGCGCGCAACGCGGCGCGGCTCGATCCCATCGAGGCACTGGCCCGTGAGTAGCGCGCGCCTGCTCCCCGTGGCCCTGTCGGCGGCGCTGCTCGCGGCCGGCTGCACCGCGTTCCAGCCCGAGCGCCGGCCCGAGAAGCCGCTCGCGCTGCCCGCGGCCTGGCAGCAGCCGCAGGCGGGCAGCTCCAGCGCGGCGGCCGTGTTCCCCGCGAAGTGGTGGTCGGCCTTCGGCGATCCGCGGCTCGATGCGCTGGTCGACCAGGCGCTGCAGGTCAACAACGACCTCGCGGCCGCCGGCATCCGGGTGCAGCGCGCGCAGCTGCAGGCCGGGCTGGCCGATACGAATCTCACGCCCGGCGTGGTCGGCCAGGCCGCCACCAGCCGCGGCTACGACCTGAAGCGCGGCGGCGTCGCGGGCTCGAGTTCCAGTTCGCTCGTGACACTGAGCTACGAGCTCGACCTCTGGGGCCGGCTTGCGGCGGTGCGCAGCGCGGCCGACTGGGAGCTCCAGGCCACCCAGTCCGACCGGCAGGCCGCGGCGCTGGCGCTGGTCGCGACCACCGCCAATCTCTACTGGCAGACCGGCTACCTGAACCAGCGCATCGCACTGAGCGAGGCCGGCATGGAAGACGCGCGGCGCATCGTGGCGCTGGTGCGCGCGCGCTACGAGGCCGGCGCAGTGTCTGGCCTCGACGTGGCGCAGGCCGGCCAGAACCTCGCGAGCCAGGAGGCGGCGCACACGCAGCTGCTGCAGCAGCGCGTGGAAACGCGCAATGCGCTCGCGATCCTGTTCGACCGTCCGCCCGAGGCGGCGGCCGAGGAGCCCGCGAGCCTGCCCGACGCGGCGCTGCCCGCGATCGACGCGGGCCTGCCCGCCAGCCTGCTGGGTCGGCGCCCCGATCTGCGCGCGGCCGAGCAGCGGCTGCGCGGCGCGCTCGCCAATGTCGACGCGATGCGCACCGGCTTCTATCCGGCGCTGAGCCTCACGGGCTCGCTCGGCACCTCGAGCACCGCGCTGGGCGAACTGCTGCGCAACCCGGTCGCGACGCTGGGCGCGGGCCTGGCGCTACCGTTCCTGCAATGGAACACGGCGCGGCTGACGGTGGCGGTGTCGCAGAGCCAGTACGAGGAAGCGGTGGTGGGCTTCCGCCAGGCGCTGTACACGTCGCTGTCGGAGGTGGAGAACGCGTTGTCGTCGCGCACGCAGTTGCGCGACGAGAGCGCGAAACTGGTGGTGGCGCTGGAGCTGGCGCGGCGCGCCGAGCGGTTGTCGGAGGTGCGCTACCGCGCGGGGGCGACGGCGCTGCAGCCGGTGCTCGATGCGAAGGACCGGCGGCGCGCGGCCGAGGTGTCGCTGGCGCAGAACCGGGTCAACCAGCTCAACGCGACCATGACGCTCTACAAGGCGCTCGGCGGCGGTGCGCTGGAGTAGCTCGTCAGGGCTGGAACGGCGGTGCGCCGCGCAGCTTGCGCCAGAGCAGGCCCGGCAGCCGCAGCACGAACTCCACCATCAGCCGCGTGTGCATCCAGGTCAGCAGCACGTTGTCGCGCCCGTAGCGGAAATGCGAGACCCCGCCTTCCTCGGCCGTCAGGTACTTGACCGGTGCGTCGATGTTCACCGGCTTCACGCCGCGCCAGGCCAGCCGCACCACGGCCTCGGTGTCGAAGTCGAAGCGGCGCATCCAGGGCTGGCGCTGCATCACCGCGATCAGGTCCGTCACCGGGTAGACGCGAAAGCCGTAGAGCGAATCGCCGACGCCGGCGAACAGCGTCTCGAGCTGGGTCCAGCCGTTGGAGACGCGGCGCCCGCGCACACGCAGCAGCGGCGCGCTGGCGTCGAACACCGGGCGGCCCAGCACCATGGTCTCGGGCCGGGCCAGCGAGGCCTGCATGAAGGCGGGGATCAACGCGGCCGGATGCTGGCCGTCGGAATCCATGGTGAGCGCATGCGTGAAGCCGGCGTCGCGCGCCGCGCGCAGCCCGTGCAGCACCGCCGCGCCCTTGCCCTGGTTCTCGGGCAGCAGCCACACGCGCAGGCCGGGGCGGTCGGCGGCCATCCGCTGCAGCCGCTCGCCGGTGCCATCGTCGCTGCCGTCGACCACCACCCACACGGGGCTCCATTGCGCGAGCGCCGCCTCGACGGTGGAGAACAGGCGCTCGCCCGTGTTGTAGCTCGGGATCAGGACAAGGTGGGTGCGCGAGGCGTCTGGCATTCGGGAGATTCGGCGTCGGCGGCGCGCCGTTCCAGCTGGTGGCGGAAATATTGTTCGAGTTCGGATTGCAACACGTCGCTGTCCTGCGTCGGCGCGAAGCGCTGGCCCAGGCGCAGCTTGAACACGATCGGCAGCGGCGGCACGCGCCAGATCGGCCAGCCCTTGCCGAGGTAGGGCGAGTCGGTGTCGATGAACACGGTCTGGATCGGTGCCTGCGCCAGCTTGGCGATCAGCGTGACGCCGGGACGGAACGGATTGAGCGGCGGCGTGACGGTGCGCGTGCCCTCGGGAAAGATCACCAGCTGGCCGCCCTCGCGCAGGTCGGCCACCGCCAGCCGCACCATGGTGCGCGCCGATTCGTTGCTGATGTAGCGCGCCAGCCGCGCGCCCGCGCCCAGGAAGATGTTGTGCAGCAGCTCGGCCTTCATGATGCAGGCGCTGCGCGGCAGCCGCGCCACCAGCAGCAGCGCGTCGAGCATGGTGGGGTGGTTGGCCACGAAGATCACGCCGGGCTCGTCGCGCAGCGCATCGAGGCAGCTCGCGTCGATGCGCATCATGCCGGTGACCGAGGCCAGGCCCCAGAAGGTGCGGTAGGCGAAGGCGATGGTGGCGCGGCCCAGCGCGCGCGCCGGCTTCACCGGCATCACCGGGTAGATCAGCATCGCGAAGGCGTTCCAGACCAGCGAGATCACGCCGAGGAACAGCAGCAGCGCATAGAGCATCAGCGCAAGCGGGACGGCCGTGAGAATGCGCAGCACGCGGAGGATCATCGGGAAGGGGTGGGGGCTGCCGTTCGAGCGTCAGTCCCGCCGCCGCCCGGGGGCGGTGGCATGGGCTTCGATCTCGACCAGCAGGTCGCCGCGGCAGATGTCGGCCTCGAGGTATACCGCGCCGCGCACCATCGGCGCGTCGGACCCGAGCGCGTCTTCGAGCACGCCGCGCACGGCTTCCAGATCGGCCGGGTGGCGCACGTAGACCACGCCGTCGAGCGCGGCCAGCGAGAAGCGCGCCGATCCCTGCGCGTTGGCGGCATTCACCACGGCCTCGAGGTTGCGCAGCGTCTCGCGGGTCTGCTCGCGCACGTCGCCGCGGTGCACGGTTTCGTGGCCGACGATGCTCGCGGTGCCCGAGATGAAAAGCGCGCAACGGTCGTCGCCGATGTCGGCCAGCGCCGCGCGCGAGAAGGTGGGCGCGCGCGGCCCGTAGGTCGAGGGATAGCGGTAGGCCGAGACCTGGCGCGGGTTCTCGATCGGCAGCGGGGTGCGGCGCCCGGCCAGGAAGCGCACCGACAGCGCGCCGCGGTGGATGCCCAGCGCACAGGCGGCCGGCGCGCCCTCGAAGGCGGCGCGGCCGGCTTCGAGGAAGGCGTCCTGCCGACCCAGGTTGAACTGGCGGTAGCGCTCGAGCCCGCCGCCGTCGCCGTTGATTTGCGGCAGGTAGTTCCAGATCCGCAGCGGATGGGCGATGCCGCTCTGGTCGAGCGTGGCGAACAGGTCGCGGTAGGCGCGGTGGGCCAGTTCGGCCAGGCCCTGCTTCTCGACGCTTTCGTCGAGGTCGATCGCGCCCAGCAGCCAGTGGTCGTCGGCGCGCCAGCGCACGAGGCCCGTGCGGCCGGTCCGCACGGCCGGCCCGGTGGCATGCCAGACGTCGGCGACGGCGCCGCGCGCCGAGAGCACGCTGGCGTCGACCGGCGGCATCCATTCGATGCGGTCGGGCGTGCCGTAGCCGATGGCGGCGAAGGGCGCCGGTCCGTCGGCGGCCAGCGCCAGGCTGTCCGCGAACGACAGGCGCTCCACGCGCAGGGAGGAGGAAGAGGAGGAGGGTGTTTCGCCCTGGAAGCGCACGATCAGGAAGCCTTTGCGAGGGGATCGGGGCCTGCCTGCGGGCGGTCCGCCCCGGTCGCGCGCGAGGCGTGGCGGGTGGGCGGCAGCGTCGGATATCCCGACCCGGCGAAAGGCAATGGCGTCATCGAGGGATTATCACCAAAAGGTTTGACCGGCCCGCCCGGCCGCGGCGCCGGTCCGTTGTGCGCGCCGGACAGTAAACTCGCACCCTGCTTCGAAAACACAGGACAGCGAGAGAAAAGCCATGGCCGGACACAGCAAATGGGCAAATATTCAGCACCGGAAGGGCCGGCAGGACGAAAAAAGAGGAAAGCTCTGGACCCGCGCCATCCGTGAAATCATGGTGGCGGCCCGGGCCGGCGGCGGCGACCTGAGCGCCAACCCCCGCCTGCGGCTGGCGGTCGAGAAAGCCAAGGCGGTCAACCTGCCCGCCGACACGGTCAAGCGCAACATCGACAAGGCCACGGGCAATCTCGAAGGCGTCAACTACGAAGAAATTCGTTACGAAGGGTACGGCATCGGCGGCGCGGCGATCATCGTCGACACCATGACCGACAACCGCGTGCGTACCGTGGCCGAAGTGCGCCACGCCTTCGCCAAGCACGGCGGCAACATGGGCACCGAGGGCTCGGTGGCCTTCCAGTTCAAGCATTGCGGCCAGTTCGTCTTCGCCCCGGGCACCGATGAAGACAAGGTGATGGAAGTGGCGCTCGAGGCCGGCGCCGAAGACGTCGTGACCGACGACGACGGCGCCATCGAGGTGATCACCGCGCCCGGCGACTTCGAGGCGGTGAAGAACGCGCTCGAGGCGGCGGGCCTGAAGCCCGAGGTGGCCGAGGTCACGATGCGGGCCGAGAACACCATTGACGTGACCGGCGAGGACGCCGCGAAGATGCAGAAGCTGCTCGACGTGCTCGAGGACCTCGACGACGTGCAGGAGGTCTATCACAACGCCTCGCTGTCCGAATGAGGGCCGGCACCCGGCAGCAGCAATGATGGAAAGAACACAGCGTATGAAGGCCCGAGAATGAAGGTACTGGTGATTGGGGGAGGGGGCCGCGAACACGCCCTGGCATGGCGGCTGGCGCAGGCCGTCCGGGTGAGCCGCATCTACGTGGCGCCCGGCAATGGCGGAACGGTCACCGACCCGCGCTACGACAGCATCGACATCACCGAGCCCGCCGCGCTGCGCGAGTGGGCGATCAAGGAAAAGATCGCGCTGACGGTGGTCGGGCCCGAGGCCCCGCTGGCCGCGGGCGTGGTCGACGAATTCCGCGCGCATGGCCTGCGCATCTTCGGCCCGACCAAGGCCGCCGCCCAGCTCGAGAGCTCGAAGGCCTTCTCCAAGGCCTTCATGAAACGCCACAAGATCTCGACGGCCGAGTACGAGGCCTTCACCGACGCCGCCGCCGCCCATGCCTACATCGACGCCAAGGGCGCGCCGATCGTGGTCAAGGCCGACGGCCTGGCCGCCGGCAAGGGCGTGGTCGTGGCCATGACCGCGCAGGAAGCGCACGACGCGGTCGACTTCATGCTGGTCGACAACAAGTTCGGCGTGTCGCACAACGAAGGCGGCGCGCGCGTCGTGATCGAGGAGTTCCTGCAGGGCGAGGAAGCCAGCTTCATCGTGCTGTGCGACGGCAAGAACGTGACCGCGCTGGCCACCAGCCAGGACCACAAGCGCCTGCTCGACAACGACGAGGGCCCCAACACCGGCGGCATGGGCGCCTACTCGCCCGCGCCCGTGGTCACGGCCGAGGTGCATGCGCGCGCGATGCGCGAGATCATCCTGCCGACCATCCGCGGCATGGAGAAGGACGGCATCCCCTACACCGGCTTCCTCTACGCCGGCCTGATGATCGACGCCCAGGGCCATCCCAAGACGCTCGAGTTCAACTGCCGCATGGGCGACCCCGAGACCCAGCCGATCATGATGCGGCTGAAGTCCGACCTGTTCGAGGTGTTCTGGCACGCCACCGACGGCACGCTCGACCAGGTCGAGCTGCAGTGGGACCGCCGCGTCGCGCTCGGCGTGGTGATGGCCGCGCACGGCTATCCGCTCTCGCCGCGCAAGGGCGACCGCATCGACGGCATTCCGGCCGAGGCGCCCGATGCCGTGGTGTTCCATGCCGGCACCACCGTGAAAGACGGCGAACTCCAGACCAGCGGCGGCCGCGTGCTCTGCGTGACCGTGCTGGCCGACAGCGTGAAGCTCGCGCAGCAGCGCGCCTACGAGGTGGCGGCGCGGGTGCGCTTCGACGGCGCCCAGTACCGCCGCGACATCGGCTTCCGTGCCGTGCAGGCGCGCAGCTACGGCACCAACGGTTGATGCAGCGGCACCCCTCCGATCCCCAGGCGGTCGGCGACTATCTGCGCGGGCTGCAGCAATCCATCGTCGCCGCGGTCGAGGCGGCCGATGGCGGCACCGCGGTGCGCGATGCCTGGCACAAGGCGCCCGACGAGCCGCTGCAGGGCAGCGGACTCACCTGCATCCTCGAAGGCGGCGAGCTGTTCGAGCGCGCGGGCTGCGGCTTCTCGCAGGTGCGCGGCCCGAAGCTGCCTCCGTCGGCCACGCAGAACCGGCCCGAGTTGGCCGGCGCGCCCTTCGAGGCGATGGGCGTGTCGCTGGTGTTCCATCCGCGCAACCCCTACGTGCCGATCGTCCACATGAACGTGCGCATGCTGGCGGCCTTGCCGGCCGGCGGCGAGCCGGTGTGCTGGTTCGGCGGCGGCATGGACCTCACGCCCTGCTACGGCTTCGAAGACGACGCGGTGCATTTCCACACCGTCTGCCGCGATGCGCTCGCGCCCTTCGGCGAGGACAAGTACCCGCGCTTCAAGACCTGGTGCGACGAGTATTTCTTCCTCAAGCATCGCAACGAGCAGCGCGGCATCGGCGGCATCTTCTTCGACGACTTCGCCGAGGGCGGGGTCGACAACGGCTTCGCGCTGATCCGCTCGGTCGGTGACGCCTTCCTGCCGGCCTACCTGCCGCTGGTGGAACGCCGCCGCGGCATGGCCTGGGGCGAGCGCGAACGCGCGTTCCAGCTCTACCGGCGCGGGCGCTACGTCGAGTTCAACCTCGTGTGGGACCGCGGCACGCACTTCGGGCTGCAGTCGGGCGGGCGCACCGAATCGATCCTGCTGTCGATGCCGCCGCAGGCGAGCTGGGCCTACCGCCGCGAGCCCGAGCCGGGGTCGCCCGAGGCGGCGCTCTACAGCGACTTCATCGTGCGCCGCGCGTGGCTGCCGTGAACGCCCCGAAGAACGCGCCGCGCATCGGCGTGTTCGGCGGCGCCTTCGATCCGCCGCACAACGCCCATGTGGCGCTCGCGAGGGCCGCGCTCGAGCAACTGGGCCTCGAGGCGCTCTACGTCTTCCCGACCGGGCATGCCTGGCACAAGGTGCGCGAGCTCACGCCCGCGAACGACCGCCTCGCGATGGCGCAACTGGCCTTCGGCGACATCCCGGGCGTGGTGGTCGATTCGCGCGAGATGCTGCGCGACGGCCCCACCTACACCATCGACACCCTGCACGAACTGCGGCAGGCGCGGCCCGACGCCGAGCTGGTGCTGGTCATGGGCGCCGACCAGGCGCGGGCCCTGCCGAGCTGGCACGGCTGGCAGGATATACTCGCGGTCGCTACTATTTCTGTAGCGTATCGCGCACTATCGACGGCCGACACCGCCCGTTTTGATCCGAATACACTGCCCGGCCTCCCGGCTGGCGCGCGTTTCGAGGCGCTCGAACTGCCTGCCATGGACATCAGCGCCACCGACATCCGGCGGCGTGCGTCGCTGGGCGAGGAGATTTCCTCACTGGTTCCGTCCACGGTTGCACGCTATATTGACCAACACTTCCTCTATCGCCCTGCCTGATGACCACTGAAGCCGCCGCCAAGAAAGACACCCAGAAACTCCAGCGAGCCATCATCGATGGGCTCGAAGACGTCAAGGCGCAGGACATCCAGGTATTCGACACCGAGCATCTCTCGCCGCTGTTCGAGCGCGTGATCGTGGCCTCGGGCACCTCGAACCGCCAGACCAAGGCGCTGGCCGCGAGCGTGCGCGACGCGGTGCGCGATGCCGGCTTCGGCAAGCCGCGCGTGGAAGGCGAGGAAAACGGCGAGTGGATCATCGTGGACTGCGGACAGGCCGTCGCGCACATCATGCAGCCGGCGATCCGCCAGTACTACCACCTCGAGGAAATCTGGGGCGACAAGCCCGTGCGCCTGAAGCTCGGCGCGAGCAAGCCGGCCCGCGCCTCCGAGGACAAGGAAGCCAAGCCCGCGGCCGCCAAGGCGCCGACGTCGCTGCGCCGCGCGAGCGCCGCCAAGACCGCGATCCGCGCGGCCGAGCGCGAGGCCAAGGAAGCCAAGGCCGCGCCGAAGAAGGCGGCGGGCAAGACTGGCGCCAAGACCGCCGCGAAGAAGACGCCGGCCAAAAAGGCACCGGTGGTGGTGGTCGGCAAGCCCGTGGCCAAGAAGGCCGCCGCCAAGAAGACCGTTGCCAAGCCCGCGGCGAAGAAGGCACCCGCGCGCAAGACCGCTTCGCGCGGCGCATGAAGCTGCTGGTGGTCGCAGTCGGGCAGCGCATGCCCGACTGGGCACAGACTGCCTGGGACGACTACGCCAAGCGCTTCCCGCCCGAACTCAAGCTCGAACTGCGCGCGGTCAAGACCGAGCCGCGCGGTTCCAAGTCGCTCGAGACCCTCTACGCCGCCGAACGCGAACGCATCGAGGCCGCCATCGCGCGCGGCATGCGCATCGTGGTGCTCGACGAGCGTGGCACCGCGCTGACCACCAAGGCCCTGGCCGCGCGGCTGCAGAGCTGGCAGGGCGAGGGCGACGACGTCGCGCTGGTGATCGGCGGCCCCGACGGACTCGACCCGGCCTTCAAGGCCGCGGCCCACGAGCGCATCCGCCTGTCCGACCTGACCCTGCCGCATGCGATGGCGCGCGTGCTGCTGGTGGAGCAGCTCTACCGCGCATGGTCGGTCAACGCGGGCCATCCCTACCACCGCGAATGAGCGGCGCGGCGAGGGCCTCGCCGCGTCCTCGCATCGACCCCGTCCTTTCTTCCGCGCCCAGGAACGACCGCCGTGCCGACCACTCCGACCTTCCTCTATCTCGCCTCGCAGAGCCCGCGCCGCGCCCAGTTGCTCGGCCAGCTCGGCGTGCGCCATGAACTGCTGCTGGCCGCCGACGACGAAGACGCCGAGGCGCTCGAGACCGTGCTGCCCGGCGAATCGCCGACCGCCTACGTGCAGCGCGTGACGGCGCTCAAGCTCGATGCCGCCGTGGCACGCCTGCGTCGCCGCGGCCTGGCCGATGCGCCCGTGCTGTGCGCCGACACCACCGTCGCGCTGGGCCGCACCATCCTCGGCAAGCCCGAGGACGCGCGCGATGCCGAGCGCATGCTCGCGCTGCTGTCGGGCGCCACGCACCGCGTGCTGACGGCCGTGGCGCTGCAGCAGGGCCGCCGCCGGCAGGCCGCGCTGAGCGTGTCGCGCGTGCGCTTCGCGCCCATGAGCCGCGCGCAGATCCGCCGCTACGTCGAAGGTGGCGAGCCGCTGGGCAAGGCCGGCGCCTATGGCATCCAGGGCGCGGCGGCCGCCTTCGTCGAGCACATCAGCGGCTCCTATTCGGGCATCATGGGCCTCCCCATGTTCGAGACCGCGCATCTGCTGCGGCGCGCCGGTTTCCCCATTTGAGACAACCGAGACAACCGAGAACTCCATGCAAGACATCCTGATCAACTGGTCCCCGCAGGAGACCCGCGTGGCGGTGGTCGAGCACGGCGCGGTGCAGGAGCTGCACGTCGAGCGCACGCTCGAGCGCGGACTGGTCGGCAACATCTACCTGGGCAAGGTCTCGCGCGTGCTGCCGGGCATGCAGTCGGCCTTCATCGACATCGGCCTCGAACGCACCGCCTTCCTGCATGTCGCCGATATCGTGGCGCCGTTCACGCCGGGCTCGCGGCCCAGCGCCGCGCCGGCCGAACGCGACCACCGCAACGGCGGCACCATGGTGCCGATCGAGAAGCAGGTGTTCGAGGGCCAGTCGCTGCTGGTGCAGGTCATCAAGGATCCGATCGGCACCAAGGGCGCGCGGCTGTCGACGCAGATCAGCATCGCGGGACGGCTGCTCGTGTTCCTGCCGCAGGACAACCACATCGGCGTGTCGCAGAAGATCCCGGCCGATCTGCGCGATGCGCTGCGCTCGCGCATGCTCGCGCTGATCGAGGCCGCCGCGGCCGCCGACAGTGGCGGCGTGGTGCCCGAGAACACCGGCGGCTTCATCCTGCGCACCAACGGCGAGGACTCGACCGACGCCGAGCTCGCCGACGACATCGCCTACCTGCGCAAGACCTGGTCGCGCATCCGCGAGGCCTCGACGCGGCTGCCGCCGATGTCGCTGCTGCACCAGGACCTGAGCCTCTTGCAGCGGGTGCTGCGCGACCTCACCACCGAGGACACGCAGACCATCCGCATCGATTCGCGCGAGCAGTTCGAGCTGTTGCTGAAGTTCGGCCTCGAGTTCATGCCCAAGGCGTCCGGCAAGCTGCAGCACTACCGCGGCGAGCGGCCGATCTTCGACCTCTATTCGGTCGACGAGGAGATCGCGCGCGCGCTCGGGCGCCGGGTCGATCTCAAGTCGGGCGGCTACCTCGTGGTCGACCAGACCGAGGCGCTGACCACCATCGACGTGAACACCGGCGGCTTCGTCGGCGCGCGCAACTTCGACGACACCATCTTCAAGACCAACCTCGAGGCGGCGCAGGCCATCGCGCGCCAGTTGCGGCTGCGCAACCTGGGCGGGATCATCATCGTCGACTTCATCGACATGGCGCGCGACGACCATCGCGAGCAGGTGCTCGGCGAGTTCCGCAAGCAGCTCGCGCGCGACCGCGTGAAGACCACGGCCGGCGGCTTCTCGCAGCTCGGCCTGGTCGAGATGACGCGCAAGCGCACGCGCGAATCGCTGGCCCACATGCTGTGCGAGCCCTGCGTGGCCTGCGGCGGCCAGGGCATCGTGAAGACCGCGCGCAGCGTGGCCTACGACGTGATGCGCGAGATCCTGCGCGAGGCGCGGCAGTTCACGCCGCGCGAATTCCGCATCGTCTCGTCGCCGCAGGTAATCGAGCTGTTCCTCGACGAGGAGAGCCAGCACCTGGCCGGGCTCAGCGATTTCATCGGCAAGCCGATCTCGCTGCAGGCCGAGCCGGCGATCGGGCAGGCGCAGTACGACATCGTGCTGCTCTGAGTCCCCTGGTCCTTCAACGCCGCGATTCGCGGCCCTGACGCATCCCGATGCTGGCGAGCGCCGCCAGCACCAGCAGCACGGCCATGGCGAGCAGGCCGTTGGTCGTGCGGCCCGTGCTCTGCTCGATCCATCCCATCACCGACGGCCCGATGAAGCCGCCCACGAGGCCGCAGGTGTTGACCAGCGCCAGCCCGCCCGCGAGCGCCGCGCCGGCCAGGCGCGAGGAAGCGAACAGGAAGATCACCGACTGCACCACGAAGAACATCGAGCCCGTGAGGCAGAAACCCGCGAGCGCGATGGCCGGGCTCGCGAAGGCCGCGATGCACAGCCCCACGGCCATGGCGGCCAGCCCGATCAGCAGCAGCAGACGCCCGCGTTGCGGTGTGACCGCGAGCCGCGGCAGCGCGATCGCGCCGACCGCGGCGGCGACCCAGGGCAGCGAGTTGAGCGCGCCGATGTGCAGCGGCGTGAGCTTGCCGTAGGTCCCGATGATGCTCGGCAGGAAGAAGATCACCGTGTAGATGCTGATCTGGTGGCAGAAGTAGACGAAGATCGCGAGCCAGATCTGCTTGTCGACCAGGCAGGCACGGAACGATTCGCCGACCTGGCCATGGGCCGCGTCCTCGGCGCGTTCGTCGGCCAGGCCTTGCTCGATGGTGCGCGCCTGCGCCGGCGTGAGCCAGCGGGCATCGGCCGGGCCGTCGGGCAGCTTGCGCCAGACCACGAAGGCCAGCGCCACGGCCGGCAGCCCCTCGATCACGAACATCCATTGCCAGCCGTGCCAGCCCAGCAGGCCGTCCATCTGCAGCAGCGCGCCGCCGACCGGGCCGCTGAGGATGTTGGCGATGCACACGCCGAGCAGGAAATAGCCGGTGGCGCGCGCCCGGTCCTTGCGGCCGAACCAGTAGTTCAGGTAGAGCATCACGCCCGGGAACAGGCCGGCCTCGGCCGCGCCGAGCAGCACGCGCATCACGTAGAACGAGGTCTCGCCGGTGACGAAGGCCATGCCGGCCGACAGCAGGCCCCAGGTGATCATGATGCGCGCGATCCACCAGCGCGCGCCCACGCGGTGCATCACCAGGTTGCTCGGAACCTCGAGCAGCGCGTAGCTCAGGAAGAACAGGCCCGCGCCCAGGCCGTAGGCCGCGGCCGAGATGCCGATGTCGACCGCCATGTGGTTCTTGGCGAGCGCGATGTTCGTGCGGTCGATGAAGCTGATCACGTAGGCCAGCACCAGCAGCGGCATCAGCTTGCGGAAGATCAGCGCATTGAGCGAGGCCTGCTCGTCGGTGGTGGCCGTGTCGGCCGCGGGCCCGAGACGGGCGCCGGGGATGGAGGTGTGTGCCATCGGTGTCTCTCTCTCTGAAGTCTTGTTCTGATGAAGGAATGCAGCGGCGCGCCGTGCGAGGCGGCGGCGCTGCGGGCGATGGTGAGGCGAGGACTTAGAAGTCGACCTTGGCCGCGCCTTTGAGGCCGAGGATCTCGCGCGCCTCGTCGGGTGTCGCGATGTCGATGTTCAGTGCCTCGAGCACGGCGCGGATGCGCAGCACCTGCTCGGCGCTCGAGGCGGCGAGCCGGCCCGGGCCGATCCACAGCGAGTCCTCGAGCCCGACGCGCACGTGCGAACCCATGGCCGCGCCGATGGTGGCCAGCGGCAGCTGGTTGCGGCCGGTGCCGAGGATCGACCACTGGAAGCGGTCGCCGAACAGGCGCGCCGCCGTACGGTGCATGTGCATCAGGTCCTCGGGATCGGCGCCGATGCCGCCGAGGATGCCGAACACCGTCTGCACGAAAACTGGCGCGCGCACCAGCCCGCGGTCCATGAAGTGGCGCAGGTTGTTGAGGTGGCTGACGTCGTAGCACTCGAACTCGAAGCGCGTGCCGTTGGCCTCGCCCAGGCGCAGGATGTTCTCGATGTCGGCGAAGGTGTTCTTGAAGATCAGGTTGCGGCTGTTCTCGAGATGCTCGCGTTCCCAGTCGTGCTCGAAGGACTTGAAGCGCTCGAGCATCGGGAACAGGCCGAAATTCATCGAGCCCATGTTGAGCGAGGCCAGCTCGGGCTTGAAGGTGGTGGCCGGGCGCATGCGTTCCTCCACGCTCATGTGCGGACTGCCGCCGGTGGTGATGTTGATCACGGCGTCGGTGGCGGCCTTGATCTTCGAGAGGAAGGGGCGGAACAGGTCCGGGTCCTGCGAGGGGCGGCCGTCCTTCGGATCGCGCGCGTGCAGGTGCAGGATCGCGGCGCCGGCGCGGGCGGCCTCGATCGAGGCGGCGGCGATCTCGTCGGCCGTCACCGGCAGGTGCGGCGACATGCTCGGCGTGTGGATCGCGCCGGTGGGGGCGCAGGTGATGATGGCTTTGGTGCGGGTGGCCATGAATACGGTCCGTTTGAAACTGGGAAGGGGAAGAGGGCGCTCAGCTCAGCGCCTGGGTGTGGCCGTCGACCACGAGCTCCTGGCCGGTGACGCTCGCGGCCAGGTCGCTGGCGGCGAACAGCACCATGTTCGCGATGTCGCCGGCCGTCACCATGCGGTTGAGCGCGGACTGCGAGGTGTAGCTGCGCGTGACATCCTCGATGGGCTTGCCGAGTGCCTGGGCCTTGGCGGCGATCACGGCGCGGATGCGTGGCCCGTCGACCGCGCCCGGCAGGATCGCATTGACGCGGATACCGTCGGGGCCGAGTTCGAGCGCGAGCGTCTTGGTGAAACCGATCACGGCCCATTTGGAGGCCGCGTAGGGCGAGCGGCCCGGCATGCCGAGGTGGCCGGCGGCCGAGGACAGGTTGACGATCGAGGGATTGCGGCCCTGGCGCAACCTCGGCACGGCGAGCCGGGCGCAAAGGAATTGGCCTGTGATGTTGACGGCCAGGGTTCGGTTCCAGTCGTCGAGCGAGAGGGTCTCGACGCCGCCGGTCGGGCCGGCCACGCCGGCGTTGTTGACCAGCACGTCGAGGCCGCCGAGCTTGCGGTCCGCGGCTTCGAACAGCCGGGCCACCTGTTCCTCGCTCGAGACGTCGGCGAGGCAGCTGCCGACCTCGGGCAGCTCGGTCGACAGCCGGTCCAGGCTCTCGGCCTGCACGTCGCAGACGAAGACACGGGCGCCGGCCGCGGCGAAGGCGCGCACGATGTCCAGTCCGATGCCGCTGGCGCCGGCGGTGACGAGCACGCGCTTGCCGGCGAGGGAATTGCCGTTCCACATTCTGAATAGCTCCTTGGGGTGTGACAGGGAATGGTCGGCATCGTAGATCTGTGATCACAGATATCGCATAGGGTATACCCCAAAACGTATACTCCTCGGCATGGAGCTCGCCGACCTCGTCACCCCGCTCAAGCGCCAGACGCTCAGCGCCAACGTTTACGACCAGTTGCGCGACCTGGTGATGAGCGGGCAGATGATGCCGGGCGAGCAGATCTCGCTGCGCAGCGCCGCCGCGGCGCTCGGCGTGAGCGTGATGCCGGTGCGCGAGGCGATGCAGCGGCTGGTGGCCGAGCAGGCGCTCGAGTTGACGCCCAGCCGCACCCTGCGCGTGCCGCGCATGACGCCCGCGCAGTTCAAGGAGATCACGGTGATCCGCACCAATCTCGAGGGGTTGGCGACCGAGGCCGCGGCCGCGGCGGTCGGCACGGTGGCGCTGCGCGAGATCGCCGAGCGCCACGATGCCTTCGTCGCCGAGATGAAGGCTACGAGTCCCGATGGCTCGAGGCTGGTCACCTTTAACAAGGAATTCCACTTCGCGGTCTATGCCGCGGCCGACATGCCGATGCTGCTGCAGATGATCGAGGCGCTGTGGCTGCGCATCGGGCCGATCCTCAACTACGACCTGCGCGCCGGCTCGCGCCGCGTGGGCGAGAAGGTGGCGGTGTCGCACCATGCGGCCTTGCTCGCGGCGCTCAAGCGGCGCGATGGTGCCAAGGCGCGGGCCGCGCTCGAGGGCGACATCCGCAGTGCGGCCGAGTTCATCCTCTCGGCGGGTGTGCTCGTGGCGGAGGGCGCCTCAGCGCCGGCGCCGGCCGGCGGCCGGGATCAGAGCGTCGGATCCTGACCCGCGGCCGCGCTGCGCACCGCATTGGTCTGCAGCCGCGCATAGAGGCCGTCGAGCGCCATCAGCTGCGCGTGCGAACCCTGCTCGGCCACGCGGCCCTGTTCCATCACGATGATGCGGTCGGCATGCTGGATGGTCGACAGGCGGTGCGCCACGATCAGCGTGGTGCGGTTCTGCATCAGGCGCTGCAGGGCGTCCTGCACCAGGCGTTCCGATTCGGTGTCGAGCGCCGAGGTGGCCTCGTCGAGCAGCAGCACCGGTGCATCCTTGTAGAGCGCGCGCGCGATCGCGAGGCGCTGGCGCTGGCCGCCCGAAAGCTGCGTGGCGTTGTGGCCCAGCACGGTGTCGATGCCGTGGGGCAGGCCCTCGACGTGGCTGCTGAGGTTGGCGGCCGCGATGCAGGCCAGCACGCGGTCGCGGTCGATCTCGGCGCCGGCGCCGAGCGCCACGTTGGCCGCGAGGGTGTCGTTGAGCATCACCACGTCCTGGCTCACCATCGCGAACTGCGAGCGCAGGCTCTTGAGCTCCCATTCCGAGATGTCGTGGCCGTCGAGCAGAACCTGCCCGCCGCTGGGCAGCACGAAGCGCGGCAGCAGGTTCATCAGCGTGGTCTTGCCCGAGCCCGAGGGGCCGACGAAGGCCACGTTCTGGCCCGGCTCGATCACGATGCTCACCCCGTCGAGGGCGGGACGCTCGTCGTCGCCGCGGTAGTTCACGCGCGTGTCGCGGAACTCGATGCGGCCCTGCGCATGCGCCATGCCGAAGCTGCCCTGCGGCTCGGTCGGTACCTCGTCGACCAGCGCCAGGCCGCGCTCGAGCGCCGCCAGGCCGCGCGTGATGGGGCCGGCCACTTCGGCGAGGCGCCGGATCGGCGCGATCAGCATCAGCATCGCCGTGATGTAGGCGACGAAACCGCCGACGGTGAAGCCCTGCTTGCCGCTCTGCCAGAGCGCGATCATCACCACCACCGACAGCGCCAGCGAGGCCATCATCTGCGTGAGCGGCGTGGTCGCGGCCTGGGCGATGGTGGACTTCACGGCCAGCCGGTTGAGCTTCTGGCTCAGCTGCTCGAAGCGCCTGGCCTGGGCCGTCTCGGCACCGTGCAGGCGCACCATGCGGTGGGCGAGCACGTTCTCTTCCACCACGTAGGCCAGCTCGTCGGTGGCCTGCTGCCCCTGCTGCGTCAGCTTGTAGAGGCGCTTGGAGAACACCTTCATGATCCAGGAGATGCTCGGCACCAGGAAGGCCACGATCAGCGTGAGCTTCCAGTTCAGGTAGACCAGGTAGCCCAGCAGCGCCACCAGCGTGAAGCCGTCGCGCGACAGCCCCAGCAGCGCCTGCACCAGCAGCATCGCGCCGGTCTGCACTTCATAGACCACGGTGTTCGACAGCGTGCTGGCCGACTGGCGCGCGAACAGCGCGAGCTCGGCGCCCAGCAGCCGGTCGAACAGCACCTTGCGCAGCCGTTGCATGCCTTCGTTGGCGATGCGCGAGAGCGCGTACTGCGAGATGAACTGGGCGATGCCGCGCACCGCGAACAGCAGCAGCACGGCGGCCGGCACGAACCACAGCGGCATCTCGCCGCGCGTGAAGCCGCGGTCGAGCAAGGGCTTGAGGAGGGCCGCCATCAGCGGCTCGGTGATGGCGGCGAGCATCGCGCCGCTCAGTCCCAGCGCCCACCACTGGCGCGAACCGCCGAACCAGGTCATGAGCCGCGCCAGCCGGCGCATCAGGGGAGGGCGTGTGGCTTCGCTGCCGGGGGGTGTCTGCATGGCGGCGGATTCTACGGGGCGGGTCGGAACACCCTTTCAGCGCCCCGGGCCCGGTGCCGCGGCGTTTTCCGGAAGCATTTTGTATGTAGGACCTGGCGCCGCATGGAACGTTTTGCCATGGCGCCATCAAAGCAATGTGTACCATGTGGCCCCGTTACAAGGGGAGAAACTTTTTCAACCCGAGATCTCTCCGAAACCGCATGAACAAGCCGTTGCAAGCCCTCTCTCCAACTCCTTCTTCATCGCTTTTGGGTCGCCGCACGGTCATCGCGGCCCTGGCTGCCTCCCCCGTCCTGCCCGCACTCGCCCAGTTCAAGGTCGAGGTGTCGGGCGTGGGGTTGACCCAGTTGCCCATTGCGCTCGTGCCATTCCGCGGCCAGGATTCCTCGCCGCAGAAGATCTCCGAGATCGTCCAGGCCGACCTCGAACGCAGCGGCCAGTTCCGCGGCGTCGATGCCTCGGGCCAGGCGCTCGACGAGGGCTCGCGTCCTGATTTCTCGGTCTGGCGCCAGCGCACCGCCGACTCGCTCGTGGTCGGCAGCGTCACGCGCTTGGCCGATGGCCGCTACGACGTGCGCTTCCGTCTCTGGGACGTGGTGCGCGGACCGAACGGCGGCGATCTCGGTGGCCAGAGCTACATCGTTCCGCAGGGCGACCTGCGGCTCGCGTCGCACCGCATCGCCGACTACGTCTACGAGAAGCTCACGGGCGACAAGGGCATCTTCTCGACCCGCATCGCCTACGTCACGAAGGGCGGCAGCCGCTACTCGCTGTGGGTGGCCGACGCCGACGGCGAGAACGCGCAGGCCGCGCTCGCCAGCCCCGAGCCGATCATCTCGCCGGTCTGGTCGTCCAACGGCCAGCAGTTGGCCTATGTGTCCTTCGAGTCGCGCAAGCCCGTCGTCTACGTGCACAACGTGGCCAGCGGCCAGCGCCGGCTGGTCGCCAACTTCCGCGGCTCCAACAGCGCGCCGGCCTGGGCGCCCGACGGCAGCACGCTGGCCGTCACGCTGAGCCGCGACGGCGGCTCGCAGCTCTACACCATCCCGGCCAGCGGCGGCGAGCCGCGCCGGCTGACCCAGAGCGCGAGCATCGACACCGAACCGGTCTATTCGGCCGACGGCAGCACCATCTACTTCGTGAGCGACCGCGGCGGCGCGCCGCAGATCTACAAGATGGGTGCCAATGGCGGCAACCCGACGCGGGTCACCTTCAGCGGTACCTACAACATTTCTCCTTCCGTCAGCGCCGACGGCCGGTGGTTGGCCTACATCTCCCGAGTGGGTGGGGCGTTCAAACTCCATGTGATGGAGTTGGCCTCCGGCAACGTCACCGCCATCACCGACACCTCGGCGGACGAGAGTCCGAGTTTTGCCCCCAATAGCAAGCTGATCGTCTACGCCACGCAACTGCAAGGTCGCGAAGCCCTCATGACGACCACGCTGGACGGAAAAATAAAGGCACGGCTGGCGGGTCAGGCAGGAGACATCAGGGAACCGGACTGGGGTCCGTTTCAAAAGCAATGATTAGGTTTATCTGAGGAGTTCGAAATGTTGAAACGTACGATTTATTCGCTGGCCATCGTGGCGCTGATCGCTGGCTGCTCGTCGGGCACCAAGCTCAACGACACGCCCGTGACCGACCGCTCCGGCAGCATGGGTGGCGCCGGCAACCAGGGCGCGGCCACGGCCGTGGCGCCGGTCACGATCGATCCCAATGCCGGCACCGCTCAGGGTCCGATGGGCGTCGAGCGCATCGTGTATTTCGACTACGACAGCTACACGGTCAAGCCCGAGTTCCAGTCGGTGATCGACGGCCATGCCCGTTTCCTCAAGGCCAACCCGCAGCGCCGAGTCTCGATCGAAGGCCACACCGACGATCGCGGCGGCCGCGAGTACAACCTGGCGCTGGGCCAGAAGCGTTCGGAAGCCGTGCGCCGTGCGCTCACGCTGCTGGGCGTGAACGACAGCCAGATCGAAGCCGTGAGCTTCGGCAAGGAAAAGCCCGCCGTGACCGGCGCGGGTGAAGAAGTCTGGGCGCAGAACCGTCGCGCCGAAATCCGCTACACCCGGTGATGCGTCCCGCCCAAAGCGCTCTATGGCGTGGCGCGGCTCTCGCGGCCGCGCTGTTGTGCGCCTCGGCCGGATCGCAGGCCGCGCTGTTCGAGGATGACGAGGCCCGCAAGGCCATCCTCGACCTGCGCCAGCGCGTGGAGGCCGTGCGCCAGCAGACCGATCAGCGTCTGACCGACGAAAACGGTCAGTTGCGGCGCAGCCTGCTCGACCTGCAGACGCAGATCGAGCAGATGCGCGGCGATCTGGCGCGCATGACCGGCCAGAACGAGCAGCTCACGCGGGCCGTGAGCGAGCTGCAGTCCAAGCAGACCACCATCGACGACCGTCTCAAGCAGAACGAACCGTCGAAGGTCACGGTCGATGGCCGCGAGTTCAATGCCGATCCGCGCGAGAAGGCCGACTTCGAAGCCGCGCTCGGCGTGTTCCGCGCCGGCCAGTTCGCGCAGGCCCAGACCGCCTTCGCCGAGTTCGTCAAGCGCTACCCGCAAAGCGGCTACAACGCCTCGGCCCTGTTCTGGCTCGGCAACGCCCAGTACGCTACGCGCAACTACAACGAGGCCATTGCCAACTTCCGTTCGATGCTCTCGCTCGCGCCCGACCACGCCAAGGCCCCCGAGGCCGTGCTGTCGATCGCGAACTGCCAGATCGAACTGAAGGACACGCGCGCCGCGCGCCGCACGCTGGAAGACCTGACCAAGGCCTACCCGCAATCGGAAGCCGCGCAGGCCGGCCGCGAGCGTCTCTCGCGCCTGCGCTAGTGCCGGCGGAGCCTTCCGCTTGAGCATCGTTCACGAGCCCGTCTCCACGATCGAACCGGCGACTGCCCCCGAGGCAGCCGCCGGTTTTGCCGCGTCTGGCGACGATGCCATGGCACCCGATTTCGCACGCCGCTTCGGCGGCCTCGAGCGCCTGTACGGCGTGAGCGGTGCCGCGCGCATCCGCAACGCGCATGTGCTCGTCGTGGGCATCGGCGGCGTCGGGTCGTGGGCCGTCGAGGCGCTGGCGCGCAGCGGGGTGGGGCGCCTCACGCTGATCGATCTCGACCACGTGTCCGAATCGAACATCAATCGCCAGATCCACGCGCTCGACAGCACCGTGGGCCAGGCCAAGGTCGAAGCCATGCGCGAGCGCATCGCGCAGATCAATGCCGAGTGCCGCGTGCTGCCGATCGACGAGTTCGTCGAGCCCGACAACTGGCCCGCGCTGCTCGAAGCAGCACAAGCCGCCAACGGCCCCGTGCATGCCGTCATCGATGCCTGCGATCAGGTGAAGGCCAAGCTCGCGATGGCCGCCTGGGCCCGCGGCGTCGCGCGCGGCACCGACTTCATCACCGTCGGCGCCGCGGGCGGCAAGCGGCTCGCGCACAAGGTCGACATCGACGACCTCTCGCAGGTCACGCACGACCCGCTGCTCGCGCAACTGCGGCAGCGCCTGCGCAAGTCGCACGGCGCGCCGCGCGAAGGCCGCAAGATCGGCGTCACGTGTGTCTTCAGCCGCGAGAGCGTGGCCCCGCCCGATGCGTCGTGCGCCATCGAGAGCGGCGACGGTTCGCTCAACTGCCACGGCTACGGATCGGTGGTCAGCGTGACCGCGACCTTCGGCCAGTGCGCGGCCGGGTGGGTTCTCGATCGGGTGGCTGCAAATACCACGCTATAATCTTTGGCTTTGCCGCGTTTGACAGCGGCGAAGCACCAAGAAAAACAAGAACGAGGAAGTCCCTGCGAAGGGAAGCCGAATTCGGGACGTTAGCTCAGTTGGTAGAGCAGCGGACTTTTAATCCGTTGGTCACTGGTTCGAATCCAGTACGTCCTACCAGAAGCAGATCCATCGATCTTCGAATGGGTCCGACAGCCTCAAGTGAAATCTTCACTTGGGGCATTTTTTTGCCCACGTGCGCTTGCTCGTTTCCACCGCGCAGGACAAAAGCATTCCAGCGGGACGTGCGATCTGCGACGCGACCTATGCCCAGGAGCGCCTCGCTTCACGCACCCTCGCTTCGTTGTTCTTCGCGACCCAGCGCGCCACCTTGGCGGAGACGTTGTGTCCATCCACGATGAACATTTCCTGTGGGTCACCGAACCAATGGCGACCCGCTGGAATGTTCTGGACATCGAGGCGAGGTTGAAACGCGATGCCCTCGAACCTGCTCCGATCGGCCACCACCAGCGCTTGTTCGCTGGACGACCTCATCGCGACTTCGGCGCCCAGCGCCTTCGAGCGGGTGACGCTCATTCTTCCGTGGCCTTCCAGAAAGACCTGGAGCCTGTTCATGTCGCTCGGGTCGGACTCCCGTCCCTCCAATACCGTACACGTCGTCGGTCGCAGGGTCTGAATCCAGGAGAGCAATCCGTCAGTCGTCTTGATGCCGCATTCAAGCCGTCTTTTGACTTCCGACAGATTCTCCAGAGACCAATCCAACTCGTCGATATCGCTGTCATAACGCCTGCGAGATCTCTTGAACATGATCTCCAATGGAGCGTTCGAACTCAGTTCTCCCGAGGGGTAGTGAAAAGCGCCGGCCCATCCCGTACTGGCGTTGTGCCCTGCAATCAACGCACACGACCACAGGTCCGAAGTCGTCACACGCAACTCACCTGTTTTCTTCGCCGGGTCGTATCCGGGAGCCAGAATGCCCTGACCCATTTCGATGAAGAACGATGCCATTCATTCGCTCCAGTTGGCTGCAAAGCGTGCAGCAGGAGCTGCGGCCGGTCGCTGTCATTCTCAGAAAGGCGGCCGACATGGGCAACTACCGGAATCCGCGGGCAGGCGGGATGCGGTGCGTTCGAGAGGCAGGTCGCCGCGCTAACTCTTCCGCGGCCAGAGCACATCCTTCCCCGCCGGCGTCAACTGATAGGCAAACCGCCGCGCAGGTCTCGTCTGAATCCGCACCGAAGGCGTATCGACCGGCACGATCAGCCCCGCCGTCTGCAGCGCCTCGAGGTGATGCCCTTCGACCTCGGGCCACGCGCCCGCGCTGACCCTTGCAAGGCAGGCGGTGACCAGCGTCTTGTTCTCGAGCATCGATGACTCCTTTTTTCGCAGGCCAGCGATTCTGTGCCTGCGGTGGAGTTCGATCTCTCCTCCGTTGGGAGGAGAGCTAGCACGCGAAGCAGCGCCCGGCTATTCGATGAATCGCGCCGCGATGTCCTCGAGCGAAGGCAGATCCATCTGCGTGTGTCCGCCCGCGTAGCCTTTCAGACTCAACTTCAGACCCTTGTAGTTGCGGCTCGAGATCTTGTCGTGCATCGCGGTGATCGTCGGGCCGCCAGTGTTGTTGAGGGCGTAGGCGAGCAGCAGCGTGACGGGAACGTCGCGCGTGGCGGCGTCGGCATACATCTGCTTCTCGAGCTGATCGACCTGCGCGGCGACGGGTCCGTTGAAGGGCGCTTCGGAAGAGAAGAAGTACTGGAAGGTGAATTGCCCCGAGCCCTCCATGAAGAAGGCGCTCGCGACGAAGATGCCGCCGTTCGACAGGCCCGAGAGCATGCGCCTGGCCGGGTTGGCGCGGTAGTTCGATTCGACGTAGGGCACGAGCTCGCGCGTGACGAAGGTGTGATACGCGGTGGAGCCCGGCGGCAGGTAGTCGGTGTTGCGGTGCGCGGTGCCGCCGATGCCGACGACGATGGCCTTCTTGCCCTGGCGTTCGAGGATGTCCACGAAATTCTTGAAGCGCGACACGCCGAGGTTGAAGCTCGCATCGCCATCCGTCAGGTACATCGCGGGGTAGCTCGCGTTCCCGCCATCGTAGGCGGCGGGCAGGTAGATCTGGATCGGATAGGTGTCGCCGTTCGCGTTGGACTTGAGCGTGGCGTTGATCACTCGGCTGGTGCTGGAGGGCGGCGGCGGGGGCGGCGGTTCACCGGCCACCGGCGGAAGCAGCGGCAACCCACCGCCGCCGCCTCCACCGCCACCACCGCCGCAGGCGGCGAGGCCGAGCACGAATGCGGCGGCCAGGGCCCATGTGAATCGGCGGAACATCCGATGAAGCTGCATGCTGAATCTCCTCGTGGTGCGGATGCGCGGCGCATCCTGCTTGTTCTCGCGGATGCGGGATGGCATCGCGCGGCCCATGGCTTGCGCATGGGTGGAGAGCGATTGGGTCAGAAGACGTCGTCGAATGGAAGTTACGAAGATCGTCGTAGTCACAGCGAGAGGCGATCGGCGCGGGCGCACGAAGAGCGGGGGATTGGCCGCGCGCTACAGTGGTCGACCTCCGGAACCACACAGCAGGGACGAACCATGACCACCCGAAGAAGCCGCCCCGCCTGCCTGCTGCTGGCACTGGCGGCCTGCTGCACGGCCGCTTCGGCCGCCACCATCGTCTGCACGCCGGGGCCCACCGCGGGCAATGCGCCGTTCAACGCGGTGCGCAGGATCGCGATCGACGAGTTCTCGCGCACGGTCAACCTCGACGTGGTGCGATCGAAGACGCGCGAGACCGAGACGCTGGGGAAGATGCGCGCCGACCTGGTCGGTATGGACGAGTCGCCGGGCGAGCCGGTCTACGTCTTCAATTCGATCCCTACCTCCGAGGTCGAGACCACCACGCTGTTCAAGCTGTTCAAGGCCGGTGAATGGCGGCTGACCAGCGCCACGCTGAGCTTCATGGGCAAGGTGCCCGTGCTGCGCAATGCGGACGGGGGCACGGTGTTCAACTGCAAGCGCTCGAGCCTGGGCTGAGCGAACGAGGGGCCGGGCTCAGGGCTGGGTGCGCGCCTTGATGAACTGGCCGCCGCGCAGCCGCACGCGTTCGATGGCCGCTTCGAGCGAGGGCTGACGCATCACGACGAGGTCGCCCTTGGGAATGCCGCGCCAGGTGATCCGGGCCACGCCCGAATAGCTGCCGCGCGCCGTTTCCTTGCAGAAGAACGAGCCGTTCCAGCCATCCTGGAGGTCGACGGAGATGTGAGCTGATTGCATGGGTGGCGAGCGTAGGCACGAGAGGCCTGCGAAGCCAGGAAATAGTACCTTGGTTCTCGTTTTATTGCCACCGGTCTCCGTGGGCCCCTTCAATTGAAGTCGGTCATGAAATACCAGATCGGCTCCAGCTTCGCTCCCGGCGCCGGCCGGTGGAGGTAGATGTCGTAGACGATCGTCCGGGGCTGCGGCCCCCGCTTGTACGCGATGCGCACCACGCCTTCGTCGACGCTGGCCGGGTCGGTGCGCCTGAGCCGAACCAGCTTGCCGTCGCCGCGGATCTCGAGGGCGTGGTGCTCGAGCGGCGCGACGGTGCCGGTGCCCTTGTCGACGAAGCGCACCCATTCGCCATCCCGCTCCCGTGCCTCGCTGGCCGACAGGTAGATGGTCGGATAGAGCAGCCGCTGGGCCTTGGCCAGCGCGCCGATGAAGGCCTCGCCCTTCCTGTTCCCGATGTCGTCGATCAGCCGGCGATAGACCTCGACCGCCTCGGCCTCGAGCTTCGGATCGGCTGCATCGAGCGGCACGCTGCGTTCCCAGCCGGCCAGGCCGTAGGGCACCTGGGCCTCGAACTGCACGGTCTGGCTGAAGCCCTTCGGGTCGGTGAACAGCGCCTGCCGGCCGTCGCGCAACGGAGGCAATTCGTAGAGCGTGGTGCTGCGCGGCGGCTCGGTCTTGCTGCGCACGACCAGTTCCACCTTGAGGTCGTCCGTGTCGGGCAAGCGCTCCTGCCCGGCCGCGGGCAGGAGGAGGATCGTGAGCTTCTGCGGACCGCTGCGCAGGATCGCCGGGTTGAGCGGCATGCCGATCGAGCCGATGCGTCGGGTGGGCAGGACCGAGATCGGCAGGTCGTTGACGTCCACGCGGAACGCCAGCTTCTCGGTCGACACCCTCAGGTCGTAGAGAGGCTGCTGCGCCTCTTTCCTCGAGGTGCCCGGATCGCCGGGCGCCTGCGCCGCGGCCGGCATGGCAGCCTGTAGCAACGCCGCGAGCATCAGGACGGCGGTGGACTTCCTCATTCGGCGATCTCCCTGCATATGAACGGGCGGCCATTATGCGAACGGGCCACTCGGGCAGGCTTCTTGCACGGCACCAGGGCCGCCCGCACCCCGGGCAACCGCCATGGCGGCTGGCGCCGATTGCCCGTAGATTGGTGCGCACAACAAGCGTCCGATTCCCACCTTGAAATCGCAGGAGTGTCCGTGGAAGCATGGTCGAGCCAGCAACTCTCGCCGCTGTACGGGCGCGAGGTCTTCCGTTCCCGCGCGGCGGACGAAACCCATGCGCGCATCGCCTGCGAGCTGAAGCCGCACCGCAGCGTCTGGCATCGCGGCGACGTCGATGCGATCTTCTGCCGCGCCGAACTCAGCGCACTCTCGCTGTGCATCCTGCGCTACGGCTGCGACGTGGACATCGAACCCGATGCGCTCGGCAACTTCGTGCTGGTGCAGATGCCGTTGCGCGGCCACGCTGACATCCACCATGCCGGCGGCAGCCTGCAGATCCATCCGGGGCAGGGCGCGGTGATCTCGGCCCACAGGCCGGTGCGGCTGCGCTGGCATGCCGACTGCGAACAGCTGATGCTCAAGATCGAGCTGAGCCGGCTGCAGGAGGTGGCGCGCCATGCCTTCCCGCTGCGTGGTGCCGATGCGGTGGGCGAGATCGACTTCGAGATGCCGTTCCGGCTCGACGACACGGCGGGCACGCAATGGCGCCGCATGGTGGCGAGCCTCGCGTCGCTGCTGCCGGCGGCGGGCGATGCCGGCTACGACGCGCGCTGGCTCTCGCACTGCGAGGACAACCTGATGCTCTACCTGCTGTGCCACCGGCCGAACTCGGTGCGCGAGCGGCACGACGAGGCGCGGCACGGCTCGGAGGCCGCGAGCCTGCGCCAGCTGCGGCGCGCCGAGGAGTTCATGCACCAGCGGCTCGACACCCCGCTGTCGCTCGAGGAGGTGGCGCGCGCCGCCGGCCTCACGCGCCGCGGGCTGGCGCTGCTGTTCCGGCGCTACCGCGAGCTCTCGCCCGGCGAGGTGCTGCGCAACATGCGGCTCGACGCCGCGCATGCGCAGCTCGCGCGCCACGACGGCGCCAGCGTGACCGAGGTGGCGCTCAACTGCGGCTTCTCGCACCTGAGCCGCTTCGCGGCCTGCTACCGCGAGCGCTTCGGCCACCTGCCGCGCGAGACCGCGCGGCATTGAGGCACCCAATCAGGACGGCTTCATCGCGCACTGCGCCGCGGTCGTGTCCTGGTAGTTCGTCAGCACGGTGCCGATCACCTTGTTGGCGATGCGGCCGCTGCCGTCCTTGGCGATCACGCGCAGGTAGTAGTTCTGCACCGGGAAGTTGTTGGCGCCATAGCGGAAGTCGCCGCGCACCGACTTGTAGTTGGCGGCCTTGATCGCCTTCAGCAGCGCGGGCTTGTCGGCCACCTTGCCGCCGACGTCGCGCACCGCCGCGTCCATCGCCATCAGCACGTCGTAGGCCTGGCCCGCGTAGAACGAGGGGTTGCGGCCGTTGTTCTGCTGCCGGAACGCGGCCACGAAGCGCTGGTTGGCCGGGTTGTCGAGGTCGAAGGACCAGTGCGCGGTATTGAACAGCCCGAGCATCGGCTCGCCGACCGCGGGGATCATGTCCTCGTCGGCCGAGAAGGCGGTGGAGATCAGCGCCACGTCCTTCGACAGGCCCGCGCCCACGAACTGCTTGATGAAGGCCACGCCCATCGCGCCCGGCAGGAAGAAGTAGAGCGCATCGGGCTTCGAGGCGCGGATCTGCGCGAGCTCGGCCGAGTAGTCGAGCTGGCCCAGCTTGGTGTAGAGCTCGTCGCCCGTGCCGCCCTTGTAGGTGCGCTTGAAGCCGGTGATGGCGTCCTTGCCGCCCGGGTAGCTGGGCGCGATCAGCGCCACCTTCTTGAAGCCCTTGTCGCCCGCGAACTTGCCGGCCGCCTCGTGATAAGCATCGTTGGGGTACGAGGCGCCGAAGAAATAGGGGTTGCAGCGCGCGCCCGAGAGGTCGCTCGGCCCGGTGTTGCTCGACAGGTAGGGCACCTTGGCCGCGAACAGCGGCGGCGCCACCGCCAGCGCCACCGACGAGCCGACCGGTCCGGTGAACAGATCGATCTTGTCGCGCATCAGCATGCGCTCGACCACCTGGCGCGCGGTCTCGGGGTTGCCCGCGGTGTCGGCCTCGACGAACTCGACCGGCACGCCGCCGAGCTTGCCGCCCAGCTGCTTGATCGCGACCGCGAAGCCGGCCTTCGACTCGGCGCCGCCGACCGCGAAGGGCCCCGACAGGTCCATCGCGATGCCGACCTTGACGGTCTGCGCCTCGGCGCGCGGCGACAGGGCCAGCAGGGCGGAGAAGGCGGCGAGGGCAAGGACCGAAGGGACGGTCGCCGTGCGCGGGCGGCTGAGCGGCATCGAGAAACTCCTCTGGCGATGGATACGCCGAACGTGGGTGGGAAGCGGGTGGCTGAAAGAGACCGGCGAACGGTCGCAGCCCGCAGTCTGGCAGCGCCGCGCGCCGCGGCTATCCGTTTCGTGCAGCGCGGCCTGCTGCACGAAATGGACAGACAGCCGCCACGCCTCGTCTCCAGAATCGCCGCCATCCCGATCCACCCCTTCGAGAGAGACACCCCGATGAGCCACTACATCGACATCCCGGCCGGCGACGGCGCGCAGAGCTTTCGCGGCTACCTGGCCCTGCCGGCCTCGGGCCGCGGCCCCGGCATCGTGCTGTGCCAGGAGATCTTCGGCATCAACGACTACGTGCGCGAGGTGGCCGACCTCTATGCCGAGGAAGGCTACGTGGTGCTCGCGCCCGACCTGTTCTGGCGCATGGAACCCGGCGTCGAGCTGGGCTACTCGCCCGAGGACTGGCAGCGCGCCTTCGGCTTCTTCCAGCAGTTCGACATCGAGGCCGGCATCGCCGACGTGACCGCCAGCGTGCAGGCGCTGCGCGCGCACCCGGCCTGCACCGGCAAGGTCGGCGCGCTGGGCTTCTGCCTTGGCGGCAAGCTGGCCTACCTCGCGGCCGCGCATTCGGGCGTGGACGCGGCGGTCGGCTACTACGGCGTCGGCATCGAGGGCGCGCTCGAGCTGGTGCCGAAGATCGCATGCCCGATCGCGCTGCACTTCGCCGAGCTCGACAAGTTCTGCCCGCCCGAGGCGCGCGCCCAGGTGCTCGAGGCCTTCACGGGCCGGCCCGGCGCGCAGATGTACGTCTACCCCGGCGTCGACCATGCCTTCGCGCGCACCGGCGGCGACCACTTCGACAAGCCCTCGACGTTGATGGCGCACCAGCGTTCCATGGCGCTGTTCAAGGAGGCGATCGGTCCGGTCTACGACCTGTCGGCGCTGTGGGACAAGCACTGCGAGTACGAGTTCGCCACGCGCGACGTGGTCGCCACCATGGGCACCATGGTCGCCGAGCCCTACGTCAACCACATCCCCACCATGACCGGCGGCGTGGGCGCGAAGGAGCTGTCGCGCTTCTACAAGCACCACTTCATTCCCACCACGCCGCCCGATACCCGGCTCACGCCGATCTCGCGCACCGTGGGCGCCACGCAGATCGTCGACGAGATGCTGTTCTGCTTCACCCACACGGTCGAGATCGACTGGATGCTGCCGGGCATCGCGCCCACGGGCCGGCCGGTGGAGATCCCGCTGGTGGCGATCGTCAAGTTCCGCGGCGACAAGCTCTATCACGAGCACATCTACTGGGACCAGGCCAGCGTGCTCGCGCAGATCGGTCTGCTCGATGCAACGGGCCTGCCGGTGGCCGGCGTCGAGACCGCGCGCAAGCTGGTCGACGAGCAATTGCCCTCGAACACGCTGATGCCGCGCTGGGCCAAGTCCACCGCGCTGACCATCGCCGACCCGGCGCTGCCGCTCGGATGAACCCCGCGCCTTCCATGCTCGAGCTGGTGGTGGCCTCGGCCAGCGCGCTCACGCCGGCCATCAAGGCCTTCGTGCTGCGCAGCGCGAACGGCGAGGCGCTGCCCGCGTTCGCGCCCGGCGCGCACCTGGGCGTGCAGGTGATGCAGTCCAACGGGCAGGCCGGCCAGCGTGCGTACTCGCTGGCGCAACCCCATGGCGCGCCGGACCGCTACGAGATCGCCGTGCTGCACGAGCCCGATGGCGCGGGCGGCTCGGCCTGGATGCATGGCCTGGCCGAGGGCGCGCGCGTGCTCGCGCAGGCCCCGCGCAACGACTTCGCGCTGCGCCAGGGCGAGGCCGCGCCGCTGCTGATCGCGGGCGGCATCGGCATCACGCCGCTCCTGTGCATGGCGCGCGCGCTCGCGGCCGAGGGCCGCTCCTTCGAGTTCCACTACGCCACGCGCAGCCCCGAGGCCACCGCCTACCTCGACGAGGTGCGCGCGCTCGGCGGCCGCGTGGTGCACGACGGCGGCGATCCCGCGCGCGGCCTCGACCTGCGCGCGCTGCTGGCCGCGCCGGTGCCCGGGCGTCATCTGCATGTCTGCGGCCCGCGCGGCCTGGTGCAGGCCGTGGTCGACACCGCGCGCGCCCAGGGCTGGAGCGACGACCACGTGCACTTCGAACTGTTCGCGGGCGCGCTCGCGCAGTCCGGCGATGCCGCCTTCGAGGTGCGCACCTTGCGCTCGGGCCACGTGCTGACGGTGCCGCCGGGCCGGAGCCTGCTCGACGTGCTGATCGCCGCGGGGCTCGACCCGCTCTACGATTGCCGCCAGGGCGACTGCGGCGTGTGCGCCGTCGACGTCGTCGAGGGCGTGCCCGACCACCGCGACCACAACCTGAGCCCGCGCGAGAAAGCCGACGGGCGCACCATCTGCACCTGCGTGTCGCGCGCCAGGACGCCGCAGCTGGTGCTCGACATCTGATCCCACGATTCCAGGAGACCCATCCATGACCATCGACCTGCAGTCCCTCGTGCAGCCCGACCGCGTCCACAAGCGCGTCTACACCGACCCCGCGATCTTCGAGCTCGAGATGGACCGCGTGTTTGGCCAGGCCTGGCTCTACGTCGGCCACGAGAGCCAGGTGCCCAAGCCCGGCGACTACTTCACCACCCGGCTCGGCCGCGAGCCCGTGGTGATGGTGCGCCACACCGACGGCCAGATCCACGTGATGTTCAACCGCTGCCCGCACAAGGGCGCCAAGATCGTGCCCGACGGCAGCGGCAGCGCCGGCAAGTTCCTGCGCTGCCTCTATCACGGCTGGACCTTCAAGTGCGACGGCAGCCTGCTGTCGGTGCCGCTGCGCAGCGGCTACGAGGACACGGGGCTCGACCTCAAGGACCCGCAGTACGGCGTGCGCAACGTGGCGCGCGTCGCCACGCACCGCGGCTTCGTGTTCGCGAGCCTGTCGAAGGAAGGCCCCGAGCTCAAGGAGTTCCTCGGCGGCGTCGCCACCTCGCTCGACAACTTCTGCGACCGCGCGCCCGAGGGCGAGGTCGAGGTGGCCGGCGGCGTGCAGCGCGTGATCCAGCGCAACAACTGGAAGATCTTCTTCGAGAACCTGCACGACACCATCCACGCGGTGGCCACGCACGAGTCGTCGTGGCGCGCGGCCAAGGAGGAGTTCGAGGCCATGCCGGCCGGCACGCAAAAACCCTTCGAGGTGGTGATCGTCGACGGCAACGGCGAGCCGCTCGAGTTCTGGGAGAAGCTCGAGCTCAAGGGCTACGACAACGGCCACGGCTTCATGGAAGGCATCTTCGTGCCGCCGACCGACCCGGTGAGCCTGGCCTACGTGGCCGCGCTCGAGGCGGCGCAGGGCGCCGAGCGCGCCGACCAGATCCTGCGCGTGAACCGCCACAACACCATCGTCTACCCGAGCTGCTCGCCCCACACCTCGTTCCAGCAGATCCGCGTGATCCGGCCGCTGTCGGTCGACCGCACGCTGGTCGAGATCTTCAGCTTCCGGCTCAAGGGCGCGCCCGAGGCCACCTTCCAGCGCACGCTCAAGTACACGAACATCGTCAACTCGCCCTCGTCGAACGTGATGCCCGACGACCTCGAGGCCTACAACCGGGTGCAGGAGGGCCTGGGTTCGAACGGCGGCGACTGGGTCAGCATGCACCGCGCCGTGGGACGCGACCAGCCGCTGCCCGGCGGGCGCGCCTCCAACGGCAACAGCGAGATGCCCGCGCGCAACATGTTCGGCGCCTGGGCCAAGTACATGGGCGTGGACACCGGGAGCGCCGCATGAACTTCCTCGACTGGAACGAACAGCAGGAGATCACGCAGTTCCTGCATCACGAGGCGCGGCTGCTCGACGAGCACCGCTGGGACGAATGGCAGCGCCTGTTCACGCCCGACGGCCTGTACTGGGTGCCGCTGGTGCACGGCCAGGCCGACCACCTCAACCATGCCTCGCTGTTCTGCGAGGACGCGCTGCTGCGCTCGATGCGCGCGCGCCGGCTCGAGCAGGCGCGCGCCTATTCGCAGCAGCCGCCCACGCGCACGGTGCACGTGGTGGGCAACATCGGCATCGAGGCGCGCGAGGAGGGCACAGAGGGCAAGGGGGCCGGCTGCACCGTGCGCTCCACCTTCGTGCTGCTCGAATGGCGCAAGACCGAGCAGCGCATGTTCGGCGGCAGCGTGCTGCACACGCTGCGCCGCCACGAGGGCGAACTGCGCATCCATCTCAAGCGCGTCGAGCTGGTCAATTGCGACGCCGCGCACGAAGCGTTGCAGGTGTTCGTGTGAAGGCCGCGCTGCTCGCGATGCACTACCAGAACGACGTGCTGCACGCCGACGGCAAGGTGCGCGTGGGTGTCGCGGCCGACGATCCGGCGCGCCCGCGGCTGATCGCCTCGGCCGGCCGGCTGATCGCGGGTGCGCGCGCCGCCGGCGTGCCGGTGATCTTCGTGCGCATCGCCTTCGCGCCCGGCTACGTCGACTGCCTCGACAACTGCACGCTGTTCCGCCGGGTCGCGCAGAGCGGCGCGGTGCAGGAGGGCAGCTGGGGTGCCGAGTTCTACGACGAGCTCGCGCCGCTGCCGGGCGAGGCCGTGGTCACGCACAAGCGCAACAACCCCTTCTGGGCCAGCGGGCTCGAGCAGGCGGTGCGCGCCACCGGCGCCGACCGGCTCTACGTGGCGGGCATCGCGACCAACCACGTGGTCGAGCACGGCGCGCGCCATGCGAGCGACCTGGGCTACGACGTGGCGGTGGTGGCCGATGCCTGCAACACGGCGCAGCCGCACCTGCATGCCGCGAGCCTGGAGAATCTGTCGATGCTCGCGCAGGTGATCGGCGTCGAGGACGCGCTCGCCCAGATGGGCCCCTGAACCGATGAAGGACATCTCATGAACATGCAAGGCAAGGTCGCGATCGTCACCGGCGCGGCCGCGATGCTGGGCAGCGCCATCGTGCGCACGCTGGCGGGGGCCGGCGCGCGCGTGGTCGCGGTCGACATCGACGCGGCGCGCGGCCAGGCGCTGGCGGAAGAGGTCGGCGCGGCTTGCCGCTTCGCCGCCTGCGACATCGCGAACGACGAAGCGCTCGACGCGCTGGTGGCCGATGCGCTGCGCATCGAGGGCCGCATCGACTGCCTGGTCAACAACGCCGTGGTCTACAACGACGGCGGCATGGGCGCGAAGCGCGCCGAATGGCTGGCCGCGCTCGACGTCAACCTGGTCTCGGGCGCATTGCTCGTGCACAAGGCGACCGAGGCGCTGGCCGCGCAGGGCGGGGCCATCGTCAACATGGGCAGCGTGGGCGGCAAGTTCGGCACCGCCGACCGCGCGCTCTATCCCGCGGCCAAGGCGGCGATCCTGCAGCTCACGCGCAACCAGGCCGCGACGCTGGCGCCGCGGCGCATCCGCGTGAACTCGGTGTCGCCGGGCTGGACCTGGTCGGACGCGCTCTCGCGCATGGCCGGCGGCGACCGCGCCAAGGCCGACCGCATGGCCGCGCCGCTGCATCCGCTGGGCCGCGCGGGCGACGGCGACGACGTGGCGCAGGTGGTGCTGTTCCTGTGCTCGGACGCGGCACGCTTCGTGACGGGAGCCGACATTCCGGTCGACGGCGGCTTTTCAATGCTCGGGCCCGATCAGGGCCGCTCGGCGCGCGACTGGTTCGCGAGCTAGTCGAAGCGCTTCTCCCACTCCCAGTTCACCGCCGGCAGGGTCTCGACCACCGGCCGCGCGAACAGGTAGCCCTGGAACAGCCGGATGCCGAGCTCGCGCAGCGCCATCGCCTCTTCCATCACCTCCACGCCCTCGGCCACCACGTGGATGCCGAGTTCGCCACAGGTCGAGACGAAGCCCTTGACCACGGCGCGGCGCACGCCGTCGGTGTGGATGTTGCGGATCAGCTCCATGTCGAGCTTCACGATGTGCGGCCTGAGCGCAACGAACAGCTCGAAGCCCGCGAAGCCGGCGCCGAAGTCGTCGATGGCCGAGGAGAAACCGTGCTGCTGGTGCATCTCGAAGGCCTGCACCAGGTGCGGCAGGTCCTCGACGCGCTCCGACTCGGTCACCTCGAAGATCAGCCGCTCCTTCGGGAAGCCGAAGCGCTCGGCGGTCTCGACCGCGCTCTGGAAGCATTCGCCCTGGCGCCCGGCGTCGTTGGGCATCACGTTGAGGCTCAGCCGCGAGGCCATGCGCAGCCCGGCCGCGAGCTCGATCGCCTTGGCGCGGCAGGCGCGGTCGAACTCGACGCGGTGGCGCGCATGCACCAGCCCGAGGATGTGGCCGGCGCCTTCGCCGTGGATGCCGCGCACCAGCGCCTCGTGCGCATAGACCTCGCCCTTGTCGACGTCGACGATGGGCTGGAAGGCCATGGTGAAGGCGGGGCAGCTCGCGGCGAAGTCGGGCACGGCCGAGGCATCGTTGCTGGCCTGGGTGGCCGGCTGCTGGAGGCGGTTGATGGTCAGCGCGCGCGCGGCGCTGCAGTAGCCCGGCGGACGGGCGGCGAATTCGCGGGCCAAGGGTGCCAGGCTGGACACGGATGGCCTTCAGACCCGGGGGCCGTGGATGAAAAGTCGTTGCGGGATGCCCGACATGGTGTTCTCCGGTTCCTGGGCGCGGCCACGCGGGGCCGCATGTCCGCTTTTTCGGCGCGGCGGCGCAAGACTTGAGGAGAAAAAGGGCCCGGCGGGCAAAAAAAGGAGGCGGCTCCTCCCAATGGAGGAGCCTCGGCCTAGAAGCCGCCCGCCGCGATCATCCGTAGCAGCGCGCGGTTGACTTCCTCGGCATCGACCGCATGCGTGCGGCGCAGGTTGCGCAGCGCGGTCGGGTTGCTCGATTCGAGCGCGATCGCGAGCTGCAGCGCCGGCGCGTAGGGGCCGTTCTGCGCGATGGTCGCGGCCACGATGCGGTCGGTCAGCGGGATGCGGCCGAAGCTGGTGCGCAGCGGCTCGCCCATCACCAGATCGAGCTGCGAGAACAGGCCGCACAGGTAGACCTCGCGCTTGAGGTCGTCCTCGATGCCGGCGTCCATCAGGTGGGCGACCAGGTGGCCGCGCATCGCCATCGAAGTGTTGAGCGGGCGCAGGTTGGCGTCCTCGCTGGCGGTCGGCAGCTGCTGCGACAGCCAGGTGCTCAGGCGCTGGAAGCCGATCATCATGAAGCCGTGGCGCAGCGAGGCCACGCGGTTCGGCAGCCCCAGGCCCGGCGAGTTCAGGTAGAGCATCAGCGCGTAGACCAGCGCGGCCTCGCGGCTCACGAGCTGGTCGATGCGCTCGAGCGACTCCTCGGCATCGATCGCGTTCATCACGCGCACGATGGCGCGCCGCGTCGGCGGCAGCGGCTGGCCGCCGTAGCCGTGCAGCACGTCCTCGCTGGGCCAGCCGGCCACGGCCCAGGCGTTCTGCTGGTCGAGCGCATGCTCGGCCAGCGCGCGGCTGGCCACGCCGTCGATCAGCGCCTCGGGGCGCACCGGGCTTTCGTCGCCGGGGTGCGCCATGCTGCGGTCGAACACCGTGGTGTCGCGCGTCACCTGCGCCAGGCGCAGCGCGTCCATCGCGTCCTCGGGCGCGAGCCGCAGCAGCCGGCGCTCGAACCACGGCGCTGCCTCGCCGTCGGGGATCTGGGTCGGCACGCCGCTCGCGACCATGCGCACGCCGCGGCGGGCCGCGGCGCGCACGGCGGGGCGCAGGCCGGCGTCCTGCATCCAGCCGAGCGGGATCTCGAGCATCGGGCCGGCCGCCTCGGCATTGCTCGCGATGTCGCGCAGGAACTCGGGCGTCTGGATCGACAGCAGGAGCGTCGGCGAATCGGCGTTCCAGGTCTCGGCCAGGGTGCGCAGCAGGTGGCGCCCGTCGATGCGTTGGCGGTCCTCGTGGACGAAGAGCTGGACTCCCGCGAGTGCGCGCGGCCGGTTCCAGAACGGGCGGTAGCCGAGGGTCAGGCTGCCGAGTACCGATTGAGACATGAAGACGAGAAGGAGAGAACGAACGAAAGGGCGGTCATGCCGCCTCAGCCGATGAAGTTGAACAGCGACAGCTTCTGGATTTCGGCATAGGAGCCGAGGGCCGCGGAGTAGGCGGTCTGCTGGGTCTTGAAGTCGGACAGCGCCTGGATCGTGTCGAGGTCCTCGGCGCGCGAGCGGTCGGCCTCGAGCTGCAGGCTGCGCGAGGACTGGCGGTCGGAGATGCTGTCGACCTGATTCAGCAGGTCGCCCGCGCGGCCCCGCGAGGCCGACAGCCGCGCGCTCGCGGCGTCGATCTGCACCAGCGACTGCGCCACGTTCTGCGCCAGCTGGCCGCTGCTGTTGCTGCCGTCCTTCACGCCCGCGATCGCCTGGTCGAGCACGCCGAACAGGCTGGTCTTGCCGCTGGGCGCGACGGTCAAAGCATTGCCGTCGGCCGGCACGCCGCTGGCCGTGAGCGAGATCCCGGCGAACTCGATCGCCTGGCCCGCGGTGTAGGGCTGGCCCGACTTGAGCGTGGCCTGCGTCGTGGTGTCGATCACGTCGTAGGTGGTCACGCCGTTGGCGACGCTGAAGGCGACGCGGTAGCCGTGGCCGGTCAGCGCAGAGGGATCGACCACCTTGCCGGCGTCGTTGTAGACGTTGCGCGTGCCGGCCGCCTGGCTCACGGTGAACACGCCGTTGCCGGTGGGCACGTCCATCCAGGTGGCGTGGCCGTCGAGCATCGAGGGGATGGCGGTGTCGCTGGCCGCGCCGGCCTGGCCCGCGATGCCGTCGAAGCGCACGCCGCTGCCGTTGTCGACGAAGGGCGCGGCGGTGCTGCCCAGGCCGCCGAACAGCGACTGGCCGTTGCTGTCCTGCGCGTTGGCATAGCCGAGCAGTTGCCCGCGCAGGGTGGTCAGGCGCTGCGCGATGGTGGCGCGGTCGGCCGCCGACAGCGTGGCGTTGCCGGCGTTCACCACCAGCGTGCGGAACTCGGCCATGGCCGCGGTCGCGCTGCCCAGGGTCGACTCGGCCGTCGACACCGCGTTGCGCTGCAGCTCGAGCGCGCGCTGGTCGGTGCTGACGCGCGCCATGCGCGTGATGGCGCGCTCGGCCTGCGCCGCGCCGGTCGGGTCGTCGCTCGGGCGCAGCACCTTCTTGCTGGCGCTGAGTTGCTCCTGCAGCTTCGAGAGCTGGGACTGGCGCGTGGTGAGCTGGCGCACCGCGTTGTCGTAGGTGGTGGCGCTGGCGAGGCGGGTGGCTGTCATGGTTCTTCCTGTCTCCCGATCAGTTCATGTTCTGCAGCAGCGAGTCGAAGATGCTCTGCGCGATCTGGATCATCTTGGACGAGGCCTGGTAGGCCTGCTGGTACTGCAGCAGCTTGGCGGCTTCCTCGTCGAGGTTCACGCCGGCCTGGCTGGTGCGGTCGGTCTCGAGCGAGGTGGCGATCGAGCTCGAGATCTCGGCCGCGTACTGCGCGCTCTGCGAGCGCACGCCGACCTGCGCCATCAGCGCGGCATAGCCGTCGGTCATGGCGGCGCCGTCGAACACCGTCTTGTCGCGCAGCGCCAGCAGCGCCTGCGCATTGCCGGCGTTGCTGCCGCCGTAGGCGGTGGTGGCGGCCTGGACGGTGATGGTGTCGCCGGCCTTGGGCGTGCCCGACAGCACGAGGGTCCAGCCGTTGTAGCTGATCGGCTGGCCCGCCACGTAGGGCACGCTGGTCGGGTTGCCGGTGCCGTTGCCGGCCACGTCGAAGCCGCCCGCGCCGTTGAAGGTCAGCGTGACCGGCTGGTTGAGGTTGGCGTTGGCCGAGGTCGCGGCCAGGCTGCCGACCGACATGCCGCCGGTGTTGCCGGTGCCCACGCGCGCCTCGACCGGGCTGCCCGCGGCCAGCCCGCGCGCCGAGTGCAGCACGGTGGCCATGTCGCCGGCGGCCGAGGCATAGGGCTTGAGCACGAAGCTGTCGCCCGCGGCCGCGCTGCCCGCCTTGAGGTCGAGCTTGATGCCGTCGACCTCGATCGGCATCGGGCCGGTGAAGCTGGTGGTCTTGCCGTCCGACAGGCGCTGCACTTCGATGCTGCCGCCCGCGCCGAACTTGAGCTGGTAGCTCGAGGCCGCGAGCGCCGAGGTGTTGGACACCGTGGCGCCGATCACCGCGTTGCCGGTGTTGCTCGCGGCGCCCATCGCGTCGGGGATGGCGATCGGCTTGAAGAAGTCGCCGCCGGGGTTGCCGTCGAGGTCCACGCCGAGCCGGTGCTGGGCATTGATCTCGGTGGCCAGCGTGAGCGCCATGCGGCCCAGGCCGTCGCGCGCCTCGGCCAGGTCCGAATTCTGGAAGCGCAGCAGTCCCGCCACCGCGCCGCCGCCCAGCGTGGCCTCGTCGATGGTGGTCGCGAGGCCGTTGCGCATCAGCGTCAGCTTGCTCTGGTTGGCGTCGTCGGTGCTCATCGCGACCTGCGCCGCCTTGTTGCCCAGCACCAGCGCCTGGCTGCCCACGAACACGCTGAGCGAGCCGTCGTCGGCCTGCACCGTGGTGGTCTGCACCTGCTGGTTGAGCTCGCGCAGCAACTGGTCGCGCTGGTCGAGCAGGTCGTTCGGGCTCTGGCCGCCGCCGCTGGCGCGCGCGATCTGCTCGTTGAGCGTGGCCAGCCGCCCGGCCAGGCCGTTGATGCTGCGCACCGCGTCGCCGAGCTGCGAGTTCACGCCCTTCTGCAGGTCGTCGAGCCGGGTCTGGGCGTCGCGCATGCGCGCGGCCATCTCGTCGGCGCGCGTGATCACCACGTTGCGCGCCGTCACGTCGGTCGGCGCGCTCGCGATGTCGGAGAAGGCGTTGAGCAGGTCCGACACGGCCGCGCCCAGGCCGGTCTTGCCGCCCTTGAAGATGTCCTCGAGCGACGACAGGCGCGCCGCGCGCGTCTCGTCCATGGCCTGCACCGACTGGGCGGCCGCGGCCTGGCGCGTGAGGAACTCGTTGTGGGCGCGCTCGATGGTCGTGACCTCGACGCCCTTGCCGATGTAGCCGCTGCCGGTGTATTGGCCCGCGACCTGGCCCATCACGGCGGTCTGGCGCGAATAGCCGACGGTGCTGGCGTTGGCGATGTTGTGGCCGGTGGTCGACAGCGCGACCTGGTTCGCGAGCAGGGCGCGGGCGCCGACGTTGAGCAGACTCATGGCGGGATCTTTCTCGGCGCTTCAGGTGCGCTGGATCTTCAGCGTGGTGTGGATCGCGCGGCTGAGCTTGGCCGCGTAGGCCGGGTCGGTGGCATAGCCGGCGCGGTGCAGTTCGCTCGCGTAGGCGCTGACCGAGCTCACGCTGGCGCGCGCCTTCTCGTAGCGCGGCGAGTTGCCGATCAGGCGCGCGTAGTCGCGGAACGACTCCTCGTAGGAGTCGTAGGCACGAAAACGCGCCGTCACCTTGCGCGGCTCGCCGCCGATGTATTCGGTGGTGGTCACGGCCACGGTGGGGCCGGTCCAGCTGCCGCCGGCCTTGATGCCGAACAGGTTGTGCGAGGGGCTGCCGTCGCGGTGGCGGATCTCGCTGCGGCCCCAGCCGGTCTCGTGGCCGGCCTGGCCGATCATGAAGCTGGCGGGAATGCCGGTCTCGCGCGACACGCGCTCGGCCGCGTCGTCGTGCTGCTCGACGAAGCTGCGCTGGTTGGCGGCCGGCTTGATGCGCGCGGCCTCGGCGCCCAGCGCGATGGTCGGTGCCTTGGCGGTGCCGCTCATCTGCTGCGTGAGCTGGCGCGTGATCGCGTCGGTGAGGCCGCCGGGCAGGCCCGAGAGCTGCACCGCGAACTGCTGGTCGAGCAGGTCGGTGCCGAGCTTCTCGCCGTCGCTGTCGAGCAGGCCCGACTTCATGGTCGCCTCGCGCATGCTCTTGATCAGCTCGCGCATGAACAGCGACTCGAACTGCTTGGCCGCCTCGCGCACCGCCTTCGGGTCGTTGCCGTTGGCCGCGAGCTTGAGCGCGTCGAGCGAGCGCGCATCGGCCGCCAGCCCCTGGCCGGTGGACGGCGACATGGACATCGCCGACAGCGAGGTCTGCATCGACATCAGATCACCTCGAGTTCCGCGTTGAGCGCGCCCGAGGCCTTGATGGCCTGCAGGATCGCGAGCAGGTCCTGCGGCGTGGCGCCCAGCGAGTTGAGGGCGCGCACCACGTCCGACAGCAGCGGCGCGGCCGGCACCTGGATCATGGTGCCAGGCTCCTGCTTGATCTGGATCGAGGCCTGCTCGGCCACCACCGTGCGTCCGCCCGACAGCGGCGCGGGCTGGCTGATCACCGGCGCCGAGCTGATCGTGACCGACAGGTTGCCGTGCGCGATGGCGCAGGGCCCGAGCGTCACGGCCTGGTTCAGCACGATCGAGCCGGTGCGCGCATTGATCACCACCTTGGCCGCGGGCGTGCTGGCCTCGAGCGTGAGCTCCTCGAGCTCGGCGATGAAGTTCACGCGCGCATTGGCGTCGGTGGGCGCGCGCACCTGCACCGTGCGGCCGTCCATGGCGCGCGCGGTGCCGGTGCCGAGCCGGCGGTCGATGGCCTGGGCCACGCGGCGCGCGGTCTGGAAGTCGACCGCGTTGAGGTCGAGGTTCACGCTGTCGCCGTCGAGCAGCGGCGAGGGCACGCTGCGTTCCACCTGCGCGCCGTTGGGCACGCGGCCCGCGCTCAGGTGGTTGATCTGCACCTTGCTGCCGGCGGCCGCGGCGCCGGCGCCGCCCACCACCATGTTGCCCTGCGCGAGCGCGTAGATCTCGCCGTCGGCGCCGCGCAGCGGCGTGGCGACCAGCGTGCCGCCCTTGAGCGACTTGGCATTGCCCATCGAGGAGACGTTGACGTCGAGCTGCTGGCCCGGCTGCGCGAAGGCCGGCAGCTGCGCGGTGACGATCACCGCCGCCACGTTCTTGAGCTGCAGCTGCGAGGCGCGGTTGTCGGGCAGCGTGATGCCCAGCTGCTGCAGATAGTTGGCCACGCTCTGCGTGGTGTAGGGCATCTGCGTGGTCTGGTCGCCGGTGCCGTCGAGCCCGACCACCAGGCCGTAGCCGGTGAGCTGGTTGCTGCGCACGCCCTGCACGGCGGCGACTTCCTTGATGCGCAGCGCATGCGCCTGCTGGGCGGGGCCGAGCGCGAGCAGCAGCATGCCGAGCAGGCCGAAGGAGAGCGCGGCAACGCGGCGGCGCAGGCGGTGCTGGGACGTGAAGGACATGGCGTCGTGCATCCTCAGAACGGCAGCACGCTCATGAAGAAGCGGCCCAGCCAGGGCATGACCTGCGATTCCTGCTGCGCGCCGCGGCCGCGCGACTCGATGCGCACGTTCGCCACCTGCGTCGACAGCACGTTGCTGCCGGCCTGGATCGAGCGCGGATCGATGGTGCCCGAGAAGCGCAGCACGTCCACGTTCTGGTTCACGCCGATCTGCTTCTCGCCGGTCACCACCAGGTGGCCGTTGGGCTGCACGTCGATCACCGTCGCCGTGATCGAGCCCTGGAAGGTGTTGGCGCTCTCGGTGCCGCCCTTGCCCGCGAAGTTGTGGGCCGACTCGGCATTGGCGCCGGCGCGGCCGAAGGAGTTGGCGGCGAAGAAGGGCAGCGCCGCGATGCTGGTGTCGATGCTGCTGGTCTTGCCGATGGTCGAGGTCGACTTCTGGCTCGCGCTCACGTTCTCGACGATCGAGATCGTCACCGTGTCGCCGATCATGCGCGCGCGCCGGTCCTCGAACAGCGGCCGGTAGCTCGCGCTGCGGAACAGGCTGCCCGTGGCCTGGCGCGGCACGGCCGCCATCGGCGAGGCGCTCACCGGCGGCGGCGCGGTCGAGGGCATCTCGACCTGCGGCGTGTTGGCCAGCGTGGTGCAGCCGCTGGCCACGACGAGGGCGAGGGCGGCGAAGGCCGCGCGGAACAGGGAAGGTCTCACAGCTGCCCCAGCTTCTGCAGCATCTGGTCGCTGGTCTGGATGGCCTTCGAGTTCATCTCGTAGGCGCGCTGCGTCTGGATCATCGAGACCAGCTCCTGCACCACGTTCACGTTCGAGGTCTCGAGGAAGCCCTGCATCACCGTGCCCAGGCCGTTGGTGCCCGCGGTGCCGCCGTTGGGCTGGCCCGAGGCGGCGGTCTCGGCATAGAGGTTCTCGCCCAGCGGCTCGAGGCCGGCCGGATTGATGAAGTTGACGATCGCGAGCGAGCCGATGTTCTGCGGCGTGGCATTGCCCGACAGCGTGGCCGAGACCGTGCCGTCGCTCGAGATGCTGACGCTGGTCGCGGTGGCGGGCACCGTGATGCCGTTGGCCACCGGCAGGCCGGAGGAGGTGACCAGCCGGCCCTGCGCGTCGACCTGGAACGAGCCGTCGCGCGTGTAGCCGATGGTGCCGTCGGGCTGCGTGACCTGGAAGAAGCCGTTGCCCTTGATCGCCAGGTCGAACTGGTTGTTGGTCTGCTGCATGCTGCCCTGCGAGAACGAGCGGCTGGTGGCGACCGTGCGCACGCCCAGGCCCAGCTGCAGGCCGGTGGGCAGCTGCGACTGCTCGGTGCTGTTGGCGCCGACCTGGCGCAGGTTCTGGTACATCAGGTCCTCGAACACCGCGTTGGCGCGCTTGTAGCCCGTGGTCGAGACGTTGGCGAGGTTGTGCGAAATCACGTCCAGCTGGGTCTGCTGGGCTTCCATGCCGGTCTTGGAGATCCAGAGCGAATTGATCATGGCGAGGGTCTTTCTTCTCTTGCAGCGGGCATCAGCCCTGGACGTTGAGCAACTGCGCGGCCGACTTGTCGGAGTCCTGCGCGGACTGCAGCAGGCGCAGCTGGCTGTCGAACTGGCGCGCGGCGGCGATCATCCCGACCATGGTCTCGATCGGGTTCACGTTCGAGCCCTCGAGCGCGCCGGTCTCCACGCGCGCGGTGGCGTCCGAGGGCAGCGGCTCCTGCGAGGCGGTGCGGAACAGGCCGTCCTCGCCGCGGCGCAGCGGGTCGTCGGCCGTGGGCGTGGCGAGCTTGAGGCGGCCCAGGGTGGAGGAGGGCTGGTCGCCGGTCTTGGCGCTGACCGTGCCGTCGCTGCCCACCGACAGCGTCGAGCCCGGCGGCACGTCGATCGGCGCGCCGCCGTCGGACAGAAGCGGCAGGCCCGAGCTGGTCATCAGCGTGCCTTCGGGCGAGACCTGGAAGGCGCCGGCGCGGGTGTAGGCCTCGGTGCCGTCAAGGCCCTGCACCGCGAACCAACTGCGGCCCTGCGCCACCATGTCGAGCGCGCGGCCGGTGCGCTGGATCGCGCCGGGCTTGTCGTCGTGGCCCGAGGTGGCTTCCATCGCGAACACGCGCGTGCTGGCGCCGTCGCCGCGCAGCGGCACCGCGCGGAAGGTCGAGAGCTCGGCGCGAAAGCCCTGGGTCGAGGCATTCGCCAGGTTGTTGGCGAGCACGCTCTGGCGCTGCGCCGCGGCGCTCGCGCCGCTCATGGCGGTGTAGATCAGGCGGTCCATCGCGCGTCGCTCCCGGTGCGTTCGATCAGCGCAGGTTGATCAGCGTGGACATGACCTGGTCCTGCGTCTTGATGGTCTGTGCATTGGCCTGGTAGGCGCGCTGCGTGCTCATCATGTTGACCAGTTCGGCCGTGAGGTCGACGTTCGATTCCTCCAGCGCGCCCGAGCGCAGCTGGCCGAAGGTGCCTTCGCCGGGCGCGCCGCGCACCGGCTGGCCCGAGGACGCGGTCTCGACCCAGTAGCCCGAGCCGCTGGGCGCCAGGCCCTGGGCATTGCGGAAGCTCACCAGCGCGACCTGGCCCGCGGCCTGGGTCTGGCCGTTCGAGTAGGTGGCGGTGATGACGCCGGTGTCCTCGATCTTGATGCCGGTGAGCTGGCCGGCGGTGTAGCCGTCCTGCGTCAGGTCCGACACCGCGAAGCGCGCGTTGACCTGGGTCATGTTGCTGAGGTCGAGCGAGGCGGTGAAGGTGCGCGTCGGGTCGTTGGGCGAGGACAGCGTGATCGCCGGCACCGTCGAGGTGGTGGTGTTGAGGCTGCCGTCGGCGTTGAAGTTGAGCTGGAACGGCGTGGAGGCCGCGGGGTCGCTGCCGTTGACGCTGGTGTAGACGTTCCAGCTGTTATTGGCGGCCTTCTGGAAGTACAGGCCGACCGGCACCTCGAGGCCCTGGGCGTCGTAGGCGGTCAGCGAGGTGCCGTAGGTGCGGATCGGCGTCGGCGGCGTGGCGGTGGAAGCCACCACGGCGCTGGCGTCGAGCGTGATCTCGGCCGCCATCTTGGTGGTCTGCTTGGCCGGAATCGGCGCGCCGGTGGGCAGCTTCAGCGGGATCGCGTCGTAGCTCTGGCGCACGCCGTTGGCGTCGGTGGCATAGCCCATCACCTGCGCGCCGCTGTTGGTGATGATGTTGCCCTGCTTGTCCTGCTTGAAGTTGCCGGCGCGGGTGTAGGCGGTGGAGCCGTCGGGCGCCTTCACCTGGAAGAAGCCGCCGCCGTTGATGGCCACGTCGAGGTCGTTGCCGGTGATCGACAGCGAGCCCTGCGAGAACTGCTGCGAGACGTCGGCCACGCCCACGCCCAGGCCCACGTTGGTGCCGCCGATGGCGCCGGCCGAGCTGGCGTAGATCTCGGCGAACTCGGCGCGCGAGGACTTCATGCCGGTGGTGCCCGCGTTGGCGATGTTGTGGCCGATCACGTCGAGGCTGCGGCTGGCGGCGTTGAGACCCGAGAGTGCCTGTTGAAAGCTCATGGAGTGGCTCCTGTGTGCTGGATGGGAAGGGGTGTCTGTCAGAGAACGGCGTGCACGTTGGCGTAGGGCGTCTTGCCCGCGGTCAGCAGCGTGAGCGTGAGGCCGCCGCTGGCGTCGCTGCCCACGGCCACCACCTTGTCGCGCATCAGCGCCACGGCATCGACCTTCTCGCTGCCGTTGGTGGCGATGACCTTGAACTGCAGCGGCGTGTCGGCCGGGTACTTGGAGGAATCGAGCGTGAAGCCGTGCTGGCCCGCGTCGAGCTCGCCGAGCGAGACGGTGTCGACGATCTGGCCGCCGGCCGTGGTGACCTGGATCTTCACGTTGCTGGCCTTGGCCGGCAGCTCGATCGCGCCCACCGCGGTCTTGGCCGTGGTGTCGAAGGCCAGCTGGTTGCCCTCGGTCAGCACGCCATGGCCCACCAGGTTGCCGGCCTGCAGCACCTGCATGGCCGACATCTGGGTGTTCATGTTCTTCATCGTGTCGTTGAGCTGCTGGATGCCCGTGACCGTGTTGATCTGCGCGATCTGCGAGGTCATCTGCGCGTTGTCCATCGGATTCATCGGATCCTGGTTCGCGAGCTGGGCGACCAGCAGCTTGAGGAAGCGGTCCTGCGCCTCGGCGGTGCCGCTGGCGGAGATCGACTTGCTGTCCGCGCTCGAGCTCGGCACGTAGGTGGTGCCGGTGAGGTTGGAGGTGGCGGCGGTGGAGGTCATGCGCGGGCGTCCGGAAGAAGGGTGTGCGGTGGGGTGGCGGTCACTGGCCGATCTGCAGCGTCTTGAGCAGCAGGTTCTTGGCCGTGTTCATCACCTCGACGTTGTTCTGGTAGGAGCGCGAGGCCGAGATCATGTTGACCATCTCCTCCACCGCGTTCACGTTCGAATGGGTCACGTAGCCCTGGGCGTCGGCCATCGGGTTGGCGGGCTCGTGCACCTTGCGCCCGGGCGTCTGGTTCTCGGTCACCGAGTCCACGCGCACGCCGGCGCCGGTCTCGCCGTCGAGCGCCACGGTCTGGAACACCACCTGCCGCGCCTTGTAGGGCTGGCCGTCGGGGCCGGCCACCGCGTCGGCATTGGCCAGGTTGCTGGCCACCACGTTCAGGCGCTGCGACTGCGCGCTGACCGCGCTGCCGGAGATGCCGAAGATCGAGAACATCGACATGGCTTATTGCCCCTGGATGGCCGCGAGCAGCGTCTTGCCCTGGCCGTTGATGAAGCGCAGCGTGGCCTCGTAGCGCACCGCGTTGTCGGCGAAGGCCGCGCGCTCGCGGTCGAGGTCGACGCTGTTGCCGTCGAGCGAGGGCTGGGTCTGGACCGCGTAACCACCAGTGGCGCCGCTCGCGCCGCTGCCACCGGTTCCGCCGCCCGAAGTCAGCGGGATGTGGCGCGCGTCGGTGCGCCCGTCGGCGCTGGCACCCGAGGCGGCGCGCGGCGTGCCGCCGCCCGTGGCCTCGCGCATCGCGTCGGCGAAGCTGAAGTCGCGCGCCGCGTAGCCGGGCGTGTCGGCGTTGGCGATGTTGCTCGCGATGTCGCGCTGGCGGTCGGCACGCAGCACCAGGGCTTTCGCCTGGAAATCCAGTGAGTTCGTCAGTTTGTCGAGCATGGGCCGGGGTCCTCGCGAAGGGTGTGGGCGTGAGCGCCCGTGCGGAAATTGTGGGAGCCGCGCCGATTTCGGAAGCGCGGATGAAAGGCGGCTTTTTCGGCCTTATCGCGGCTTTGGGGTCGGGGCGTACTGCCTACAGTGCGGGTCGCGCTGCGGTGGGCCGAGGCACGCGCGTTCCGCATTTCCGTCCCTGCACACCCCGGAGGAGCCCATGGCCGTCCCCGCATTCCCTCTCGCTGCCGGCGCGCTGCTGCTCGCCGCCTGCACCGCCTTCAGCGCCTTCGCCCAGCAGGCGCCGTCCGAAGGCGCCGAAGCCGGCGAGGCCTTCGCCGCCAGCACCCGCCAGTGGCTCGACGACGCCGTGGCCCAGGCCCAGTCGGCCAATCCCGCGCCGCTGCGCATGGAGGTCGCCATCGGCGCGCTCGACAACCGGCTGCGCCTGGCACCCTGCAGCCGCGTCGAGCCCTACATCCCCACCGGCCTGCGCCTGTGGGGCCGCACCCGGCTCGGGCTGCGCTGCGTCGAGGGCGGCGCGCGCTGGAACGTCTTCCTGCCGGTCACCATCAAGGCCTTCGGCCCGGCCTGGGTGCTGCGCGACAACGTGCTGCCCGGCACCGTGCTGAGCGCGGCCGACGCGGTCGAGGCCGAGGCCGACTGGGCCGCTGAGCCCTCGCCGGTGATGGCCGAGGCCACCCAGTGGGTGGGGCAGGTCGCCTCGCGCTCGCTGCAGGCCGGCCAGCCGCTGCGCCAGTCGATGGTGAAGCCGGCCCAGGCCTTCGCGGCCGGCACCCAGGTGCGCGTGGTGGCCCAGGGCCAGGGCTTCGAGATCGCCACCGAGGCCCAGGCGCTGACGCCGGGCGTGGTCGGCCAGATGGTGCGCATCCGCATGGAGAATGGCCGCATCACCACCGGGGTGGTGCAGGATCCGCGCACCGTGCGCCTCTCGATGTGACCGTCGCGGCGCAAAAAACTTCGAAAAAGTCCTCAAGTCCGTCGAACGGCGGTCGAAATCCTGGGGACGAAGCCCCCGCCCGGGGCCAGGAGCCGCCATGAAGATCAACCCGTTGCAAGATCCCGCCGTCGCGGCCGCCACCGGCGTGACCGCGGCCGCGAAGACCGGCCGGGGCGCCACGCCCGCGGTGGCCGATGCCGGCGACGCCACCGGCACGCCGGTCAGCGTGTCGGCCTCGGCCCGCACGCTCGAGGCCGCCGCCACGGCCGGCAGCGGCATCGACGAGGCGAAGGTGGCCGCGGTGCGCGCCGCCATCGCCAACGGCAGCTTCAAGGTCGATTCCGGCGCCATCGCCGACAAGCTCCTGGCCAACGCCCAGGAATTCCTGAGCCGCGCAAGGAACTGATGCCATGCCCGATACCCGTGCTTCCGCCGAGATGCTGCTGAGCGAAGTCGAGGACCAGCTCGACCTGGTCGATGCCGGCCTGCGCCGCGCCGAGCCCTCGGACCTGCTGCAGGCCAGCGGCGAGCTGCGCCGCTGCGCCACCGGTTTCGCGCGCGCCCTCGAGGCCGCGCTGTCGGCCGAGGCGCTCGACGCCGAATTCCGCCGCCGCGTCGAGGCCGTGGCCCAGCGGCTGTCGAACCAGCGCGACAGCGTCGCGCGTCGCACCGTCATCGTCGACCGCAGCCTGGCCTCGCTGCTGGGGCCGCGCCCCGACGCCACCTACACCATGCCCGGCGAGCGCAGGGTGTTCGCGGGGCTGCGCTCGGCCTCGATGCCGGCGCACTGACTACGACGGCTTCGGCACGCGCTCGAAGCGGTAGAACAGATTGGGTTCCGACAGCAGGTAGAGCCGCCCGTCGGGACCGACCGCCACGCCCTCGGGCTGCGGCACCTTGCGCCGCAGGCCGCCGAAGCCGCGCCACAGCGGCAGCATGCTGACCGGGCGCCCGTCGCTCGCGTACTCCACCACCAGCGCCGACTCGTCGCTCAGCAGCAGCAGGTGGCCGGTCGGGTCGTGCAGCGTGACCGAGGACAGGTCGCTCATGAACAGCGAGCCCGCACGCGAGGACTTCCATTCGCTGATGTCGATGTTGAAGCCGCTCGCGGAGGGCGTGTCGGGATCGAGCCCGGTCACCATCAGCACGCGCATCGGCAGCTTCTCGCGCACCACGTACAGCCGCTTGTGCACGCCGTCCCAGGAGATGCCCTCGAAGCTGCTGTTGTGCAGCCGGTCGATGCCGATGCCCAGGCTCGGCCGGCCGGCCACCGACACCCGCTGGGTGTCGCGCCCGATCCGCACCCAGTACATGCGGTGGCTGTCCTCGTCGGAGATCACGTAGCTCTCGCCCTGCACGTAGGTGATGCCCTCGGGGTCCTTCACGCCCTCGAGCCCGATCACGCGCAGCAGCCGGCCCTCGGTGTCGAGCTCGGCAATCTGCGGCGGGCGGTTGATGACCGTGAAGAGGGTGCCGGTCTCGGTGTTGAAGGTCAGGCCCGAGGCGTTGCGCGTCAGGCCCTGGATCGGCAGGCCCTCGACCGCCACCCGGTAGTCCGGCAGCCACAGCGACTTGCCGGCCCATTGCGCGGCGCCCAGCGTGGTGCCGAGCCAGTAGTAGCCGAGCGCGAGCACCTTGAAGTACCAGGCGAAGGCCACGGCGAATGCGAGCACGAGGGCCAGGAACAGGGTCTTGCGGGAGCGGGCGCGGATCATGCGGGCGCAGTCTAGCGTTCAGACCACCGAGAGCAGCCACTCGAGCAACTGGCGCTGCCGGCCCGAGGCCGGCGTCTGCGGCGACAGCAGGAAGTAGCCCGAGCCGTCCGCGACGAAACCCAGCGGCGCCGCCAGCACGCCGCTCGCGAGGTCGTCGCAGACCAGGTGCCAGGGCCCGATCGCCACCCCGAGCCCGGCGACCGCCGCCTGCAGGCTGAAATAGAAATGCTCGAAGACCTGTTCCCTGCCGCCGGTGTCGGTCGAGGCGCCCCGCAGCTGCGTCCACGACGGCCAGGCCTGCGGCCGCGTGCGCGTGTGCAGCCGCACCGCGTCGCTGCGCAGCGACGGACTCGCGCCGGCGTTGTCGAAGAAATCGCCGATCCGGTGCGGGCTGCACACGGGCCCGATCTTCTCCTCGAACAGCGGCTGCGCCTGCACGCTCGCGGGCCATTCGAAGTCGTTGCGGCGGATCGCGAGGTCGATGCCGCCGTCGAAGGAGAGTGGCCCGCCGCCCGCCACCAGGTGCACCGCGGCCTCGGGATGGCGCGCCTGGAAATCGGGCCAGCGCGGAATCAGCCAGCGCATCAGCAGGGTCGGCTCGCACGACAGCACCAGCGGTGCCTCGCGCGCCGAGCGCCGCAGCGCGCGCGTCGCGTCCTCGATCAGGCCGAAGCCCTCGTCCACCGCGCGCTGCAGCCGGCGCCCGGCCTCGGTGAGGAAGACGCCGCGGTTGCGCCGTTCGAACAGCGCCAGGCCCAGGTCGTCCTCGAGCATGCGTACGGCGCGACTGACCGCGCCATGGGTCAGGTGCAGGTTGTCGGCCGCCTGGCTGAAGTTCTGGGTCCGGGCCGCGGCCGCGAAGCAGCGCAGCGCCATCAGCGAGGGCAGGCGCGAGGGGTTCTTCTGTGAGCCAGGCTCACCGTTGGTGTCAGCAATCATCGTTTGTCCGGGGGCGGGCATCTGCATAGATTAGAGCGTCCGGCCCCGCCGTCCTCGATATTCCCTCATGCAAGAACTGTCAGCCCAACTCACCCAGTCCGTGCCGCCCGAGCGGCTCGCGCTGACGATGGGCGATCCCTCGGGCATCGGCCCCGAGATCGTTGCGCGCACCTTGCTGAATGCCGAGTGGGCCCGGCGCTGCGTGCTGATCGGCGATCCGCGCGTGATGCGCCGGGCCTTCGAGGCGCTGGGCGCGGGCGCGAGGCTGCGCGTGGCGGCGTCGATCGACGACCTGGCGCACGCGCCCGGCACGGTGAACCTGCTGGCCGCGTCGCGGCTCGAGGCGCTGCCGCCCGTGGGCGCCGTGCATGCGGCCAGCGGTCGGGCCGCCTTCGAGGCGATCTCGGCCGCGATAGCCCTCGCGCAGGCGGGTCGCGTGGCGGGCATCGTCACCGCGCCGATCCACAAGGAAGCGCTGGCCGCCGCCGGCCTGCGCTATCCGGGCCACACCGAGATCCTGGCCGAGCGCACCGGCTGCAGGGTCGCGATGATGCTGGCCAACGACGAACTGCGCACCGTGCTCGTGACGGTCCATTGCGCGCTGCGCGAGGCCATCGAGCGCGCGGACTTCGCGGCGCAGATGTCGGCGATCCGGCTCGCGCACCAGGGCGCCCGGGCCTTCGGCATCGCGGCGCCGCGCATCGCGGTGGCCGGCCTCAATCCGCACGCGGGCGAGGGCGGGCTGTTCGGCGACGAGGAGCAGCGCACCATCGCGCCCGCGATCGCCGCCGCGCGGCGCGAGGGCATCGATGCCAGCGGACCCTGGCCCGGCGACACGGTGTTCATGCAGGCGCGCCAGGGCCGCTTCGACGTGGTGGTGGCGCAGTACCACGACCAGGGGCTGATCCCGGTCAAGTACCTCGGGCTCGACCGAGGCGTGAACATCACGCTCGGCCTGCCGTTCGTGCGCACCAGCCCCGATCACGGCACCGCCTTCGACATCGCGGGGCGCGGCAGCGCCGACGCCGCCAGCCTCGACGCCGCGCTCGACATGGCCGCGCGCCTGGCGGCCGCCAACCGAACCACGAGAAAGGCCCGACCATGAGCGGCTTCGAATTCATCTTCATGCTCACGCGGCACGACCGCACCGTGGCCGACGCCGCGCGCCATGTGGCGACGGCGCTCGCGGCCGGCGTGCGCCACATCGGCTTCAAGGACATCGGGCTGCCGATGGCCGCGCTCGAGGGCCTGCACCGAAGCATCCGCGACCACGGCGCTTCGAGTTACCTCGAGGTGGTCTCGCTCGACCGCGACAGCGAGATCGCCTCGGTCGAGATGGCGTGCCGGCTCGGTGTCGACCACCTGCTCGGCGGCACGCATGTCGACGAGGTGCTGCCGCTGCTCGAGGGCACGGGCATCCGCTACTACCCGTTCGCGGGCCGGGTCTCGGGGCATCCGAGCGTGCTCGGCGGATCCATCGAGCAGATCGTGGCCAGCGCCCGCGCGATCGCGAGCCGGCCCGGTGTGGCGGGGCTGGACCTGCTCGCCTACCGCGCCGCGCTCGACGTGCCGCGGCTGATGCGCGCGGTCTGCGAGGCCGCGGGCAAGCCGGTGATCGTGGCGGGGTCGATCGACACGCCGGAGCGCATCGCGGCGATCCGCGCCAGCGGCGCCGCGGGCTTCACGGTGGGCACGGCGGCGCTCGACGGGCGCTTTCCGGCGGCCGGCCCAAGCCTCGAAAGCCAGCTCGCGGCGATCCTCGGCGCGCGATGAAGAAAGCACCGCGGCGCGGTGCTTCGTGAGCGTCAGTGCGAACGCATCTTCGCGCGCAACCGCGCGATCGACTGGCTGTGCAGTTGCGAGACGCGCGACTCGGTCACGCCGAGCACGGCCGCGATCTCCTTGAGATTCATGTCCTGCTCGTAGTACATGCCCATGATGTGGCGCTCGCGTTCGGGCAGGCTGTCGATGGCGCCCACCAGCGCCTGGCGCAGCCGCTGGTCCTTGAGCAGGCTCATCGGGTCGGCGTCGGCATCGGCCAGGTGGCGGTCGAGGAAGCCCGACTCGCCCTCGGCATCGGTGCCGCCACCCATGTCCTCCAGGTACACGAGCTGGGTGCCGCGCACGCGGCCCAGCAGGCTCTGGTAGTCGGCCAGCGGCATCTCGAGCGCGTCGGCGATCTCGGACTCGGCCGGCGCGCGGCCCAGCTTCTGCTCGAGCGCGCGCACCGCCTGCTCGATCTGCTTCTGGCTCTTGCGCGAGCCGCGCGAGAGCCAGTCGCCGTCGCGCAGCTCGTCGAGCATGGCGCCGCGGATGCGCTGGGTGGCGAAGGTCTCGAACTGCACGCCCTGGCTGGCCTCGTAGCGCGACAGCGCATCGGCCAGGCCGATCATGCCGACCTGGATCAGGTCGTCGAGCTCGACGTTGGGCGGCAGCTTGGCGATCATGTGATGCGCCAGCCGGCGCACCAGCGGCACGTGCTGGCGGATCAGCGCATCGCGGTCGAGCCGGCCCTTGGGCGTGTACATCTGGGAGAGCGGGGAAGCGGCCTGCATGTCGTGTCGGGGGCGGGTGCGCTCCTCAGAGTTCGCCCGCGCCGGGCGAGAAGAACAGCTCGAGGTCGGCCGGCTGCGGATCGAAGGGCGAGCGCTGGGCCGCGCGCATCGAGTCGCGCACCAGCTCGGCGGCCAGCGCCGGCTTCCAGTCCTGCGAGGTGCGCGGGCCATGGGCCACGCCGCGCAGCACCAGCTGGTGGCGGATCAGCGTGTCGAGCGCCGGGCCCAGCTTCACGGCCTCGTCGGTCTTGCTCAGCACGGCCTGGCGCGCGCCGCCGATCTTGAAGCTGGCGGCCATCTCGTCGAGCGTGTCGCCGTGCGCGCCGGCATTGAGCACCATCAGGCGCGAGATGCCGCGCAGGTCGAGCAGGTCCAGCAGGTCGCGCCGGCGCGGATCGCGCGGCGCCAGGCCGGCGGTGTCGATCAGCACCATGCGCTTGCCGTGGAACAGCGCGAGCAGCTCCTGCAGCGCGGCGCGGTCGTGCGCGAGATGCGCCACCACGCCCATGGCGCGGCCGTGGGCGCGCAACTGTTCGTGCGCGCCCGCGCGGTGCATGTCGAGCGTGATCAGGCCGACGCTGGCCGGGCCATGCAGCCGCGCGCACTGGGCCGCGATCTTGGCGGCGGTGGTGGTCTTGCCGACGCCGGTGGCGCCGACCAGCGCGTAGACGCCGCCTTCCTCGGCCAGCGTGGGCGCGGCGGGGTCGATGCCGAGCATGGTTTCGAGCGCGGCCATCATGCGGCGCACCGCGCCGGCCGCGTCGTTGTCGAGCGCGATCGATTCGAGCACGCTGCGCGCGAGCGCGGGCGAGTAGCCGGCGCGCAGCAGCTTGAGCATCAGGTTCGAATGCACCGGGTTCTGCCGTGCCGGGCCGAGCCAGGCGAGGGCGTTGAAGCGGCTCTCCATCAGCGTGCGCATGGCCTGCAGCTCGGCCATCAGCGCCTGCTGGGTTTCGCTCGCGGTGTCGATCGCGGGAGCGGGCGCGGCGATGGGGGCGGGGCGGGGCGTTTCGACGGCGGCGGGCGCGGCGGTGGGCACGAAGGCCGCGCGGACCGGCGCGGCCGACGACGCGGCGGGCGCGGGCGCCGGTGACGCGGCCTCCTGCTGGCGCCGCAGCATGCGTTCGCGCACGTAGTCCTGGAACGACAGCGTGCTCATGCCGAGCTCGGCCACGTCGGCCTCGACGATGGCGCGCGATTCGGCGCTCGCGAGCGGGGCCGGGGCCGGTGCCGGTACGGCGGGTTGCGGTTGCGCGACGGCGGGCGCGGGCACCGGCTTCGGCGGCGTCCACGCGGGCGCCGAGAGCGTGCCTTGCGTGCCCTGCAGGATCGCGCGGCCGGCCTCGAGCGCGCTCAGGCTGTCCTCGGCCGCGGCCACCACTTCCACGCCGTCGTCGAGCTGGCGGTTCGAGAGGATCAGCGTGCCGTCGCCGAAGACATTGCGCGCCAGCGCCATCGCTTCGCGTGCGGTCGGTGCGGTGAAACGTTGGATGTTCATGCGGAGGCTCCTCGCAGGATCGGGCCGATGCGGATGGTGTGGGTTTCAGGGATTTCGCTGTGGCCGAGCACCTGCATGCGCGGCGCGGCGCGGCGCACCATGCGCGCGATGGCGTTGCGGATCGCGTCGGGCACCAGCAGGCAGGCCGGCACGCCTTGCTCTTCCTGCTTGAGCGCGACCTCGGCGGCGGTGCGCGTGAAGATCTCGACCACGCCCGGATCGAGCGCGGGCGCCTGGGCATTGCCCAGGGCCTGCATCAGCAGGCGCTCGAAGGCGGGCTCGATGGCGATCACGTCGAGTTCCTTCACCGGGCCGTAGATCTGCTGCACGATGGCCGGCGCCAGCGCCACGCGCACGCGGCGCGCGAGCTCGCCCGGGTCGGTGGTGCTGCCGGCATGCTCGGCCAGCGTCTCGACGATGGTGCGGATGTCGCGGATGTGCACCGACTCTTCCAGCAGCAGTTGCAGCACCTTCTGGAACGTGGACAGCGGCACCAGCTTGGGCACGACTTCCTCGATCAGCTTGGGCGCCAGTTTGTTCACGTGTTCGACCAGTTGTTGGGTTTCGGTGCGGCTGAGCAGGCGCGCCGCCTGCACCTGCATCAAATGTGACAGGTGGGTGGCCATCACGGTCTCCGAATCAACGACGGTGAAACCGCTCATTTGCGCGGCTTCCCGCTGCCGCTCCTCGATCCAGTGCGCGGGCAGGCCGAAGGCCGGGTCGGTGGTGGGCGTGCCGATCAGCGGGGTGGTGATGCCGCCCGGATTGATCGCCAGGTACATGCCCGGATGGGCCTCGCCCTCGGCCACCACCACGCCGCGCAGGGTGACGCGGTAGCTGCTGGGCTTGAGCTCGAGGTTGTCGCGCACGTGCACCGCGGGCGGCAGGAAGCCCACCTCCTGCGCGAACTTGCGGCGCACGCCCTTGATGCGCGTGAGCAGGTCGCCCTGGCGGCTCTTGTCGACCAGCGCGATCAGTCGGTAGCCGAGCTCCAGGCCCAGCAGGTCCACCGGCTGCAGGTCGTCCCAGCTGGCCTCGGCATCGGGCGCGGGCGGTGCCGGCGGCGCGGGCGCGGCCGGCGGCGGACGGCGCGACAGCCGCCAGGCGCCCCAGGCCAGCAGCGAGGCGATCGAGAGGAACACCACGTGCGGCATGCCCGGGATCACGCCCAGCAAGCCCAGGATGCCGGCCGTGAGGCCGAGCACGCGCGGCGAGGTCAGCAACTGGTCGACGATCTGGCGGCCCACGTCCTCCTCGCGGCCCACGCGCGAGATCACCATCGCCGCGGCGACCGAGATCAGCAGGCCCGGCACCTGCGCCACCAGCGCGTCGCCGACCGCGAGCAGCACGTAGGTGTCGGCCGCCTTGCCGGCCGACAGGCCGTGCTGCAGCACGCCGATGGCGAAGCCGCCGACGATGCTGATCACCAGGATCAGGATGCCGGCGATGGCATCGCCGCGCACGAACTTGGAGGCGCCGTCCATCGAGCCGAAGAAGTTCGCTTCCTCGGCCACCTCGGCGCGGCGGCGGCGGGCTTCCTTCTCGTCGATCACGCCCGCGTTGAGGTCGGCATCGACCGCCATCTGCTTGCCGGGCATGGCGTCGAGCGTGAAGCGCGCCGACACCTCGGCGATGCGCTCGGCGCCCTTGGTGACCACCACGAAGTTGATCACCACCAGGATCGCGAACACGATCAGGCCGACCGCGAAGTTGCCGCCGATCAGGAAGTGGCCGAAGGACTCGATCACCGCGCCCGCGGCGCCGGGGCCGGTGTGGCCCTCGAGCAGCACCACGCGCGTGGAGGCCACGTTGAGCGACAGCCGCATCAGCGTGGTCAAGAGCAGCACCGAGGGAAAGGCCGCGAAGTCGAGCGGGCGCACCATGTAGGCCGCCACCATCATCACCATCAGCGCGACCGCGATGTTGAGCGTGAAGAAGCCATCGAGCAGCCAGGGCGGGATCGGCAGCACCATCAACGCGAGGATGGCCACCACCAGCAGCGGCGCTGCCGCGCGCTGGAACATGCCGCCACGGGCTCCGAGCCACTGGCGCAGGGCGAGCGGGTTCATGGGCGCACTCCTGCCACGGGTTCAGCGGCTGCCGTTGCAGGCAACTTGCGGTGCGGGTCGAGCTCGGGCGCCACGTAGGGATCGGGCACGCCCTGCGGCATCGGGCCCTCGCCGCGCAGCGCGGCCTTCATGCGGTAGACATAGGCCAGCACCTGGGCCACGGCGGTGAACAGGCTCGAGGGAATGGGCTGGTCGATCTCGGCATGGGCGAACAGCGCGCGCGCGAGCATGGGCGACTGCACCACCGGGATGCCGTTGGCGTTGGCGATCTCGCGGATCTTCATCGCGAGCAGGTCGGCGCCCTTGGCCACCACCTGCGGCGCGTTCATGGTCGCCTCGTCGTAGCGCAGCGCCACCGCGTAGTGGGTCGGGTTCATCAGCACGAAGTCGGCGCGCGGCACCGCGGTGATGCTGGCGCGCTGCGAGATCGCGCGCGCCGCGCTGCGCTGCCGGCCCTTGGTATGCGGGTCGCCGTCGGATTCCTTGTGCTCCTGCTTGAGCTCCTGGTGCGACATCTTGAGCTTCGACAGGTGGAAGAAGCGTTGCAGCGGCACGTCGATCACCGCGGTGGCGAACACCACCAGCAGCAGCAGGCCCACGCCGGTGGCGAGCCAGTCGCCGAGCGCGCGCAGCGCCGAGGGGGAGGGCTGCAGCACCACGCGCACCACCTCGCCGATCGAGCCGGCGACGTAGTACCAGCCGATGGTGCCGAGGATGGCCGACAGCAGCACCAGCTTGGCGACCTGCGCCACCTGCTGGCGGGTGAACAGGTTGCCCAGGCCCTTGAACGGGCTCAGGCGCGAAAGGTCGGGCGTGATCGCCTTGGTGCTCGAGACCCAGCCGCCGACCGCGAGGCTGCCCGCGACCGCCGCGCTCAGCACGATGGCTGCGAACACCACGCAGGCCACCAGGCCCAGGCCGGCGAAGGTCGACAGCCGCGACAGCATGTCGGCCGGGTCCTGCACGCTGGCCGCGTTGAAGACCAGCGCCTGCGCGAGCGTGCCGCGCATCTGCTCGAAGGCGGTGGGCGCGAGCAGCAGCAGCGCGACCGCGCCGGTGCCCATCACCGCGAGATGCGACAGGTCCTTCGAGCGCGGCACCTGGCCGTCGCGGCGCGCCTGGTCGATCTTGCGCTGCGAGGCGGGGAGCTGGCGGTCCTGGCTGTTCGATTCCATGGCGGTGGCGCTCGCTCAGGGCTGGGCGCGGCCCGGGGTGGCGGCGGGCGCCGCGCCGGCGGGAGCGGCCGGCGCATCGGCGCCCTCGGGCTTCTTCTGCTCCCTGGCGAGCTCGGTGGCGATGGCCTTCACCGCGTCGTTGCCCTCCAGGCGCGCGTTGCCGAACAGGCGCGACTCGGCGTCGCGCGTGAGCACCACGATGCTGATGCGGCGGTTCAGCGGCGCCAGCGCGTTCTTCTTGTCGAGCAGGTCGCTCGCGGCCAGGCCGACCACGCGCACCAGCTTGTCGTCGGGCATGCCGGCGGCCACCAGCTCGCGGCGCGAGGCATTGGCGCGGTCGGCCGACAGCTCCCAGTTGCCGTAGCCGCGGTCGCCGTTGCCGTAGGGCGCGGCATCGGTGTGGCCGGCCAGGCTCACGCGGTTCTCGATGCCGTTGAGCGCGCCGCCCACCGCGCGCAGGATGTCGTGCATGTAGGGCTTCACGATCGCGCTGCCGGTGTCGAACATCGGGCGGTTCTGCGCGTCGACGATCTGGATCTCGAGGCCGTCGGAGGTCACCTCGAGCTTGATCTGCGAGCGGAATTCGCGCAGCTTGGGGTTGCTCTCGATCATCTCCTCGATGCGCGCGCGCAGGGCCGCCATGCGGCGCGCGTCCTGGCGCGCCTGCTCGAGCTTGAGGCTGTTGTCCTGGCCGATCTTCTTCGGGTCCATGGTGCTCCCGTCGGTGCGGCGCACCTCGCCGGTGGTGCGCGTGAGGTCGCGCCCGCCGCCGGGCACCACGCTCGAGGCGCTGCCCGCGCCCGAGCCGCCGGCCATCTCGACCTTCATCGGCGAGTTGAAGTAGGAGGCGATGCCCTGCAGGTCGCCCTTGGCGGTCGAGCCCAGCAGCCACATCAGGAGGAAGAAGGCCATCATGGCCGTCACGAAGTCGGCGTAGGCGATCTTCCAGGCGCCGCCGTGGTGCGCATGCGTGGTCTTCTTGACCCGCTTGATGATGATCGGCTGGAGCTTGCGGGTCCCGGGCGTGGTGGCCATGGCGTTGCCTCTTGCGCTGGGCGCTCTACTTCTTCTTCACGTGGGTCTCGAGCTCGGTGAAGCTCGGCCGGTCGGTCGAGAACAGCACCTTGCGGCCGAACTCGATCGCGGTCGTGGGGTTGTAGCCCTGCATGCTCGCCAGCAGGGTGGTCTTGATGCACTGCAGTTCCTTGGTGCCTTCCTCGGCCTTCTGCTCGAGCAGGCCGCCCAGCGGCTCGACGATGGCGTAGGCCAGCAGGATGCCCAGGAAGGTGCCGACCAGCGCCGAGCCGATCATGGCGCCGAGCACCGCCGGCGGCTGGCCGACCGAGCCCATGGTGTTCACCACGCCGAGCACGGCGGCCACGATGCCGAAGGCCGGCAGGCCGCCGGCCAGCCGCGCGATGGCGGCCACGGGCGCATGCGATTCCTGGTGGTGGGTCTCGATCTCGCTGTCCATCAGCGACTCGATCTCGTGGCTGTTGAGGTTGCCCGAGGCCATCATGCGCAGGTAGTCGGTGGTGAACTCGACCACGTGGTGGTCCTTGGCCACGTTCGGGTGCTTCTGGAACAGCGGCGAATCCTGCGGCGCCTCGATGTCCTTCTCGATCGACATCAGGCCTTCCTTGCGCGCCTTCTGCAGGATGTCGTAGAGCAGCGCCATCAGCTCGAGGTAGCGCGCCTTGGTGTACTTGGAACCCTTGAGCGCCGTCGGCAGCGCCTTCAGCGTGGCCATCAGCACCTTGCGCTGGTTGTTCACCACGAAGGCGCCGAGCGCGCCGCCGCCGATCACCATCAGCTCGATCGGCAGCGCATGCAGCACCACCCCGATGTTGCCGCCATGGATGATGTAGCCGCCGAAGATGCAGCCCAGCGCGACGAGGTAACCGAGGATGACGGACATGGGGCGATACGAGTTCCTGGAACCCCTATTGGGCCTCGGAGCCGCCCCGCGCATTCCATGAAAAAAGGGCCCTGCGGGGGCCCTTATCTTCTGTTTGCCGGCTGGCTCGCGGCATTCGCCGCGCTCACTGCAGCTGGATGCCGCCCGCGCCCGAGCCCTTGCCGGCGCGCGCCGGCGGTTCGCACAGGCCGCAGACGAAGTGCTGCGCGTTCTCGTAGGGCTCGGTCACGAAGTGGCCGCCGCAGCGCGAGCAGGGCGTCATGGCGAGCATCTGGTTCTCCATGAAGCGCACCAGCCGCCAGGCGCGCGTGATCGACAGCTGCGGCTCGAGGCCGCAGGCACCGGTCTGCTCGGTGTACAGGCCGTAGGCCTTGATCAGCGCGTCGACCGGCTCGAGCTCGCTGGTCTTGTTGAGGTAGGTGTAGATGTTGTGGAACAGCGAAGCGTGGATGTTCGGCTGCCAGGTCAGGAACCAGTCGGTCGAGAAGGGCAACTGGCCCTTCGACGGCGACTTGCCCGCCACTTCCTTGTAGAGGCGCAGCAGCCGTTCGTACGACAGCTCGGTCTCGCTCTCCAGCACCTGCAGGCGGGCGCCCATCTCGATCAGATGGACCGCGCGCTCGATCTGCCGGGACTCGCCCAGCACGCTCTTCGGATTGGCCATGCCTTGTCAGCTCGCGGAATGCGCGGCGCCTCAGTACGAGGTTTCCGCGAAACGGCTCGACATGACGATGTTGGCGTGCAGCTTCAGCGTCTCGTCGTTGGCCGTGCGGGTGCGCACGTTGTGGCTGGTGAGCAGGCCCCAGACCATGTCGTCGGTGGCACGGAAGCGGCACAGCAGCATGTTGCTGGAGGCCAGCTTCATGATCTGCGCCGGCGACAGCGTGTCGATGAGGTCCGCGGATTCCTCGGAAATGCCGAGCCGGAACAGGGCCTGCGCCTTGTCTTCCCGGATGAGGCTCTGCGCCAGCATCAGGTAGGTGAGGTTGGCTTCCTTGATCTCGGCGAGCAGCTGTTCATTGGTCATGAGTGCCTCCTCCTAGGCGGGCAAAAGCGCCCTTGGCGACCGTGTACTTTCAGTTTAATCACAAATGTCAGACTCAGTAAACATTTGTTAAAAATGTACCGCAGTAGGCGGATTCCTACAAAAAAACTTTGACCCGAGATGCCTCGATGGTGAGTGCTTGCAACCATCGCGCCCCAGAACCGTGACTTGGTTATCTGAAATGAATACTAAGGCACTCCGAGTGAAAGTCTAATTTCGATAGTGATAGATAAATCTATCGAAAGTCGGACATCCATGGCTTCCGTTTCGCGGTTTACAAGCTGTTAACGAGTGTGACCTGATGTGGTGCACAGACCACGAAATCCCGTGGGGACGAAGTTGTCTTGCGTGGTGGGGAAACTACGGGTTTCCGTGGGGGTAACACGCGGAGCATGGTGGCGCCCGCGGCGCAATCGCCGGCACACCCGTCTGCATCCGGTCGGAAATCTTGAGGGTGCGATCGCAAAAATAAATCGCTAAAGAGCCGGCCGGGACCCACCGAAAACCAGTGCAACGGGCCTTGCACCAGGGTTCGTCAGGCAGCCAGCGCTTCGCTGGCGCGACTTTGGCAGCGATGCCCGACTTATCAGTTTGAAGGAGCTCTCATGGCCTCGATCATCAACACCAACATCAGTTCGCTCACCGCGCAGCGCAACCTCTCGGGCAGCCAATCCTCGCTGGCGACCTCGATGCAGCGCCTGTCCTCGGGCCTGCGCATCAACAGCGCCAAGGACGACGCCGCCGGCCTCGCGATCTCCGAGCGCATGACGGCCCAGATCCGCGGCCTGACGCAAGCCGGCCGCAACGCCAACGACGGCATCTCGCTGGCGCAGACGGCCGAAGGCGCGCTGAGCACCATCGGCAACAACCTGCAGCGCATCCGCGAACTGGCCGTGCAGTCGCGCAACGCCACCAACTCGACCGAGGACCGCGCCTCGCTGCAGAAGGAAGTCACGCAGCTCAAGAGCGAAATCGACCGCGTCGCCAAGCAGACCTCGTTCAACGGCACCAAGCTGCTCGACGGCAGCTTCAGCGCCCAGTCGTTCCAGGTCGGCGCCAACCAGGGCGAGACGATCTCGATCGCCTCGATCGCCAATGCCAGCATCAACTCGCTGGGCAGCTGGACCAGCGTCGACACCTACTCGGCCACGGTGACCGGCGCGGCGCCCGCGGGCTTCGGCGGCATCACGGCCAACGCCTTCACGATCAACGGCGTGGGCATCGGCGCGGTCAATGCCGGCACCAACGCGATCACGCAGGGCGCCAACGTGGCGGCCGCCATCAACAAGAAGTCCAGCGAGACCGGCGTGGTCGCGACGGCGGACGCCGCTACGGGCGCTGTCACCCTGACCTCGAGCGGCAGCACGGCCATCACGGTCGGCGGCACGCTGACCAACACCGGCCTGACCGCCGGCCCGACCGCCGCGACGATGACCACTGCCGGTACCGCCGAGACCGGTTTCTCCGGCCTGACGGTGGACACGGTGGACGGCGCCGACAACGCGATCCTCGCGATGGACGCCGCGCTGAAGGCCGTGAACTCCTCGCGCGCCGACCTCGGCGCGATCCAGAACCGCTTCGAATCGGTGGTCTCGAACCTCTCGACCTCGGCCGAGAACCTGACCGCTTCGCGCAGCCGCATCCAGGACGCGGACTTCGCGGCCGAAACCGCCAACCTGTCGCGCGCCCAGGTGCTGCAGCAGGCCGGCACGGCGATGGTGGCCCAGGCCAACCAGCTGCCGCAGACGGTGCTGTCGCTGCTGCGCGGCTAAGGCAGGAACAGGGGGCCGAAGGCCGGCCTCCTGCACGCTTCATCGCGGGGCGGCGAACGGACAATTCCGTTCGCCGCCCCGTGTTTTTTCCGTGGGCGCGAGGCGATTCCAGCATCGGAGAAAAGACATGGCCAGCATCACATCGACGGGCATCGGCAGCCAGCTCGACGTCGAATCCATCATCACGCAGCTGATGGCGATCGAGAAGAAGCCGCTGACCGCGCTGCAGACCACGGCGAGCACGCTCGACAACAAGATCTCGGCCTTCGGCACGCTCAAGTCGCAGCTCTCGGCGCTGTCCGACGCGGCCACCAAGCTGGCGGCCGCCGCGACCTGGAACGCCAAGACCGCCTCGAGCTCGAACGCGACCGCGCTGAGCGCCAGCGTCACCAACGCCGGCGACGCGGTGGCCAGCAGCTTCACCATGCAGGTGTCGCAGCTCGCGCGCGCCCAGGCCGTGTCCTCGAACGCGGTGGCCACGGGCACCGGCTTCGGCCTCGGCACCCTGAGCATCCAGCTCGGCGACTGGAACGACACCGACACCGGCGGCCCGAACTTCCAGGCCGGCGACAAGGCCGCCATCGACATCGGCGTGAACGAGGGCGACAGCCTCTCGACCATCGCTTCCAAGATCAACGCGGCCGGCGCGGGCGTGAGCGCCACCGTGCTCAAGGACCTCTCGGGCGAACGGCTGATGCTGCGCTCCAGCAGCACCGGCGAGGCCGCGGGCTTTCGCGTCACGGCCACGCCGCTGGGCTCGGGCGACGGCGCCGACCTCGGCCTGCTCGCCTTCGATGGCGCGGGGCAGGGCATGGGCGCCAACCCGGTGCAGTACGCGCGCAATGCCGAGGCCACCATCAACGGCGTGACGATCCGCTCGGCCACCAACGTGCTGGCCGACACCGTGCCGGGCGTGAGCCTCACGCTGTCGCAGGTGACGACCTCGCCGGTCGAGGTCGCCGTGACCACCGACACCTCGGGCCTGCGCGGCACCATCCAGGCCTTCGTGACCGCCTACAACACGATGAACCAGACGCTGAACTCGGCCACCGCCTACGACGCGGCGAGCAAGACGGCGGCGCTGCTGCAGGGCGACTCCACGGCCGTGAGCCTGCAGAACGCGCTGCGCAGCCTGGTCGGCTCGCCCTCGGGCGGCGGCGCGATCCAGCGCCTGAGCGACCTCGGCATCACGGTCGCCAAGGACGGCGCCGGCAACCTCGCGGTCGACACCGTCAAGCTCGACGCGGCGCTCAAGAACCCGGCCGCGGTGCAGCAGTTCTTCGCCGCGGCGCAGAACACCATGGATTCCAGCGCCACCGGCTTCGCCACCCGGCTGTCGGCCTTCACCCAGGCCGCGATCGCCACCGACGGCACGCTCGACACCCGCACCCAGTCGCTCAAGGACCAGCGCAAGGACAACGACAAGAGCCAGGACAACCTCAGCGACCGGCTGACCCTGACCGAGAAGCGGCTGCGCGCGCAGTACACGGCGCTGGACACGAAGATGGCCTCGCTGACCGCGCTCAACACGTACATCACCCAGCAGGTGGCGCAGTGGAACAAGTCCACCAGCTGAGGCGCCGGTTTTCGGGCCCGCGCCGGGCTCGCGGGCCTCAACTTCCGCACCGGAATGCCGATAAAGAAGGCATAGACACCGGAACAGGAAGCCGCACCATGTACACCTCGCCCGCAGCCCGCGCCGCCCAGGCCTACTCCAGAGTGGGCGCCGAATCGGGCGTGGACGCCTCGACCTCCCCGCACCGGCTCATCGAGCTGCTGTTCGACGGCCTGCTGCAGGCCATCCATGCCGCCAGCGGCGCGCTGGCGCGCGGCGACATCGCGGCCAAGGGCCAGCAGATCATGCGGGCGGTGCGATTCCTCGAAGAAGGCCTCAAGGGTGGGCTCGACGAGGCCCGGGGTGGAGAACTCGCGGTTACACTCCGCGCGTTGTACGACTATTGCATCAATCGGCTGACGGTCGCCAACCTCCGCAACGACGGGGCGGCCCTGGCGGAAGTGGCTTCGCTGATCGCACCGGTCGCACAGAGCTGGAAACAGATCGGGCCCTCCCAGCCCGCGCAGGCCGCCTGAGGCGTCCTTGGAGTCCTTCATGCAAGAGCGACTGCTCGACTACTACAAAGCGATCGAAGCCGCGAGCAAGCAGATGCTCGAGGCCGCCCGCATGGAAGACTGGGAAGGCGTGGTGCGCTGCGAAGGCGCCTGCGCCGTGCTGATCGAGCAGCTGCGCTTCAAGGCCACCTCGCTCGAGCTGCCGCGCACCGACCGCGCCGAGAAGACCCGCGTGATGCAGCGCATCCTGCGCAACGACGCCGAGATCCGGCTCCTGGCCGAGCCGTGGATCGCCGACCTCGACCATCTGTTCGATTCGCGGCTGCAGCTGATCCACTGAGGCTGGGGCGCGAAGGCGCCGGCCGGCGGACGACGGTGGAAGAACAGAAAGACCGTTCACGCTGAGCTTGTCGAAGCGCCGCGCAAGGCTTCGACAAGCTCAGCCCGAACGGTGGACGAAGACCCGGAGGCCGAGCGGTTGTCGAAGATCGGGGAGCCGAACGGTTCTCGCGGATCGAAGCGATCCGCCTCACACCTGCATGTTCATGATGTCGCTGTAGGCCTGCACCATGCGGTTGCGCACGTGCATCGTGGCCTGGAAGCCGATCTGCGCCTTCTGGATCGCGACCATGGTCTGCTCCAGGCTGACGTTCGGGTTCTCGAGCTGAACCTCGCGCTGCAGCGCGCCGGCCTGGTTCTGGGCCGCGCTCACCGACTGCAGCGCACCCGAGAGCGCCCCGGCGAAGCCGCCGCCGCTGCCCTCGGCGGCCGAGGGCGCGGTGCGCGCCGTGCGCGCGAAAGCCTGCGCCGAGGTGGGCGAAGTCAGCGGTGCGAGTCGGAGGTCCATGGGCACCGATGCTACGGGCGGTCGGCCGAGCGCGATCGCGGGGAAATGGGCAGGAAAGCAGCCCTTTATCGGGCTTATGTGGGACGGGGTCGGCCCGAATAATCGCAGCGAGCACGAAGCGCCTTCCGCGCCGTGCGAACCGACCCGCACCGCCGAGCCCATGTCCACCGCCGTCGCCGAACTTCCCGCCGCCCAGCCCGCGTCCCTTGCCGCCCCGGCCTGGCAGGGCCGCCTCGCGTCGCTCGACCGGCGCCAGCGCCTGCGGCTGGCGATCGGCGCCGCGCTGCTGGTGGCGCTGGCCGTGGCCGCCATCGTGATGGGCCGCCAGGCCGACTGGCGCGTGCTCTACGCCAACCTCGGCGACAAGGACGGCGGCGCGATCGTCGCCCAGCTCGCCCAGATGAACGTGCCCTACAAGTACACCGAGGGCGGCGGCGCCGTGATGGTGCCGGCCGACAAGGTGCACGACGTGCGCCTGCGCCTGGCCTCGCTGGGCCTGCCCAAGGGCTCGGTGGCCGGCTTCGAGCTGATGGAGAACAACCGCTTCGGCATGACGCAGTTCCAGGAGAAGCTGAGCTTCCAGCGCGGCCTCGAGGGCGAGCTCACGCGCTCGATCCAGGGCCTGGCCTCGGTGCAGAGCGCGCGCGTGCACCTGGCGCTGCCGAACCAGAACGGCTTCTTCCGCGAGCAGCAGAAGCCCTCGGCCTCGGTGCTGCTGACCTTGCACCCGGGTCGCACGCTCGAGCGCAACCAGATCGCGGGCATCGTGCACCTGGTGGCCTCCAGCGTGCCCGAGCTCGCGCCCTCGGCCGTGAGCGTGGTCGACGACAGCGGCAAGCTGCTGTCGCAGACCGGCGACGGCGCCACCGGCGGCGCGGGTGCCGGCGAGGGCCAGCAGCTGCAGTACGTGCAGCAGATCGAGCAGCAGTACATGCGCCGCATCCTCGACATCCTCGAGCCGGTGGTGGGGCGCCAGAACGTGAAGGCGCAGGTCACGGCCGACGTGGACTTCTCGCAGAGCGAGGCGACCATGGAGGAGCACCGCCCGAACCAGGCGGCCGAGGCCGGCGCCGTGCGCAGCCAGCAGACGGTGGAGACCACCGGTCCCGGCGCGGCCGGTGCCACGCCGCCCGCGGGCGTGCCGGGCGCCACCTCGAACCAGCCGCCCGGCGCCTCGTCGGCCCCGGTCAACGGTCCGGCCGCGGCGCTCGCGCCCACCGGCGCCGCGGCGGTGGTGCGCGGGCGCGGCCGCCCAGCGCCCGCCGGGCAAGCGCGAGTCCACCATCAACTACGAGGTCGACAAGACCGTGAAGACCGTGCGCAGCGCCACCGGCCAGATCCGCCGGCTCAGCGCGGCGGTGGTCGTCAACTACCAGGGCGTGGCCGATGCCGCGGGCAAGGTGGTGCCGACCGCGCTGTCGGCGCAGCAGGTCGAGCAGATGACGGCGCTGGTGCGCGAGAGCATCGGCTTCAACAAGGAGCGCGGCGACTCGGTGAACCTGATGAACACGCCGTTCCTGGTCGACGCGCCGGTGCAGGTCGAGCTGCCGCTGTGGAAGCGCCCCGAGACCCTGGAGCTGGCGCGCAGCTTCGCCTGGCCCGTGGGGCTGGTGCTGATCGGCGCGATCGTGCTGCTGGGCATGGTGCGCCCCGGCCTCAAGGCCATGGCCGCGGCCAAGCCGCTGCCCGGCAGCATCACGCCGGCGCTCGGCGGTCCCGCCGCCGGCAGCCAGCTCAACGCGATGGTGGCCGACACGCCCGAACGTCCCGCGCTCGGCGCGCCCGAGGCGGTGGCCGTGCCCTCGCCGCAGGAGCAGGTGCCCGAGCAGATGCGGCTGGAGGGCGCGCGCCAGATGGCGCGGCAGAACCCGGTGGCGGTGGCGAACATCGTCAAGACCTGGGTCCACGGCTGACCGGAACGAACGCGCATGGACGAACAGGGACTCAACGACGCGGCGATCCTCCTGATGTCGCTCGGCGAACAGGAAGCCGGCGAGGTGCTGCGGCACCTGTCGCCGCGCGAGGTGCAGAAGATCGGCGAGACCATCGCCAAGACCCGCGCCGTGTCGCGCGAGCGGCTCGGCGAGGTGGCGGACCGCTTCATCACCGCCACCGCGGGCCAGAGCCTGTTCGCAGCCGACACCGGCGACTACGTGCGCTCGGTGATGCGCCACGCGCTCGGCGAGGAGAAGGCCTCGATCCTGGTCGACCGCATCCTGCAGACCGCCGACCTCAGCGGCATCGAGAACCTCAAGTGGATGGACGCGCCCTCGGTGGCCGAGGTGCTCAAGCTCGAGCATCCGCAGATCGTGGCCGCAATCCTGGTGCACCTGGAGCCCGAGCACGCCTCGGCGATCCTGCTGCAACTGCCCGACCTGCAGCGCGCCGAGGTGCTGCTGCGCGTGGCCACGCTCGAGGGCATCCAGCCGGCCGCGCTCGAAGACCTCAACGAGGTGATGTTCCGCGTGCTCTCGGGCGGCGCCAAGGTGCGCAAGCCCTCGCTGGGCGGACCGCGCACGGCCGCCGGCATGATCAACCTGCTCGGCAGCGGCGCCGATGCGCAGGCCATCGCGGCGATCCGCAACCACGATGCCGAGCTGGCGCAGCAGATCGCCGACCTGACCTTCGTCTTCGACGACGTGATGAAGCTCGACGACAAGTCGCTGCAGCTGGTGATGAAGGAGATCGCGTCGGAGACGCTGATCGTCGCGCTCAAGGGCGCGGCGCCGCCGCTGCGCGACAAGTTCCTCTCGAACATGTCCTCGCGCGCGGCCGAGGCGCTGCGCGAGGACCTCGAGGCGCGCGGTCCGCTGCGGCTGTCGGAGGTCGAGGCGCAGCAGAAGGAAATCCTCAAGGCGCTGCGCCGGCTCGCCGACGAAGGCCAGATCATGCTGGGCGGCGGCGATGGCGGGTTTGTCTGATGGGCGCACGCATGACGCTGGCTGAAACGACGGAGGTCCGGGCGTGAGCCGCGGCGCCTTCATCCGCGGCGAGGACGTCGCGCGCTTCGCGCGCTGGCAGTTCGCCGCCGTCGGCGCCGAGGGCAACGTGCTCGGCGGCGTGGTCGATCCCGAGGCGATCGAGGAAGCGCGCCAGCAGGGCCGCGACGAAGGCTATGCGGCCGGCCGCGCGGCGGCGCAGGCCGAGGCGCGCGAACAGATGGAGGCCTACCAGGCCAACGAGGGCCTGGAGGCCGCGCAGCGCGTTGCCGCCTTGCTCGCAAGCGCCGAGGCGCAGCTGGCCGAGGTGCAGCAGGAGCTCGCGCGCGGCACGCTCGAGATCGCCTGCGCGCTTGCGCGCCAGGTGCTGCGCCAGGAGATCGCGACCCGGCCGGCCGTGCTCGAGCCGGTGGTGCGCGAGGCGCTCGCCATGCTCGCGGTCGATGGCAAGGCCAGCACCGTGCGGCTGTCGCCGACCGATTTCGAGCGGCTGGGCGTCGCGCTGCGCGCCGAGTTCGAGGGCCAGCCCGTGAGCGTGGTGGCCGACGCGGGCATCCCGCCCGGCGACTGCCTGGTCGAGTCGGCCGGCACCGTCATCGACGGCGGCGTGGCCACGCGCTGGTCGCGCGCGGTCGCGGCGCTGGGCCTGGCGATGCCGTGGCACGACGACGCGGCGCCGAAGGACCCGGATGCGGCTGGCTGACCCGCTCGACTGGCGCCAGTTCATGGCCGACGCGCAGGCGCGGCTGGCGCACGACGCCGGCCTCGAGGCGCGCGGCACGCTGACCCGGCTCACCGGCCTGGTGCTCGAGGCCTCGGGCATCCGCGCGCCCGTGGGCTCGCAGTGCCTGGTGCGCATGGGCAGCCAGCCCGCGGTGCTGGCCGAGGTGGTGGGTTTCTCGAACGACCGCGCCTTCCTGATGCCGGCCGGCGAGGTGCAGGGCCTGTCGAGCGGCGCCAGCGTGGTGCCCGCCGCGCCCTATGTGCCGGTGCCGCGGCTCGGCGAGGCCGATCCCGGCATCGCGCCGCGCGTGGGCGCGCTGCGCCTGCCGCTGGGCGACGGCCTGCTGGGCCGCGTGGTCGACCCGCAGGGCCATGTGCTCGACGACCTGGGCCCGCTGACCGAGGTCAGCGCCGAGCCGCTGGACCGCGCGCCGATCAACGCGATGGACCGCGACCCGGTGCGCGAGCCGCTCGATACCGGCGTGCGCGCGATCAATGCCTTGCTGACCGTCGGGCGCGGCCAGCGCATCGGCCTGTTCGCCGGCTCGGGCGTGGGCAAGAGCGTGCTGCTCGGGATGATGGCGCGCTACACCGCGGCCGACGTGATCGTGGTCGGCCTGATCGGCGAGCGCGGCCGCGAGGTGAAGGAATTCATCGAGGACATCCTCGGGCCCGAGGGCCGCGCGCGTTCGGTGGTGGTGGCGGCGCCGGCCGATTCGCCGCCGCTGCTGCGCATGCAGGGCGCGAGCTACGCGACCGCGGTGGCCGAGCATTTCCGCGACCAGGGGCTGCACGTGCTGCTGCTGATGGATTCGCTCACGCGCTATGCGATGGCGCAGCGCGAGATCGCGCTGGCGATCGGCGAGGCGCCGGCCACCAAGGGCTATCCGCCCTCGTGCTTCGCCAAGCTGCCGCGGCTGGTGGAGCGCAGCGGCAACGGCCTCAACGGCGTGGGCTCGATCACCGCCTTCTACACCGTGCTGTCGGAGGGCGACGACCAGCAGGACCCGATCGCCGACGCGGCGCGCGCCATCCTCGACGGCCACATCGTGCTGTCGCGCGCGCTGGCCGAGGAGGCGCATTTCCCGGCCATCGACATCGAGCAGTCGGCCTCGCGCGTGATGCACAACGTGGCCTCGGCCGGCCACCTCGAATGCGCGCGCCACTTCCGCGCCATCTATTCGCGCTACCGCAAGAGCCGCGACCTGGTGCGCGTGGGCGCCTATGCCGCGGGCAGCGACCCGGCGCTCGACCAGGCGATCCGGCTGCAGCCCGCGATGACCGCGTTCCTGCAGCAGCGCATGCACGAGAGCGCACCCTTCGATGTCAGCCTCGGCGGCATGGCCGACGTGCTCGAGGGACGCCAACCATGAGCGGTCTCGAGATCGCGGCCGACATGGCGCGCGACCGGCGCGATGCCGCGGTGCAGCTGCTCGCGCAGGCGCGGCAGAAATGGCTCGCGGGCCAGGTGCAGCTCGACCAGCTCGAGAGCTACGCGCAGGAATGCACCGCGCGCTGGGCCACGCGCTCGCTCAACTGCACGCCCGAGCTGATGCGCCACCACTACCAGTTCATGGAGCGGCTCGACCATGCGATCGCGCTGCAGACCGGCATCGTGCGCGAGCTCGGCCAGGGCGTGGAGCGCGCGGCCGTGCCCGTGCGCGAGGCCGAGGCGCGGCTCGAGAGCCTGCGCCAGCTGGTGCGCTCGCGCGAACGCGAGCTGCAGCTGCAGGCCGACCGGCGCGCGCAGAAGCAGACGGACGAACAGGCGGCCCTGCAGCACCGGCGGCACGGCGAACGGTCGGAGGAATGGCGATGAGCGTCGAAGTGGCGCGGGCGAGTGCCGATCCTTTGCTGCCTGCTCGCGCGCCCACCGCGCGCGAGCGTGGCGGCGCGGCCGATGCCTTCGATCGGGCGCTCGAGGGCGCGAATGAATCGCAGGCCTCGGAGGCGGCGGAGGCCGCGGACGAGGAGGGCGCTTGCGTGCCGGCGAAGACGCCGGCCGCGGGGGCCGTGAAAGAAGATGAAAAGGCCGATGAGGTCATCGCCGGCGCACACGCGACCGCGACCACCCAGCCGGCCGTCGAGCCCTGGATGCTGTTGGCGCAGGGCGCTTTCGTGAGCCGCGAGGGCAAGGCGGGGGATGCGCCCGTCTCCACGGGCGATGCCGCTGTTGATGCCGTGAATGGCGCTGGAGCGGGACCGAAGCCGGCCAAGGGCATGCCCGCGCCGCCGGTGGTTTCCACGCCGAGCACTTCGCGGGATGCCGCCGTCGATGTGCCCGCCGCGCCGCCCGCCAAGCCGAATGGCGCGGCGACCGCGCGCAGCACGGCGCAGCGCCTGGCCAACCTCGCGGCGGCCGATGGCGCGGCCACACCTGCACGCACAGCGCAATCGCAAGCCCTGCCGCCGAAGGAAGAACTCGCAGCTGCCTCGCTGTCCGCGCAGGCGCGAACGATCCAGGCCGCAACGACGGAAGCCGTTGTCACCGCGGCCGCACCGCGCCGCGCCGAGCGAAGCGCCGAGCGCGGCAGCGCCACGGGCATGCTCGTCGATCCCGGCAGCGCGACGGCGGGCGCGTCTTCCTCGGCTTCGGCATCGTCGGCCTGGATGGCCCCCGTCGATGCCGCGTCCGCCGCGGCCTCGGCCGGCGGCGCCGTGCTCGCCGACCGCATGACCGAGCAGGTCAGTTGGTGGCTCGCGCAGAAGTCGCAGGGCGCCGATGTCTCGCTCGAGCTCGCGCCGGGCCAGAGCGTGTCGTTCAGCGTGCAGGTGCAGGGCAACGAGGCGCAGATCGCCTTCCGCAGCGACCAGCCCGAGGTGCGCCAGATGCTGGGCCAGGCCGCGGCGCAGCTCAAGGACCTGTTCGGGCAGGAAGGGCTGCTGCTGTCGGGCGTGACCGTGGATGCGCAGTCCGCGGGCACGCAGCAGCGCGGCGAGGGCGAAGGTCGTTCCGATGCGCGCGGCGTGGTGCGCGGCGTCGCGCGGCTCGGCGCGGCCTCCGCCTCGGCTCCCGCGCCGGCGGTCGTGCGTGCGTCGCTGCCGGCGGGGCGCGCGCTCGATCTGTACGTCTGAGCGGTTTTCCCCCCTTTTATCCGCCCCTTCCCACGGCCCTCGCGATCGAATAATCGACCGCACGAGGATGGCGATGGCCGCCGTCCGTGCCCCGAAGGAAATCCACCGTGTCCGCCAAAGCCGCCGACCCCGCCATGGCCAATGCCGCGCCGCCGCCCAAGGGCAGGATGAAGCTCGTGCTCGGCATCGTCGTCGCCGTGCTGCTGGCCGGCGGCGCGGCCGCGGGCGGCACCTGGTTCTTCCTCCACAAGAACGGCGCCGCTGCGCCGGCCGCCGCCGCCGAGTCGGAGCCCGAGCCCGATGCCAAGCATGCCGACGCCACCTACCTGGCGCTCGAGAACCTGATCGTGAACCTGGCCGACCCGGGCGGCGAGCGCGTGGCCCAGATCGGCATGACGCTCGACGTGAAGGACGAGAAGACCGCCGCGCGCCTGAAGACCTTGATGCCCGTGGTGCGCAGCCGGATGCTGATGCTGGTGTCGCAGCGCACCTCCGAGGAACTGCTCAAGCGTGACGGCAAGGAGAAGCTGGCCGAGGACGTGATGATCGAGGTGACGCGCGTGCTCAACCCCGAATCGGCACGCGGCGACGACGACGAGGCGCCGCGCCGCAGGAAGCCGCGCGCCAACGGCCCGGTGCGCGGCGTGCTGTTCTCCAGCTTCATCGTGCAGTGAGCCCGAAGCGCCCATGAGCAGCAGCGAACAGGACACCGCGGCCGCGCCCGAGGCCGCCCCCGCCGACAGCGCCGAGCGCCTGGCCGACGCGGCCGCGCGCGACTACGACATCACGGCCGGCGAGGAACGGCTGGTGCGCCGCCCCATGCCCACGCTCGACGTGGTGCACGACCGCTTCGCGCGCAACCTGCGCCAGGGCCTGTTCCAGCTCGTGAGCCGCAGCGCCGACATCGCGATCGAGCCGGTGCAGCTGCTGCGCTTCTCCGATTTCCTCGGCGCCTTGCCGCTGCCGTCCAACTTCAACATCGTGGCGATGCCGCCGCTGCGCGGTCGCGCGCTGGTGGTCTGCGAGGCCACGCTGATCTCGGCGCTGGTCGATGCGCTGTACGGCGGCTCGGGCACGGTGCATGCGCCGATCGAGGGGCGCGACTTCTCGCCGACCGAGCAGCGCGTGATCCAGCGCGCGCTCGGCGTGGTCTGCAACGCCTACAACACCGCCTGGCAGGACGTGTACCCGCTCAAGCTGGTGCCCGACCGTTCCGAGACGCACGTGCAGTTCGTCGACGTGGCCGCGCCCGGCGACACGGTGCTGGTCAACCTGATCAAGGTCAGCGTGGCGGGCGTCACCGGCCACATCCACGTGTGCCTGCCCTATGCCTCGCTCGAGCCGATCCGCTCGGTGCTCTACGGCGCGCAGCAGGCGCGCGAGATGGCCGAGGACCGGCGCTGGGTGACCATGCTCACGCGCGAGATCCAGGCCGCCGAGGTCACGCTGGTGGCCGAGCTGGCGCATCCCGAGGTCACGGTGGCGCAGCTCATGAGCATGAAGCCCGGCGACTTCATCCAGTTCGACCGCCTGCCGCAACTGGTGGCCTCGGTCGAGGGCGCTCCCGTCTTCATCTGCCACTACGGCACCCACAACGCGCGCTACGCCTTGCGCATCGACGAATGCCTGCGCGGCGACGACCCGCACTGGCTTGGAGGTTCACATGTCCACTGATCAAGCCACTCCCGACAACGCCGCCGGCGGCTGGGCCGAGGCGCTCGAGGAAGTGCCCGCGGGCGCCGCCGCTTCGGGCGCGGCACCGCTGCAGGACATCCAGCGCGTGCTCGACATCCCGGTGCAGCTCTCGGTGGAGCTGGGCCGCAAGAAGGTGCCGATCAAGCAGATCCTGCAACTGGGCCAGGGCTCGATCGTCGAGCTCGACACGCTCGCGAGCGAGCCGATGGACGTGCTGGTCAACGGCTACCTCGTCGCCCAGGGCGAGGTGGTGGTGGTCAACAACAAGTTCGGCATCCGGCTGACCGACGTGGTCGCGCCGGCCGAGCGGCTGCGCCGGCTCAACCGGGTCTGAGGCGGCTTTCCCTCCGTTCTTCTCCATGACGCAGAGCCTGCTCACCATCGTCGTCTTCATCGGCCTGATCTGCGCCGTGCCTTTCGTGCTGCGCCGCCTGCAGCAGCGCCGCGGGCTCGGCCCGGCCGGCGCGGGCGGTTCCGCCTCGCGCCTGCTGTCGGCGGTGGCGGTCGGGCCGCAGCAGCGCGTGGTGACGGTCGAGGTCGGCCCCGAGGGCGCGCGGACCTGGCTGGTGCTGGGCGTGACGGGCCAGTCGATCACCTGCCTGCACACGCTGCCGGCCGCGTCTTCCGAGGTGCCGCATGCGCAGCTGCCGCGCTAAGGGACTCGCGGCCGTCGCGCTGCTGGCCGCGCCCGCGTTCGCGCTCGCGCAGGAGGCCGGCGGCCAGTTGCCGCTGCTGGTGGGCTCGGGCAGCGGCGGCACCAGCTTCTCGGTGCCGGTGCAGACCTTGCTGTTCTTCACCGCGCTGTCGTTCCTGCCGGCCATCGTGCTGATGATGACGGGCTTCACGCGCATCGTGATCGTGCTGTCGCTGTTGCGCCAGGCGCTGGGCACGCAGTCGGCGCCGCCCAACCAGGTGATCATCGGCCTGTCGCTGTTCCTCACGGTGTTCGTGATGGGCCCCACGCTGGACCGCGTCTACGACGAGGCCTACAAGCCCTACAGCACCAATGCCATCGGCTTCGAGGAGGCGCTCAAGCGCGCCGAGACGCCGATGCGCCAGTTCATGCTCAAGCAGACGCGCCAGAGCGACTTCGCGCTGTTCGCGCGGCTGGCCAAGCTGCCGGCCGATGTCAAGGCCGAGACCGCGCCGATGCGCGTGCTGATCCCGGCCTTCGCCACCAGCGAGCTCAAGTCGGCATTCCAGATCGGCTTCATGATCTTCATTCCGTTCCTGGTGATCGACATCGTGGTCTCGAGCGTGCTGATGTCGCTCGGCATGATGATGCTGTCGCCGGTGCTGGTCGCGCTGCCGTTCAAGCTCATGCTGTTCGTGCTCGCGGACGGCTGGAACCTGCTGATCGGCTCGCTCGCCGCGAGCTTCGCCACATGAACGCGCAGATGGTCCTGACGATGGGGCAGGAGGCGCTGGTCATGCTCCTGACCGTGTCGCTGCCCGTGCTGCTGGTGGTGCTGGTCGTGGGGCTGGTCGTGAGCATCTTCCAGGCCATCACGCAGATCAACGAGGCCACGCTGGCCTTCGTGCCCAAGCTGGTGGCGGCCGTGGCGGTGCTGGCGCTGGCCGGTCCGTGGATGCTCGCCACGCTGGTCGACTACATCCGCCGCGTGATCGAGTCGATTCCGCAGATGGTGCTGTAGCGCGCCTTCCCCGCTTGCCGTGCTGACCTTCACCGAAGCCCAGCTCATGGCCTGGGTCACGCCCGTGCTGTGGCCCTTCCTGCGCGTGCTGGGCGTGTTCACCACGGCACCGGTCTTCTCCTCGCGTGCCTTTCCGGTGCGCGCGCGCATCGGGCTGGCCTTCATGATCGCGCTGTGCGCGCAGGCCACGCTCGACACGCCGCCGATGATCGGCCTCAACGACGCCGCGATGCTCGGCACGCTGGTGCAGCAGGTGGGCATCGGCATGGCGATCGGCTTCTCGGTGCGCATGGTGTTCGCGGCGCTGGAGTTCGCGGGCGAGCTGGTCGGGCTGCAGATGGGGCTGAACTTCGCCTCCTTCTTCGACCCCGTGAGCAGCGGCCAGACCAGCGCCGTGTCGCGCTTCTTCGGCAACATCGCGGTGCTGTTCTTCGTCGTGATCAACGGCCACCTCACGGTGCTGATGGCGGTGATCCGCAGCTTCGAGGCCTTCCCGGTCGGCGGCAGCCTGCTGCAGGCACTGGCGCGCACGCGCATGCACGAGCTGGGCACCGAGCTGTTCGCGAGCGCGATGTGGATCGCGTTGCCGATGATCGGGCTCCTGCTGTTCGTCAACTTCACGCTGGGCATCGTCTCGCGCGTGGCGCCGCAGATGAACATCTACGCCATCGGCTTCCCGGTCACGCTGACCGCGGGCCTGGCCGGCATCGCGCTGGTGCTGCCGATGATGGAGCAGCCGCTGCTCGCGCTGATGGAGCGCATGATCACGACCGCCGCGGGCGGCCGCTGAGTCAGCCCAGGCGCTGCTGCAGCAGGTCGAGCGCTTCCTCGGCCGTGCGCGCGATGCGGATCGAGCAGGCCAGCATCAGGTTGAGCGGCAGCTCGAAGCCCTCGACCGCCATGCCGTTCGCGTCGCGCAAGGTGCCGTCGCCATCGCGCCGCGTGGGCAACGCCGTTTCGACGCGCGCCGCATAGCTGCCCTCGGGAATGCCATAGCCCACCACCGGCAGGCCCAGCGCGATCGCCACCCCGACCTCGAACACCGTGCCCGAATCGGGCTCGGTGCCGCGAAAAGGCGACAGGTCCGCGATCACGCCCGAGGCGCGGCGCAGCAGCGCCATGTTGGTGTCGTAGATCGCCTGCGCCACCTCGGCCGGCGGTGTGGCCGGCCCGCTCGCGTCCTCGGCCGGCGGCAGCGCCTCGAGGCCGCGCGCCGCGCAGGCCTTGACCAGGCGCTGCAGGCGCGCCGTGGCATCGACGCGAAAGACATCGGGGCCGGCGAGGTAGACGCGCCGCACGCGGTCGGAAGGAGCGTTCATGCGACGAGTATGCGGCGGCGGGGCATGCGCGTGCGTAGGGCGATGCGCATTGGCATGCCGACGCGGGCGAAAAAAAGCCCGGACGAACCGGGCAAAGTCTGCTCGCAGGAATGGCGTGCCGTGCCGCTCTACTTCGCGGGCGAAGGCAGCGTGATCTCGAAGGTGATGCCGCCGGTGCTCGAGCCGCTGGTGCCGCGCTGCGAGCTGAAGTACAGGCGCGTGCCGTCGGGCGAGAGGGCGGGGCCGGTGACTTCGCTGTCGTCGTGGCCCTCGAGGCGCATCAGGGGCTGGGAGGTGCCGGCCTCGATGCGCAGCACGCCGATCTCGAGGTTGCCCGCGTCCTCGGCCACGAGGATGTCGCCGAGCGCCGAGATCGTCAGGTTGTCGGGCTCGTCGATCGAGTGCGTGGCCGGGTTCTTGTCCTTGCCGTCGTAGATCACCTCGAGCGTCTGGTTCAGCGTGTCGTAGGCCCAGATGCGGGCATTGAACGAGGTCACGAAATAGACGATGCCGTTGAAGAACCAGATGCCCTCGGCCTTGGTGAAGATGGCGCCGGGCGGCGTGAGGCCGCCGGTGCGCATGGCGCTGCGCACGCCGGCCTGCGCCTTCTCGGGATTGATCACGTCGAGCCATTCCACGGGCTGGGGCGTGCCGTAGTCCTTGAGCTTGGCGTAGTCGGGCGCGGCGAGGTCCACGTCGTTCACGATGCCCTTGACCTTGAGCACCTCGAGCCGGCCGCTCTTCATCGCGGGACGGGCCGCGCCTTCGGGCCAGTCGCTGGCGTCGCAGACGAAGCGATACACACGGCCGCCCGATGCGTCCTCGGTCAGGTAGAGCGTCTTGTGGACCGGGTCAACGCAGACCGCCTCGTGCGCATAGAGACCGAGCGCGGGCAGGCTGGGCGCGCTGTTGGCGTCGACCCAGGGCTTGGCGGGATCGCACTCCCACACCATGCCGCTCGAATGCTCCTCGCACGAGAGCCAGGTGCCCCAGGGCGTGGGGCCGCCGGCGCAGTTGGTCGAGGTGTTCCTGAGCACCGCGTAGGAATCGACGACCACGCCGTTCCTGTCGAAGCGCAGCGCGCCGACGCCGCCGTTCTTGCTGCCGACCTCCGAGTTGCTCAGGTAGATCCAGCCGCCATCGGGGCCGGGGTAGACCGCGCCGCCATCGGGCGCGGCATGCCAGGCATAGCTGCCCGCGGCCGCGGTGCCCGAGCGCGCGACGATGCGCGAGCTGAAGCCCTTGGGCAGCCTCACGCCGTTGACGTCGGGCGCCTGCAACTCGGAGAACTCGGCGAACGGGCTCTTCTTCACGGGCGGCGCCGGGGGCGGCGGCGCGGGCGGCTCGCCCGCGGGTGGCGGGCTCGGCGGCAGGGCGCCGATCGGCGGGAAGGCCACGCCGTCGCCACCGCCGCCGCAGGCGGCGAGGAAGGCGGGCAGCGTGACCGCACCGGCGGTGGCGAAGCTCTGGCGCAGGAAGGCGCGGCGCTGGGGCAGGTCGAGGGGAATCGTGGGGAAGGCTTTTGTCATGTTCCGTGCATCGTGAAGTCAGGTCGCGGTCAGGGAAGACCGGGCGCGATTCTTCGGCGGTGCGATGGCAGAACGATGACGCCGGACGCGGGGCGTCGCGGAAAAAAAACAGCCCGCACGAGGCGGGCTGGAAGGTGACCTGCGGAGGAGGGAGGATCAGAGGTACAGGTCACAGGGAGAGCCCTTAATGTGCTCTGCGAACCTGCATGCAACCTGACCTCGCGCCCCGTTTCGCATTCCTGGAGGATTGCTCATCCTGGGCTCATTCTTCGGAAGCCGGCCCTCGATTCAGTCCTCGTCTTCCCACTTGCCGATGATCGTGCCCAGCACGGTGAACGCGAGCCGGATCGGTTCGTGCGCGGGATTGAGCGGCTGCAGCCAGCGCCGTCCGTCCTCCTGCTTGAAGGCCTTGAAGGTGACCTCGCCGCTGGCATCGAGCCTGGCGATGATGCGTTCGCCATCCATGGGCTGCACGCGCTGCGGGTCGACGAAGATGATCGCGTCGACGGGGTAGCTCTTCAGGTGGCCGCTGGGCGCGGTCATGCTGTCGCCGCGCACGCGCAGCGCATAGGCGAGTTCGCTGTGGCGGCTCACGCAGGGAATCCACATCTCGGCGGGCACCGGTTGCGGCGGCGGCGCGGGTGGCAGCATGCCCTTGCGCAGTTCGCGCACGTTCAGCGGCAGCGGCGGCGGGGCCGGCGGTGGCGGTTCGGGGATGGTGGGGCCGGTCCAGGTGGCGGCCTGTTCCCAGCTGATCAGCGGCACGGTACCGGGCGTGCCGGGGCGGTAGAAGGGGATCGGCGGCGGCACGCGCGTCACGCGGTACGGGCCGTCGCGCTCGCCCGTGATGTCGGCCGAGCGCGGCAGTGCGGCTTCCTCCCAGGGGGCGCGCCCCTCGCCCGTGACCAGCCAGATCGGATCGCAGCGGTAGGCGCGCGCGAGCTGCACCAGGCCCGAGGGCCGCACCGTTTCTCCGCGTTCGATCTTCGAGATGTCGGATTGCCGCACGCCCGAGTGCTCCTCGGCCTGCCGCTGCGTCAGTTTGGCGTATTTGCGAGCCGCCAGCGCCCGTGCCGCAAGGGGATCTTCCATGGGCGCGAATTTAAGCGTGAAGGAATATTCACTCTCAACTTTAGAATGGGCGAAAGGGAGTCAGCCATGAAGCCTCAAGAGCTCGTACTGGCGCTGCGCGCCATGGGACTTACGCAGAAGCAGATCCAGAAACGGACCGGCATTCCGCAACCGACCATCAGCAAGATCGGGCGCTACGGCGAGCGCGACGTGATGCTGCGCACCTACGACGCGCTGCTCGCCGCCTACGAGCAGCAGCTCAAGGAAGGGCCGGTGGCGCCGGGGCCAGGCAGGGGCCGGCCATTGTCGCGCGTCACGCCGGCCGAGCCCGCGATTTCCGAACCGGCACCGGTGACGCCGGCCCCCGCGCCCGCACCGGTGGCGGCCAGGACCGGCAGCTCGTCGCGCCGCCGGCCCGCGCCGGCCCCGGTGGTGTTGCGACCCTTTCCGCGCGGCCCGCTGCCCTGGCCCGCGATGCACCGCGATTGAGCCATGCACCGCGGCGTCGCGCCGGGCCTCGAGTTCGAGGGCGTGTTGCGGGGACTGCTGATGCTGGTGTCGGTCGCCGTGATCTGCTTGGGCTGGCAGGCCGGCGATGTGCTGGCATTCGGCCTCGGCGGCTTCGGCCTGGCGCTCGGCGTGGCCCTGGCGCTGGCCGCGCCCGACCGCGAATCGCTCAGGCGGACGCGGGCGCTTCGGCGGGCGGCAGCGCGAGCACGGTGCACACGCGCACGCAATCCTTGATGTGCTGTTCGCCCAGCGCGCGCAGCGCCGCATAGCCGAGGGCGGCCGACACCACCTGGCCGGCGATCGGCACGTACTTGGTGGCCTGCTTGGCCGTGAGCCGCATGCCCGCATGGCGCGCGAGCTTGATCAGCAGCTTGCGCGTGACCAGCCGGCCGACCAGCAGCGCGCCGACGGTGGTGGCGACCTTCTGCACGCGCTCGCGCTGGTGCGTGCCCAGGCGATCGATCTGCGTCACCGAGAGCCCGAATTCGGCGCTGATCTGCGGCACGAGCCGCGAGAGCAGGGCGGCATCGGCCATCCAGTCCACACCGGGCAACGGCACCGCGCTGGCGGCCGCGGCGATCAGCGCCTTGCGCCCGAGCAGGCGCCGGCTGCGCTGGATGGCGGCGATCAGCTTCTCGTCGCCCTGGGCCAGTTCGATGGCGGATGGCATGCGGTGCACCTCCCGGGTGGTCGTCGGATGGATGGGGATCTTCCGATAGATGGTCCGCCCGGGCGGTGGTTCAAGGCCCGAAGGCGTTACAGGCGGTTCGGGGTATCAGGCCCGTCACGCGCTCAGGGCTTCGAGCTGGTCCGACAGCGCGAGCCAGCGTTCCTCGAGCTGGCCGATCTCGTCGTTGAGCGCCTTGAGCCGCTTGCCGGCCTCGGCGATCTCGGCCGGCGGCAGCGGCTCGGCCAGCCGGGCCTCGAGCGCCGTGCGCTCGCTGCCGGCCGCGGCCATGCGCTCGTCGATCTTCGTGAGCTCGCGCTTCAGCGGCTTGGCCTGCTCGCTGCGCTGCTGGCGCTCCTGGGCGTCCTGCTTGCGCTGCTGCGGGTTGCGCGACGCGGCCGCGGCGCCGCCACGGGCGCCGGCGCGGGCGCTGCGACCGGCGCTGGCGCCGGGGCCGCGGCGGCGGCCGCGTTCGCCACCTTGGCCTCCTCGCGCAGCCGCTTGGCCTCGTCGAGCAGGTAGCGCTGGTAGTCGTCGAGGTCGCCGTCGAAGTCGCCGACCACGCCGCGGCCCACGAGCCAGAACTCGTCGCAGACCGAGCGCAACAGCGCGCGGTCGTGGCTCACGAGCATCAGCGTGCCTTCGAACTCGTTGAGCGCCACGGCCAGGGCCTCGCGCGTGGCGAGGTCCAGGTGGTTGGTGGGCTCGTCGAGCAGCAGCAGGTTGGGCCGCTGCCAGACCATCATCGCGAGCACCAGCCGCGCCTTCTCGCCACCACTCATGGTGCCCACGGGCTGCTTCACCATGTCGCCGCTGAAGTTGAAGCTGCCGAGGTAGCCGCGCAGCGCCTGTTCGCCGGTGGCCTCCTTCACGCTGCTGCCGAGCTCGCGCGCCATGCGCACCATGTGCTCGAGCGGGTTGCTCTCGGGGTGCAGCACGTCGAGTTCCTGCTGCGCGAAGTAGCCGATGTTCAGGCCCTTGCCCTCGGTGACCTGGCCGGCCAGCGCGCCCATCTCGCGCGCGATGGTCTTCACCAGCGTCGACTTGCCCTGGCCGTTGGCGCCCAGGATGCCGATGCGCTGGCCCGCGAGCACCGAGCGGTTGACGCCGCGCAGGATGGTCTTGGGTTCCTCGTTCTCTATCTCGTAGCCGAAGCTCGCGTTGCTGATCGACAGCATCGGGTTCGGGATGTTGCCCGGCTCCTTGAACTCGAAGCTGAAGTCGGCCTCGGCCAGCAGCGGCGCCACGCGCTCCATGCGCTCGAGCGCCTTCACGCGGCTCTGGGCCTGCTTGGCCTTGCTGGCCTTGGCCTTGAAGCGGTCGATGAACTTCTGCAGATGGGCGATCTTGTCCTGCTGCTTGACGAAGGCCTGCTGCTGCTGCTCCATCTGCAGCGCGCGCATGTCCTCGAACTTGCTGTAGTTGCCGCCGTAGCGCGTGAGCTGGGCATTGGCGATGTGCAGGGTCACGTCGGTCACGGCGTCGAGGAACTCGCGGTCGTGGCTGATGACGATCATGGTGCCCGCGTAGCGCTGCAGCCAGGCTTCGAGCCAGACCAGGGCGTCGAGGTCCAGGTGGTTGGTGGGTTCGTCGAGCAGCAGCAGGTCGCTCGGGCACATGAGCGCGCGCGCGAGCTGCAGCCGCATGCGCCAGCCGCCCGAGAAGCTGTTGACCGGCGCGTCGAGTTCGTGCGCCTTGAAGCCCAGGCCCAGGATCAGCGCCTGCGCGCGCGGCACGGCATCGTGCTCGCCGGCATCGGCCAGGTCGGTGTAGGCATGGGCCAGCTCCATCCCGATGTCGGCGTCGTCGGGGCTCGCGGTGTAGGCGGCCTCGATGGCGGCCAGCGCTTCGCGCAGCTCGGTCAGGCGGGTGTCGCCGCCCACCACGAAGTCGGTGGCCGACTCCTCGGTCTCGGGCATGTTCTGCGCGACCTGCGCCATGCGCCATTGCTTGGGCACGGAGAAATCGCCGCCGTCCTCGTGCAGGGTGCCGTTGAGCAATGCGAACAGGGTGGACTTGCCCGCGCCGTTGCGGCCCACCAGGCCGACCTTCTCGCCGGGGTTGAGGGTGACGGTGGCGCCGTCGAGCAGGACCTTGGCGCTGCGGCGAAGAATGACGTTCTTGAGAGTGATCATGAAATGGAGCCCAACCTCGGATTATCCGAGTTGGGCCGAAAGGGGGACGGAATACGGGTACCGGACGCAGAGGACGCGAAGATTTCGCGAAGGTCGCAAAAAAGAAATTTCCTGGTTTCTTTCGCGTCCTTCGCGAAATCTTCGCGTTCTTCGCGTCCGGTCAGCCCGCTTTCAACAGCGCCTCGCGCGTGACCAGCAGCACCTGGTCGTCGCCGGCCGAGGTTTCGAGCCACACCACCTCGAGCTGCGGAAACGCCGCCTCGAAATGCTCGCGCTCGTTGCCGATCTCGAGCACCAGCACGGCGCGCTCGCTCATGCGCGCGGGCGCGTCGGCGAACAGGCGGCGCACGAAATCCATGCCGTCGGCGCCGCCGGCCAGAGCCAGTTCGGGCTCGGCGCGGTATTCGGCGGGCAGGGCGGCCATGCTCCGGCTGTTGACGTAGGGCGGGTTGCACAGCACCAGGTCGTAGGGGCCGGGCGTGGCCGCGAGGCCGTCGGACTCGATCAGCATCACGCGCGCATCGAGCGCGTGGCGCGTGACGTTGATCGCCGCCACCTCGAGCGCGGCCACCGACAGGTCGGCCGCGTCCACCGTCACCTCGGGATAGGTCAGCGCCGCGAGCACCGCGAGGCTGCCGTTGCCGGTGCACAGGTCGAGCACGCGCTGCGTGTGCTCGCCGAGCCAGTAGTCGATGGAGCCGTCGGCGATCAGCTCGGCGATGAAGCTGCGCGGCACGATGGCGCGCTCGTCGACATAGAAGGACACGCCCTGCAGCCAAGCTTCCTTCGTGAGGTAGGCGGCGGGCTTGCGGCTCGCGATGCGCTCGGCGATCAGTGCCTCGACCTTGGCCGCGTCGGCCGGCGCCACCGGCGTGTCGGCCACGGCGTCGAGCTCGTCGAGCGGCAGCTTGAGGCGCCACAGCACCAGCCAGGCCGCTTCGTCGAAGGCGTTGGCCGTGCCATGGCCGAAGGCCACGCCGGCCTGCTCCAACTGCTCGGCGCCCGCTTCGATTAGCGCGATGACGGTCTTCATGCCGCGAGGGCAGCGTCGAGCTGCTTCAGGGTGCGCAGGTAGATGTTCTTCAGCGTCTCGATCTCGGCCACGTCGATGTGCTCGTCGATCTTGTGGATGCTGGCATTCACCGGGCCGAGCTCGACCACTTGCGGGCAGACCTTGGCGATGAAGCGCGCGTCGCTGGTGCCGCCGCTGGTCGACAGCTCGGTCTCGATGCCGGTCTCGTCGCGGATCGCGCCCTGCACGGCCGCGACCAGTTCGCCCGGCGTGGTCAGGAAGGGCAGGCCGCCGACGGTCCAGGCCAGCGTGCAGTCGACGCCATGCGCATCGAGCACGGCCTGCACGCGCTGCTGCAGCGCCTGCGGCGTGGACTCGGTCGAGAAGCGGAAATTGAAGTCGATGACCGCGCTGCCCGGGATCACGTTGCTCGCGCCGGTGCCCGCGTGGAAGTTGCTGATCTGCCAGCTCGTGGGCTGGAACCAGGCGTTGCCGGCGTCCCAGCCGCCGGCCGCGTTGATCGCGACCAGCTCGGCCAGCGCGGGCGCCACCGCATGCACCGGGTTCTTCGCGAGGTGCGGGTAGGCGATGTGGCCTTGCACGCCCTTGACCGTCAGCTTGCCGCTCATGGTGCCGCGGCGGCCGTTCTTGATCATGTCGCCGCAGCGCTGGACGGCCGTGGGCTCGCCGACGATGCAGTAGTCGAGCTTCTCGCCGCGCGCGGCCAGCGCGTTGCACACGACCACGGTGCCGTCGACGCCCGGGCCTTCCTCGTCGCTGGTCAGCAGCAGCGCCAGCGTCAGGCGCGGATCGGGCACGGCCTGCAGGAACTCCTCGATCGAGACCACGAAGGCGGCCACCGAGGTCTTCATGTCGCAGGCGCCGCGGCCGTAGAGCTTGCCGTCGCGGTGGGCGGGGGTGAACGGGTGGCTGGTCCACTGCTCGACGGGGCCGGTGGGCACCACGTCGGTGTGGCCCGCGAACACCAGCGTCTTCGTGGCGGCCGAGGCGTCGACCGGGCGGCGCACCGCCCACAGGTTGGTGACCCGGAAATCCGCCGGACCGCTCTCGATGGTCTCGAGCACGAAGCCCAGCCGCGCGAGCCGCTCGCCCAGGATCTGTTGGCAGCCCGCGTCGTCGGGGGTGACGGAAGGGCGCGAGATCAGTTGTTCGGCGAGCTGGAGCGTGCGGGACATCGGGTGGGCGGTTCTCAGAATTTCACGTCGAGCGTGATGTCGGTGAAGGTCGGTTCGTCGAGCTGGTCGGTCAGGTGCCGCTCGTCGACCTGGGACTTAGGCGCCTGGCGGTTCTGCAGGCGCCACATGAGGTTGGTGGGCGAATCGGCATGCGCCAGCCCTTCCTCGCGGGTGATGCGTTCCTCGATCACGAGGCGCGCGATGTCTTCCTCGAAGGTCTGCGAGCCTTCGGCCATGGATTGCTCCATCGCTTCCTTGACGCCCGAGAAGTCGCCCTTCTCGATCAGCTCGGCCACCAGCGCGGTGTTGAGCATGACCTCGAGCGCCGGCACGCGCGCGCCCTGGGGCGTGCGCAGCAGCCGCTGCGAGACGATGGCGCGCAGCGCCGAGCCCAGGTCGCCCAGCAGCGTGGGGCGCACCTCGACCGGGAAGAAGCTCAGCACGCGGTTGAGCGCGCGGTAGCTGTTGTTGGCATGCAGCGTGGCCACGCACAGGTGGCCCGACTGCGCATAGGCGATGGCCGCGGTCATGGTCTCGCGGTCGCGGATCTCGCCGATCTGGATCACGTCGGGCGCCTGGCGCAGCGCGTTCTTCAGCGCCGTCTGCAGCGACTGCGTGTCGCTGCCCACCTCGCGCTGGTTCACCAGCGAGCGCTTGTTGGTGTAGGTGAACTCGATCGGTTCCTCCACCGTGAGGATGTGGCCGCTGGCGTGCTCGTTGCGGTAGTCGAGCATCGACGCCAGCGTGGTGGTCTTGCCGGCGCCGGTGGCGCCCACCATCAGGATCAGCCCGCGCTTCTCCATGATGAGCGTCTTCAGGATGTCGGGCAGGTTGAGCTCGTCGAAGCCCGGGATGACCGAGGCGATGTGCCGCACCACCACCGCGTAGGTGCCGCGCTGGCGCATCGCGCTGATGCGGAAGTTGCCCGCGCCCTCGATGGCCACCGCCATGTTGAGCTCGCCGTTGGCCTCGAGCTCCTGGATGCGCGCGGGCGGCACCACCTCGGACAGCAGCGCGAGCGGCGCGGCCGGCGGCAGCACCTGCGTATTGATCGGCACGCACACGCCGTTGATGCGGATCTGCACCGGGGAGTGCGCCGACAGGTAGATGTCGGAGGCCTTGCGCTCGGCCATCAACCGAAGAATTCGCTCCATCATGTTCATCGTCGCTCTCCTTCTCCTCGGTCGTTCGGCGGTGCCGTCGTGGCGCTCTGGTGGAACGGAAAAAAAGGCGGCCCCCTCAGGCCGCCCGGATCGATCGTCGGATCAGTCGCGCAGCAGGTCGTTGAGGCTGGTCTTCGAACGCGTCTGCGCGTCGACCGTCTTCACGATGATCGCGGCGTAGGTGCTGTAGTCCTGGCCCGTCTTGGTCTTCTTGGGCAGGTTGCCGCTGATCACCACGCTGCCGCTGGGCACGCGGCCGTACGAGATCTCGCCGGTGTCGCGGTTGAAGATCGGGGTGCTCTGGCCGATGTAGACGCCCATGCCGAGCACCGAGTTCTCTTCCACGATCACGCCTTCGACCACTTCGGAGCGCGCGCCGATGAAGCAGTTGTCCTCGATGATGGTCGGGTTGGCCTGCAGGGGTTCGAGCACGCCGCCCAGGCCCACGCCGCCCGACAGGTGCACGTTGGCGCCGACCTGCGCGCACGAGCCCACGGTGGCCCAGGTGTCGACCATGGTGCCTTCGCCCACGTAGGCGCCGATGTTCACGTACGAGGGCATCAGGATCGCGCCCTTGGCGATGAAGCTGCCGCGGCGGGCCACGGCCGGCGGCACGATGCGCACGCCCGAATCCTTGAGTTCGCTGGCCGACAGGTGCGAGAACTTGGTCGGCACCTTGTCGTAGAAGCCGAGCGAGCCGGCCTGGATCTGCTCGTTGTCCTTGAGGCGGAACGACAGCAGCACGGCCTTCTTGATCCACTGGTGCACCGTCCACTGGCCCACGCCCTCGCGCGTGGCCACGCGCAGCTTGCCGTTGTTGAGTTCGACGATCACGTGCTCGACGGCATCGCGCACCTCGGCCGAGGAGGCGCTGACGGAGATGTTGGCGCGGTCTTCCCACGCGGCGTCGATGATTTGTTGCAGTTGCTGGGTCATGAGGACTCTCGGATGAAGAAGCGAAAAAATCGGAGGCGGGGAGGGAAGGATCAGCGGCCGCCCTGCACGAAGCGCACGATGCGCTCGGCCGCCTCGACGCACTCGGCGGTCTCTGCCACCAGCGCCATGCGGATGCGGCCCTTGCCCGGATTGACGGGGGCGCCGCCCTGAGGGCCGTGCGTGTCGCGTGCCAGATAGCTCCCCGGCAAAACCGTGACATTGTATTGAGCGTGGAGGGCGCGGGCGAAGCCTTCGTCGTCGCCGGCCCACACTTCGGGCACGCCGGCCCAGAGGTAGAAGCTGGCGTCGGGCAGGCGCACGTCGAGCACCGGCTCGAGCAGCGGCGTGACGGCCGCGAACTTGGCGCGGTACATCTCGCGGTTGCGCACCACGTGCTCCTCGTCGCCCCAGGCGGCGATGCTGGCCGCGGCCACGACGCCGCTCATGGCGCTGCCGTGGTAGGTGCGGTAGAGCAGGAATTTCTTGATGATGTCCGCGTCGCCCGCGACGAAGCCGCTGCGCAGGCCCGGCACGTTGCTGCGCTTGGACAGCGAGGTCAGCGCGATCAGGTTCTTGAAGTCGCCGCGGCCGAGCCTGGCCGCCGCCTCCAGCCCGCCGAGCGGCGGCTCGTCGCGGAAGTAGATCTCGCTGTAGCACTCGTCGGCGGCGATCACGAAACCATGGCGCTCCGAGAGTTCGAACAGCTTGCGCCATTCGTCGAGCGGCATCACGGCGCCCGTGGGGTTGCCGGGCGAGCAGACGAAGACCAGCTGGGTGCGCTGCCAGATCGCTTCGGGCACGCTGTCCCAGTCGACCGCGAAGTTGCGCGCGGGCACGCTGGGCGCGTAGTAGGGCTCGGCGCCCGAGAGGAAGGCCGCGCCCTCGTAGATTTGGTAGAACGGGTTGGGCGAGATCACGACCGGCGGATGAGACGTGTCGCTGGCGTCGATCACGGTCTGGGCCAGCGAAAACAGCGCCTCGCGCGAGCCGTTGACCGGCAGCACCTGGGTGGCCGGATCGAGCGTCAGGTCGTAGCGCTTTTGGAGCCAGTCGGTGAAGGAGGTGCGCAGCTTCAGGTCGCCGGCGGTGGCGGGGTAGGCGGCCAATGCGCCGAGGCCCGCGCTCAGGGCCTCTTTGATGAATTCGGGTGTCGCGTGCTTGGGTTCGCCGATGCCGAGGCTGATGGGCTTCAGGTCGGGGTTCGGCGTGACGCCGGCGAACAGCTGCTTCAGCCGTTCGAAGGGATAGGGCTGGAGCCTGGAAAGCAGGGGATTCATGGGGCGAGATTATCGGCGACACGGGCCGCCGCCGCCCCGGCGCGGGCTCAGGGCGTGGCGCGGCGGTAGAAGGCCAGCGAGCCGGCCAGCGCCAGCAGCATCGCGCCGCAGGTGCGGTCGATCCAGCGCGCGGCGCGCGCGGTCAGCAGCTGCATCGCCTTGGCGCCGACGAAGGCATAGACCAGCATCACGGCCATGTCGAGGCCCGCGAACAGCACCGCGATGATCGCGTACTGCACGCCCTGCGACGCGGCGGGATCGATGAACTGTGGCAGCAGCGCCGAGCAGAACAGGTAGCCCTTGGGATTGGTCACCGCGACCAGGAAGGACTTGAAGAAGACCTGGCGGCCGCTGCCCGGCGCGGCGGCCGCGCCCTCGGCGGGCCGCTCGAAGCTGCCGCCCTGCGAGCGCAGCATGCGGATGCCGAGCCAGGCGAGGTAGGCCGCGCCCACCCACTTGAGCATCGAGAACCAGAATTCCGAGGCCGCCAGCAGCGCGCCCAGGCCCAGCGCCACCGCGCCCACCAGCACGAAGTCCGACAGCATCGCGCCGAACATGCCCGGCAGCGCGCCGCGCACGCCGCGGCGCGAGCCGTTGCTCAGCGCCAGCAGCACGGTGGGGCCGGGCGTGGCGATGGCGGCCAGGGCCACGATGGAGAACAGCAGGGCGGTGGTGAGCGTCATGGCTTCTCGCGGGCGGAAACGATGGAACGGACTAGATCTTCTTCACCAGCACCTGGCTCTTGCGGTCCCAGTTGTACTTGCGCTTGCGCGCCTCGGGCAGCCAGTCGGGGTTGACCTGCTGGAAGCCGCGCTTGAGGAACCAGTGCATGGTGCGGGTGGTGAGCACGAACAGGCTCTCGATGCCCATGGCCTTGGCGCGGTGCTCGATGTGCTTGAGGATGCGTTCGCCGTCGCCCTGGGCCTGCGACTGCGGCGAGACGGTGAGGGCGGCCATCTCGGCGGTCTTGGCCTCGGGATAGGGATAGAGCGCGGCGCAGCCGAAGATCACGCCGTCGTGCTCGACCACCGTGTACTGGTGGATGTCGCGCTCGATCTCGGTGCGGTCGCGCTTGACCAGCGTGCCGTCGCGCTCGAAGGGCTCGATCAGTTGCAGGATGCCGCCGATGTCGTCCACGGTCGCCTCGCGCAGGCTCTCGAGCTTCTCGTCGATCACCATGGTGCCCACGCCGTCGTGCACGTAGACCTCGAGCAGCAGCGAGCCGTCGAGCGCGAACGGCAGGATGTGGTTGCGCTCCACGCCGGCCTTGCAGGCCTTCACGCAGTGCTGCAGATAGAAGGCGGTGTCGGTGGGCTTCTGCGGCGGCGGCAGCGAGGCCAGCAGCTTCTCGGCGGCGTCCAGCGGCAGCTCGGTGTCGATCGGGTTGTCCTCGCTCTCGGGCAGCTCGCTGTCGATGCGGATGCCGGGAATCTCGGTCAGGAAGATCAGCTTGTCGGCCTGCAGCGAGATCGCCACGCTGGTGGCCACGTCTTCCATCGTGAGGTTGAAGGCCTCGCCGGTGGGCGAGAAGCCGAACGGCGAGATCAGCACCATGGCGCCGAAATCGAGCGTGCGGCGGATGCTGGTGGAGTCGACCTTGCGCACCAGCCCCGAATGCTTGAAGTCCACGCCGTCGACCACGCCCACGGGCCGCGCGGTGATGAAGTTGCCCGAGATCACGCGCACCGTCGAGCCCGCCATCGGCGTGTTCGGCAGGCCCTGGCTGAACGCGGCCTCGATCTCGTAGCGCAGCTGGCCCGCGGCTTCCTGGGCCGAGTCGAGCGCCACCGCGTCGGTGATGCGGATGCCGTGCGAGTACTTCGCCTCGTGGCCCTTGGCGGCGAGCTGCTCGTTCACCTGCGGGCGGAAGCCGTGCACCAGCACGATCTTCACGCCCATGCTCTGGATCAGGGCCAGGTCCTGCGCGATGTTCTGAAGCTTGCCGGCCGCGATCGCCTCGCCCGCGAGCCCGACCACGAAGGTCTTGCCCCGGTGCGTGTGGATGTAGGGCGCCACGGAACGGAACCAGGGCACGAAAGTGAAATTGAAGACGGTCGACATGGGGCGTGATTGTGCATTCTTGGACGCGTTTTGGTGCAGCGCATCAGGCCAGGGCGCGCAGCAGCCGCGCGGCGCCCGCGGCCGGCGGCGTGCCGCGGGCCTTGAACGACGCGAGCTGCGTGGCGTAGGCGTCCAGCGGTTCGGCCTCTGGGGCGGCCGAAGGCCCTGCCGTGGCGAGCGGCAGGCCGAGCAGCCCGACGAGCTCGGCCGGCGCGATCGAGCCCTGGGCCATCAGCGCATCGACCACGGCCAGGAAGGCCGTCGCATGCGACTCGATCAGCTCGAGCGCGCGGATGTGCTCGCGCGCCAGGATCTGCTCGATCTCGCGGTTGGTGGCCGCCACGTCGGTGTTGAGGTTGTCGTTCGCCTCGCGCGTCACGTCGGTGCGGCTCCAGCGGCTGCCGAAGGCGTGGTGCCGCACGTGGCGCGCCGCGGTCTCGGTGGCCTGCGCCAGGTCCTGCTCGGCGCCGGTGGTGGCGCCCGCATCGCCGAACACCAGCCGCTCGGCCGCGCGGCCGGCCAGGCTCACGCAGATGCTGTCGAGCGTGTTCTGCTTCGACCAGGCCTTGCGTTTCACGTAGCTGTTGTAGCCGCCCTCGAACGAGGCCACGTTGATGCGGATCTCCTGCGGCGCGCGGCCGAACAGCAGCGCATAGACCAGCCCGTGGCCGGCCTCGTGCACCGCCAGCAACGCGCGGAAGTCGGCATTGGCGCGCTGCTTGAGCCGGTTGAGCTCGAGCACCACCGGGAACTCGCGCCGCGCGAGGCGAAAGCGCGCCACCATCTTCGCCTGGCCCTGCGCACCCTGCGATCCGTCGCCCGCATCCAGCATCAGCCACACCGGCTCGGCGCCGTTGGCGCCTTGCTCGAGCGCCCAGAGCGCCGCGTTGACCAGGGTCGCGCTGAGGATCGCGTGGATCGACGAGAACAGCGGCCGCGTGCCCTGGGCGGGGAACACCGCGTTGGCGTAGATCTGCTCGTAGACGCTGGCGTCGAGCACGAAGCGCACGCCCGAGCTCTCCTGGATCTCGCTCACGTAGCGGTCGCAGATCGAGAGGATCAGGCGCACGTAGGTCGCGCGGTCGAACGAGGGATAGATCACGTGGTTGTTGCCCAGCCGCGCGATCTGCTCGGGCTTGAAGCGCTCGGCCAGCGCCTTCTTCACGTCGATCAGCGACAGCTTCTTCGTCAGCGCGTGGAAGATGTCGGCGTCGGTGTCGCAGTCCTCGACCCGCTTGGCGGTCTCGGCGTACATCTCGTCGAGGTTGCCCGCGACGAACACCAGCAGCTTCGAGTAGTCGGTCTCCCAGCTCTCCTGCGAGGCGCGGAAGGCGCGCAGCCGCTCCTGGATCTCGGCCGGCTTCCAGGTCATGATCTCGAGCAGCGATTCGCGCAGCTTGAGGCAGCGCTTGAACTCCTGCGCTTCCCACGGCGACAGCTGCAGCCGGCGCTTGCGGCGCGGCTTGCCGTCCTTCTCGTCGTCTTCTTCGTCGTCCTCGTCCGCGCTCTTGCGGTCCTGGTCGTACTCGGCCCAGGCCAGCGAGGACTCGATCTCGCCGAGCACCGACAGCGAAGGCGGCAGGCGGCCATCGGACAGCAGCGCCCAGACGTCCTGGTAGCGCTCGACCTTGGCTTCCTTGCCGTGCTTGTCGACGGTGCGAAAGCGCTGGAACTCGTCGAGCACGAGGATGCCGCGCTCGCCCTCGGCGATGCCCGACTCGGCCAGCATGGCCGAGATCGAGCCGGCGCTGCGGTGGCCCGAGCCGTGGCTGAAGCCGTCCATCTGCACTTCGATGAAGCGGTCGTAGAAGCCCAGATGCTGGGCCAGGCGGCGCACCAGCTGCGTCTTGCCGGTGCCGGTGAGGCCCCAGAGGCAGATCACGACCGGGCGGCCGATGAGCTGCGGCAGCACGTACCAGGCGCGCAGGGAATCGATCACGCGATCGATGATGTCGTCGATGCCGAAGAGCTCGGTCTTCAGCGAATGGGCCACGGCCTGCAGGTGGCGCGACCGCTCGGCGAGCGTCGCCTGCAGGTCGGAATGGATGTCGTTGGACATGGCGGTCTTTTTCTTCTTCGGATGATTTTTCGGGAGACGGGAACGCGGCCGCTTCCCCGCGAACGGGGAGGGGCTGCATGCGATGCGCGGTTCGGGATCAGGGCGGCGCGCTTCGGATCGCTTCCGAAGCGTGCGGGCGGCGGCGTTCCGTGAGGGGAGGAAACGCGGCGCGCGCGGGCTTCGTCAGGCCGGGCGGGTCGACTTGACCCCGCCACGTGCAATCACGTGGCCTGCGCGCATGCGCAGCGAGGGGGGGACAAGGATGGTGGTCATGGCCGCGATCGTAGCGGCGCGGGTCCGGCGCGTAAAGATTATTTACGCCGTGGTGTGGAAGCGCTGCAACATCCACGGTGCGCGCCGATAATCGACGGTTTGCCCGAAGAGAACGGGCGCCTGCGCTTGCGACCCCTCCCTTGACGACCACGACGACTTCCCCCCTTCGCATCGACTTTCCCGAATCGCTGCCGGTCTCTGCCCGGCGCGAGGAGATCATGGCCGCCATCCAGGCGCACCAGGTGGTGATCGTCTGCGGCGAGACCGGCTCGGGCAAGACCACGCAGCTGCCGAAGATCGCGCTGGCACTGGGCCGCGGCAAGCTCAATGCCGAGCCCGGGAAGGGCCGCCTGATCGGCCACACGCAGCCGCGCCGCATCGCCGCGAGCTCGGTGGCCAAGCGCATCGCGGAGGAACTGAAGACGCCGCTGGGCGACGTGGTCGGCTTCAAGGTGCGCTTCCAGGACCGCCTGTCGCGCGATGCGTCGGTCAAGCTGATGACCGACGGCATCCTGCTGGCCGAGACGCAGACCGATCCGCTGCTCAAGGCCTACGACACCATCATCATCGACGAGGCCCACGAGCGCTCGCTGAACATCGACTTCCTGCTCGGCTACCTGCGCGAGATCCTGCCGCGCCGGCCCGACCTCAAGGTGATCGTGACGTCGGCGACCATCGACGCCGACCGCTTCGCGCAGCATTTCGCCTCGGCCAAGGGGCCGGCGCCGACGGTGTTCGTGTCGGGCCGCACCTTCCCCGTGGAGCAGCGCTACCGGCCGTTCGAGGAATCGCGCGACCACGACCTCAACGACGCGATCGCCGACGGCGTCGACGAGCTCTGGCGCGATCCGCACCATGCGGGCGACATCCTGGTCTTCCTGCCTGGCGAGCGCGAGATCCGCGAGGCCGCCGACCATCTGCGCCGGCACCTCACGCACCAGCCGCTGTACCGCAATGCCGAGGTGCTGCCGCTGTTCGCGCGGCTGTCGCAGGCCGAGCAGGACCGCATCTTCGACGGCCACACCGGCCGGCGCATCGTGCTGGCCACCAACGTGGCCGAGACCTCGCTCACGGTGCCGGGCATCCGCTACGTGATCGACACGGGCACGGCGCGCGTGAAGCGCTACAGCTTCCGCAGCAAGGTCGAGCAGCTGCTGGTCGAGCCGATCAGCCAGGCCGCTGCCAACCAGCGCGCGGGCCGCTGCGGCCGCGTGGCCAACGGCATCTGCATCCGGCTCTACGACGAGAAGGACTTCGAGGGCCGGCCGCGCTTCACCGATCCCGAGATCCTGCGTTCGTCGCTGGCGGGCGTGATCCTGCGCATGAAGTCGCTGCGCCTGGGCGACGTGTCGCGCTTTCCGTTCCTCGAGGCGCCGTCGCCGCGCGCCATCGCCGACGGCTACCAGCTGCTCAACGAGCTCGGCGCGGTCGACGACGCCAACGAGCTGACCGCCACCGGCGCCGAGCTCGCCAAGCTGCCGCTCGACCCGCGCGTGGGCCGCATGATCCTCGAGGCCCGCTCGCGCGGCGCGCTCGAGGAGGTGCTGGTGATCGCCTCGGCGCTCAGCGTGCAGGACGTGCGCGACCGCCCGATGGAAGCGCAACAGCAGGCCGACCAGGCGCATTCGAAGTTCGACGACGAGAAGAGCGAGTTCAGCGGCTACCTGCGGCTGTGGAAGTGGATCGCCGACGCGCGCGGCGGCCATGGCGACAGCCACAAGCTCAGCAACCGCCAGTACGAGCAGCTGCTGCGCCAGAACTTCGTCAACGTGCGTCGCGTGCGCGAATGGCGCGACATCCACTCGCAGCTGCTCACGGTGGTCACCGAGCACAAGTGGCGCATCAACGCCGAGCCCGCGGGCTACGAGCCGCTGCACCTGTCGATGCTGGCGGGCCTGCTCGGCAACATCGGCTGGAAGCTCGAGGACGACGAGGCCTACCTCGGCGCGCGCGGCATCAAGTTCTACAAGCATCCCGGCGCGCACCTGAAGAAGAAGCCCGGGCGCTGGATCGTGGCGGCCGAGCTGGTCGAGACCACGCGGCTGTTCGGCCGTGGCATCGCCAACATCGAGCCGCAGTGGCTCGAGCAGGTGGGCGGGCATCTGCTGAAAAAGCAGCTGCTCGATCCGCACTGGGAGAAGAAGAACGCGCAGGTGGCCGCGCTCGAGCGCGCCACGCTCTACGGCCTGGTGGTCTACAGCGGCCGGCGCGTCGACTTCACGCGCGTCGACCCGGTCGCCGCGCGCGAGATCTTCATCCGCGAGGCGCTGGTCGGCGGGCAGTGGGACAGCCGCTTCCCGTTCCTCGCGGCCAACCGCAAGCTGGTGCGCGAGGTCGAGGGCCTCGAGCACAAGTCGCGCCGGCAGGACGTGCTGGTCGACGACGAACTGATCTTCGCCTTCTACGACGCGCAACTGCCGGCCGACGTCGCCAGCGGCACCGGCTTCGAGAACTGGTATCGGCAGGCCTCGAAGGAGCAGCCGCGGCTGCTGTTCCTCACGCGCGACGAGCTGATGCGCCACCAGGCGGCCGGCATCACCACCCAATCGTTCCCGCCCACCTTGCGACTCGGCGGCGTGGACTGCGCCGCGAGCTACCTGCACGAGCCCGGCGATGCCAAGGACGGCCTCACGGTCAGCGTGCCGCTGTTCGTGCTCAACCAGGTCAGCGAGGAACGCTGCGAGTGGCTGGTGACGGGCATGCTCAAGGACAAGATCCAGGCGCTGCTCAAGAGCCTGCCGCAGCGTCCGCGCTCGCGGCTGGTGCCGCTGCCCGAGTCGGCGGCGAAGCTGGCCGAGACGCTGTCGGAGCCCGAGCTGTTCGGCACCGGCTCGCTGACCGATGTGCTGCTCAAGCGCGTGCGCGACATGACCAGCATCGACGTCAAGCGCGCCGACTTCAAGCTCGACATGCTGGCGCCGCACCTGTTCATGAACCTGCGCGTGGTCGACGAGCACGGCCGCCAGCTCGGCATGGGGCGCAACCTCGGCGCGCTCAAGGCCGAGCTCGGCGCGAAGGCGCGCGGCGCGTTCCAGGCGCTCGCCGGACTCAACGTGAAGGCCTCGGCCGAACCCGCCAAGGCGGCGGCGCCCGCCGACGCGCGTCGTGCCCAGGAGGCGGCACCGCCCGCGCCCGCCACCCCGGCGCTGCCGGCCGGCCAGCGCTACACCGCCTGGAGCTTCGGCGAACTGCCCGAGCTGATGGAGGTGCGCCGCGGCGCCCAGTCGCTGGTCGGTTTCCCGGCGCTGCGCGACGAGGGCGACGCGGTCACGATCGAGGTCTTCGACGAGCCCGCGGTCGCGGCCGCGAAACATCGCGCGGGTCTGCGCCGGCTGTTCGCGCTGCAGCTGAAGGACGCGCTCAAGTACCTCGAGAAGAACATCCCCGATCTGCAGAAGATGGCCGTGGCCTACATGCCGCTGGGCACCGCCGACGAGCTGCGCGCGCAGATCGTCGAGGTCGCGATCGACCGCGCCTTCCTGCAGGAGCCGCTGCCGGCCGACGAGTTCGCGTTCAAGCGGCGGCTCGACGAGGGGCGCGGACGGCTGACCCTGATCGCCAACGAGGTCGCGCGGCTCGCCGCGACGATCCTCTCGGAATACGCCGCGGCCGCGCGCAAGATCAAGGACACGAAGATCCAGCCCGAGTCGGTGCAGGACGCCGCGCAGCAGCTGCAGAAGCTGGTCGGCAGGCGCTTCATCGCCGATGCGCCGTGGACGCAGCTGCAGCACTTCGCGCGCTACCTCAAGGCCATCGTGCTGCGGCTCGACAAGCTGCGCGGCGACCCGGCGCGCGACACCGCCAAGCTGGCCGAGCTGCGGCCGCAGGAACAGCGCTACTGGCGGCTGGTGGCCGAGCGCAAGGGCGTGGTGGACGACCGCATGCTCGAGTTCCGCTGGCTGCTCGAGGAACTGCGCGTGAGCTTCTTCGCGCAGGAACTGCGCACGCCGCAGCCGGTGAGCGTGAAGCGGCTCGACAAGGCCTGGGCGCAGTTGCAGGCCTGAGCGTTCTCTCGAGGTTCCAAAGAAAAAGCCCGCTGTCGCGGGCTTCGTCCGAAGAGGCCTTCGCCTCGTCATGAAGGGCGAGGCAGGGTGCAGCCTCGCCCGCGCGTCATATCCTGCCCATCAGCACCAGGATGATCACGATCACGAGCACCAGGCCCAGGCCGCCGCTGGGACCGTAGCCCCAGGTACGGCTGTGGCCCCAGCTCGGCAGCGCGCCGATCAGCAGAAGGATCAGGACGATCAGCAGAATGAACGAGAGCGACATGTTTTCTCCAGGGACGTTGTTATCGAGCCTCGATGCTCGTGACCCCGGGGTGCGCGCAGCGCAAGAGAGCCGCGCCTTCGCCGGTCAGGACTGTCCTACCGTGGGCGTCGGCGCCCGCGCCGGGTGGGCTGCGCCGGCGTAGCGACGACGACGACGGCGAGCACCAGCACGACCACCAGGAAGGCCGTGCCGATCGCACCGAAGACGATGGACATGCCCCACAGCGAGAAGAAGCTGTCGATGCGCGCGTTGCGCGGATCGCCGGGCGCATGCAGCACCCGCACCGCCTCGCCGACCTCGTAGGAGGGCGGGTTGCTGCTGGTCGAGGACTCGAAATCGATCGTCTCCCCCGCGGCCGTGCGGAAGCGCACGCGCGGCTTCCAGGTGCCGTCGCCGTCGTCGTCCGATTCCACGTGCAGCAGCTCGATCACTTCGCCCTGTGCGTGCACCGCCGAGCGGATGAAGTAGACGGTGTGGGCCGCCACGAGCAGCGCCACCGCGAACAGGGATGCGGCGATGCCGCCGAAGACCTTCTGCAGGGTGCGCAGTTGGGGATTGGCCATGGTTGTTTCTCCTTCAGCCGCCGCGGTGCGATGCGCCCGCGGCGAATTCGCCGAGCAGGCCGCCCAGGCTCGCGAGCAGCAGGCAGGCGGCGAGGAAACCCACGGTGCGCAGCAGCCCGAGCAGCGCCTGCCGCCAGGGCCGCGTGCGCAGGAAGAACACCGGCACGCCCAGCAGCGGAAACACGCCCGCGAACAGCGCGATGCGCCCGCGCGGGACCTGGCCGCGCGCGAGCAGGTCGGCGCGGCACCAGGCGTAGCACAGTGCGGTGATCAGCGGCATGTGCAGCATGTCGACGGCCGAGTACTGCCGGCCCGGCAGCAGCGGCACGAAGGCGTCGGCGATGCCGGCGGCGAGGAAGGACAGCGCCAGCGCGCCGAGGAGGAGCCGGGGCGCCTGCATCGCTTGCGGTCTCGTGGCGCGGGAGGCGGTCGCCCGTCTCAGAGCTTGGCGAGCCGGTCGAGCGCGGCGACCAGCGTCTCGTCCTTCTTGGCGAAGCAGAAGCGCACCACGCGCTGGTCGAAGCCGTCGCCGTAGAAGGCCGACAGCGGGATCGCCGCCACGCCGATCTCGCGCGTGAGCCAGAGGCAGAAGTCGGCTTCCGAGAGATTGCTGACCGCCGAGATGTCGACGCATTGGAAGTAGCTGCCTTCGCTGCGCAGCAGCTTGAAGCGGGTCTTGGCGAGGCCGGCGGCGAACAGGTCGCGCTTGCGCTGGTAGAAGGCCGGCAGCTCGAGGTAGGGCGCCGGGTTGGCCATGTAGCGCGCCAGCGCTTGCTGCATCGGCGTGTTGACGGTGAACACGTTGAACTGGTGCACCTTGCGGAACTCGGCCATCAGCGGCGCGGGCGCGGCCACGAAGCCGACCTTCCAGCCGGTGACGTGGTAGGTCTTGCCGAAGCTGCTGACGATGAAGCTGCGCGCCGCCAGGCCCGGGAAGCGGGCCACGCTCTCGTGGCGCGCGCCGTCGTAGACCATGTGCTCGTAGACCTCGTCGGCGATCACGAACACCTCGGTGGGCGCGAGCAGTTCCTCGAGCCGGCGCATCTCGGCCTCGGTCCACACGGTGGCGCTGGGGTTGTGCGGCGTGTTGACGATGATCGCGCGCGTGCGCGGGCTCAGCGCGGCGGCGATGCGGTCGAAATCGGGGCGGAAGGTGCCCGGCACCAGCGGCACGCGCACCACGCTGCCGCCCGCGAGCTCGATGTTGGGCACGTAGCTGTCGTAGCAGGGCTCGAGCACGATCACCTCGTCGCCCGCGCGCACCACCGCGAGGATGGCGGTGATGATCGCCTGCGTGGCGCCCGCGGTCACCGTGATCTCGGTCGCGGCGCTGTAGACGTGGCCGTAGAGCGCCTCGATCTTGGCGGCGATGGCCTCGCGCAGCGCGGGGATGCCGGGCATCGGCGGGTACTGGTTGTGGCCCGCGGCCATGGCGGCCGTCACGTCCTCGAGCAACTGCGGATCGCAGTGGAAATCGGGGAAGCCCTGGCCCAGGTTGACCGCGTTCTTCTCGGCCGCGAGCGCGGACATCACGGTGAAGATGGTGGTGCCGACGGCGGGCAGCTTGGTCGCGATCTCGGGCGTGCGGGGGGAAAGGGCGGTGCTCATGGTGGGATGCGTGGGAGGGATGTCGGGACGAGCGCGTGATCCTCGGTGGCGCTCAGAGTTCGTAGTCCTGCTGGTGGCCGCTCAGGGCCTTGGCGATCAGGTTGCGGTCGAGCCGGTCGGACAGCAGCTCGGCGAACTTGAACACGAAGTTGCGCAGGTAGGCGCTGCGCTTGAAGGCCACGCGCGCGATGTTCTGGCCGAACACCTGGCCCATCGGGCGCACCACGAGGTCGGCGTTCGATTCGTCGCGCACCGCCATCTCGGCGACGATGCCCACGCCGAGCCCGAGGCGCACGTAGGTCTTGATCACGTCGGAGTCGATGGCTTCGAGCGCGATGCGCGGCGCGAGCTTCTTCTGCGCGAACGCATGGTCGATGCGCGTGCGGCCGGTGAACGAGGGGTGGTAGGTGATGATCGGCTCGGAGGCCAGATCCTCGAGCGAGATGCGCTCCTTGGTGGCCAGCGGATGTTCCTTGGGCAGCACCAGCACGTGCTGCCATTCGTAGCACGGCAGGGTCACGAGCTCGGCGTAGTCGGCGAGCGATTCGGTCGCGATGCCGATCTCGGCCACCTCGTCGATCACCATGCGTGCCACCTGGTCGGGCGAGCCCTGGTGCAGGCTCACGTTGACCTTGGGGTAGGCCTCGCGCAACTTCGCCACCGGCACCGGCAGCACGTAGCGCGCCTGCGTGTGGGTGGTGGCGATGGACAGCGTGCCGCTGTCCTGGGCGCTGAACTGCTCGCCGATGCGCTTGAGGTTGCCGACCTCGCGCATGATCAACTCGATGCTCGCGATCACGTGCTGGCCCGGCTCGGTCACGCGCTTGAGGCGCTTGCCGTGTCGCGCGAAGATTTCCACGCCGAGTTCTTCCTCGAGCTCGATGATCGCCTTCGACACCCCGGGCTGGGAGGTGTGCAGCGCCTTGGCGGCCTCGGTCAGGTTCAGATTGCGCCGCACGGCTTCCTGAACAAATTTGAACTGGTGCAGATTCATATCAAATTCCGTCTTATTGCGGAATTTATTATGCCTTCGGAATCTATGGAAATTGCCGAATGTTCAGATTTCCGCCGCAATTCGGGCCAGCAGATCGATCACCTGCGGCGATTCCCCCACGGTGGGGCCGAGCGTGAAGGCCAGCGCGGGCCACTCGGCACGCAGCGCATCGAACTGGCGCGGGATGTCCTCGCGCGCATGCTTGCCCATGCCGAGGAACATCGGCACCACGCGGATCGCAGTGGCGCCTTCGCCGGCCAGCGCGGCCGCCGCGGTGCGCAGGTCGGGCTCGGCCAGCTCGAGGTAGGCGCAGCGCACCAGCGCCGCGGGCGACAGCGCCCGCACCCGTGCCGCCACGGCCTCGATCGGCAGGCGCCAGCGCTCGTCGCGCGAGCCATGCGCCAGCAGCACGATGCCCTGGACGGTCGGCGTGGCCATCAGCGTCTGAGCACCAGCCAGCTGAAGGCCGCCAGCGACATCACCGAGTAGATGAGCCCTGGCGCCGCCGCCGTGATCCAGGGCGACCAGTTGCTCAGGTTGCCGAGGTAGCCGAACACGTTGTTCAGCAGGAAGAAGCTGATGCCGATCATCACGCCGCCGAACACGTAGGTCGTGATGCCGGCCTGGCGGAAGTGCAGGTAGGCGAAGGGCAGGGCGAGCACCACCATCACCAGGCAGGACAGCGGATAGAACACCTTGCGCCAGAACTCGATCTCGTAGCGCTGCGCGGTCTGGCCGTTGGCGTCGAGGTGGCGGATGTAGTCGAAGAGGTCGATGGTGCTCATGCGGTCGGGCCGCAGCAGCGCCACCGACACCATCTCGGCCGTCAGCGAGGTCGGCCAGTTGAGCTCGAGCATCCGGGTGGTGCCGACGTGCGCCTTGCCCTCGGGCGCGTGGGTGTCGTAGTCCTGCTGCTCGATCTCCGACAGCACCCAGTAGCCGCGCTCGATACGCGCCGTGTTCGCGGTCATCTGCTTGCGCAGGTAGCCCTTGTCGTCGAACTCGAAGATGCGCGCGGTCTTGAGCACGCCGTTGCGCGAGATCGACAGCACGTTGACGGCATAGGACGACTTCTCCTGCTTCTCCTTGAGCCAGGCGCCGGTGTTGCCGACGAAGGTGAAGGTGCCCTGGTAGCGCGACTTCACGAGCTGCGCGGCGCGCTCGGCGGTCGGCGCGAGGTAGTCGCCGACGGCGAAGGTCAGCACCACGAAGCCCAGGCCGAGCACCAGCAGCGTGCGCAGCGCGCGCCAGGGGCCGAGGCCGCTGGTGCGCAGGATGGTGTATTCGGAGCTCTGCGCGAGCCGCGCCATCACGAAGATGCAGCCGATCAGCACCGTGATCGGCAGCAGCTCGTAGAGATGGCTCGGCAGCAGCAAGGTCACGTAGAGCAGCGCCTGCGCCGGCCCGTAGGCCAGGCTTTCGGGGCGGCCCACGGCCTGCAGCTCGTCGACGAAGTCGAAGAAGAAGAACAGGCTCAGGAAGCCGAGGGTCACGAAGGCCACGGCCTTCAGCGCCTCGACATAGATCAGGCGGCGGATGGTTCTCATGGCGTGGGTTCCAGCCGGGCGGTGGTGGCGGGCGGCGTGGGGCCGGCGCCGGGGCCGCCGCGGCTCTTGCGACGCGCCCAGTTGTTGTTGCGCAGCGTGAGCCACGAGACGGCGATCAGCGCCACGCCGCCGTGCAGCAGCAGCATGAAGCCGCCCATGCCGTAGCGACCCGAACTGATCCAGCTCTGGCCCAGGTTCAGCAGGTTGTAGTAGATGACGAAGGCGAACAGCGCGAACAGCAGGTTGCCGCTGCGACCCACGCGCGGGTTGACGCTGGAGACGGCCAGCGCCAGCAGCACGAAGTTGATGGCCGCCAGCAGCATGCCCACGCGCCAGGCGAGTTCGCCGCGCGCCGCGTTGGCGTTGAAGTCGCCCAGCAGCGACAGCGTGGTGCGCGCGCGTGGCGGCGTGGCGTCGCTGGAGCCCGCGGCGCTGCCGCCGGCGCGCGTGCCGTAGGTCTCGAACTCGCTGATCTTCAGGCCGCTGTCGGGCAGCAGCGGGCGCTCCAGGCGCTGGCCGTTGCTCAGCATCAGGTAGCGCGAATTGCCGAGCGTCTCGATGCGGCCGCTGCGCGCCGAGGTCGTGATCTGCAGGTTGCGCTCGATCGACCAGATGAAGACGTTGGTGGCGGTGGCGCTGTCGGCGGAGTCCTTGTCGATGAAGAACACACGCAGCCGGCCGGCCGACTCACGGAATTCGCCGGGCGACACGCGCTCGAGGTCGCCGCGCTGCTCGTACTGCTGGCGCATGCCCATGGTCTGCGAGTTGGCCCAGGGCCAGCCGATCAGCGCCATGGCGGCGATCAGCAGCAGCACCGGCCAGGCGAAGCGGAACAGCGGCTGCACGAAGTCGGACAGCCCGCGGCCGCTGGAGAACCAGATCACCATCTCGCTGTCGCGGTACATGCGCGACAGGGTGCCGACGATGGCGATGAACAGGCTCAGGCTCAGGATGGTCGGCATGTAGCCGAGCACCGTGTAGGCCATGACGAGGAACACTTCGGACGGGTTCACGCTGCCCTTGGAGGCCAGTCCGAGCGTGCGGATGAGCATCATGGTCATCACGATGGTGACCAGGACCACGAGGGTCGCTCCGAAGCTGCGGGACAGCTCCTTGCGTAGGGAAGAATGGAATAACATCGTTCGAGGAAAAAAAGGATTATGGACTTTCAACTCAAGACCCTCACCGTCGCCCGCGCAGCGGCCGAAAAATCCGACGTCCTGATCGTGCTCGTGGGCAGCGCGCCGCTCGCGTCCAAGGACCCCCTCTCCGTCCAGATCGCGGCCGCCCGCAAGGCCGGTGACCTGCCCGACAAGGCCGGCAAGCTGCTGTCCCTGTACCGGCCCGAGGACGTGGCCGCCGCCCGCGTGGTGCTGGCGGCCATCGGCGACGGCAAGCCGGCCTCGGTGCGCATCGGCGTGATCGCCGCCGTCAACGCCGCCAAGGCCCAGTCGCCCAAGCGCGTGGTGCTGGCCTTCGCCCAGGAGGCCGAGCCCGCGGCCGTGGCGAGCGCAGTCCTCGCGGCCGCCGACGCCAGCTATGTCTACACCGCCACCAAGTCCAAGGCCGAGCCGCGCAGCATCCGCCAGGTGACCGTGGGCGTGGCCGACGCGGCCCCGGTCGGCGCGGCCTTCGAGCAGGCGCGCGCCACCGTCGAGGGCATCGAGTTCGCCAAGGAGTGGGGCAACCGCCCCGCCAACCACGCCACGCCGACCATGCTGGCCGAGGCCGCCAAGGGCCTGGGCAAGCTGCCCGGCATCAAGTGCGAAGTGCTCGGTCCCAAGGAGGTCGACAAGCTCGGCATGGGCGCCTTCGCCGCCGTGGCCCAGGGTTCGGCCGAGCCGCTGCGCTTCATCGTGCTGCGCTACCAGGGCGGACCCAAGGACCAGGCGCCCGTGGTGCTGGTCGGCAAGGGCATCACCTTCGACACCGGCGGCGTCTCGCTCAAGCCGGCGGCCGAAATGGACGAGATGAAGTTCGACATGTGCGGTGCCGCGAGCGTGCTCGGCACCTTCCGCGCACTGGCCGGCATCCAGCCCGCGATCAACGTGGTCGGCCTGATCCCCTCGTGCGAGAACATGAACGACGGCCGGGCCATCAAGCCCGGCGACGTGGTCACCAGCATGAGCGGCCAGACCATCGAGATCCTCAACACCGATGCCGAGGGCCGGCTGATCCTCTGCGACGCACTGACCTATGCGAAGCGCTTCGACCCCGCCGCCGTGATCGACATCGCGACGCTCACGGGCGCCTGCGTGGTGGCCCTGGGCGGCGTGCGCAGTGGCCTGTTCTCGAGCGACGACGCGCTGGCCGCGGCGCTCGAGGCCGCGGGCGAAAGCTCGCAGGACCGCTGCTGGCGCCTGCCGCTCGACGACGAGTACGCCGAGGGCCTGAAGACCAACTTCGCCGACGTCGCCAACGTGGCGGGCCGCGCGGGCGGTGCGATCACCGCGGCCAAGTTCCTGCAGCGCTTCACGGCCGACTTCGCCTGGGCGCACCTGGACATCGCGGGCACCGCCTGGAAGAGCGGCGCGGCCAAGGGCTCGACGGGCCGGCCGGTCGGCCTGCTGGTCTCGTACCTGACGGGCCGCGCGCAGGACGGCGCGGCGACTGCCGGCGCCGGCAAGGCCAAGGGCAATGCCAAGGGCAAGGGCGACAGCAAGGCGGCGGCCCGCAAGGCGCGTTCGGTGCAGTGACGGAGATCGGCTTTCACTACAACGCGCCGGACAAGCTCAGCTACGCCTGCCGGCTCGTGCGCAAGGCCGTCGCCACGCGCGGCATGCGCGTGGTGGTGGTCGGTGAGGCGCAGTGGCTCGATGCGATCGATGCCGGGCTCTGGCAGCTCGCGCCGACCGAGTTCGTCGCGCATTGCCGCGGTGACGCGCCGGTCCATGTGCTCTCGCGTTCGCCGGTGATCCTGGCCGACGAGGGGGCAGAGTCGGCCGCGCTTCCGCACCGCGAACTGCTGGTCAATCTCGGTGCGCAGGTGCCCGCGGGCTTCGAGCGCTACGAGCGCCTGATCGACATCGTGAGCAACGAGCCCGACGACCGCCAGATCGGCCGCGCGCGCTGGCGCCATTACGCCGACCGCGGCTACACGATCCAGCCGCACGACTTCGCGAGGAGCGCATCCTGATGGCCAGTCCGACCCGCACGCCGCCGCGTTTCGTTCCCACCCTGACGACGGTGCTCGACCTGCCCGCCGAGCCGGTCGCGGCGCATTCGCCATTGGTCGACAACGCGGCCGCGGATGCCACCGCGCCGGCCGTGCCCGACCCGGCCCAGGCCGTTGCATTGCCGCCCGCGGTGCAGCGTTCCGAGGCCGACATCGTGCGGCTCGAGGAGCAGTTGCTGCACCGTGTTCTGCAGCGCGTGGACTTCTCGCTCGAGGAGCGTTTGAGCGACACCGTGGCCGCCGCCGTGCAGCAGCAACTCGATGCGATGGTGCCGCGTTTGCGCGGCGAAATCGAAGCCGTTTTGCGTGCGTTGGTGATCGAGGCAATGGCCGCCGAACTCTCGGAAAACCCAGGGTCTACGCCAACTTTCGAGGGGTGAAGCTTCAGCTAAACTGCGCGCCAGGTCGGGTGGGCCAAAGCTGGAGGGTTAGGGTGGCCCGGGTCTGCGGCGCGGAACTTGCGAGGTCAGGAGCGCCCGGATCACACGACCGGTTTCTCAATCTCATCATCCATGTTCTGGAGGTTCTCATGCAATTGAAATGGACTGCGGTCGCTCTGGCTGCACTCACGCTGGTGGCTTGCGGCAAGAAAGAAGAAGCTGCGGCACCCGCTGCTGCCCCGGCGCCCACCGCGGCCGCCCCGGCACCCGCTGCACCTCCCGCCGATGCACTGGTCGTGAAGATCGGCCACGTGGCTCCGACCAGCGGTCCCATTGCCCACCTCGGCAAGGACAACGAGTTCGGCGCCAAGATGGCGATCGAGGAACTGAATGCCAAGGGTCTGAAGATCGGCGACAAGGTCGCCAAGTTCGAACTGGTCGCCGAAGACGACGCAGGCGATCCGAAGCAAGGCACGGCCGTGGCCCAGAAGCTGGTCGACAGCAAGGTCAACGGCGTGGTCGGTCACCTGAACTCGGGCACCACCATCCCCGCCTCGAAGCTCTACAGCGACGCCGGCATCCCCCAGATCTCGCCGTCGGCGACGAACCCCAAGTACACCCGCCAGGGCTTCAAGACCACCTTCCGCGTGGTGGCTGACGACACGCAACTCGGCGGCACGCTGGGCAAGTACGCGGTCGAAACGCTCAAGGGCAAGAACATCGCCGTGATCGACGACCGCACGGCCTACGGCCAGGGCGTCGCCGAAGAATTCGAGAAGTCGGCCAAGGCCGCCGGCGCCACCATCGTGGGTCACGAATTCACCACCGACAAGTCGACCGACTTCAACGCCATCCTGACCAAGCTCAAGTCGGCCAAGCCCGACGTGCTGTTCTTCGGCGGCATGGACGCCGTCGGCGGCCCGATGCTCAAGCAGGTCAAGCAGCTCGGCCTGAACGTCAAGTTCATGGGCGGCGACGGCCTGTGCACCGGCGAACTGCCGAAGCTCGCTGGCGATGCCATCGGCGAAGACATGGTGGTGTGCGCCGAAGCCGGCGGCGTGGACGGCGACTTCAAGCAACCGCTGGAAGACTTCAAGGCCAAATTCAAGACCAAGAACGGCGTCGACGTCCAGATCTACGCACCGTACGTCTACGACGCGGTCAACGTGCTGGCCGAAGCCATGGTCAAGGCTGGTTCGTCCGACCCCGAGAAGTACCTGCCCGAAGTCGGCAAGATCCAGTACAAGGGCGTGACCGGCCCGATCGCCTTCGACGAGAAGGGCGACATCAAGAACGGCGCGCTGACGCTCTACACCTACAAGGGTGGCCAGCGTACGCAGATCGCCGTGGTGCGCTGATCGGCTGCGATCCGCGTTCCAAAGAGAAAGGGCCTTCGGGCCCTTTTTCCATGGGCGCTCGAAACGTCAGGGGGCGAAGGGAAGGGCGGGGAACGCCCGCGATCTCAGAGCGGCGCGAGTCCCGAGGGGCGGTCGGTGTTGCAGTATTCGATGAAGGCATCGAGGTCGCGCGACTTGTCGAACACCGCGTCGGCGCCGAGCGTTTCGCAGCGCGCGCGGATGTCGGCCGTCACGTAGTTGCTCAGCACCACCGCGCGCTGGCCGGGACGGCGTTCCTTGCAGCCCGCGAGCACGCCCAGGCCCGAGCCTTCCTTGAGGAACAGGTCGACGATCAGCAGTTCCCACGCGGCCGGATGGTCGCGCAGCCATGCCAGCGCTTCGGATTCGGTTTCGGCAAAGCCAACGACTTGGGCATTCACGAGGTCCTCGAGTGCCGGAACCAGGTTGTCCCTGATGGTCTTGTTGTCCTCGACGAGGAACGTGATGAGGGCCATGCCACGGTTAGGGTGTGAGAACCAATAGCGTAGCGTGCCGCGCGCGCTTGCTGCGTAGGAGAAAGGAGACGGAGAAACGCGGCGTGTCCCTATTTCATACGATGTTCATGGCACTCGGGCATCGCCGGGTGCATGGCGTCAGTCGCTCGCGCGCTTGCCCGTGCCGGCGGCCTGTTCGAGCTTCTTCGCGCGGGCCACGCTCTCGTCGCGCTGGGCCGTGGCCTCGATGCGCTTCTCGATCTCCTCGCTGAGGGCTGCGTTGACCTCGGCGAGCTGCTCGGCCGACTGCGCGAGCTTCTCCTCGAGCTGGCTGGTGTGCGCGATGGCCAGTGCCACGTCGCCCACCTGCACCTCCTCGGGCAGCTCCTGCTCGAGCACGGTGTTGACCACCGCGAGATTGTCGGAGGCCTTCTGCACGTCGGCGGCGACCTGCTCGGTTTTCTCGAGCGTGCGATCGAGCGACGTGATGCCGAGCGGCTTGGTGCTGGGGTGTCCTGCCATGCGGCGCCTCCTGGGAACTGAGAACCTGCGGATCGTACGCCAGTCGCGCGCAAGCAACGGGCGCCCACAAAAAAGCCCAAGTGCCAAAGGCAACTCGGGCTATTTGCATGTTCGCGAACGGCTGCGAACAAAGACTCTCTGGCGGAGCAGGCGGGATTCGAACCCGCGGAGGGCTATTAACCCTCACACGCTTTCCAGGCGTGCGACTTAAACCGCTCATCCACCGCTCCGAAGCCCGCGATTGTAGCAGTCGCCGGGCCCGTTTCCGGAAAGCCTCAGGCCGTGGGACCCGAGGATTTGCCGGCCTGCACCATGCGCATGGCCGAGGCGATCAATGCCGCGGTCTCGGTCATGTTGCTCGGCACGATCAGCGTGGTCTTGGAATCGGCCGCGACCTTGCCGTAGGCATCGACCGCGCGTTCGGCGACCTTGAGCTGCACCGCCTGCTCGCCGCCCGGTTGCTGGATGGCAGCGGCCACGCGCTCGATGGCGTCGGCCGTCGCCGTGGCCACCGCGGTGATCGCGGCCGCCTCGCCCTGGGCGTTGTTGATCTGGGCCTGCTTCTCGCCCTCGGAGCGCGCGATGAAGGCCTCGCGTTCGCCGGTGGCGATGTTGATCTGCTCCTGGCGCCGGCCCTCGGAGGCCGCGATCAGCGCGCGCTTCTCGCGTTCGGCCGTGATCTGGCGCTGCATGGCCTGCAGGATTTCCTTCGGCGGCGTCAGGTCCTTGATCTCGTAGCGCAGCACCTTCACGCCCCAGTTGAGCGCCGCCTCGTCGATGGCCGCGACCACCTGGGCATTGATGACGTCGCGCTCCTCGAAGGTCTTGTCGAGCTCCAGCTTGCCGATCACGCTGCGCAGCGAGGTCTGGGCGAGCTGGGTCACGGCCACGATGTAGTTCGACGAGCCGTAGCTCGCGCGCATCGGGTCGGTGACCTGGAAGTAGAGGATGCCGTCGACCTGCAGCTGCGTGTTGTCGCGCGTGATGCAGATCTGGCTCGGCACGTCGAGCGGGATTTCCTTCAGGCTGTGCTTGTAGGCCACGCGGTCGATGAAGGGGATCAGGAAGTTGGGGCCGGGCGTCATGGTGCCGTGGTACTTGCCCAGGCGCTCGCGCACCCAGGCGTTCTGCTGCGGCACGAACTTCACCGACTGGCTGATGAAGATGATCGCGATGACCAGGATGATGATGGGGACCGAATATTCCATGACTCTGTACCTTTCCTCTTTCGTTCTCGGGTTCTAGCTAGACCTTGTCGACCACCAGCCGGCTGCCGACGACCTCGACCACGCGGTGTTCGCCGGTGGAGGGCGCATGGCCCGCGCGCTGCACGACGGTCCACTGCGCGCCGCGGTAGCGCACGGTGGCGGTGCCGTCGGGGTTCCAGGCCTCGACCTGCACGCTCTCGCCGATGTCGAGATTGAGGTCGCGGTTGGCTTCGGTGGGTGGGGGCGGCGGACGCTTGCGCTGGATCGAGTACCAGGTCAGCACCGCCACCACGCCGACGACGGCGGCCACCAGCAACTGCGTGACGGTACCGAAGCCCAGGTGGGCGGAGATCGCCGCGGCGGCGAACCCGCCGGCCAGCAGCAGCAGGTAGACCGTGCCGGACAGGAGTTCGACCACGATTGCCGCGCCAGCGATCAACCACCAGATCGTGGAATTCGCCATGACATCTCCTCTGTGTTTTGTTTCAGGCGACGCCATTCTGAGGCATGCGCTCGCGAGGCCCCGGACTCGCCTGCACTTTGTGGGGGCTCCCCGGCGCGGCGGCGAAAAGCATGTCGCGACGGCATTCGGCGGACATTCGGCGGGCATTCGGCGCGTGGGCGAATTCTTCATCTGAATTCCGTACACTTCGCGCCTCATTGCCTGTCCGGAGCTCCGCCCCATGAAATTCCGCTTTCCCATCGTCATCATCGACGAGGACTTCCGCTCCGAGAACACCTCGGGCCTCGGTATCCGCGCGCTCGCGCAGGCCATCGAGACGGAAGGCTTCGAGGTGCTGGGCGTCACGAGCTACGGCGACCTGAGCCAGTTCGCTCAGCAGCAAAGCCGTGCCAGCGCCTTCATCCTGTCGATCGACGACGAGGAATTCACGGTCGGTCCCGACCTGGATCCGGCGGTGCTGAACCTGCGCAATTTCATCGGCGAAGTGCGGCGCAAGAACGCCGACGTGCCGATCTACATCTACGGCGAGACCAAGACTTCGCGCCACATCCCGAACGACATCCTGCGCGAGCTGCACGGCTTCATCCACATGTTCGAGGACACCCCCGAATTCGTGGCGCGCCACATCATCCGCGAGGCCAAGAGCTACCTCGAGAGCGTGCAGCCGCCGTTCTTCAAGGCGCTGATCGATTACGCGGAGGACGGTTCCTACTCGTGGCACTGCCCGGGCCACTCGGGCGGCGTCGCCTTCCTCAAGAGCCCGGTGGGCCAGATGTTCCACCAGTTCTTCGGCGAGAACATGCTGCGTGCCGACGTCTGCAACGCGGTGGAGGAACTGGGCCAGCTGCTCGACCACACCGGCCCGGTGGCGGCCAGCGAGCGCAACGCGGCGCGCATCTTCAATGCCGACCACTGCTTCTTCGTGACCAACGGCACCAGCACCAGCAACAAGATGGTGTGGCACCACACGGTGGCGCCCGACGACGTGGTGGTGGTGGACCGCAACTGCCACAAGTCGATCCTGCACGCGATCATCATGACGGGCGCGATCCCCGTGTTCATGAAGCCCACGCGCAACCACTTCGGCATCATCGGCCCGATCCCCAAGAGCGAGTTCGAGCCCGAGGCGATCAAGGCCAAGATCAAGGCCAACCCGCTGCTGTCCGACGTCGACGCCAACAAGGTCAAGCCGCGCGTGATGACGCTCACGCAGTCGACCTACGACGGCGTGATCTACAACACCGAGACCATCAAGAACACGCTCGACGGCTACGTCGACACGCTGCACTTCGACGAAGCCTGGCTGCCGCACGCCGCCTTCCACCCGTTCTACGGCTCCTACCACGCGATGGGCAAGCGCCGCGTGCGGCCGAAGGAGTCGCTGGTGTTCGCGACCCAGTCCACGCACAAGCTGCTGGCCGGCATCAGCCAGGCCAGCCACGTGCTGGTGCAGGACTCGCAGAACCGCCAGCTCGACCGCGACCTGTTCAACGAGGCCTACCTGATGCACTCGTCGACCAGCCCGCAGTACGCGATCATCGCAAGCTGCGACGTGGCCGCCGCGATGATGGAGCCGCCCGGCGGCACCGCGCTGGTGGAGGAGAGCATCCTCGAGGCGCTCGACTTCCGCCGCGCCATGCGCAAGGTCGAGGAGGAGTTCGGCAAGGACGAGTGGTGGTTCAAGGTCTGGGGCCCCGAGAAGCTCGTGGACGAGGGCATCGGCGTCCCCGACGACTGGATCATGCACGGCGAGAAGAACGGCAAGAGCCGCTCGAAGAAGTCGCCGCGCAACTGGCACGGCTTCGGCGAACTGGTCGACGGCTTCAACATGCTCGACCCGATCAAGTCGACCATCGTGACGCCGGGCCTGGACCTCGAGGGGAACTTCGCCGAGAGCGGCATTCCCGCCAGCGTGGTGACCAAGTTCCTGGCCGAGCACGGCGTGATCGTCGAGAAGACCGGGCTCTACAGCTTCTTCATCATGTTCACCATCGGCATTACCAAGGGCCGCTGGAACACGCTGCTGACGGCGCTGCAGCAGTTCAAGGACGACTACGCGCGCAACCAGCCGATGTGGCGGATCATGCCGGAGTTCTGCCAGCAGCATTCGGGCTACGAGCGCCTCGGCCTGCGCGACCTGTGCCAGCACATCCACCAGCTCTACGCGCGCTACGACGTGGCCCGCCTGACGACCGAGATGTACCTGAGCGACCTCACGCCGGCGATGAAGCCCAGCGACGCGTTCGCGCACATCGCGCACCGCAAGACCGAGCGCGTGGAGATCGACGAGCTCGAGGGGCGCATCACCACCAGCCTGATCACGCCGTACCCGCCGGGCATTCCGCTCTTGATCCCGGGCGAGGTCTTCAACAAGAAGATCGTCGACTACCTGAAGTTCTCGCGCGAGTTCAACACGCAGTGCCCGGGCTTCGAGACCGATATCCACGGCCTGGTGGCGCGCGTCGACGAGACGGGCAAGAAGCGCTACTACGCCGACTGCGTGCGAAAGAGCGCCTGAGCGCCGCGGCGCGAAGCGGGCAGGGTGGGCAGGGTGGGCAGGGTGTGGGGGGCGGCTCAGCCGTCCTCGCGCACGCGCATGAAGCGTGCGAAGCGCGGCAGCCCGCCGGCCGTGAGCCCGTTGTAGCGGTAGGTGACCCAGCTGCCGATCGCGGGCGGCTGTTCGCGCTCGGCATCGCTCAGGCCGGTGCCCAGCTTGAAGCGCTGGCCACCGGGCATTTCGACGAGCAGCGCGCCAAGCCGATGGGCGTGTTTGCCCTTGCCCGGCACGTGGCCGACCACGCGGGCTTCGGCATCGTCATGGGTCTTGACCTTGAGCAGGTCGTTGTTGCGCTCGGCGCGGTAGAGCGAGGCGCCGCGGTGCAGCATCAGGCCTTCGCCGCCCATCTTCACGGTCTTGTCGAGCAGCGCCTGCAGCGCCTCGGCCGTGGTCGCGCGCTCCTGCGGCACCGCGACCACCCAGGGCGCGTCGGTGATCGGCAGCAGCCGGCGCAGCACGCCGAGGCGGGCCGTGAAGTCGCCGCCCTGGGCCGGCAGGTCGAACACCATGAACTTCATCTCGTGCCAGGCGACGTCGTTGGGCGTCTGGCTGCGCACCGTCGACACCGCATGCGCGAAGCGCCCGCGGCCGGCCCACAGTTCGCCGTCGAGCGGCTGCCTGGGCAGCGCGGCGGTGAACCAGGCCGGCGCCAGGATGCGTTCGCCGCCGCGCGTGAAGAGCTGGCGCCCGTCCCAGTACGCGCGCACGCCGTCGTACTTCTCGCTGACCCAGTAGTCGGCCAGCGACATGCCCGGCTTGTAGACCTCGGCCAGCATCAGCGCGGGCGCGCCGGCGTGCGCCGGCAAGGCCAGCGCGAAGCTCAGGGTGGCGAGCAGCAGGGAGCGTCGATGGAGCACGGGTGCTATGAAATGAGTAGCTGGAAACGACCGATGGATGCCCATTTGAGGCCGAAGTTCCATGGCGAGGCAAGCGCTGCGCGACCGGCGCGCATCGCCGTCCGACGGGCGCGAGAACGCGCCCGGGGGCCGTGGTGTCGCTTACTCGGCCATGCCGCCGACGACGTTGCTGAAGCCGCCGTCGACGTAGGTGATCTCGGCCGTCACGCCGCTGGCGAGGTCGCTCAGCAGGAAGGCCGCCACGTTGCCGACTTCCTCGATCGTCACGTTGCGACGGATCGGCGAGGCTTCGGCGACGGCGCCGAGCATCTTGCCGAAGCCCTTGATGCCGCTGGCCGCGAGCGTCTTGATCGGGCCGGCGCTGATGCCGTTGACGCGCACGCCCTTCGGGCCCAGCGAGGCCGCCGTGTAGCGCACCGAGGCCTCGAGCGAGGCCTTGGCCAGGCCCATGGTGTTGTAGTTGGGCAGCGCGCGCTCGGCGCCCAGGTAGGTCAGCGTGAGCAGGGCCGACTTGTCGTTGAGGTAGGGCTGGGCCGCCTTGGCCATCGCCGGGAAGCTGTAGGCGCTGATGTCGTGCGCGATGCGGAAGCCCTCGCGCGACAGGCCCTCGAGGAAGTCGCCCGCGATCGCCTCGCGCGGCGCGAAGCCGATGCTGTGCACGAAGCCGTCGAACTTCGGCCAGACCTGCGACAGGTCGGCGAACAGCTGCTCGATCTGGGCGTCGTCGCCGACGTCGCAGTCGAAGATCAGCTTCGAACCGAAGTCGGCCGCGAACTCGGTGATGCGGTCCTTGAAGCGCTCGCCGACGTAGCTGAAGGCGAGCTCGGCACCCTGTTCGTGGCAGGCCTTGGCGATGCCGTAGGCGATCGAGCGGTTGCTCAGCACGCCGGTGATCAGGAGTTTTTTGCCGGAAAGAAAGCCCATGGAGTTGCCTCGTGAAAATCTCGGGGCAGAATTCTCGCATGCGAGGTTGGCTGCTCTGGTTCGGTTTGGCGCTCTCGGCGGCCCCTTCGTGGGCCGCCCATGCGTACGCGCAATTCGGCGACATCAAGTACGCGCCGGGTTTCACGCACTTCGACTACGTGAATCCCAACGCCCCCAAGGGCGGTGAATTCAGGCTGGTGCCGCCGACCCGGCCCACCAATTTCGACAAGTTCAATCCGTTCACGCTCAAGGGCACCGGGCCCTCGGGCCTCGGCCAGCTGATGTTCGAGAGCCTGATGACCGGCAACTCCGAGGAGCCGACCACCGCCTACGGCCTGCTGGCCGAAGACATCGAGGTGGCGCCCGACCGGCTCTCGGCCACCTTCAGGCTCAACCCCAAGGCCCGCTTCAACGACGGCTCGCCGGTGCTGGCGGCCGACGTGGTCCATTCGTTCCAGACCCTGATCGGCCCGCTCGCGGCGCCGCAGTTCAAGACCATCTATGCCGAGGTCAAGAAGGCAAGCGCGCTCGGCGAGCGCACGGTGCGCTTCGACTTCGCGAGCCCGAACCGCGAGCTGCCGCTGGTGGTCGGCAGCATGGCGGTGTTCAGCCGCAAATGGGGCGGTGGCAAGCCCTTCGACCAGATCGTGACCGAGGTGCCGATCGCCTCGGGCCCCTACAAGCCCGCGAGCGACCGGCTGGGCCGCGACATCACCTACGTGCGCCGCGCCGACTACTGGGGCGCCGAGCTGCCGGTGCGCAAGGGCCTGTTCAACTTCGACCGCATCGCCTACAAGGTCTACCTCGACGAGACCGCGCGCTTCGAGGGCCTGAAGGCCGGCGAGTTCGACTTCATGCGCGAGTTCGTCTCGCGCAACTGGGCGCGCCAGTACAAGGGCAAGCAGTTCGACAGCGGCGAGATCACCAAGCGCGGTTTCGAGAACCACAACCCCGGCGACTTCCAGGGCTACATCTTCAACACGCGCCGCGACAAGTTCAAGGACGTGCGCGTGCGCCAGGCCATCGGCCTCGCGATGGACTTCGAGTGGCTCAACCGCCAGCTGTTCTACGGCATCTACACGCGCGTGCAGGGCTACTTCCCGAACAGCGACTTCCATGCCGACGGCCTGCCCGGGCCCGACGAGCTGGCGCTGATGGAACCGCTGCGCGCCAGGCTCCGGCCCGAGGTGTTCGGGCCCGCGCCGGTGCCCGCGAGCACCGATCCGCCCGGCAGCCTGCGCGAAAACCTGCGCAAGGCGAGGGCGCTCTTGGCCGAGGCCGGCTGGACCTATCGCGACGGCGCGCTGCGCAACGCGAAGAACGAGGCCTTCACCATCGAGTTCCTCAACGACCAGCCCTCGCTGATCCGCGTGGCGACGCCGCTGCAGACCGCGCTCAAGAAGCTGGGCATCGAGATGAGCTTTCGCACCGTCGACTTCTCGCTCTCGCAGCAGCGGATGCAGAACTACGACTTCGACATGACCTCGATGCGGCTGCCGGGCAACAGCGCGCCGGGCGGCGAACTGTTCGAGCTGTTCGGCTCGAAGTCGGCCGAGACGCCGGGCTCCTCCAACTACTGGGGCATCGCCGATCCAGCGGTCGACGCCATCGTCGGCAAGGTGGTGTCGGCCACCACGCGCCCCGAGCTCACCACCGCCTTGCGCGTGCTCGACCGCGTGCTGTCGGCCGGCTACTACTCGATCCCGATGTACTACGGCAGCGCCTTCCTGGTCGGCTACCGCCCGGCCGGCGTGGTGCTGCCGCCGACCGTTCCGCCCTACTACGATGTGGGCGACTGGGCCCTCGCGACGTGGTGGGCCTCGCCGGCCAACAAGTAGCGCCCGCCGCACGAGAAGAGATCCGGAGCACGACAACCGCATGGCCAGCTACATCCTCAAGCGACTGCTGCTGATGATTCCCACGCTTCTGGGCGTGCTGATCATCACCTTCGGCGTGATCCAGTTCGTGCCGGGCGGTCCGGTCGAGCAAATGGTGGCGCAATTGCAGGGACGCGATTCGGGCGGCGAGCGGGCCGCGAGCAGCGGTGCCGGCTACCGCGGCCGCCAGGGCCTCGATCCGCAGCGCATCGAGGAGATCAAGAAGCTCTACGGCTTCGACAAGCCGGCCCACGAACGCCTGTGGACCATGCTCAAGTCCTTCGCGCGCTTCGACCTCGGCACCAGCTTCTACCAGCGCAAGGACGTGTGGGAACTGGTCAAGGAGAAGATGCCGGTCTCGATCAGCCTGGGCCTGTGGACCTTCTTCATCAGCTACCTGATCGCGGTGCCGCTGGGCGTGGCCAAGGCGGTGCGCGCCGGCTCGCGCTTCGACTTCCTCACCACGCTGATCGTGCTCGTGGGCTATGCCATCCCGGGCTTCGTGCTCGGCGTGGCGCTGCTGGTGATCTTTGGCGGCCAGCTGCAGTGGTTCCCGCTGCGCGGCCTCACCTCGCCGAACTGGGAGAGCCTGAGCTGGGGCGCGCGCATCGTCGACTACCTCTGGCACATCGCGCTGCCGGTCACGGCCATGGTGATCGGCAGCTTCGCGGTGACGGCGATGCTGACCAAGAACTCCTTCCTCGAGGAGATCCGCAAGCAGTACGTGCTGACCGCGCGCGCCAAGGGCCTCGCCGAGCGGCAGGTGCTCTGGAAGCACGTGTTCCGCAACGCGCTGATCCCGATCATCACGGGCTTTCCGGCCGCCTTCATCGGCGCCTTCTTCACCGGCTCGCTGCTGATCGAGACGCTGTTCACGCTCGACGGCCTGGGCCTCTTGAGCTACGAGAGCGTGATCCGGCGCGACTACCCGGTGGTGCTGGGCACGCTCTACCTGTTCACGCTGATCGGGCTGGTGACCAAGCTGATTTCCGATCTCTGCTATGTCTGGGTCGATCCGAGGGTGAAATTTGACTGAATCGATGCCCACTCCCGCCACGCCGCGTCCGCCGGCCAGGTCGGACAGCCCCGGCCGGCGCGCCTGGCGCCGTTTCCGCCGCAATCCGCTGGGCTTCTGGAGCCTGGTCCTGTTCTCCGTGCTGGTGGTGCTGAGCCTGTTCGCCGAGCTGCTGTCCACCGACAAGCCGCTGGTGGTGCACTACGAGGGCCAGACCTACTTCCCGGTGCTGCGCGACTACTCCGAGAAGACCTTCGGCGGCGACTTCGAGACCCCGGCCGACTACCTCGATCCCTTCATCCGCGACCGCATCACGGCCGGCGCCAACTGGGCGCTCTACGCGCCCAATCCCTATGGCCCGCGCACGCTCAACTACTTCGCCAAGCAGCCCAATCCGGCCGCGCCCTCGGGCGAGAACCTGCTGGGCACCGACGACCGCGGGCGCGACCTGCTGGCGCAGCTGATCTACGGCTTTCGCGTCAGCGTGCTGTTCGCGCTGGCGCTCACAGCGGTGGGCGTGGTGCTGGGCATCGCCATCGGCGCGATCCAGGGTTTCTTCGCGGGCAAGACAGACCTGTTCCTGCAGCGGCTGCTCGAGATCTGGGGTTCGATGCCCGAGCTCTACCTGCTGATCATCTTCAGCGCCATCTTCACGCCCAGCGTGCTGCTGCTGCTGGTGCTGCTGAGCCTGTTCGGCTGGATGTCGCTGGCCGACTACGTGCGTGCCGAGTTCCTGCGCAACCGCCAGATGGACTACGTGCGCGCCGCGCGCGCGCTCGGCGTGAGCAACCTGCAGATCATGCGGCGCCACATCCTGCCCAACAGCATGGTGCCGGTCGTCACCTTCCTGCCGTTCCGCATGAGCGCGGCCATCCTCGCGCTGACCTCGCTCGACTTCCTCGGGCTCGGCGTGCCGCCGGGCACGCCCTCGCTGGGCGAACTGCTCAACCAGGGCAAGGCGAACATCGACGCCTGGTGGATCTCGATGTCCACCTTCGGCGTGCTGGTGTTCACCCTGATGCTGCTGACCTTCATGGGCGACGCGCTGCGCGACGCCCTCGATCCACGGAAGGCCGACAAGTGAAGCCGGGCGAATCCTCCCTCGCGGCCGGCGCGCCGCTGCTCGACGTGCGCGGCCTGCGCGTGGCCTTCGGCGGCAAGCCGGTGGTGCACGGCGTCGATTTCCAGATCGCGGCCGGCGAGAAGTTCGCGCTGGTGGGCGAATCGGGCTCGGGCAAGACCGTCACCGCGCTGTCGCTGCTGCGGCTGGTGCAGAACGCCGAGCTCTCGGGTTCGGCGCGCCTCTTCGATGCCGAGCACGCGCGGGACGGGCGCGACCTGCTGTCGATCCCCGAGCGCGAGCTGCGCGGCATCCGCGGCAAGGAGATCGCGATGATCTTCCAGGAGCCGATGACCGCGCTCAACGCGCTCTACAGCGTGGGCGACCAGATCGCCGAGGTGCTGGAGCTGCACGAGGGCCTGCCGGCGCGCGCCGCGCAGGAGGCCGCGGTGCAGCTGCTGGCCGACACCGGCATTCCCGAACCGGCGCGGCGCGCGCGCGCGCTGCCGCACCAGCTCTCGGGCGGCCAGCGCCAGCGCGCCATGATCGCTATGGCGCTGGCCTGCCGGCCGCGCCTGCTGCTGGCCGACGAACCGACCACCGCGCTCGACGTGACGGTGCGCGCGCAGATCCTCGCGCTGCTGGCCGAGCTGCAGCGCAAGTACGGCATGGCGGTGCTGCTGATCACCCACGACCTGAACCTGGTGCGGCACTTCGCCGACCGCGTCGCGGTGATGGAGCAGGGCCATATCGTCGAGCACGGCCCGGTCGCGGGCGTGTTCGAGGCACCACGGCATCCCTACACGCGCAAGCTGATCGACAGCCATCCCACGCGCGACGTGACGCCCGCGCCGGCACGCCCCGACGCGGCGCCGATCCTCTCGGCCACGGGCTTGCGCGTGAGCTACCCGGTGCCCAAGCCGGGTTTCGCCGGCTGGTTCGGCAAGGGCGAGTTCGTGGCGGTGCAGGGCGCCGATTTCCGCATCGCCCCCGGCGAAACCCTGGGCGTGGTCGGCGAGTCGGGCTCGGGCAAGTCGACCCTGGCGCTGGCCGCGCTGGGGCTGCTGCGCTTCCAGGGCGCGCTCAAGGTCGAGGGGCAGGGCTGGGGGCAGGGCCAGGCGTCCGATCTCGCGCTGCGGCGCGCGATGCAGGTGGTGTTCCAGGACCCGTTCTCCTCGCTCTCGCCGCGCATGACCGTCGAGCAGATCGTCGGCGAGGGCCTGCTGGTGCACGCGCCCGAGCTCAAGGCGTCCGACCGGCGCGCGCGCGCGCTGCAGGCGCTGGCCGACGTCGGGTTGACCGAGGCGCAGTTCCCGGCGCTGCTCGACCGCTATCCGCACGAGTTCTCGGGCGGTCAGCGGCAGCGGCTGGCGATCGCGCGCGCGCTGATCGTCGATCCGCGCCTGCTGGTGCTCGATGAGCCCACCAGCGCGCTCGACGTCACGATCCAGAAGCAGGTGCTCGGGCTGCTGCAGCGGCTGCAGCGCGAACGCGGGCTGAGCTATCTGCTGATCACGCACGACGTGGAGGTGATCCGCGCCATGGCGCACCAGGTCATCGTCATGAAGGACGGGGCCATCCTCGAATCGGGCCCGGTCGACCGGGTGCTCGACGCGCCCGAACACCCCTACACGCAGAAACTGGTGGCCGCCGCGCAACTGGCCTGAGGGCGGGCGCCACCCACAACAACGAGCATTGCGCGAAAAGATGTCGGAAACCGGACAAGACAGGCGCGGCGCCTGGCGGGCGGCGCTCGCCTGCATGGTGACGCTGGCGGTGGCCATGGGGCTGGGGCGCTTCGCCTTCACGCCGATGCTGCCGATCATGCTGCACGAGGGCAAGCTCGAGCTCGAGGCGGGCGGGCTGCTGGCCTCGCTCAACTACCTCGGCTACTTCGTCGGCGCGGTCAGCTGCGCCGCCATCGGCGTGCGCGCCAAGACCATGGTGCGCGGCGGGCTGCTGGCCACCGCCGCGCTGCTGATCGGCATGGGGCTCTTGCACAGCTTCGGTGCCTGGGGCGTGCTGCGCGCGGCGGCCGGCGTGATGAGCGCCTGGGTGTTCGTGTTCGCCTCGAGCTGGGGCCTGCGCCGGCTGGCCGAAACGCGTTCGCCGGCGCTCGGTGGCGTGATCTACACCGGCCCGGGCGTCGGCATCGCCATGACGGGGCTGTTGGGCGGGGCGCTCGGCCGCTGGGGCTCCGAAACCGGCTGGATCGGCCTGGGCCTGCTGGCGCTGGTGCTGATCGCGGTGATCTGGCGCGTCTTCAACGACGGCGAGCAGGCGGTGGCCGGCGCGGCGCCGAGCGCTCCCGCCGCGGCGCCGAGTGCGCGGGATTCGGCCGCGGCGCGCACCGATGCGATCTGGCTGGTCGCGCTCTACGGGCTGGCGGGCTTCGGCTACATCATCACCGCCACCTTCCTGCCGGTGATCGCGCGCCAGGCGCTGCCGGGCTCGTTCTGGCCCGACTATTTCTGGCCGCTGTTCGGCGCCGCCATCATCCCGGGCGCGCTGATCGGCGCGCGCGCGCCGGTGCATTGGGACAACCGCCTGCTGCTGGCGATCGCCTATGCGCTGCAGGCGGTTGGGGTGGTGCTGTCGGTGGCCTGGCCCAGCGTGGTCGGCTTCGCGCTCGGCAGCCTGCTGCTGGGCATGCCGTTCACCGCCATCACGCTGTTCGCGGTGCGCGACGCGCGCCGGCTGCGTGGCAACGCGGCGGCCGGGCTGATCGGCTATGCCACCGCCTCGTACGGCGTGGGGCAGATCATCGGCCCGCTGTTCGCGGCGCCGCTGGCGCAGCGCACCGGTTCGTTCCAGATTCCACTGCTGGTCGCCGCTGCCGCGCTGGCGCTGGGATCGGTGCTGTTCGCGGCCGTCTGGGCGCGCTCCCGGCGCGTGGCCGCCGCACGGGAAGGGGCTGCCACGCCCTGAGCCGCGAACGGGTGTGGCCCGTGTGCAGAAGTGCCCCTTCATTTATCACAGAAGTGGCATATAATTCGAGGCTCACGACCAAACGGGCGGGTACCAACCGCCCGTTTTTTTTGGTCCATCCGTTCTCGGATCGCCGGGCAAGACCCGGTCTCTCACGGATTTTTTGATCGATGGCGCATTACCTGGCGGCGGGTCTTGCGCATCGTTGAACTGAATAAAAAGGCATCTTCGAACACGTGGCATTGCAGCAGACAGTGGAACAAACCGTGGCCGGGCTCGGCTACGACCTGGTCGAGATCGAACGCTCGGCGGGAGGATTGCTGCGCGTGACGATTGATTTGCCGTGGACGGCCCCCACATCGGAGGCTCTCGCCGCCGGCACGCCCGAGCCCTTCGTCACGGTCGAGGACTGCGAGAAGGTCACGCGACAGCTCCAGTTCGCGCTCGAGGTCGACGGCGCCGAGTACAAGCGGCTCGAGGTGTCCTCGCCGGGCATCGACCGCCCGCTGCGCCACGAGAAGGATTTCGAGCGCTTCGAGGGCGAGGTGATCGACATCACGCTGAAGGCGCCGATCGGCGAGGCGGCGGCCGGCCAGGTGTCGGCCAATCGCAAGAAGTTTCGCGGCACGCTCGAGCGGGCCGCACAGGCGGAAGGGGCCGACGGCCCTCAGGGCTGGCAGATCGTCTGGAGCGACGCGCCGGAGCCCAAGCCGGGTCAGAAGGTCAGCAGGAAGCGCGCGCCGGCACCGTTGCAGGCGCTGGGCTTCGTGCTGGACGAGCTGCGCGAAGCGCGGCTGGCACCCATCGTGGATTTCAAGGGGCGCAAGCCCAGGGCCCCTCAGGGCTCGCAGGACATTGGCGGAACAAAGGTTCCGGACTGACTAGAGGAGTGGTGGCATGAATCGCGAAATGTTGATGTTGGTGGATGCGATCTCGCGCGAGAAGAACGTCGAGCGTGACGTCGTCTTCGGCGCGGTCGAGTCCGCGCTGGCGCAGGCCACCAAGAAGCTGTACCAGGGCGAGGTGGACATCCGCGTCGCCGTCGACCGCGACAGCGGCGACTACGAGACCTTCCGTCGCTGGCACGTGGTGCCCGACGAAGCCGGCCTGCAGCAGCCCGACCAGGAAATCCTGCTGTTCGAGGCCAAGGAAGAGATGCCCGACATCGAGGTCGACGAGTACATCGAGGAATCGGTGGACTCGGTGCCGATCGGCCGCATCGGCGCCATGGCCGCCAAGCAGGTGATCCTGCAGAAGATCCGCGACGCCGAGCGCGAGATGCTGCTCAACGACTTCATGTCGCGCGGCGACAAGATCTTCGTGGGCACCGTCAAGCGCCTGGACAAGGGCGACATCATCGTCGAGGCCGGCCGCGTCGAAGGCCGCCTGCGCCGCAGCGAGATGATCGCCAAGGAAAACCTGCGCAACGGCGACCGCGTGCGCGCCATGATCATGGAGGTCGACCTGACGCTGCGCGGCGCGCCGATCATCCTGTCGCGCTCGGCCCCCGAGTTCATGATCGAGCTGTTCCGCCAGGAAGTGCCCGAGATCGAACAGGGCCTGCTCGAGATCAAGAGCTGCGCCCGCGACCCCGGTTCGCGCGCCAAGATCGCCGTGCTCTCGCACGACAAGCGCGTCGACCCGATCGGCACCTGCGTCGGCGTGCGCGGCACGCGCGTCAACGCCGTGACCAACGAGCTCGCCGGCGAGCGCGTGGACATCGTGCTGTGGAGCGAGGATCCGGCCCAATTCGTGATCGGCGCCCTGGCGCCGGCCAACGTGTCCTCCATCGTGGTGGACGAGGAAAAGCACGCCATGGACGTGGTGGTCGACGAGGAAAACCTCGCGATCGCGATCGGCCGTGGCGGCCAGAACGTGCGTCTGGCTTCCGAGCTCACCGGCTGGAAGATCAACATCATGGACGCCAACGAGTCGGCCCAGAAGCAGGCGAACGAGACCGACGCCGCGCGCCGCCTGTTCATGGAGAAGCTCGACGTCGACGAGGAAATCGCGGACATCCTGATCTCCGAGGGCTTCACCAGCCTCGAGGAAGTGGCCTACGTGCCGATCTCCGAGATGCTCGAGATCGAAGCCTTCGACGAAGACACGGTCAACGAGCTGCGCTCGCGTGCCAAGGATGCGCTGCTGACCATGGAAATCGCCAAGGAAGAGGGCGTCGATACCGTCTCGCAGAACCTGCGCGACCTCGAAGGCCTGAACCCCGACCTGATTCCGAAGCTGGCCGAGGCGGGGGTGAACACCCGCGACGACCTGGCCGACCTCGCGGTCGATGAACTCACCGAGATCACCGGCCTGAGCGCCGATGACGCCAAAACCCTCATCTTGAAGGCCCGCGAACACTGGTTCGCTGGCCAAGAGTGATGGTCATGGAGGCACGAAACGAATATGTCCAGTACCACTGTCGCCGAGTTCGCGAATGAACTCAAGAAGACTCCCGAAACCTTGCTCGATCAGCTTCGCAGCGCCGGTGTGCCCAAAGCGGCCGCCAGCGACGCACTGACCGAGTCGGACAAGCAGCGCCTGCTCGGTTTCCTGAAGGCCAGCCACGGCACTGTCGAGCCCGAGCGCAAGAAGATCACGTTGACCAAGAAGTCGACCAGCGAGATCAAGCAGGCGGACGCCACCGGCCGCGCCCGCACGATCCAGGTCGAGGTGCGCAAGAAGCGCACCTTCATCCAGCGCGACGAAGGCCCCGCGGGTGCCGTCGAGGCACCGGCACCGGTGGCCGCCGCGCCCGTCGCCGCCCCGGCCGAGCCGGCCGCGCCGCGCATCGATGAAGCCGAACTCGCGCGTCGCGAGGAGGAAGCCCGCCGCCAGGCCGAGCTGATCCGTCGCCAGGAAGAAGAGCTGGCCGAGAAGCGCCGCCAGCGCGAGGAAGCCGAAGCCCGCGAACGCGAGAAGGTGGAACGCGCCGAGCAGGCCGAACAGGCCGAGCAGGCACGCCAGGAAGCCGCGCAGGTGGCTCGCCAGGAAGCCCAGAAGAAGGCCGAGACCGAAGCCGAAGCGGCCAAGCCGGTCGCTCGCAGCTCCGCCAACAGTGCCGCCAAGGCCGAGGCCGAAGTCGCCGCGCTGAAGGAAGCCGCGGAAGCGCAGGTCGCCGCCGCCAAGCAGGCCGCCGAGGCCAAGGCCACGGCCCAGGCCGCCGCCGCGCAAGCCAAGGAAGACGCGAAGGCCAAGGCCGCCGCCGAGTCCAAGGCCCGTGCCGACGAGGAAGCCGCGCGTGCGCGCGACCTCGACGAACGTCGCCGCAAGGCCCTGGCCGAAGCCGAGGCCATCCGCGCCATGATGAATGCGCCGGCCCGCGTGCTGGTGCCGCACAAGGCCGAGAAGCCCGCCGAGGTCAAGCCCGCCGGTGGCGTCAAGGGCACGCTGCACAAGCCGACCGCGCCCGGCCCGCGCCGGCGCGCCGGCCGCGCCGGGTGCCGCGGCCGCGCCCGCCGGCGGCGCCGCCGGCAAGGAAGTGAAATCGGCCAAGCTCTCGTCGAGCTGGGCTGGCGACACCGCCAAGAAGAAGGAAATCAAGACCCGCGGCGACGCGAGCGGCGGCGTGGGCCGTGGCAACTGGCGCGGCGGTCCGCGCGGACGCCGCGGCAACGACCGTGGCCACGACGACCAGCAGCACGCACCGGCAGCACCGGTCGAGGCCCGCATCATCGAGGTGCACGTGCCGGAAACCATCACGGTGTCCGAGCTCGCGCACAAGATGTCGGTCAAGGCGTCCGAGGTGATCAAGCAGCTGATGAAGCTGGGCCAGATGGCCACGATGAACCAGGCGCTCGACCAGGACACCGCGATGATCGTGGTGGAGGAAATGGGTCACAACGCGGTGGTTGCCGCGCTCGACGATCCCGAAGCCTTCACCGACGAGGACGTGTCGGCGCAAACCGCCGAGGCCCTGCCGCGCGCACCGGTCGTGACCGTCATGGGTCACGTCGACCACGGCAAGACCTCGCTGCTGGACTACATCCGCCGCGCCAAGGTGGCCGCGGGCGAAGCCGGCGGCATCACGCAGCACATCGGTGCCTACCACGTGGAAACCGAACGCGGCATGGTGTCGTTCCTCGACACCCCGGGTCACGAGGCGTTCACCGCCATGCGTGCCCGCGGTGCGCAGGCCACCGACATCGTGATCCTGGTGGTGGCGGCCGACGACGGCGTCATGCCCCAGACCAAGGAAGCCATCAAGCATGCGAAGGCGGCGGGTGTGCCGATCGTGGTCGCGATCAACAAGATCGACAAGCCCGATGCCAACCTGGACCGCGTGAAGCAGGAACTGGTGGCCGAGGAGGTCGTGCCCGAAGAGTACGGCGGCGACGTTCCGTTCGTCGGCGTCTCGGCCAAGACCGGCCAGGGCATCGACGACCTGCTCGAACAGGTGCTGCTGCAGGCCGAAGTGCTGGAACTCAAGGCGCCGGTGGATGCCGCCGCCAAGGGCCTGGTCATCGAAGCGCAGCTCGACAAGGGCCGCGGCCCGGTCGCGACCGTGCTGGTTCAGTCCGGCACGCTCAAGACCGGCGACGTGGTGCTGGCCGGCTCGACCTATGGCCGCGTGCGCGCCATGCTCGACGAGGACGGCAAGCCGACCAAGACGGCGGGTCCGTCGATCCCGGTCGAGATCCAGGGCCTGACCGAAGTGCCGCAGGCCGGCGACGAGTTCATGGTGATGAGCGACGAGCGCCGTGCGCGCGAAATCGCCACCTACCGTGCCGGCAAGTTCCGCAACACCAAGTTGGCGAAGCTGCAGGCCGCGAACCTGCAGAACATGTTCACCGACCTGTCGGCGGGCGAAGTGCAGACGCTGCGCATCATCATCAAGGCCGACGTGCAGGGCTCGCAGGAAGCGCTCGCGCAATCGCTGCTCAAGCTCGCGACCGAAGAGGTCAAGGTGCAGGTGGTGTATGCCGGCGTGGGCGGTATCAGCGAAAGCGACATCAACCTCGCGATCGCCTCGAAGGCGGTGGTGATCGGCTTTAACGTGCGTGCCGATGCCGGCGCGCGCAAGCTGGCCGAGGGCAATGGTGTCCAGCTGAACTACTACAGCATCATTTACGACGCGGTGGACGAGATCAAGGTCGCCATGTCGGGCATGCTGGCGCCGGAGCGCCGCGAGGAAATCATCGGCTCGGCCGAGATCCGCACGGTGTTCGTGGCCTCGAAGATCGGTACCGTGGCCGGCTCGTACGTCACCTCGGGCTATGTCACCCGCAGCTCGCACTTCCGCCTGCTGCGCGACAACGTGGTGGTCTACACCGGCGAAGTCGACTCGCTCAAGCGCATGAAGGACGACGTCCGCGAAGTGCGCGAAGGCTTCGAGTGCGGTATCAAGCTCAAGAACTACAACGACATCAAAGAGGGCGATCAGCTCGAGTTCTTCGAAATCAAGGAAATCGCGCGTACGTTGTAAAGCGCGCCACGATATCGGGCTCATTGCCGCGTTGCAGCCGCCTTGCCGTACGGATGTACTGTCTGCGGCGGCGCGCCTTGCACTGAGCCCGATCTCGTGACGCTAGTGATTGATCAAATGCCCAAAAGAAAAGCCGCCACTCCCAACCGCGCCTTCAAGGTCGCCGATCAGATCCAGCGCGATCTGACGGAGCTGATCGCGCGCGAGTTGAAGGACCCGCGCGTGGGCATGGTCACGTTGCAGGCGGTGGAAGTCACGCCCGACTATGCGCACGCGAAGATCTTCTTCAGCCTGCTCACCGGCAACGTGGACGAGACCACCGAAGCGCTCAACCAGGCCGCGGGCTTCCTGCGCAACGGCCTGTTCAAGCGCCTGCACATCCACACCGTGCCCACGCTGCACTTCGTGTTCGACCGCACCACCGAGCGTGCCGCCGACATGAACGCGCTGATCGCGCAGGCCGTCGCTTCGCGTTCGAAAGACGACTAGCCATGAATGCGCCACGCACAAGGGTGCAGCGGCGCCCTGTGCATGGGGTGTTGCTGCTCGACAAACCGCTGGGACTGTCCAGCAACCAGGCCTTGCAGAAGGCCAAGTGGTTGCTGCGCGCCGAGAAGGCGGGCCATACCGGCACGCTCGATCCGCTGGCCACCGGCGTGCTGCCGCTGTGCTTCGGCGCGGCCACCAAGTTCAGCCAGCTGCACCTGGACGCCGACAAGACCTACGTCGCCACCGTGCGGCTGGGCATCCGCACCGCCACCGGCGATGCCGAGGGCGAGGTGATCGCCGAGCGGCCGGTCCAGATCACGGCCGAGGACCTCGCGCGCGCCGAGGCGCTGTTCACCGGCCCGATCCGCCAGGTGCCGCCGATGCACAGCGCGCTCAAGAAGGACGGCAAGGCACTCTACGAATACGCGCGCGAGGGCATCGAGGTCGAGCGCGCGCCGCGCGACGTCGTCATCCACGCGCTGAAGATTGCGCAGACCGCGGCCGATGCCATCCGCATCGAGGCCTCGGTCAGCAAGGGCACCTACATCCGCACCTTGGGCGAGGACATCGGCGAGGCGCTGGGCTGCGGCGCCCACCTGAGCTCGCTGCGCCGCACCGCCACCGGCGGCTTCACGGAGGCCCAGTGCATCACGCTCGAGGCCCTCGAGGCCATGGACGAGGACGAGCGGCTGGCCCGGTTGTTGCCTGCCGAATGCCTGGTCGAGGGCCACACGATCGTCACGCTGGGCAGCGAGGATGCAGGGCGCTTTCTGTCCGGCCTGCGTCGGCGCGGGCCGTGGGCCGATGCGGCCCGGGTCGCGGTGTTCGGCGAATCGCCCCCGGCCTTCCTCGGCACGGCCCATGTGGCCGCCCATGAACTGATCCCGGGGCGCTTGCTGAACCCCATCGAAATCCAGCAAATTCTTTTGAACGCACCACAGACCGAAGCGACACCATGACCAAGCAAATCCGCAATATCGCCATCATTGCCCACGTGGACCATGGCAAGACCACGATGGTCGACCAGCTGCTGCGCCAATCGGGCACCTTCGCCGAGCACGAGAAGGTCGTCGACACGGTGATGGACAACAACGCGATCGAAAAGGAACGTGGCATCACGATCCTGGCGAAGAACTGCGCCGTGACCTGGCAGGGCACGCACATCAACATCGTCGACACCCCCGGCCACGCGGACTTCGGCGGTGAAGTGGAACGCGCGCTGTCGATGGTCGACGGCGTGGTGCTGCTGATCGACGCGCAGGAAGGCCCGATGCCGCAGACGCGCTTCGTGACCAAGAAGGCGCTGGCCCTGGGCCTGAAGCCGATCCTGGTGGTGAACAAGGTCGACAAGCCCGGCGCCAACCCCGACAAGGTGGTCAACGCCGCTTTCGACCTGTTCGACAAGCTCGGCGCGACCGACGAACAGCTCGACTTCCCCGTGGTCTACGCCTCGGGCATCAACGGCTGGTCCTCGCTCGAAGAGGGCGCGCCCGGCGAGCAGTGGGGTCCCGACATGTCGGCCCTGTTCGACACCATCCTGAAGCACGTGCCCTCGCAGAAGGGCGACCCGGCCGCGCCGCTGCAGCTGCAGATCTCGGCGCTCGACTTCTCGACCTTCGTCGGCCGCATCGGCGTGGGCCGCATCAGCCAGGGCACCCTGAAGCCGATGATGGACGTGCTGGTGATGGAAGGTCCGGACGGCCAGTCCGTCAAGGGCCGCATCAACCAGGTGCTGACCTTCCAGGGCCTGGACCGCGTGCAGGCCACCGAAGCCGGCCCGGGCGAGATCGTGCTGATCAACGGCATCGCCGACATCGGCATCGGCGTCACCGTGACCGACCCCGCGAACCCGGCCCCGCTGCCGATGCTCAAGGTCGACGAGCCCACGCTGACCATGAATTTCTGCGTCAACACCAGCCCGCTGGCCGGCCGCGAAGGCAAGTACGTCACCAGCCGCCAGATCTGGGACCGCCTGCAGAAGGAACTGCAGCACAACGTGGCGCTGCGCGTGAACGAGACCGACGAAGAAGGCGTGTTCGAAGTCATGGGCCGCGGCGAACTGCACCTGACCATCCTGCTGGAGAACATGCGCCGCGAAGGCTACGAGATGGCCGTCTCGAAGCCGCGCGTGGTGTTCCGCAACGTCAACGGCGAGAAGCACGAGCCGATCGAGCTGGTGACGGCCGACATCGAAGAGCAGCACCAGGGTGGCGTGATGCAGGCCCTGGGCGAGCGCAAGGGCGAACTCGTCAACATGGAACCGGACGGCCGTGGCCGCGTGCGCCTCGAGTACCGCATCCCGGCGCGCGGCCTGATCGGCTTCACCAACGAATTCCTGAACCTGACGCGCGGTTCGGGCCTGATCAGCAACATCTTCGACAGCTACGAGCCGCACAAGGGCGAGATCGGCAGCCGCAAGAACGGCGTGCTGATCTCGATGGACGACGGTGAAATCTTCACCTACGCCCTCGGCAAGCTCGACGACCGCGGCCGCATGTTCGTGAAGGCGAACGATCCGGTCTACGAAGGCATGATCGTCGGCATCCACAGCCGCGACAACGACCTGGTGGTGAACGCCACCCGCACCAAGCAGCTCACGAACTTCCGCGTCTCGGGCAAGGAAGACGCGATCAAGATCACGCCGCCGATCGACCTCACGCTCGAATACGGCGTCGAGTTCATCGAGGACGACGAGCTGGTCGAGATCACGCCCAAGAGCGTGCGCCTGCGCAAGCGCTTCCTGAAGGAACACGAGCGCAAGCGCGCGAGCCGCGAATCGGCCGTCTGACGACGGTTCCCGCGTCCCGGCCATCGAGGCCGGGCGCGGCGTTCAGCGCACCACTTAGCGCGCCACTTTCGGTGGCGGCAGCTTCGGCAGCACGATCGTCGGCGGGGGCGGTGGCGGCTCGGGCAGCTCGAGCGGTCCCAGCGCGGCATCGCTCACGCCCTGTTTCGTGAGCCGCGCCTCGACCACCGCCATCGCGAAGCGTCGATCGAAATCCCCGTCCACGCGCCAGACGCCGTTGTCGTCGGGCGCCAGCGTGATCTCGGCGCGCAGCGGCAGCGACGCGGCGCCGCTGGCTTGCACGCCGCCGATGGCGCCGAGCCGGCGGTCGTCGTAGACCATCACCACTGGGCAGACCTGCTGCTGCCCGTCCCCGGCCTGGCAGGCGCCCGCGGGTTCGACCTCGGTCAGCGCGAGCCTGGGGTCCGGGTCGATCGCCATGAGCGGCATTTCGCGCAGCGCGCGCAGGCGTTCCTGCAGGGTCTTGGGCGCCCGCATGCGCGCCTCCAGCTTGTCCACGCCTTCGCGCAGCGCGTCCGCGAGCGCCGGCCGGCCGACCGGCTCGGCGTTGTGCTGCGGGCGGCCTTCGGCATCGAGCGCACCGAAGCGCGCCTCGACGATCGCCGCCTCGGCGCCGCGCACCACCGTGTCGCCGCTCGAGCCGCCGCTGTCGGACCCGATGGTGAAGCCGATGGTCTCGGTCTTCCCGTCGCGCGACAGCGTGGCCAGGCAGCCGCGCACCTTGTCGGCCTTGAGGAAGCCGATCTCGTGCAGTGCGCTCACGCGGGCCTCGACGCCGGGCTCGGAACGCAGCCGCTCGTCGTTGCTGGTGCTCGATACCAGGCCGTCGAGTTCGCGCCGCGCCAGGTCGCTGTTGCAGGCCGGCAGGGCGTTGAGCTTCCACAGGTAGGCGCCCGCCGCGCCGACCATCGCGAGCACCGCGATCACGCCGAGCCAGCGCGGGGGGCGCAGCCCCGTCGAGCGCTTGCGCGTCGCGGCCTTCGAGCTCGCTGTCTCGGCCACGATGCGCTCGCGCGCCTGCGCGATGATCCGTCGCCGCTCGTCGGCGCCGACGAAGGCCGGCTCGGCCTCCACGCGCGCGGCGATGGCCTCGAAGCGTTTTTCCTCGAGCCAGCCGTCGGTCACCAGCCAGGCGAGGGCGGTGGCCGGATCGGCGCGCTTGTCGGACACCAGCGGCACCCAGAGCTGCGCCTCCTCGAGGTCTTCGGCGTCGAGCAGGCCGTCGTCGCGCAGCGCCTGCACCACCGCATGCGAGAGGCCGAGCGCGCCGGCCTCGAGCAGCTCGTCGGATTCGTCGAGCGTGTCCTCCGCGTCCTCGGCCATGGAATCGCCGTGGGCCGCGACGATGCGCTCGATCAGCGCGTCCTGGTCCTCGTTCTCGGCCGGCAGCAGCCCGCGCAGCCGCATCCAGGCATAGGCATGGGCCGGCGTGGGCGGCTTGGGCAGGCTCGCGTATTCGGGATGGGCGCGCGCGATGGCGAGCCGGGGCGCATCGACCAGGCCCTGGAGGACCAGCGCCTCGAAAGGCTCGGGGTCGAGCCAGGCATGCGCGGCCTCGGGGTCGGGCTCGGCGCCGCCGACCGGCACGCGCTCCAGTGCCTCGTCGCGCGCATCGGCGTCGATGCGGCCGTCCGCATGCAGCGCGAGCACGGCCTCGCGCACGATGCCGCGCTCGCCGAGCCGGTGCAGCGCCTCGGCCTGTTCGGCGACGTCCACGGCCTCGTCGCGCGTGCCGCGGTCGAGCTCGTTGCGCTCGACGCGCCGGTCGAGCTGGATGCGCAGCACGTGCGAGGCCACGGGATCGATCAGCCCCTGCTGCTGCATCCAGTCCAGCGCATGGGCCGGGGTCGGCAGGGAAGGCAGAGTGGCGAATCCGCGATGGGCCAGCGCGGCATCGTGCTGTTCGTCGGTGATGAGCCCGAGGGGGAGCAGGGCGGCGAAGGCGTCGAGGTTGGCGTTCAAGGGCATCGGGTCATTCTGCCGCCTGCGCGAAGCGGGTCCGGAAACGAAAAAGGCGGCCACCGCGGGCCGCCTTCCTGGCGTGTGGATCGCCCGGGCGCGAGCCCCGGGCGATGGGCGCTGTCTCAGGGACGCGCGAGCTTCCAGGCGCCGTTGCCGAAGCCGTCGCCGGTCTTGTCGCCCGGCTTGGCGTCCTTGGCCCAGTAGTACAGCGGCCAGCCCTTGTAGGCCCATTGGCGCTTGCCGTCCTCGCGGATGATGATGGTGTAGCCACCCATCGGCTTGGCGGTTTCGGCCACGCCCAGCGGCGGCCAGTTGGTTGCGCACTGGCCGTTGCAGGCCGAGGTGCCCGAACCGGCGGCATCCTTGGTGAAGGTGTAGAGCGACATGCCGTTCGGGCCGACCAGCACGCCGTCGGCGGTGCGCGTCGGGGTGTCGGGCGCGCTGGCGCTCTGGTTGGACATGCTGCCGCAGCCGGCGAGCAGGGCGGCCGCGAGGATCGAGGCGCTGAGCAATTTCATGCAGTTTCTCCTTCGTTGAGTGATCGCGAACATGGAAATGAGGGAATGCATGCGCGAACCGGCCGAGTGTATGCCGCGCTCAAGACAGATCCCGGTAGGCCAGCGTCGCGAGTTTCATCAGCGTCTCGCGCGGCAGCCGGCCGGCCACCGCGTAGCCGAAACCCTGGTCGACCCAGTAGAAGCTGGGCACGGCGCCCTCGGTGGCGAAGCGGAACGCGGTCTCGGGCGCCGGGGCCGGCGGGGCGCCCGCGGTCTTGGGATCGAGCTGGCCGACATAGAGCGTGACGCGCTCGCCGGCCGCGTCCTCGAACATGAACTGGGCCCGCGCGCCGTTCTCGCCGGGCAGCAGCCGGCCGCCGACCAGCGTGTAGCCCAGGGTCGAGAAGTCCGGCACCTTGAGCGGCCGGTCGAGCCGGCGCGACAGCCACTGCACCAGGTGCTGCTGCTCGGCCGCGGCGACCTCGACCGGATGGCGCTTCTCGGGCGTGTAGACCTGGTGCGCGAGCGAGGCCGCGTGGACGAATTCGCGCACCGCCGGCGCGCGCGCCAGCGTGGCGCCCGGGCGCTGGGTGGCGCTCCATTGGGCATTGCCGAGCCAGCCGGCGCCGAAGGCGACCAGCAGGCCGGCCGCGATGCCGCCCCAGCGCCACCAGCCGTCGCGCGGCGCGGCCTCGCGTTCGAGCACGGCCGACAGGTGGGCCGGCACGGACTCGTGGAGCAGCTCGGCATGCAGTTGCCGCAGCGTGTCGCGCTGCGCCTGCCAGAGCGAGACCCGCGCCGCGAGCGCCGGATCGTCCGCCAGCGCGGCCTCGATGGCGGCGCGGCGTTCGGGCGCGAGCCGGCCGTCGACCCAGGCGTGCAGCTCGTCGTCGGAAGGGGGCGGGGCGGGGCGGTTCATGGCGTTACTTGAGGCGGCGCAGGCCGGGGCGCGGGGCCGCACTGCCCGCCAGTGTGCCTGCCGACGTGCCCGCCAATGCACCGGATGCGGCGGCGCCGTCGAGCAGTTCCTGCAGCCGCGCGCGGGCACGCGACAGCCGCGACATCACGGTGCCCAGCGGAATGCCGAGCACCTTCGCGACCTCGGCATAAGACAGGTCTTCGAGCGTCACCAGCAGCAGCACGGCGCGCTGCTCTTCCGGCAGTTGCAGCAGGCAGCGCTGCAGGTCGAGCCGCACGCCGTGATCGCGGCCGGGGTCGACGCCGCCTTGCTGTTCGGGCGGCAACTCGTCGAGCGATACCGCCGCATGCGGCGGCGGCGCGCGGCGCACCTGGCTCGCGAAGAGGTTGTGCATGATCGCGAACAGCCAGGCGCGCAGGTCGCTGCCCGCCACCCACAGCCGCCACTTGCTGCAGGCGCGCTCGAGCGTGTCCTGCACCAGGTCGTCGGCCGCCCAGGCATTGCCGGTCAGCGCGCGCGCATAGCGGCGCAGGCCGGGAATGTGCGGGGCGAGCTGGCGGGCGTCCATGGAAGGCGGGCGAGTCGGAGCTCAGGGCTTGGCGGTCTTCCAGCTGCCGTTGACGCCGTCGCCGGTCTTGTCGCCGGGCTTGGTGTCCTTGATCCAGTAGTACAGCGGCCAGCCCTTGGCGGCCCACTGCTTCTTGCCGTCGTCGCGCGTGACGATGCTGAAGTCGCCCGCGGCCTTGTCGCCATCGGCCGCCATGTACGGCGGCCAGTTGGTGGCGCACTGGCCGTTGCAGACCGACTTGCCGTTGCCGGCCGTGTCCTTATCGAAGGTGTAGAGGGTCATGCCGTTGGGGCCGACCAGGGCGCCGTCGGCGGCCTTGGGTTGGGCTGCGGCGGGCAGCGAGAGGAAACCGGCGGCCAGCAGCGTGGCGGCGAGGACGGGAAGGCGGCGCGAGGTCAGCGGCATGGAAGAGCTCCTGGTTGTGGCGCCGGACGATCCGGCGACACCTGCATGAACGCCCGCGGCGCCGCGTTTATTCCATGGCCGCGCAAAAAAAAGCGCGAACGCCGCGGCTCAGCGGCTGCGGCTCTTCATCGCGCGCTCGACCTCGCGCTTGCCTTCGCGGTCCTTGATGGTGTCGCGCTTGTCGTGCTCGGCCTTGCCCTTGGCCAGCGCGATCTCGCACTTCACCTTGCCGGCCTTCCAGTGCAGGTTCAGCGGCACCAGGGTGTAGCCCTTCTGCTCGACCTTGCCGGTCAGGCGGCGGATCTCTTCCTTGTGCAGCAGCAGCTTCTTGGTGCGCACCGAGTCGGGCGTCACATGGGTCGAGGCGCTCTTGAGCGGGTTGATCTGGCAGCCCAGCACGAACATCTCGCCGTCGCGGATCACCACGTAGCCGTCGGTGAGCTGCACCTTGCCTTCGCGCAGCGCCTTCACTTCCCAGCCTTCCAGCACCATGCCGGCCTCGAAGCGTTCCTCGAAGAAATAGTTGTACGCCGCCTTCTTGTTGTCGGCGATGCGGGAGGAGGTGTCTTGTTTCTTGGTGGCCATCGTTGTCATTTGGGGGCGCATGGCGCCCGGACAACCGCCCGGCATGCACAGGGCGTGGATTCTATGAAAGTGGCAGCGGGTGCCTTCAGCGCTGCCGCTGCAGCGTGCGATGGGGCGATTCGCCGAAGCGCCGCGCGTAGTCCTGCGCGAAGCGCCCGAGGTGGGCGAAGCCGAACTGCAGCGCGACCGAGGTGACGGTGGTGTCGGCCCCCGGCTCGCTCAGCCGCTCGTGCACCGCGAGCAGCCGCCGCTCGCGCAGGTAGGCCATCGGCGTCTGGCCCGCATGCTGGCGGAACGCCACCTGCAGGCTGCGCACGCACAGCCCGCTGGCCGAGGCGATCTCGTCGACCGTGAGCGCATCGGGCAGGTGGGCCTCGATGTACTCGCGGGCCCGGCGCAGCGCGCGCGGCGAGACGTCGCCGCGCTCGGCGCCCAGGCGCGCGCTCTGGTTGTGCGGCAACTGGCCCAGCAGGGTGTGGATCAGGCCCGATTCGGCCTGGGCCAGGAAGGGCGTGGTCAGCGGCGTGCGGCCGCACGAGAGCTCCTGCGCGAGGAACTCGACCAGGTGCTTCACGCTCGCGCCCGCGCCTTCGTCGAGCGCGATCTCGGGCTCGAACTCCAGCGGCCGCGCGCCGGCCGCCTCGCCGCACAGCGATTCCCAGTGGCGCTGCACCACCGCCTTGCCGATCTTCACGATCAGGTGCGGCGTGTCGTCGCCCCAGCGCATGCGCAGCGGCTGGCTCGGCGAGGCCAGCGAGGCGCGGTGCGCATCCGACGTGAAGGAGCGGCCGGCCCACTCGATGCGGGCATTGCCCCTGAGCGGGATCTGCAGCAGATAGAAGTCGCCGAGGCAGCCGGGATCGATCTCGACCTCGGCGCCGTACTGCACGTAGTTCAGCGAGATGTCGCCCAGCGGCGCGACGTGGTGGCGCGCGTCGAAGCGCGAGCTGCCGTGCCCGAGGTGCAGCCGGTGCGGACAGAAGATGCGCGCCACCTCGTCGCGCGCCTCGTCGAGGTCGGGCGTGGCGATGACGGCGTAGCGCGTCAGGGGAAGCGAGGCCGATGCAGCGACAGCGTGTTCCATGCGGAGCGGCGTGGGGGGCAGCGAATAAATGCGTTTTGCGGACAGCGCCTGCGCAATCCGGATTGGGCTCTGAATCCTTCAAATCTAAAGTAACTGCAAGCAATTGACAACGGGACCAACCAGGAGAAAAGGCATGAGCGACAAGGACTTGCAGGACAGGACGGTGCTCGTCACCGGTGGCGCGACCCTCATCGGTGCGGGCGTGGCCCGTTGTTTGCGCGATGCCGGTGCACGCGTGGTGCTGGCCGACATCGACGTGGCGCGTGGCGAGGCGGTGGCGCGCGAGATCGGTGCGCAGTTCATCGCCACCGACATCACCGATGACGCGGCCGTGCAGGCCTGCGTCGAGCAGGCGGCCGATGCCGAGGGCCGCATCCATGCGCTCGTGAACCTGGCCTGCAGCTACCTCGACAACGGCCTGGCCTCGCCGCGCGGCGAGTGGCAGGCCGCGCTCGACGTCAACCTGGTCTCGGCCGTGATGATGGCGCGCGCCACGCTGCCATTCATGCAGGCCGCGGGCGGCGGCGCCATCGTCAACTTCACCTCGATCTCCTCGGGCGTGGCCCAGACCGGCCGCTGGCTCTATCCGGTGAGCAAGGCCGCGCTGGTGCAGCTCACGCGCAACATGGCGCTGGACCTGGCGCCGATGAAGGTGCGCGTCAATTCCGTCTCGCCGGGCTGGACCTGGTCGGCCGTGATGGACCAGCTCACCGGCGGCGACCGCGCCAAGACCGATGCGGTGGCCAGGCCCTTCCACATGCTCGGCCGCGTCGGCGACCCGGTCGAGGTCGGCCACGTGGTGGCCTTCCTGTGCTCGCACAATGCTTCGTTCGTCACCGGCGCCGACTGGGCCGTGGACGGCGGCTATTCGGCGCTGGGCCCGGAGCAGGGCGAGCCGGCCATTCCCAAGCTCGCGGCCTGAAGACGGCCGTCGCATCCCTTTCTTCACCCCACCCACGAACGAGGCATACCCATGAGCAACATCGCATCGCAGGGCGCCAAGCCGCGCCGTTTCATGATCGTCGGCGCGGGCCAGTCGGGCCTGCAACTGGCGCTGGGCCTCCAGCGCGAGGGCCACGAGGTGACCGTGGTCTCGAACCGCAGCGCCGAGGACATCCGCACCGGCCGCGTGATGTCGAGCCAGTGCATGTTCGACGCCAGCCTGCAGATCGAGCGCGACCTCGGCATCGACCAGTGGGCCGACAGCTGCCCGCCGGTCGAGGGCATCGGCTTCGCCGTGCCGCATCCCGAGAAGCCCGGCGAGAAGCTGCTCGGCTGGTCGCACCGCCTCGACGCGCCCGCGCGCTCGGTCGATCAGCGCGTGAAGGTGCCGGCCTGGATGAAGACCTTCGAGGAACGCGGCGGACAGATCCTGTTCCAGGACGCGGGCGTCGAGGACCTCGAGCGCTGGACCCAGTCGCACGACCTGGTGATCGTGGCCGCCGGCAAGGGCGAGATCGCGCAGATGTTCGAACGCGACGCGCAGCGCTCGCCCTACGACAAGCCGCAGCGCGCGCTGGCCCTGACCTATGTGCACGGCATGACGCCGCGCCCCGAGCATTCGGCCGTCAACTTCAACCTGATCCCCGGCGTCGGCGAATACTTCGTGTTCCCCGCGCTGACCGTGACGGGGCCGTGCGAGATCATGGTGTTCGAGGGCGTGCCCGGCGGCCCGATGGACTGCTGGGCCGACGTGAAGACGCCCGCGCAGCACCTCGAGCGCTCGCTGTCGATCCTCGACACCTTCACGCCCTGGGAGGCCGAGCGCTGCCGCGACGTGCGACTGACCGACGACAACGGCATCCTGGCCGGCCGCTTCGCGCCCACGGTCCGCAAGCCGGTGGGGCGGCTGCCCTCGGGCCGCGCCGTTCTCGGCATGGGCGACGTGGTGTGCCTCAACGACCCGATCACCGGCCAGGGCTCGAACAACGCCGCCAAGTGCGCCGATGCCTACCTGCGCGCCATCCTCGCGCAGGGCGAGGACGCCTTCGACGCGGACTTCATGCAGTCGGCCTTCGACGGCTACTGGCGCTATGCGCGCCACGTCGTCGAGTGGACCAACGCGATGCTGCAGCCGCCGCCCCCGCACGTGCTCGAGGTGCTGGGCGCGGCCCAGGGCAACGCGGCCGTGGCACGGCGCTTCGTCAACGGCTTCAACGATCCGCGCGACTACGCCGAGTTCTTCATGACGCCCGACGCGAGCAGCGCCTACCTGCGCTCGCTGGCGCCGCAACCGGAGGCGGCCTGACCATGCGCGGCGAGTTCCGGGCCATCGAGTCGCTGCGCTGCGAACCCAACGTGGGCGCGGGCGACTTCCGTCGCGCCATGCGCTGCCTGGTCGGCGCCGTGACCGTGGTCACGAGCACCGACGGGCAGACGCCCGTGGGCCTCACGGCCACGGCCGTGACCTCGTTCTCGGCCGAGCCCGCGCGCATCCTGGCCTGCGTCAACCTGCAGGGCAGCAGCTTCCGCACCATCGCGCAGAGCCGCCGCATGGCGGTCAACCTGCTCGCGCTCGACCAGTCGGCGCTGGCGCTGGCCTTCTCGCGCCAGGGCGAGGCCGGCGAGCGCTTCGATCCCGCGCATTGGGAGACGCTGGTGACCGGCGCGCCCGTGCTGCGCGGCGCGCTCGCGGTGTTCGACTGCGTGGTCGACGAGATGATGGTGGCGCACAGCCACGCGATGCTGATCGGCGAGGTCAAGGCCGCGCGCATCACCGATGCGCAGGGGCTGCCGCTGCTCTATGCCTGCGGCCAGTTCACCACCCTGCGCGACGAGTGCGTGGCGGCCTGAGCGCCGGCCGCAGCACCCCAAGACTCAGAGATTCGGAACCAGCAAGGAGAAAGACATGACAGCTCAGAACGGCCGCTGGCTGCAGGTGCCGGCCATCGACGGCAGCGGCAGCTTCCGCGCCTACCTCGCCACCCCCGCCTCGGGCAAGGGCCCCGGCATCGTGCTGGCGCAGGAGATCTTCGGCGTCAACGCCACCATGCGGCAGGTGGCCGACTACTACGCGGAAGAAGGCTACGTGGTGCTCGCGCCCGACCTGTTCTGGCGCCAGCAGCCCGAGGTCGAACTCGGCTATGCGCCCGACGACTGGCAGAAGGCCTTCGCGCTCTACAAAGGCTTCGATGAGGACAAGGGCACCGAGGACGTGGCCGCTTCGCTGGCGCTGTTGCGCTCGCTGCCCGAGCAGCAGGGCAAGGCCGGCGTGCTGGGCTTCTGCATGGGCGGCAAGCTCGCTTACCTCGCGGCCTGCCGCACCGACGCCGACGTCTGCGTGGGCTACTACGGCGTCGGCATCGAGCAGCGGCTCGAGGAGGCCGACCGCATCCAGGGCCGGCTGGTGCTGCACATCCCCGAGCTCGACGACTTCTGCCCGCCCGAGGCGCGCTCGCGCATCGTCGAGACGCTTGGAGCGCGGCCTGGGTGCGAGCTCTACGTCTACCCGGGCGTCGACCATGCCTTCGCGCGGCTGGGCGGCGACCACTATCACAAGCCGTCGGCGCTGATGGCGCACGAGCGCAGCGTGGCCGCGTTCCGCCGCGAGATGGGGCCGCACTACGACTTCTCGGCGCTGTGGGACAAGCATTGCGAGTACGAGTTCGGCACGCGCAACGTGGCCGACACCATGGCCACCATGGTGGCCGAGCCCTACGTCAACCACATCCCGACCATGACCGGCGGCGTGGGGCACGCGATGCTGAGCCGCTTCTACCAGCACCATTTCGTGAACAGCAATCCGCCCGACACGCGGCTGGTGCCGATCTCGCGCACCGTGGGCGCGACGCAGATCGTCGACGAGATTCTGTTCAGCTTCACCCATACCTGCGAGATCGACTGGCTGCTGCCCGGCGTGGCGCCCACGGGCAGGCCGGTGGAGATTCCGCTGGTGGCGATCGTCAAGTTCCGCGGCGACAAGCTCTACCACGAGCACATCTACTGGGACCAGGCCAGCGTGCTGGTGCAGGTGGGGCTGCTCGATCCGAAGGGACTGCCGGTGGCCGGCGTCGAGACGGCGCGCAAGCTGCTCGACGAGACGCAGCCCTCGAACACGTTGATGGCGGCCTGGTCGCGTTCGGGCTGAAGCGGCGGACTCTCGTCCGGCGAGAGGAGGGAGCCACGCAGGCTCCCTACAATGAATCGGTCTCTCGATCCGATTCAATGAAAACAGTCAACAAGTCCGTTCTCATCTGGTACAGCGCCGAAGAGATGTACGCGCTGGTCACCGATGTGGCGAAGTACCCCCAGTTCCTGCCCTGGTGCGACAAGGCGCGCGTCATCGAGCAGGACGAGGCCGGCATGACCGCCGAGGTCGGCCTGGCCTTCGCGGGCCTGCACCAGAGCTTCACCACGCGCAACACCCATGTGCCCGGCCGCGAGGTGCAGCTCAAGCTGGTCGACGGGCCGTTCTCCAACCTCGACGGCCACTGGAAATTCGTGCCGGTGGGCGAGGGCGGCGAGCGCGCCTGCCGCGTCGAGCTGCACCTGAGCTACGGCTTCAGCAACTTCGCGCTGCAGGCCCTCGTGGGCCCGGTGTTCGACACCATCGCCTCGAGCCTGGTCGAGGCCTTCGTCAAGCGCGCCGAGCAGGTCTACGGCGCAGCCTGAAGCACCGATGATCGAGGTGACCCTGAGCTGCTCGCCGGCACCGCGCGAGGTGTTCGAGGAGCCGCTGCGCCTGGCCGTCGGCGCCAGCGTGAGCGACGCGATCCGCGCCAGCACCCTGGCCCAGCGCTTTCCCGCGCTCGACTGGCGCCAGACGATGACGCCCGGCATCTGGGGCCGGACCGCCGATTGGGACGATGCACTCGAAGACGGCGATCGCGTCGAGCTGTGCCGCGCGCTCACGGTCGATCCGAAGGTGGCGCGGCGCGAGCGCTTCCAGCGGCAGGGCGCGCGCGGCACCGGGCTGTTCGCGAACCGGCGCCAGGGCGGCAAGGCGGGGTACTGAACCCTTCCTCGGGATTTACTTGCAGTCGCTGTCGATCACCGACTGCAGCCGGCGCTGCTCGGCCACGCGCTGGTTGTCGTCGAGGATCTCGCGCTCGCCCTTGGCGTTGACGCGCGCGATGCGCATGCCGCTGTCCATGGTGGCCTTGCTTTCGCGGGCGCGGCTGCAGTTCTCGGCCTTGGCCTTGGCGAGCTTCGCGGCTTCTGCCGCCTGCTTGGCCTTCTCGTCGGCCTCGGCCTTCTTGGTCTTTTCCTCGAGGTCCTTGTCGACCGTCGGCGCCTTCGGCGCGCCTGGTGCAGCCGGCGCCTCGGCGCCCTTGTCGGTGGTGGCCGTGCCCTCGGGCGCCGCCACGCCAGAACCGGTGCGCGCCGGCGGGCCGGCGCGACGCACGATGTTCTTCTCGGGAATGTCGGTCGGCGGCGGCTGGTCGCTGAAGACCTTCTTGCCGTTCTTGTCGATCCATTGCCATTGGGCGTCCGCGGCCAGGGGCAGCAGGCAGATCGATCCGAGCAGGAGGCTGAGCAGGAACTTCATGGGGCGCAAGTCTAGCGATGCCTTACGTTTTGCAACAGGCAGTGATTGGTTTTCGCCGCGGTCCGCAGACCGGGCAGTGGGCAAATGGCGACGTCGAAGGCGACGGCCGGGCGATAGGCCCGCACCGCGCGGGGCCGTGCCGCGCTGAACCCGGCAGCATACCCCGCCGCCTCGTTACAATCCGTCTTTTGGAGCCTCACCCATGCGCCTTCTCGGCAAAGCGCTCACCTTCGACGATGTGTTGCTGGTGCCAGCGTTCTCCCAGGTCCTGCCCAAGGACACCTCCCTCGCCACCAAATTCTCCCGAAACATCACGCTGAACATCCCGCTCGTCTCGGCGGCGATGGACACCGTGACCGAAGCCCGCCTCGCGATCGCCATCGCGCAGGAAGGCGGCATCGGGATCGTGCACAAGAACCTCACCGCGCAGCAGCAGGCCGCCGAAGTGGCCAAGGTCAAGCGCTACGAATCGGGCGTGCTGCGCGATCCGGTGGTGATCACGCCCACGCACTCGGTGCGGCAGGTGATGGCGCTGTCGGACCAGCTCGGCATCTCGGGCTTCCCGGTGGTCGACGCCGGCCGCGTCGTCGGCATCGTGACCGGGCGCGACCTGCGCTTCGAGAACCGCTACGACGTGCCCGTCAGCGAAATCATGACGCAGCGCGACCGGCTGATCACCGTGCCCGACGGCACCACCCTGGCCGAGGCCAAGGCGCTGCTCAACAAGCATAAGCTCGAACGCCTGCTCGTGATCAACAGCGACTGGGAGCTCAAGGGCCTGATCACCGTCAAGGACATCACCAAGCAGACCACCTTCCCCAATGCCGCGCGCGATGCCTCGGGCCGCCTGCGCGTGGGCGCGGCGGTCGGCGTCGGCGAGGGCACCGAGGAGCGTGTCGAGGCACTGGTCAAGGCCGGCGTCGATGCCATCGTGGTCGACACCGCGCACGGCCACAGCAAGGGCGTGATCGAGCGCGTGCGCTGGGTCAAGCAGAACTATCCGCAGATCGACGTGATCGGCGGCAACATCGCCACCGGCGACGCCGCGCGCGCGCTGGCCGAGGCCGGTGCCGACGCGGTCAAGGTCGGCATCGGCCCGGGCTCCATCTGCACCACCCGCATCGTGGCGGGCGTGGGCGTGCCGCAGATCATGGCGGTCGACAGCGTCGCCACCGCGCTGCAGGGCAGCGGCGTGCCGCTGATCTCCGACGGCGGCGTGCGCTACTCGGGCGACATCGCCAAGGCCATCGCGGCCGGCGCCAGCACCGTGATGATGGGCAGCATGTTCGCCGGCACCGAAGAGGCGCCCGGCGAGATCGTGCTGTACCAGGGCCGCAGCTACAAGAGCTACCGCGGCATGGGCTCCATCGGCGCGATGCAGCAGGGCAGTGCCGACCGGTACTTCCAGGAGTCGACCACCGGCAACCCCAACACCGACAAGCTCGTGCCCGAGGGCATCGAGGGCCGCGTGCCCTACAAGGGCTCGATCGTGTCGATCATCTACCAGATGGCCGGCGGCGTTCGCGCCAGCATGGGCTACTGCGGCTGCGGCACCATCGAAGAGATGAAGAACAAGGCCGAGTTCGTCGAGATCACCACCGCCGGCATCCGCGAGAGCCACGTCCACGACGTGCAGATCACGAAGGAAGCGCCGAACTACCGCGCCGAGTAACGCGGTGGCTGAACCTGATTCTGGCCAGACCTTGAAAGTCGGGCCAGATCAGGTTTAGAATTCGGGCCAGATTCAAATTTTCTGGCCCCAATGCAATCCATCGGCATCGCTGAAGCCAAGAACAATTTCTCGGCCCTGATCGACTCGGTCGAGAAGGGCGACGAGGTGCGCATCACCCGCCACGGCAAGGAGGTGGTGCGCATGCTGCCGGTGCGGCGCAAGCCGGTCATCACCGACGAGCAGATCGCGCGCGAACTGGGCCAGATCGACGCGCTGCATGCCGCCATTCGTCCGGGCACCCCGGCCGGCGCGCTGCTGAACCAGGGCCGCCAGCCGTGACCGCCTTCGTCATGGATGCCTCGGTCACCGCCGCCTGGCTGCTGCCCGACCACGCCAACGAGCACACGCGCAGGCTCTACGCCGCCATCCGCCGCGACGAGGTCGAGCCGCAGGCGCCCAATGCCTGGCAGTGGGAGTGCGCCAACGTCATCGCCAACGGCGTGCGCAGCGGCCGCATTCCCTCGTCGGCCGTCGAAGGCCTGTGGAGCGTGCTCGATGCCATCCGCCATCGCGTCGAGCTGCACGAACTCGCGCCGGCCCAGCACAAGGCCGTGCTCGCCGTCGCCATCGATGCCGGCGTGTCGCTCTATGCCGCGGGCTACCTCTGGCTCGCGCGCTCGCTCGGTCTTCCGCTCGCCACCTTCGACGAGCAACTCATCCAGGCCGCGCCGCAAGCGGGCGTCCGGCTGTTCGACATTTCAACGCTCTGAGTCCCAGCCCATGCAACACGACAAGATCCTCATCCTCGATTTCGGCTCGCAGGTCACCCAGCTCATCGCGCGCCGCGTGCGCGAGGCCCATGTGCTCAGCGAAGTGCATCCCTGCGACGTCAGCGACGAATGGGTGCGCGAGTACGCGGCCGACGGCCATCTCAAGGGCGTGATCCTCTCGGGCAGCCATGCCAGCGTGTACGAGGAGACCACCGACAAGTGCCCGCAGGCCGTGTTCGATCTCGGCATTCCCGTGCTCGGCATCTGCTATGGCATGCAGACCATGGCACACCAGCTCGGCGGCAAGGTCGAGGGCGGCCACAAACGCGAGTTCGGCTTCGCCGCCGTGCGCGCCCACGGCCACACCGCGCTGCTCAAGGAGATCGCCGACTTCGCCACCCCCGAGGGCCACGGCATGCTCAACGTGTGGATGAGCCACGGCGACAAGGTCACCGAGCTGCCGCCGGGCTTCAAGCTCATGGCCAGCACCGACAGCTGCCCCATCGCCGGCATGGCCGACGAGGCGCGCCGCTACTACGCCGTGCAGTTCCATCCCGAGGTCACCCACACCGTGCAGGGCAAGGCCATCCTCGAGCGCTTCGTGCTCGGTATCTGCGAGGCCAGGCCCGACTGGGTCATGCGCGACCACATCGCCGAGGCCGTGCAGAAGATCCGCGAGCAGGTGGGCGACGAGGAGGTCATCCTCGGCCTGTCGGGCGGCGTCGATTCGAGCGTGGCCGCCGCGCTGATCCACCGCGCCATCGGCGACCAGCTCACCTGCGTCTTCGTCGACCACGGCCTGCTGCGCCTGAACGAGGGCGACATGGTCATGGAGATGTTCGAGGGCAAGCTGCACGCCAAGGTCATCCGCGTCGATGCCAGCGAACTGTTCCTCGGCAAGCTCGCCGGTGTGAGCGACCCCGAAGCCAAGCGCAAGATCATCGGCGGCGAGTTCGTCACCGTGTTCAAGCAGGAAGCCGCCAAGCTCAAGGCGGGCGACGGCGGCCACAAGGGCGCCACCTTCCTCGCGCAGGGCACCATCTATCCCGACGTCATCGAGAGCGGCGGCGCCAAGAGCAAGAAGGCCGTCACCATCAAGAGCCACCACAACGTCGGCGGCCTGCCCGAGCAGTTGGGCCTGAAGCTGCTCGAGCCGCTGCGCGACCTGTTCAAGGACGAGGTGCGCGAACTCGGCGTCGCGCTCGGCCTGCCGCCCGAGATGGTCTACCGCCATCCGTTCCCCGGTCCGGGCCTGGGCGTGCGCATCCTCGGCGAAGTGAAGAAGGAATACGCCGACCTGCTGCGCCGCGCCGACGCCATCTTCATCGAGGAGCTGCGCAACTTCACCGACGCCGAGACCGGCAAGACCTGGTACGACCTCACGAGCCAGGCCTTCACCGTGTTCCTGCCCGTGAAGAGCGTCGGCGTGATGGGCGACGGCCGCACCTACGACTACGTCGTCGCCCTGCGCGCCGTGCAGACCAGCGACTTCATGACTGCCGACTGGGCCGAGCTGCCGTATGCGCTGCTCAAGAAGGTGTCGGGGCGGATCATCAACGAGGTGCGAGGGATCAACCGCGTGACCTACGACGTGTCCAGCAAGCCGCCGGCGACGATCGAGTGGGAGTGAGGGGGAGGGCGTAAGCGGTGTCCCTGGTTTCCATTCATGTCTGTGGCGAAGACAGGACCCGGCAAATCAGGGATTGGACGGTTCATTGGACAGACCGGGAGAGGGTTCTGGCGCTGACCTGCCACTTTCTCTCCAACAAGAAATTTACTCGCCCGCTCAGTGATTGCCGGATCGATCCCACCCGGGAGCTGAGCGAGCCCTTTCTCAAAGAGAAAGGAAGTTCGGTCGTCGAGCGCCTCGAGAAGGCCGTGATCTATGGCGACAAGTACGCTGTTATCCAATACCCGGAGGGCTCTAAGGCCTACATCCGAAAGCTGGATGACATCGAGCTTGTCCCAAAGGCGGGGATGAAGAGTGGTTCAATATTTCGCTATTTCGTTGCCGTGGCGGAGGCGAGGGTAGGCAGAGCGAAGTCGGAAGATCAGAAGATCGCAGGCAATGTACTGCGACAGTTGGAGAAATTGCCAGATCGTCCCGGCACCGCGTTGCACGCCTATTGCACTGGGATCAATGCAGGGCGAAAACCGACGGGGCCGTTGATCTATCCCTTCGGTGTCAATGAAAGCCAGCTTGTGGCCGTCGAGCAAGCTTTCAATGCGCAAATCAGCTTGATCGAAGGGCCACCTGGAACTGGCAAGACCCAGATGATCCTGAACATCATTGCCAACGCTCTTCTGCGCGGTGAAACGGTCGCGGTACTGTCCAACAACAATGCGGCGGTGAAGAATGTCTATGAGAAGCTGGAAAAAAGCGGTCTGGACTACCTGATCGCTCGGCTGGGGAGCAGGGACAACCGAAAAAGCTTTTTAGCTGATGTTCCTCCTTTGTCCAAGGGCGAACTTGAAACCGCGCCGACGATGGAGGAGCTTCAAGCGAATCTTGCGGCGCTGAAACAGCACCTGCGCGCCCAGAGCATGGCTGCGCAGCTTCGCACTGAGATCGATGAACTGCTAATGGAGCAGCGCCATCTGTTGCTGTGGCAACAGGACAACGGAGTGCAGCCTCCAGTGCCATTGGAAAAATATGGCTTGTCCCCGCGAAAGACGGCGGACTTGATGGCCTATCTATCCCACCTTGCCCAGCGGCGCGTTGGCCTCAAGGACAGGATCGAATTGTTTTTCAGTTTTAAAATATTTCGAACCAAGCCGATCGAGGATGAGCAAAGGCGTCGGGCCTTCTTTTATGCCCTGCAATTGCACTATTACGAGAAGTTGCTGGGCGAAAAGAGCGCGGCCTTGGCCAAATGGCAAGAGTCGTTGGAGCTCGGACAATTCACGAGCTTGCTCCAGACATTGACGATAGATTCGATGAGGTATTTGAAGCGCTATCTTCAGGAAAATATACCCGAGTCGAGTTCATCCGGGGAGATGGAATATCTCAATAATTTCGATGAGTTTCTAAGGCGTTTTCCGGTCATCGGCAGCAGCACGCATTCCATCGTCAACTCAATCAAGGTGGGGGCTCTGCTCGACTACGTCATTATTGACGAAGCATCTCAGCAAGATATCGTTCCAGGAATTTTGGCGCTTGGCTGCGCAAAAAACCTAGTCATCGTGGGAGATCGAAAGCAGCTGGCGCATATCCCTGTGAAGTTAGGTCTATTGGCGCCAGATGATGCTTACGATTGCGAAAAGTACAGCTTGCTCGATTCCTGCCTTGGTGTCTTCCAGCAATCGTTGCCAAAGACATTACTTAGAGAGCACTACAGGTGTCACCCGAAGATCATCCAGTTCTGCAACCAACAGTTCTATGAGAACGAGCTGATTCCGATGACTAAGGACCAAAACGAAAAGGCCCTGAGCTTGATCGTCACCGCCAAGGGAAATCATGCGCGGGAGAGATACTCCAACCTCAGAGAACTAGATTCGCTGCTCAAGGTGCTCGACCATGAGGGGGTGCCCGTGGAGTTGGGGGACGATGGCAGGGGGTTTATCGCCCCTTTCAAGGCGCAGGTCGTGCTTTCTGGGGAGCATCTGCCCGAAGATTTCGTGAAGGACACCGTACACAAGTTCCAAGGCAGAGAGTGCGATGAAATCGTCTTCTCCACAGTGTTGGACAAGAAGCGGGGAAGTCGGGCTCGGCTGGATTTCGTGGACGACGCGCGTATGGTCAATGTGGCGGTATCGAGAGCCAAGAATAAATTCACTCTGGTGACTGGCGACGACATTCGGAGCGAACAATGGTCCCATTGCTGCGTTATTGCGCTACCTTGAGTACTACGCGGACCAAAAGCAGGTTCGGCGTGCGCCCGTTGTTTCGGCATTCGATCTGCTGTATCGAGAGTACGATAAATCTCTGGAGAGACTCAATGCCAGATTGCGGCCTGCAGATTCAAGCTTTAGATCTGAGCAGATTGTGGCCCAACTGCTGCGTGACGCAATGTCTCAAACGGCATTGCGCTCGCTCAATTTTCATTGCCAAATCTCCTTGAACCAGGTGGCCTCACCGGCCAACGCAGCCTTGACTGAGGAAGAGCAGACGTTCATGAGGAACGGCGCCAGTTGTGATTTCGTCGTCTATTTCAAGGTAGGGAAGATGCCGTTGGGTGTGATCGAGGTCGATGGAGCCTCTCATGACAAGCCCGAACAGGCCCGACGGGATGCGTTGAAGAACGGCATCTTGGAGAAGAGCAATATTCCGTTGTTGCGCCTCAGAACAGTTGAAAGCGGAATCGAGAAGCGGATTGCCCAATTTCTCGCCAATTGGGCAGCTAGTACTTCTAGCCGATGACCTTCGAAACCATCGGCGCGCCGCACGTGCCTGCTGGTGATTCCGAAGACTTCAAGCGGCCCGGACCGACATCATGGTCTTCAAGGGCGAGATTGACGCGTGGATGCGCGACAGGCTTGGGCGAGAGCGCAAGCTCGCGTTACCGCCGCGAGAAATCGCGATGCGGGGGGCTGCCCATCAGCGTTCAAGAGACTGACGACCCGACCTCGATCGCGATCTTTCCCCGCACCCCGTTGTTGGGACTTTCCAGCCGCGCATGGGCAAGCGGAATGTCTGCCAGCGAATAGACGGCGCCCACGTGCGGCCGTAGCTGCCCGCGCTCGATCAGCGCACTCAACTCATCGAGCTTGCCGCGGTTCTGCCGAGTGAAGACGAAGTGGTAGCTCGCGTTCTTGCCCCAGGCCTGGACGAGGTTCTGCGGCCGCGCGATGTCCACGATGCTGACGACGCGGCCGAGCTGGGCCGCCGCGTCGGGGCTGCGCGACAGGGTGTCGCCGCCGATGGTGTCGAACACGACATCGACGCCGCGACCACCGGTCTCGCGCAGGACGGCGTCGACGTAGTCCTCCTTCTCGTAGTCGATGAGCACGTCGGCGCCCAGGCTGCGTGCGAACTCGAAGTTGGCTTCGCGCACGGTCGTGAACACCCGGGCTCCGATGGCTCTGGCGAGCTGGATCGCCACATGGCCGACGCCTCCCGCGCCGCCGTGCACCAGGATGCTTTCGCCCACCCTGAGCGCCGCGCGCACGACCAGCGCTTCCCATGCCGTGCCGCCCACCAGGGTCAGGCTCGCCGCTTCCAGATGGCTCAGCGAGGAGGGCTTCTTCCCGACGATGCCTTGGGCGGCCACGTGGTACTCGGCATAGCTGCCTGGCCCGTCGAAGATTTGCGGCGTGTACCAGACCTCGTCTCCGGGAGAGAAGGCCGTCACGCCCGGCCCGACTTCTTCGACCACGCCCGATACGTCGTGGCCGGTGATGGCCGGCAGCGGCACCAGGTCGGGATAGTCGCCGCGCCGGACCTGGTAATCGAGCGGATTGATCGAGGTCGCATGGACCCGGACCAGGACCTGTCCCGCCTGGGGCACAGGCCGGGGCAGGTCGCACAGTTCGAACGATTCCGGGCCACCGAACGATGTGAGTCTCAGAGCTTTCATGGCATGTCCTTCATTTCTGTAAAAAGGGATATCGAGAATTACCGATGTTTCGGGATAAAAAAAGGGTCAAAGCTCCTTGCCGATGAGCTCGGCCAGGGCGCTGATGGTTGCCTCGTTGCGCTTGTAGTAGGTCCACTGACCGATGCGACGGACTTCGACGAGACCGGCGCGCTGCAAGGTCGCCAGGTAGTCCGACACCGTCGACTGCGACAGCCCGACGCCTTCCTGGATGCTGCTGACGCAGACCCCCACCGTCAGGACGTCGCCTTCGTCCTGCGGAGGAAAGTTCTTCGCGGGATCCTTCAAGCCCTTGAGGATGTCGAGGCGCGTAGGGTTCGAGAGGGCCTTGAAGACTTCGAGCAGTTCCATGCGCCGATCGTATCGGAATTTACCGATATCCCAATGCCGATGACGTATGACCCTTCAGGTCGCGGGGGCCAGCCACCACGCATGCCCCGTGCGCGGCGCTTCCAACGCCACCCGTTCTCCCATCACCGGCGTGGCCAGCTTCACATCGCGCGCCCGTGCCAGCGCCTGGATCCGCTCGAACGGCTCGTTCCACGCGTGCATCGCCAGGTCGAAGGTGCCGTTGTGCACCGGCAGCAGCCAGTGCCCGCGCAGGTCCAGGTGGGCCTGCAGCGTCTGCTCGGGCTGCATGTGGACCTCGGCCCATTGCCTGTCGTAGGCGCCGGTCTCGAGCATGGTCACGTCGAAGGGGCCGTAGCGATCGCCGATGGTCTTGAAGTCGGCGTGGTAGCCGGTATCGCCGCTGAAGAAGAGCCGCAGGTCGCCGGACAGGATCACCCACGAGGCCCAGAGGGTGCGGTCCTCGTCGAGCAGGGTGCGGCCCGAGAAATGCTGCGCGGGCACGGTCGCGAGGCGGATGCCGCCGACGCTGGTCTCGTCCCACCAGTCGAGCTGCCGCACCCGCGCCGGGTCGACGCCCCAGCCGATCAGGCGGTCGCCCACGCCGAGCGGCGTGACGAACACCTCGACCTTGGGCGCGAGCCGCGCGATGGCGGCGCGGTCCAGGTGGTCGAAGTGGTCGTGCGAGAGGATCACGCCCTTGATCGGGGGCAGGTCGTCGATGCCGATCGGCGGCGCGTGGAAGCGCTTGGGGCCCGCCCATTGCACCGGCGACGCGCGCTCGGAGAACACGGGGTCGGTGAGCCAGAACTCGCCGTCGAGCTTGAGCAGCAGGGTCGAATGGCCGAGGCGATAGAGGCTGCGGTCCGGCGCTTCCAGCAGCGCCGCGGTCGTCAGCGGCCGCACCGGAATCGGCGTGCTCGGCACGGTGGTGTCGCTCTTGCCGGTCAGGACCCGCCAGCCGATCGCCACGGTCTTCAGAAAACCCATCGGCGCGCGCGGCACGACGTTGCGATAGACGCCGTCGCGCTGCTGCGGCGACTGGGGATGGGCCGTGGGACGCGAACCGCAGGCGCAAAGCGAGAAGGTGGACATGGCGAGGACTCCGTTCGTGAACAGGTGGAAGGGGCTCAGGCGCCGGCCGCCGGGCCGGGACGGCCGCAGACGAGGCGCACGGTGGTGCGGATGCCGGCCTGGTACTCGGCCGGGGTGCGGGCGTAGTGCTTGAGGCCGTGCGAGGCGGCATACAGGTGCTGCGCGAGCGCCTTGGCCGTGAGGCCGGCGCCGCGCCAGGGCACGGCGTCGCCGGCGGACTGGATGGCGCGTGCCAGTTCCTTGGGAACGGCCTGGTCGAACTCCTCGAGCACCGGGCCGACCAGCTCGCGCGCGGTCGCGACGATCTCGTTCATGTGCTCGAGCGACATCTGCGAACCGTCGTTCTGCGCATGCAGCGCCGCGAAGGCGCCGACCAGCCGCTCCTCGATCGGCAACTCCTCGCGCGCCAGCGCGGCGCGCATGGCCGCGAGGCCGCGTTCGGCGAACCAGGTGACGGCCTGCTTGAAGAGTTCGTCCTTCGCGCTGAAGTGCAGGTAGAGGCCCTGGCGCGAGATGCCGGCGGCGCCCGCAAGGTCGTCCATCGAGGTCTTGCGATAGCCGTAGCGCAGGAAGACGCCGATCGCGGCCTCCATGATCGCGACGCGCCGGTCGGGGGGCGGGGCCATCAGCGGGGCGCTCCGGCAAGGCCGAAGGAGATCGAGGGCAGAGAAGGCATGGGCGAGTTCGACGGTTAGGGTGGTGTTCAAGGCCCCCGCCGATCGACGCACCACGAAGCCCGGCCGCCGGTCCGCGAGGACAGGCGTCGAACTTTACAATATTGATCTATTTTGTCAATTTGGTCTGGAGATCGAGACCCCGCTCCTCACGCGGTTTCAACGCTCTCGTAGACGAGGATCGCCGCCGCGAGGTCCTCGAGCGCAGTGCCAACGGCCTTGAAGACGGTCCGTCTATCGGACTCGGTTCGTCCCTGGACCCGGCCGGCGGCGAGGTCGGCCAGCTCTCCCGCCACGTCCGCCGCCGCGAACACGCCGCGCGACATCGGCCCGAGCAGTTCGCCGCTCTTCTGCAGCGCTTCCCGCGTGTCGATGAAGAGCCTCGCGCCAACGAAAGCGTCGTCGTCGGCCTCGCGCATCTGCGGTGTGAAGCTTCCGATCAGGTCGAGGTGGCCGTGCGGCCGCAGCCAGGCGCCTTCGATCACCGGCTGCGTGGCGAGCGTGGCGCAGCTCACGATGTCGGCTTCGCTCGCGGCCTGGCCGAGGTCGGTGGCGACGAACGCATCGATATCTTGCGCGTGGAGACGCGCAGCGAGTTCCTTCGCCGCCACTTCGTTGCGATCCCAGACCGCGATGCGCTCGATCGGCCGCACGGTGCGAAAAGCCTCGGGAACCAGACCACCGACACGGCCGCAACCGACGACGAGCAGGCTGCGCGCCTCCACGGGTGCGAGGTACGACGCGGCGAGGGCCGATGCGGCGGCGGTGCGGCGCGAGGTGATTTCGTTGCCATCGATCTGCGCCAGCGGCTCGCCGGTGCGTGCGTCGTAGAGCGTGTAGGTCGAGAACAGCCCCGGCAGGCCGCGTTCGGCATTGCCCGGGAAGATGTTCACCGTCTTGATACCCAGGTAGCGGCCCTCCTGCCACGCCGGCATGATCAGCACGGTTCCGCCCGGTTGCTCGGCCTGGCCCGCAAGCGCATGCACATGCCGCAATGGCACTTCGCAGCCGGCGATGAACATGTCGCGCAGCGCGGGGATCAGGCGCTCGAAGCGCAGGGCGCGGCGGGTGGTTTCGGTATCGATGGTTCTCATGGGGTAGTGGCGGGTGAACGGAGGTCGGGGCTCATGCATCGAGCACGAGGTCTTCGAGCGGCACGGCCTGGCATGTCAGGCACACGGCCGGGTCTTCGGGTTCGCGGCCATGCAGGTGCGCGACCTTGCCGGCGATCAGGCGCACGGCGCAGCTTTCGCATTGCCCCACGCGGCAGCCGCTGGGCAGTGGCAGACCCAGCGATTCGCCGAAGCTCATCAAGCTGCCTTGCCGGGGCGTCCACGTGGCGGGCCCGCGGCCCGAGCGCGCGAAGCGGACCTCGAACTGCTGGATGCCATCGGTCGGCGGCGCCGCGGGCGAACGGAACACCTCGCTGAAGATGTCGAAGCGCGGGACGCCGCGCGCCACCAGTCCCGCGATGACGCTGTCCATCATGGCGGGCGGGCCGCACAGGTAGAAGCGTGCCCGTTGCGCGATCAGCGCATCGTCCACCACGCCGGCATCGATGTAGCGGTCCGACTGGTAGTCGATGCCGAGGCGGTCCTCGGGCAGCGGCGCGTTGTAGTGGTCGATCACCCGCAGCCGCGGCAGGCGCGCGCGGTGCTGCGCGATGCGTTCGCGGAAGGCGTGCGTCGCGCTGTTCTGGTTGGCGTAGTAGAGCTCGATCGCGGGGCCTTCGGCGCCGTCGGGCAGCGACTCGAGCAGGCTGATGAACGGCGTGATGCCGATGCCGCCCGCGAACAGCACCAGCGGCTGGGGCGAACGTCGGGGAATCACGAAGCCGCCGGACGGTGCCCGCAGCTCGACCGTGTCGCCGAGCTTCAGTTCGCGATGCAGGTGGCCCGACATGCGCCCCTGGTACGGCGTGCCGTCGGCCGCGCGGCCGCGCTGGTGCCGCACCGCGATGCTGTAGCCGCGCCGATCCTCTCGCTCGGCCGCACCGGTGAGCGAATAGGCACGCGAGACCGGCGTGCCATCGCCGGGGTCGAGCTTGAGTTCGACATGCTGGCCGGGCCGGTAGTCGGGCAGGGCGCCACCGTCGACGGGCGCGAAGTGGATGCCCAGCACGCCTTCGGCCTCGGGCCGCAGCTCGTCGATGCGAAAGCGGCGCATGCCCGTCCATGCGCGCTGTCGCAACGCCGTGGCGAGATCGCGTTCGATGTCGCAGAGAAAGGAGCGGTGCGGCGCCGAGCCGCTGACCGGGTCGCAATGGTCGGCCGAGATCAGCGCGTTGAAATTGCTGCTCAGCGCACCATCGACCGGCAGGCCCTCGCGGTCCAGCTCGCTGCAGCCCTGCCACCAGCCGAACTCGGCCACGACGACATCGTCGGCCAGGCCGGGCGTGACGCGCGCGACGAAGCGGGCCTCGCCCACGCGCGTGCGGATGCGCAGCCAGTCGCCGTCGACGATGTGCTTGGCCTGCGCGAGCGCGGGGCTCAACTCGGCCACCGGCTCGGGCGCGCGCCTGCGCAGCGAGGGCAGGCTGCGATGCTGGCTGTGGCAGTAGAGGCCGTTCTTGGCCGAGCTCAGCACGTAAGGGAAGCGGCCCTGTTCGGTCGCCCTGGCGTCGCGCGGCGTGTCCGCGGGCTCGACGAAGCTCGCCACGGGCGGCTGACCGTGGCGCAGCAGGGTTTCGGAATAGAGCTCGACGCGGCGCGTGGGCGTGTCGAAGCCTCGCACGCCGGTGGGCGTTTCGCGCGCGTACTTCCGTTCGCCCGCGTCGATGTCGCAGGCCACGCCTTCGGGCCGCTTGCGCAACTGCGCCACCGTGAGACCCAGCGGCTCGAGGATGTGGTTCCATCCGGCCTCCAGGCTGCCGCCGAAGAATGCCTGTCCCATGCCGAGGCGTTGCGCGAGATCGAACAGCACCTCGTTGTCGGAACGCGATTCCCCGCGCGGTGCCACCATGCGCTGGCGCAGTTGCACCCAGCCGGCCGCGCGGTCGTCGATCTCGAAGCCGATGCGCAGGCCCTCGCGCTCCCAGGGCGTGTCGATCGGCAGCAGGATGTCGGCATGGCGCGCGGCCGGCGTCTCGAACAGGTCGCAATGCACGTGGAACTCGAGCTGCGACAGCGCCTGCTGCGCGAGCGCGGTGTCGGCCTGCGAGACCGGCAGGTTGGTGCCGAAGGCCATCATCGCGCGCACCTTGTACGGCTCGCCCTCGACGATCGCGCGATAGGTGTCGCGCGCGGTCACCCAGCCCTGGGCGGGCGGGCCGATCGGCCGTTCCTTCAGGCCGAGCGCCTTGGCGCGCTGCGCATCGGGCAGCAGCGAGAGCGCATTGACCGCGTTGACGCGCGGGCCGGTGCGCACGCGGTTGCCGCCGATGCGATCGAAGCTGCCGCACAGCGCGTACAGGGTGGCGACCGCGCGTTCCGACTGGGTCGCGTTGGTGTGTTGCCCGATGCCGGTCCAGGCGTGATAGGCCGTGCGGTGCCCGCCGCCGAACAGCTCGGCCGCGGCGCGCAGCGGGGTTTCGGGCACGCCGGTGATGCGTTCCACCTCCCGCGGCGTCCAGGTGGCGCAGGCCTGCGCCAGCAGATCGAAGGCCGGGCGGCACGCGAGGCGCTGGCCGTGCTCCGTCGTCACCGTGACAGCACCGCGCAGGCGGAAGTGGGGCGAGCCTTGAGCTCGTGCGGCCCGAGCGGTGTCGTAGGGCACGGCCCCCTGGTCCGCATCGCTCCAGACCATGAAGCGGTCGCCCTCGGCATCGGGCCGCAGGTCGCGCTCGCGCAGCAGATGCCCGTCGTCGTCGCGCACCAGCAGCGGCGCATTGGTCCAGTCGCGCACGAAGGCTGCGTCGAAGCGCTCGTCCTCGATCAACAGGCGGATCAGCCCGAGCGCGAGCGCCGCGTCGGTGCCGGGCCGCACCGGCAGCCACACGTCGGCCTGGCGCGCCAGCGCCGTGGGACGCGGATCGACCACGATCATCCGCGCGCCTTTCGCGCGGCCCTTCGCGATGGCATTGGCCTGCGCCAGCCAGGTGTTGCTGGGGTTGTGGCCCCACAGCACGATCAGCTCGGCCTGCGCATAGTCGGCCGGCGGCATGCCGCAGCCAAAGGTGAAGGCATGGGCGAAGTCCTTGTGCCAGTTGCAGACCTCGGTCGCATAGCAGATGTTGGGGCTGCCGAAGAGGCGCACGAAGCGCTCGATCCAGTCGATGCTGTCGCTCAGGGGCGTGCCGCTCGGCGTGGTGACCGCGAACACCACCGATTCGGCGCCGCTCTCGGCCCTGATGGCGCCCAGGCGCCGGGCGGTCTCGGCCAGCGCCTCTTCCCAGCCGATGCGCACCCAGCCCGGATCCGGATCGCCCTTGGGCCGCGTGCGGCGCATGGGATGCAGCACGCGGTGCGGGCTGTGCACGAGCTCGGGCGCGGCCTTGCCCTTCATGCACATCGCATGGCCGGTCGGGTGCGTCGTGTCGGGCCGCACCGACACCAGCATGTCGCCGCGCACCTCGTTGAGCGTGCCGCAGCGCGAGCGGCAGAGCGTGCAGTAGCCGGGCTTGGTGTGTGTCGTGGCCGCGGCCATTGGAGTGCCCGGTCCGTTCAAGGCATCACCGGTGCCACGTAGCTCAGCGTGCGACCCAGGAACCACAGCATGAAGAGCACCAGCGGCGCATGGACCAGCAACTGCAGGAAGGTGAAGCCGACGATGTCGCGCGCCTTCAGCGAGAGCACGCCCAGCAGCGGCAGCATCCAGAACGGGTTGATCAGGTTGGGCAGCGCCTCGGCCGCGTTGTAGACCTGCACCGCCCAACCGAGGTGGACCTTGAGTTCGTTGGCCGCCTGCATGACGTAGGGCGCCTCGATGATCCACTTGCCGCCGCCCGAGGGAATGAAGAAGCCCAGGATGGCGGAGTACGCGCCCATCACCACCGCGAAGCTGTCGACGCTGGAGATGCTCACGAACAGGTGCGCGATGCGGTCCGACAGCGTGTGGCCGCCGTCGCCCTTGGCGGCGGTCAGCATGGCCGCGATGGCGCCGTAGAGCGGAAACTGGATGATCACGCCCGCGGTCGAGGGCACCGAGCGCGACACGGCGTCGAGAAAGCTGCGCGGGCGCCAGTGCAGCAGCATGCCGATCATCAGGAACAGCAGGTTGTAGGTGTTGAGCCCCGCGATCGCGATCAGCGGGCTTTTGGCCATGAACTCCTGGGCGAGCCAGCCGAAGCCGAGCGCGCACAAGAGCAGCGTGAGCAGCGGGCTGCGCTCGAGCCATTCGCCGGGGCGCCGCGCGGCGGTCACGTCCGTGGCCGGCTTCACTTCGGCCAGGTCGATGCCAAGCTCCTGCGCCGTGACCGCGCTCTCGGCCGTGGGCGCGGACCACAGCGCGATCGCGACCGAGACGGTGATCAGCACCAGCGCCATCACCATCGACTGCCACAGGAAGATGGTCTGGCTGAACGGGATCACGCCGGTGATGTCGAGGATGCTCTTGGGCAGGCTGGCGGCGTTCGCCTGCAGCTGCGCGGCCGAGGAACTGAGGCCGAGCGCCCAGGTCGCGCCCAGCCCGAGATAGGCGGCCGCGCCGGCAGCGCGGTAGTCCATGCGCAGCTCGGTCCGGCGTGCCAGGGCGCGCACGTACAGCGCGCTGAAGATCAGCGAGATGCCCCAGTTGAACAGCGACAGGATCATGCTGATCGCCGCCACGTAGGCGATGGCCTGGCGCCCCGACACGGGCACCGATGCCAGGCGACCGATGAAGCGCGCGGCCGGCGGCGAGGTCGCGACCACGTAGCCGCCGATCGCGACCAGCGCCATCTGCATCGTGAAGACGATCAGGCTCCAGAAGCCGTCGCCGAAGGACTTGGCCACGACCAGCGGGCTCGATCCATTGAGCATCGCCGCAACGGCGACCACCGCCGCAGCGATGGCCGCGAACACGTAGGCATCGGGGAACCAGCGCTCGGCCCAGGCGGTGAAGCGCAGGCCCAGTCGGCTCAGCAGGCCGGGATTCGCGTGGCTGGTGTTGTGCGCGGCGGAAGGGCGCAGGGCGTCTTGCCTGGGGGCTGTTCTTGAGGTCGAGGGCATGGTGTCTCCGGTGGCTGGGCCTGGGGCGTCGTTCGCGCCCGGGATGTCGTGCGGGGCGACTATGGGCGAATGCTTGCGTCAATTCAAATATTGAATATCAATAGAGTGATATAGGATCGCTCTATGTCGATCACGATCAAGCAGCTGCAGCACTTCGTCGCCACGGCCCACACCGGCCAGGTCTCGCGCGCGGCGCAGCGCTGCTACGTGAGCCAGCCCTCGTTGACGACCTCGCTGCGCAATCTCGAGACCGCGCTGAAGGTCCAACTCTTCACGCGGCATTCCGACGGGCTGCGGCTCACGGTGCATGGCGAAGGCTTCCTGCGCCATGCGCAGCACATCCTGCGCACGCTCGAGGTGGCGGTGGAGGAGACCCATGGCTCGGCGTCCTCGGTCGAAGGGCGCGTGCGCATCGCCATCACGGACACGGTGTCCGAATACATGCTGCCGAAGATCATCGGCGCCATGCGCCGGCAGTTGCCGCTGGTCGAGTTCGAACCGGTCGAGCGCAACCGCGAGGAGATCGAGGCGGGCCTGCGCAGCGGCGAGTTCGACCTCGCCGTGGTGCTGGTCTCGAACCTCTCGCAGGCGCCCGACATCCGGCGCGAGAACCTGCTGAAGTCGCAGCGCCGCCTGTGGACCTCGCTCGACCATCCGTTGGCCACCGGGCAGTCGGTGTCATTGAAGGAGATCGCGGAGCTTCCGTTCGTGCTGCTCGACATGGACGAGCACGTGGAGACCGTGGGCCGCTACTGGGGCGCGGCGAAGCTCGAGCCCAAGGTCGTGTTCCGGACCAAGTCGATCGAGGCCGTGCGCAGCCTGGTCGCGCAGAACGTCGGCGTCACGATCCTGTCGGACCTGGTGTTCCGCCCGTGGTCGCACGACGGCGGCCGCATTCGCCGCACGGCGATGGCGGGCGCGGTGCCGTCGATGGACCTGGGGCTGGCCTACCGGCGCAGCGGTGTGTTGTCCGAAGCGGTCGCCGCCTGCGCGAGCACCTTGCGGCTGCTGGCGAAGACGGTGACGCGCGAATCGGACCTGCGGGCCGGCGACGGTCCTTGAATGGAAAAGGCCCCCGCGTCTTTTTCAAACGCGGGGGCTCGATCGCTCAGGCCGGCATGCGCCCGAAGCGGCCGCTGTTGAAGTCGGCCATGGCCTGGCGGATCTCGGCCTCGCTGTTCATCACGAACGGACCGTAGCCCACCACGGGCTCGTCGATCGGTTCGCCCGACAGCCACAGCACCGTCGCGTCGCTGTTGGCCTCGATCTCCACGCCGCTGCCGGCGGTGTCCAGGTGCACCAGCTGCCCTTCACGCGCGATCGTCTCGCCATTGACCAGCACCGTGCCGCGCAGCACCACCAGCGCCAGCGTGTGGCCTTCCTTCGCCTCGAAGCGACCGGTGCGGCCCTGGGCGATGCGAAGGTCCCACACGTCCATCGGCGTGAAGGTGCGCGCCGGGCCGCGCTGGCCGTCGAATGCGCCGGCGATCACGCGCACCCGGCCCGCGCCCTCGGGCAGGTCCACCGACGCGATCTGCGCGTCGAGCAGGGTCTGGTAGCCGGGCTCGGCCATCTTGTCCTTCGCGGGCAGGTTGACCCAGAGCTGCACCATCTCCATCGTGCCGCCGCGTTCGGTGAAGGCGCGCGAGTGGAACTCCTCGTGCAGGATGCCGCCGCCGGCGGTCATCCATTGCACGTCGCCCGGACCGATCAGGCCGCCCGCGCCGGTGGAATCGCGATGCTCGACCTCGCCCTGGTAGACGATGGTCACGGTCTCGAAACCGCGGTGCGGATGCTGGCCCACGCCACGCGGGCGGACGGCCGGTTCGAAGGACGTCGGCGCCGCATGGTCGAGCAGCAGGAACGGGCTCAGGTGCTTGCCCAGGCCGTCGTAGCCGAACAGCGAGCGCACCGGAAAACCGTCGCCCACCCAGTGCGTGCGGGGGGCGCTGTAGACACCGAGAACCTTCTTCATCTTCATCTCCTTGCGTCGCCAGGACGAGGGTCCTGGCCGATGGATAGAGAATATGGGTTGAACGATGGATGCGGTAGATAGCGATATTTGCCATCAGCGTTCTATTTGGTGAACGATGAGGGGTGCAAGCGATGAAGGACCTGAACGACCTCTACTACTACGTGCAGGTGGTGGACCACGGCGGTTTCGCGCCCGCGGGCCGCGCGCTGGGCATGCCCAAGTCCAAGCTCAGCCGGCGCATCGCGCTGCTCGAGGAGCGCCTGGGCACGCGCCTGATCCAGCGCTCGACGCGGCGCTTCGCCGTCACCGAACCGGGCCAGACCTACTACGGCCACTGCAAGGCGATGCTGGTCGAGGCCGACGCGGCCGACGAGGCCATCGCGCTGACCCAGGCCGAGCCGCGCGGCGTGGTGCGCATGACCTGCCCGGTGGCGCTGCTCGACACGCATGTCGGCGACATGGTGGCCGCCTTCATGGTCGCGCACCCGCGCGTGCAGATCCATCTCGAGGAAACCAACCGCCGCGTGGACGTGGTGGGCGAGGGCGTCGACGTCGCCATTCGCGTGCGGCCGCCGCCGATCGAGGACAGCGAACTCGTGATGCGCGTGCTCGCCGAGCGCGGGCAGTGCCTGGTGGCGCATCCGCAGTTGCTGTCGGGCGGCATCCCGCGCGTGCCCGCCGACCTCGCGGGCCTGCCGAGCATGGACCTCGGCCTGCCGCAGCACGAGCATGTGTGGACCCTGCTCGGCCCCGACGGCGCGCAGGCCGCCGTCCGCCACCAGCCGCGCCTCGTCACGCGCGGCATGCTCGCACTGCGCGCCGCGGCCCTCGCGGGCGTGGGTGTGGTGCAACTGCCGTCGATGATGGTGCGCGAGCAGATCGCGCGCGGCGAGCTGATCCACGTGATCCAGGGCTGGGCGCCGCGGCGCGAGATCATCCACGCCGTGTTCGCTTCGCGGCGCGGGCTGCTGCCGGCGGTACGGGCGCTGGTGGACTTCCTGGCGGAGCGTTTTGGGGCGCTGGACGAGGACTGAATTCGCGTTCCATTCGCCGTGGGCGGTCCGTGACGTTTCTCCTAATCGCTCATTGAAGTCGCCCCTTAGGCAACAAATGTTGTGGATTTGTTCGCGGTGTTCGCCCGAATCTCAGGATTCATTTGTACACACGTACATCATTTAGTTAACGGCTACAACAATATGCAACCATTCAAAAAAAACAGTCAGGGAAGAAGGTATGCCACTCGTTCTGGGCGTGATGGGGCTCCCTCCGGTTGAGGTCGAGCTCCTGAGAATCATCGTCCGCCTCAGCTCCAATCTCCGTTCGCGCTGGACGGTCAGTGAATCGCAATCCTGTGATCTGCTGCTGATCGATGGCGACGGGCCTGCCGCCGAGCGGCAGGCGCCACCGGCACGTTTCGTGGTGCCGATGGTGGCTCGCCGCGGCGATGCCGCCGTGCCGGCCAGCCCTTCGCTCGCGCGCCCCATCTATGCCGAAGAAGTGGTGGAACTGCTCAACCGGGTCGCGCCCAACGCCTTGCCCGACGACGCGACGCAGGCCGGCGCGCGCGCCTCGCTGACCCGCTGGCCGTCGCAGGCGACGCTGCAGCGGCACCCGGCCCATGTCAGGCTGGCGGCGGCGCTCTCCAGGAGCGCGCAGTCGGCCGAGAGCCTCGGCGCATTGGGCCAGGTCGATGTCGAGGTATGTCGCGCCTTCCTGCGTCTGCTGGCGGAAGAAGGGGCCCTGGCCTGGGCCACGGAACTGCCCGGCGTGCCTGGCGCGGCCACGACCGCCGATGCGCGGCAGCAGAAGCAGGGGCTGCTTTCGCGCATCCGCCGGCGTCTGGGCCTGTCCTGAGCGACGGCGCGCCATGAGGGATTTCAAGCTCGTCTTCACGGGCCCGATGGGCGTGGGCAAGACCACGGCCATCGCCGCCATCAGCGACATCAAGCCCATCGGGACCGAGGTCGCCAATGCCGACAGCTCGGTGGCCAAGGCCACCACGACGGTGGGACTCGATTTCGGCCAGCTGACGCTGGACAACGGCGACCGGCTGCGCCTTTACGGCACGCCGGGACAGGCCCGCTTCGACTTCATGTGGAAGATCCTGGTGCGCGATGCGCTCGGCCTCGCGATCCTGATCGACAACAGCCGGCCCGATCCGCTGGCGGACCTCGCGGCCTATCTCGATGGCTTCGCGGGTGCGCTCGAGACAATGCCTTGCGCGCTCGGCATCACGCGGCTGCCCACGCATCCTTCGCCCACGCTCGACGACTACGCCGGCGCGCTCGCGGCCCGCGGGCTGGTGCTGCCGGTGCTCGCCATGGACCCGCGTCGCAAGGACGACGTCGTTGCCCTGATCGAAACGCTGCTCATGCAGATCGAGGTGATCGACGAGGAGATCGCACCATGAAGATTCCCCACGCGCTCGAGCTGCGCGCCGCGGCCGAGGCCCGCGGCGTGCTCGACGAGACGAGCGGCGTCGTCTCCGTGGTGGTCGCCACGCCCGACGGCTTCGAGATCGCTCATGCCAGCCTGCGCGACTTCGACCCCTCGCGCATCGCCGCGATGGCCAGTTCGATGGCCGCCATCGGCGCCGTGGCCTCGCAGGAGGCGCGCCTCGGTCGTTGCACCTGCATCACCGTGGCCACCGACAAGGGCTTCGCGCTTGTCAGCCCGGTGCGCAACGGCGGGACGGAACTGGTGGTGAACGTCATCGCCAATGCCGACGCGGTGCTCGCGCAGGCGATGTACCGGACCGCCGCATGCGTGCGGGCGCTCGAGGCGCCGTGACGCGCTGATCGCCATTGCCGGCGGAGACGGGGTGCATGCGACGCCTCCGCTTCATCCTTTCATTCGCATGATCATTCACAGGGAAAAGAACACATGGCCTCGATCCAGAACAGCCTCGACAACCTCCTGACCGCCGACGGCGCACTGTGCGCCGCCGTGGTCGACTCCACCAGCGGCATGATGCTGGGCGCCATCGGCTCTGGCGTCGACCTCGAGGTGGCGGCCGCCGGCAATACCGAAGTGATGCGCGCCAAGCTCAAGACGATGCGCGCCCTTGGTCTCAACGACAGCATCGAGGACATCCTGATCACGCTCGGCAAGCAGTACCACCTGCTGCGCCCGATGGCGCAGAAGGAGGGGGTGTTCATCTACTTCGTGCTCGACAAGTCGAAGTCGAACCTGGCGCTGGCGCGGCGCAAGCTGCAGGAGGTCGAGAAGGACATGAACTTCTGAGCGTCCGCGCACCGGGTGCCTTAGACGCACCCGGTGCATGGGCAATGCGGCGCCGATACGATGCTTTTTCGTTCGCCGCCCCGTCGAACCTTGGTGACCGCTGTCTTCGTCGCGAACGAGGACCCGGATGCCAGCCATCTCGCCCGACGCGGCGGGACAGCCCGCCACTGAACCCTTGCAGCACCTGTCATTCCCGCGGGGCGGCTTCCTCGTTTCGTTTCGAAGGACGCCGACATGCACGCCGACACCTCCATCTCCCGTTCCGTCCGGCGCGAAGCGCTCGACCTGCTGCTGCAGCGCCATTCCCCCTGGCCACTGACCGACCCCGCACCCTCGGCGCAGGACCTCGACCTCGTCTTCCAGGCCGCGCTGCGCGCCCCCGACCACGGCCAGCTCCAGCCCTGGCGCTTCATCACCATCCGCGGCGAGGCCCGCCTCGCGCTCGGCGAGGTGTTCGCGCAGGCCGCGCGGCAACGCGATCCCGAAGAAGACGGCGAGCGCTTCCGCAACAAGGCGATGGCCGCGCCGCTGCTGATCGCGATCTGCGCGCGCGTGCTGGCGCCGCACAAGATCCCCGAGTCCGAACAGGTGCTGGCGGTCGGCGCCGCCGCGATGAACATGCTCAATGCGCTGCACCTGCTGGGCTATGGCGGCTTCTGGGCCACGGGGCTCAACAGCTACGACCCGCGGGTGCAGCGCGCGCTGGGCCTGGGCGAGGCGGACCGGCTGCTGGGCTTTCTCTACGTCGGCACGCCGAAGGAGGCGACGCGCGCGCCCGAGCGTCGCGCACCCGAGTCCTTCGTGCGCGAATGGACCGGCCCGGCGATCGACGCGGCGCGCTGAAATTTCTTCGCGCGGCGGTCCCGGATCGCGCCGGGCATCTGTACCATTCAGCCCCCCAACGAATGCCTTCCGCCGTGCGGTCCTCGACCGCCACCGCACGCGCCCCCACGCTTGACTGCCGCCATCCGCCACACCCGCCGCCGCGCGCCCGCGTCCCCGCACGAGGGCCGACGCGCATGAAGTCCCGCCGCACCGCCCCCGCGAGCGAACAGCAACTGCTGCTGCCCGGCATCGACGCACCGCCGCCACCGCTGCGCACGCGAGCCCGCGCCACCCCTGGCGAACGCGCGCCGCGCAAGCCGCCGCCGGCGCACGTGCTGTTCTTCGCGATCCATCCCGGCGCGGAAGATGCCGCGCGCATCGCGGCCTGGAGCGCGCAATGGCATGCGGAACGGGACCTGCGGGCCATGCACGTCGAGCCCGAACGGCTGCACGTCACGCTGCATGAGCTGGGCGAGCACGAAGAGTTGCCGCGCGACAAGGTCGAGCTCGCGATCGCGGCCGCCTCGCGGCTGCACCTGCCGCGCTTCGAGGTGGCATTCGACGGCGTGGCGCGCTTCGCCAAGGGCGCCTGCGTGCTGCTCGGCGGCGACCACGGCGAAGTGGCGGCGCTAGCGGCCTTCCGGCAGCGCCTGGGCGAGGTGCTGGCCGATGCGGGCTTCGCGCCCAAGCGCGCCTTCACGCCGCACCTCACGGTGTCGTACATGCGCGGCGCGATGGAGCCCGCCACGGTCGAGCCGGTGCGCTGGACCGCCGCGAGCTTCGCGCTGATCGACAGCCGGCGCGCCGAGGGCGTGCACGAGGTGCTGGGCCGCTGGGCGCTGCCGGGCTGAAGGCCCCGGGGCCGTCAGAAGTTCGCGCGCACGCCCACGGTCAGCAGGCCGGCCTTGGCGTGCTTCGAGACCTTGCCGAAGTAGTCGTAGTCGGCGGTGATCGAGAGATTGCGCGTCACGGCGTATTCCGCGCCGAAGCCGGCCATGAGGCCCGTGCCGTTGCCGCCGATGCTCTCGCCGCCAAACAGGCGGTGGCTGTTGCCGGCCGATACCCGGCCATGCGCCACGCCGAGCCGGCCGTTGAGCGCGAACGACTCGCCCAGCGGCAGCCGCGCGGTGGCGGCCGCGTAGAACACCTGGCCGGTGCCGTTCTCGAGCACCGAGTGCGCGCCGAATCCGCTGTAGCTGGTGTTCCACTGCTTCACGCGGCCCAGCCGCGCATAGCCGCCTTCCACGCCGAAGGTGTCGGTGAAGCGATAGCCGCCATAGAGCTTGAACGCGGTGCCGCTCTTGCTGTTCTTCTCGCCGCCCCAGGGCACGGGCACGCGCGAGGACGAGGGCAGGCTGTAGCTCGAGCGGCCGATGGCGCCGCCGACGTACAGGCGCGTCGTGTCCTTGCCGTGGTCCGCCGCGCTGGCACGCATGGACGCGGCGGCGGCCAGCAGCAGGGCGGACAGGAGCAGCGCGGTGCGCAGCGGCGAAGTCTTGGGCAGCGAGGTTTGGTTGGAAGGCATGGAATGCTTGAGAAAGATGAGATGAAAGGGAAGGGAGCCACGGGCGCCACGCGGTGCGTCGGTGGTTGCGTCCATTCTCGAAAGCGAGCCTGAAGAAAGGCTGCGCCTCCGCTGAAGGCTTCGTGAAGCGGGCCGCCGCACAAAGCTTCAAGACACGGCCCTCGCCGAGGGCTAAGGTCCCGCGCCATCCCTTCCTCATTCATTCACGGAGACACGGTTGACTGACATCGAACCCCTCGGATTCATCGGCCTGGGCGTCATGGGCCAGCCCATGGCGCTCAACCTCGCGCGCGCGGGCACGCCGCTGGTCGTGTGGAACCGCTCGCCCGCGCGCGCCGAGCCCTTGCGCGAAGCCGGCGCGCAGGTCGCCGACACGCCCGCGCAGGTGCTGCGCCGCACGCGCATCGCGATCCTGATGCTGGCCCACGGCGAGGCGATCGACGAAGCGCTGGGCCGCGGCACGCCGGCCTTCGCGGACAACGTGGCGGGGCGCACCATCGTCCACATGGGCACGACCTCGGCCGCGTACTCGCAGGCACTGGCCGACGAGGTCCGTACCGCGGGCGGGCGCTATGTCGAGGCGCCGGTCTCGGGCTCGCGCAAGCCGGCCGAGGCCGGGCAACTGGTGGCGATGCTCGCCGGCGACGCGGACGCGGTGGAGGCGCTGCGGCCGCTGCTCAAGCCCATGTGCCACGAGACCGTGGTCTGCGGCCCGGTGCCGCAGGCGCTGCTGATGAAGCTCTCGGTCAACCTGTTCCTGATCACCATGGTCACGGGCCTCGCGGAGGCCTTCCATTTCGCCGACCGCCATGGGCTCGACACGCGCAAGCTGGTGTCGGTGCTCGAGGCCGGGCCGATGGCCAGCGCCGTGTCGCGCATGAAGGCGCAGAAGCTGTTCGCGCAGGACTTCGAGGTGCAGGCCTCGATCACCGACGTGCTCAAGAACAACCGGCTGGTGGCCGAGGCGGCGCGCGCGGCCGGCGTGGCCTCGCCGCTGCTCGATGCCTGCCATGCGCTCTATGGCGAGACGCAGGCGCTGGGCCTGGGCGCGCTCGACATGGCGGCCGTGGTGCGCGCGATCGAGGTGCGCACCGATACCGGCGCGCGCTGATCAGCCCAGCGCCGCGCTCCAGCGCGCGGGCGTGAGGCCGTAGGCCTGCTTGAATTGGCGCGACATGTGGCTCTGGTCGGCGAAGCCGGCCGCGTCGGCCGCATCGGCCAGCGAGCTGCCGCGCCGCAGCAGCCGGCGCACCGCGTCGAGCTGGCGCAAGGTGCGAAAGCGGCTCGGACTGGTGCCGAAGGCCGCGCGGAACTGGCGCGCGAGCGACCATCGGTCGAGGCCGGCCAGGCGCTCGAGCGTGGCCATCTCGGGGCGCTCGGTCGGCGTGGCGGCGATGTGCTCGCGCACGCGCGCGAGGCCCGCGAGTTCGAGCGGGCCGGTCGCGGCCGCGCACCCCGTGGCCGCGTTGACCAGCAGTTGCGCCACCGCGACCGCGAACTCGGTGCGCAGCACCTCGTCGTCGATCGCGGCGTCGAAGTCCCAGAGCTCGCGCGCGGTGGCGAGGCCCGTGCCGAGGGCCCGCAGCCGCGTCGCATCGAGCACCGGCTGCGCCACGAAGGGCAGCCGCCGTCCCTGCAGCGCGCGCTGCACCAGCGCCGGATCGACGTAGAGGATGCGGTAGCCGAAGCCGTCGTCGGTGCCCGCGCCGCCGTCGTGCAGCTCGTCGGGATGCAGCACGTGGCACTGGCCCGGCAGGCATTGCTGCTGCGTGCCGCGGTAGCGAAAGCGCTGCACGCCTGCGAGCGTGATGCCGATCGCGTAGGTGTCGTGGCGGTGCGGCGAGAAGGCCTGGCCGTGCAGGTGGGCCTCGAGGCGTTCGATGCCTTCGGTGCCGGGAGCGATCCGGATGCGGGGGGAGGGCGCCATCGTGATGCGGAAAGAAGGGACGGCCGTGTTTGTACGCCGAACCCGAAGACCGTGCTCAGTCGCCGTCGGCGAACTGGTCGAACAGCAGTCCGCGCAGCCACTGGTTGCCCGGATCGCGGTGCAGCTTGGCATGCCAGAACAGGTTGATCGCGATCTGCGGCAGCGCCACCGGGTGCGGGCGCCACACCAGCCCGAAAGGCTCGGCGATGCTCTGCGCGAGCCGCTCGGGCACGGTGGCGATCATGTCGCCCGAGCGCAGGATGTGGCCGATGGCCACGAAGTGCGGCACGCGCAGCCGGATGCGCCGCTGGATGCCCTGCGCGGCCATCACGTCGTCGGCCTTGCCGTGGCCGGTGCCCGCGGCCTGCACCAGCACGTGGTCGGCCGCGACGAAATCCTTGAGCGACACGCTGCGCTTCTTCGCGAGCGGATGGCTGCCGGCGAACAGGCACACATAGCGCTGGCGGAACAGCCGGCGCTGGAACACGCCCGACTTGAGCTGCGGCAGCAGCCCGATCGCCAGGTCGACATGGCCGGCCTCGAGCTCCTCGCGCAGGTTGGTGGCGGTGTTGTTGCGCACGGTGCTGATGGTCACGCCCGGCGCAACCGCCGACAGCGCGGCCATCAGCTTCGGCGTGAAGTAGATCTCGCCGATGTCGGTCATCGCGAGCGCGAAGGCGCGCGTGCTGGTGGCCGGGTCGAACACCACCTGCTGGTTGAGCGCGGTATGCAGCGCGCCCATCGCATAGGCCACCGGCTCGGCCAGTTGCAGCGCGAAGGGCGTGGGCTCCATGCCGCGCGCGGTGCGCAGGAACAGCTCGTCGCCCAGCAGCTTGCGCAGCCGCGCGAGCGCATTGCTGATCGCGGGCTGCGACAGGCCCAGCGAAGCGGCCACGGCCGACACGCGTTTCTCGGCCAGCATGCGGTCGAACACCAGCAACAGGTTGAGGTCGATGTCCTTGAGCTGCATGCCGGACCTTTATTCATTTCGGTGATGAAGAGGATTCACGGAATTCTATTGGTCAATCGGCGACGGCCGCGCATCATCCGTCCCCGAGACAACCGGCGCACCGCGCCCGCCCACGAGAAGAACATCCGATGGACCTGCACATCCACCCCCTGGCCCGCACGCTCGAGGTCCGCCCCGGCGCGAACCTGCTCGAAGTGCTGCGCGAGCACCATGTGCCGGTGTCGTACAGCTGCATGGCCGGGCGCTGCGGCACCTGCCGCTGCAAGCTGGTGTCGGGCCAGGTGCTCGACGCGGGCCAGGATGCCATCCGCCCCGACGGCCAGGGCGAGCGCTACGTGCTGGCCTGCCAGGCCACCCTGACCGAGAGCTGCGCGATCGAGATCCCCGAGCCCGACGAGGTGGTGGTGCATCCGGCGCGGGTGCTCAAGGCCACGGTCACCGGCATCGAGACGCTGACCCACGACATCCGCCGCCTGCGCCTGAAACCCAACAAGCCGCTCGAGTTCTCGCCGGGCCAGTACGCGCAATTGCAGTTCGCGCCGGGACTCGCGCGGCCGTACTCGATGGCGGGCCTCGGCCGCGACGACGAACTCGAGTTCCATGTGCGCCGCGTGCCCGGTGGCCGTGTCACCGCGCATGTGTTCGAGCAGCTGCGCGTGGGCGACGCGGTGCGTGTCAGCGGTCCGCTGGGCACCGCCTACCTGCGCACGAAGCACCGCGGGCCGATGCTCTGCGCGGCCGGCGGCACCGGGCTGGCGCCGATCCTGTCGATCGTGCGCGGCGCCATCGAGGCCGGGCTCACGCAGCAGTCGATCCACCTCTATCTCGGCGTGCGCTCGGGCGCCGACGTCTACGGCCTCGCCGAGCTGCGCGAACTGCAGGCGCTGCATCCGCGCCTGACGGTGCAGGTGGTGGTGGTCGCCGGCCCGGTCGAGGCCGGCCAGCGCCTGGGCCTGATCACCGACGCGATCCGCGCCGACTGGCCCGGCAGCCTCGAGGGCTGGCGCGCCTACCTCTGCGGCTCGCCGCCGATGGTCGAGGCCGTGACGCAACTGGTGCGCGGCCGCGGCCTCGCGCCCGAGCAGATCCATGCCGATGCCTTCTACCTGCAAGGCACCTGAAGAATTGCCGGAAAGACAAGGAGACCCGCGATGACAACGCAAGCCGTGTTCCCGATCGAGTTGCGCTGGGAGAACGAGCAGACCAGCCGCATCCCGTTCAAGGCCTACACCGACGAGGAACTGCACCGGAAGGAGCTGCAGCGCTTCTTCTACGAGAAGCATTGGTGCTACGTCGGCCTCGAGGCCGAGATCCCGAACCCCGGCGACTTCAAGCGCACCGCCGTCGGCGAGCGCTCGGTGATCCTGGTGCGCGACATGGAGGGCGAGATCCACGTGGTGGAGAACGTCTGCGCGCACCGCGGCATGCAGTTCTGCCGCGAGCGCCAGGGCAACCGCAAGGACTTCGTCTGCCCCTACCACCAGTGGAACTACTCGCTCAAGGGCGACCTGCAGGGCGTGCCGTTCCGCCGCGGCGTGAAGCAGGACGGCAAGGTCAACGGCGGCATGCCGGGGGATTTCAAGCTCGAGGAGAACGGCCTCAACAAGCTCAAGGTCGCGCGGCGCGGCGGCGTGGTGTTCGCCTCCTTCGACCACGACATCGAATCCTTCGAGGACTTCCTCGGCCCCGAGATCCTGCGCTACTTCGACCGCCTGTTCGACGGCCGCAAGCTCACCATCCTCGGCTACAGCCGCCAGCGCATCCCGGGCAACTGGAAGCTGATGCAGGAGAACATCAAGGACCCGTACCACCCGGGCCTGCTCCATACCTGGTTCGTGACCTTCGGGCTCTGGCGCGCCGACAACAAGTCGGAGCTCAAGATGGATGCGCGCGGGCGCCACGCCGCGATGATCTCCACGCGCGGCAGCGCGGGCAAGGCCGCGCAGGTGACGCAGGTCTCGAGTTTCAAGGAGAGCATGCAGCTCAAGGACCCGCGCTTCCTCGACATCGTGCCCGAGCCCTGGTGGGGCGGGCCGACCGCGGTGATGATGACGCTGTTCCCGAGCCTGATCCTGCAGCAGCAGGTCAACAGCGTGTCGACGCGCCACATCCAGCCGGTGGGCCACGATGCCTTCGATTTCGTCTGGACCCATTTCGGCTTCGAGGACGACAGCGCCGAGATGACGCAGCGCCGCCTGCGCCAGGCCAACCTGTTCGGGCCGGCGGGCTTCGTGTCGGCCGACGACGGCGAGGTGATCGAGTTCTCGCAGCAGGGCTTCGAGCAGAAGCCCTACCACCGCACGCTGGCCGAGCTCGGCGGGCGCGAGGTCGAGAACACCGACCACATGGTGACCGAGACGCTGATCCGCGGCATGTACCGCTACTGGCGCGAAGTGATGGAGGCCGCATGAAGCAGCTCGACCCCGCCGCCTACCTCGAGCTGGCGCGGCTCTACGCGGCCTACGCCCACGCGGTCGATTCGGGCCAGTGGAGCCTGTGGCCGGCCTTCTTCACCGAGCAGTGCAGCTACCGGCTGCAGCCGCGCGAGAACCACGAGCGCGGCCTGCCGCTGGCCACGCTGTCCTTCGAGAGCCGCGGCATGCTGGAAGACCGCGTCTACGGCATCCAGGAGACGCTGTTCCACGACCCGTACTACCAGCGCCACGTGGTCGGCTTGCCGGTGGTGCACGGTGTCGACGACGACGGCGCCATCCACAGCGAGGCCAACTACGCGGTGTTCCGCACCAAGCTCGACGGGCCCTCGACCGTGTTCAACGTGGGCCGCTACATCGACCGCATCGTGTCCACGCCCGAAGGCCTGAAGTTCGCGTCGCGCCTGTGCGTGTTCGACAGCGAAATGATCCCGAATTCCATCATCTATCCGATCTGAGCCATGCAGGACAAGGAACCCGAGACCCACGGCGCGCCGCTGCGCCGCTTCACCGACCCGGCCTACCGGCCGCTGTGCGCCAACCTCGCCGAGGTGCGCGAGAACATCGATGCGCTCGACCGCCGGATCGTCGCGCTGCTGGCCGAGCGCGGCCGCTACGTGAAGGACGCGGCGCGCTTCAAGCGCGATGCCTTCCAGGTCTCGGCGCCGCGGCGCCAGCAGGAGGTGATCGACAAGGTGAGGGCGCTGGCCGAGCAGGAGGGCGCCTATCCCGAGGTGGTGGAAGCCGCCTACCGCGCATTGATCGCGGGCTTCATCGCGCGCGAGCAGCAGGACCACCTGGGCATGGTGGACGTGGAGGCCGCGCCATGAAGACGCTGTTCGTGCTCGCCGCCACGGCCGCCGTCGCCCTGACTGCCCAGGCCCAGGACTGGCCGCAGCGCCCCGTGCGCGTGATCGTGCCCTTCGCCGCGGGCGCCTCGCCCGACATCCTCGCGCGCATCGTCAACGACAAGCTCGCCGCGCGCATCGGCCAGCCGCTGATCGTGGAGAACAAGCCCGGCGCGGGCGGCAACAGCGGCACCGACCAGGCCTCGAAGGCGGCGCCCGACGGCTACACCTTCCTGCTGTCGGTCAACGCGCCGCTGGTCTACAACACCATCCTCTACAAGAACCTGCCGTACGACCCGTTCAAGGACCTGGTGCCGGTGTCGCTCGCGGCCACCACGCCCAATGTGTGCGCGGTGTCCAACGGCATGAACGCCGACTCGGTCAAGGGCTGGCTCGAGGCGCTGAAGCGCAACCCCGGCCAGTTCAACTTCGCCTCGACCGGCAACGGCTCGATCTCGCACCTGGGCGTGGAACTGGTCAAGCTCAAGACCCGGTCCTTCGCGGTCCACATCCCCTATGCGTCCTCGGGCCAGGCCGTCACCGCGATCATCCAGGGCGACGTGCAGTTCGCCTGCCTGCCGCCGGTGTCGGTGATGCCGCAGGCCAAGGCCGGCCGGCTCAAGGCCATCGCCGTGACCTCGGTTGAGCGCTCGGCGCTGCTGCCCGAGCTGCCGACCCTGCGCGAATCGGGCCTGCCCGACATCCAGGCCGTGCCGTGGTTCGCCTACATGGCGCCCAAGGGCACGCCCGATGCGATCGTGCAGCGCATGAGCCGCGAGATCGCCGCGGTGCTCAAGGACCCCGAGGTGCAAAAGCGCCTGCAGACCGCGTACTTCGATCCCGTGGGCAGCACGCCCGAGGCGCTGGCGAAGTTCATGGGCGAGGAGCTGCGGCGCTGGAAGCCGGTGATCGAGCGCACGGGGCTCAAGCCCGACTGACGCGGAAGGCCCGCCGCGAAACCCCCCACCGTTCGCGCTGAGCTTGTCGAAGCGTCGCGCAAGGCTTCGCCCTTCGAGAAGCTCAGGACAGGCCAAGCTAGGCCCGAACGGATGGGGCTCACCACCCATTCAGGACAGAAAGAAGAACGACATGACCACGATCACCTGGATCGACGCCGCGGCGGTGGACGACGTCCCCGCCGACGACGTGATCGGCATCGACGTGCAGGGCCGCGACATCGCGCTCTACGGCACCGAGGACGGCATCCATGCCACCGACAACATCTGCACCCACGGCCATGCGCGGCTGTGCGACGGCTTCCTCGAGGGCCACGAGATCGAGTGCCCGCTGCACCAGGGCCGCTTCGACGTGCGCAGCGGCAAGGCGATGTGCGCGCCGCTCACCGAGGACCTGCGCAGCTACCCGGTGAAGATCGAGGACGGCCGGGTCTACCTCGCGTTCGAGAGCTGACTGGCGGCGGGCGGCTGGCGCTCGCGGCGCCGGCGCTTGGCCTTCGACGGATGCCACTGGTGCGTCGAGGCCTTGAAGGCCGGCCGCTCGAGCGCCATCGCCTCGAGGAAGCGCGGGCCGAGTTGCAGCCGCGGCGTGGCCAGCGAGGGATCGAAGTCGGCCTCGACGCGGCCCACGTCGGGCACGCGCGCATAGCGCAGCACGCGGTAGCCGGCATCGACGAGCAGCGCATCGTGGGCCTCGCGCAGCGCGCGCTCCTTGCGGCCGGTCTTCTCGTCGAGGCCGACCACGGCCACCACCTCGAAGTTGCGGTCGCAGATGACGAAGTCGGCGATCTTGCGGCCGAAGCCGCTGCGCGCGGCGCGGGTGCGCGCGGTGAGCAGGGCGCCGAAGCTCACCTGCGGCAGCACCACGAGGTCGGGCAGCGTCTGCACCAGGCGGTGGTACATGGCCTGCTGGCGTTCGTTGAGCGGCGCGCGCCGACGCGGGCGTTCGACGAAGCCGCCGCGGCTGTCGTTGCGCTTCTGCGCGATCAGCACGACCAGGAGCAGGGCGAGGGTCGCCAGGACGACCACGAATATAAATGTATTCATCTGTAACTCTCCTTCAGCGGCGAGTCTCGCACGAGTGAAAGCGAGCGCTTCGACAAGCCCCTCGAGGCCCGGGACCAGCGCCTGCGCGCGGCCTCTGTTGCGGCTTCTTTTCGCGCGCTCTGTATCTGTTCGCCGCGCGCCGGTGCGGCGAAGATGGCGCCTTTTCTTTCCGCTGGAAATTCCGCCCATGACCGCCTCCGCCCATCGCCAACAGACCGCCGACCGCATCGCCGCCGAGCTCGGCCACAGCTTCGAGGGCGAGATCCGCGTCGGCGGCCACTATGCGTCGGCCGTGCGCGACGGCCATACCCTCTACATCAGCGGCCAGGTGCCGCGCGTGGGCACCACGGTGATGGTCACGGGCCGCGCGGGCGACACCGTGTCGCTCGAGCAGGCGCGCGAGGGCGCGCGGATCTGCGCACTGCGCGCGCTCGCGATCCGGCGCCGCGAGCTCGGCTCGCTCGACGCGGTGCGCCAGGTGCTGCGCGTGGGTGTGTTCGTGCAGTGCAGCGCCGACTTCACGCAGCACAGCGAGGTGGCCGACGCGGCATCGGACCTGCTGCACGAGGTGTTCGGCGACGCGGGCGTGCATGTGCGCACGGCGGTCGGCGTCTATGCGCTGCCGAAGAACGCGACGGTCGAGGTCGAGATGACCGTCGCGGTCGACTGATTCAGCGCAGCAGCAGGTCGGCCACTTCCTGCGCCAGGGTCGCCACCGTGCGCGGCGCGCAACCCTCGGCGTTGTTGCTCACGGTGACGAAGGCGTTCTGCCCGGCCTTCACGGTGCCCGCGATCACGCGCGCCAGCGCCTGGCGCGTCTCGGGATCGGGGTCGACGATCTTGTCGAACGGGCCGTAGAGCTTCTCGGCGTCCTCGTAGCCGTAGCGGCCGTGGCGCCGGTGCAGGTTCCAGCGGCACACCAGCGGGCGCGGCCAGAGCGCGCGCAGCATCGGCAGCTGGTCCTCGATCGGCGGCATCTTCGCGTGCAGGCCCAGGCACCAGGTGGCGCCCACGCTGCGCAGCATGGCGGCGAACTCGGGCGTCATGAGCTGCGGGTCGCGCACCTCGACCGCGACCACCGCGTCGGGCGCGGTCGGCGCGAGCGCCGGCAGCGCGGCGATCATCGCGGCGATGCGCTCGAGCAGCAGCGGCACGTCGGCCAGCACGGACCGCGGCAGCGGGCTCATCTGGAACACCAGCGCGCCGATGCGGTGGCCCAGGCCCTGCAGCGCGGGCTCGGCGAACTCGCGCACCGCCAGGTCGGCGCTGAGGAAGGCCGGATTGATCTGCGTGCCGCGGCCGCTCTCGTCGCGCACCGTGGCATCGGTCACCACGCTCGGCGCCTTCACCACGAAGCGGAAGTCCTCGGGCACCATCGCCGCGTAGCGCGCGTACTGGCTCGCGGTGAGCGCGCGATAGAAGTTGCGGTCCAGGCTCACGCTGCGGAACAGCGGATGCTGGCCATAGGCCGCGAGCCCGTTCTTCGACAGCACGGCCTCGGCGTACTCGCCGTCCCACACGAGGCCGGCCCAGCCCGGGTAGTTCCACGACGAGCCGCCGAAGCGCAACTGCGGCGGCAGCTGCAGCGCGAGGTCGACCAGCGCCGGATCGGCCGGCGCCGGCAGCACGGTGCCGCCGCGCGATTTCTTCGGGGCCGGAGCGTCGGCCGCGGGAGCCGCGGAAGGGGCAGGCGCCGAAGGGGAAGATCCGGGGAGGTGGGGGAAAAGGGTGTCCTGCATTGCACTGAGGCCTCGGGCGCGCATTCTCGCCCGGCCCTTGGACAGGCTGCCGAACACGGACATCCGAACGCAGAAGAAATACAAAAGCGCGCAGAGGTCGCAGAAGGATTTCCATTCTTTGGGATGTCCCTTCTGCGACCTTCGCGAAACCTTCGCGCCCTCTGCGTTCGGCTGTCCGCTCCCGCTCCCCGGCACAATCCGCGCCATGAAACAGTGGTTGCGCACCCGCGGCGGATGGTGGCTGGCCTGGCTGGCGCTGTCGGCCATCGGCGCGGTCTGGCTCGCGCGCGCGGAGATCGAGCGACTGCACCAGGCCTTCGACACCGACGCGCGCATCGCGCACCGCCTGATGAGCCAGCAGGTGGTGCAGTACGACGCGGTGCTGGCCACGCTCGCGCTGCTCGAGCCCGCGAGCGGCGGCGGCGCGGCCGACCGGCCCGAGCAGCGGCTGCCCGCGGTGTATTCGTCGATCCTCGGCGTGCAGCGGCGCGCGCGCGGCGAGGCCTGGCCGCCGGGGCCGCAGGCCGAGGCGCTGGCGCGGGCCGAGGCGCGTTCGCGCGAGCTGCGCCGCGCCGAATACGCGGCGCTCGACCTGCCGCACGGGCGCTACCTGCTGGCGATCGGCGCCGACCCGGTCAGCTATGCGCTGGCCATCGACCTCGCGGGCACCGTGCCCTGGCGCGACTGGCCGATGAACCCGCAGCAGAGCCCGGTGCGGCTGAGCCTGCAGCGCGATGGCCAGCAGCTGGTGCTGCAGCCGGGGCGCATCGGCGAGAGCGGCTGGCGCTTCGACTTCACCAAGGTGCTGGCCTCGCCGAGCCAGCCCTTCGACCTGGTGGCGCAGCGCCAGGTGGGCTGGTCCGAACTGCCCTGGCGCGCGATCGCGCTGTGGACGCTGGCGATGGCGCTGCTGGTCGCGGGCCTGTGGACCGCGCGGCGCCAGCGCGTGGCGCGCCGCCGCGCGGAAGAGCTGCTGCGCCTGGGCCAGGTCGCGCGGCTCAATGCGCTCGGCGAGCTGTCGGCCGGCCTCGCGCATGAACTCAACCAGCCGCTGACGGCCGTGCTCGCGAATGCGCAGGCGGCGCGCCGGCTGCTCGACGAGGAGCCGCCCGACATCGCCACCGCGCGCGGCGCCATGGGCCAGGCGGTCGAACAGGCGCGTCGCGCGGCCGGCGTGGTGGGGCGGCTGCGGCGCGTGATCGAGCGGCCCGAGGCCGGCGGCGAACTGCGCCCGCTGGCGCTGCACGAGGTGGTGCGCGATGCGATGCACCTGCTGGCGCCCGAGTTCGAGCAGCGCGGCGTCGTCGTGCGCTTCGATGCCGCGGCCCAGCCGCCGCTGCGCGTGCTCGGCGAGCCGGTGGCGCTCGAGCAGATCGTGCACAACCTGCTGATGAACGCGCTGCAGGCGCTCGAAGGCGTGCCGGCGGGCGAACGGCGCATCGAGGTCGAGCTCGCGCGGCAGGGCGAGGAGGGCACGCTGGCCATCGTCGACAGCGGCCGCGGCATCGCGCCCGAGGCCCTGCCGCGCCTGTTCGAACCCTTCTTCAGCACGCGCGAAGGCGGCCTGGGACTGGGCCTGAGCCTCAGCGAGACGCTGGCCAGCGGCATGGGCGGCAGCCTCGAGGCCGCGCATGCATTGCCGCGCGGCGCGCGCTTCACCTTGCGGCTGCGGCTGGCGCAGAACCCATGACGAACGTCCATCCCCAATCCCCGCTGGTGCACCTGATCGACGACGACCAGGCCGTGCGCGAGAGCCTCTCGCTGCTGATCGGCACCGTGGGTCTGCGCGTGCAGGCCTGGGCCGATCCGCAGGCCTTCCTCGCGGACTTCGACCGCAGCGGCATCGGCGCGATCGTGCTCGACGTGCGCATGCCCGGCATCAGCGGGCTCACCGTGCTCGATCGGCTGGTGGCGCAGGGCGTGGACCAGCCCGTGATCATGCTGACCGGCCATGGCACGGTCGAGATGTGCCGCCGCGCCTTCAAGGCCGGCGCGGCCGAGTTCCTCGAGAAGCCGGTCGACGACGAGCAACTGCTCGAGGCGCTGCAGCAGGCGGTGCGCCAGCACGTGCGCTCGCGCGAGCGTTCGCAGGCCGACCAGGCCGCGCGCGAGCGGGTCGCGCAGCTGTCGGAGCGCGAGCGCGAGGTGCTGGCCTTCATCGTCGCGGGCCTCACCAACAAGGAGATCGCGCGCGAGCTCGCGCTGTCGCCGCGCACGGTGGAGACGCACCGTGCGAACCTGTTCGCCAAGCTCGAGAGCGATTCGCTGGCGCAGCTGATCCGGCGCTACGCGCTGCTGGTTGATAGCAGCGCTCCGTAGAACTACGGAGCGCGGCCCGCAGCCGTACGAATGGCCGCGCCGGCGCGCCTTTCCTACAGTGGCGCAGCCGCCGGCAACGGGCCGGCGCCACTCACTGGAGACCCTTTCATGCATTCGTCGCTTCGCCTCGCCACCCTCGCCGCCGCCGTCGTCGGCCTGACCGCCTCCACCCTGGCCCAGGCCCAGACCGCCGCGCCCGCCGCGGTGCGCACCGAGCGCAACATCTCGCTCGCGCTGGCCAACCAGATCGCCGCCGAAGCCGTCGCCGCCTGCGCCGCCAACGGCTACAACGTGGCCGCCACCGTGGTCGACCGCGCCGGCACCGTGCGCGCCGTGCAGCGCGCCGACAACGCCGGCCCGCACACGCTGGCCTCGAGCAAGCGCAAGGCCTGGACCTCGGCCTCGGCCAAGAGCCCCACGCAGGCCATGATGGAGAACGCGCAGAAGAACCCCGGCGCCGCGAACCTGGTCTACCTGCCGGGCTTCCTGCTGCTGGGCGGCGGCGTGCCCGTGAAGTCGGGCAACGAGGTGATCGGCGCCGTGGGCGTGGGTGGCGCGCCCGGCGGCCACCTCGACGAGCAGTGCGCGAACGCCGCGCTCGAGAAGGTCAAGGGCCTGCTGGGATGAGAACGCCGCGCGCGCTGCGGCTCGCCGCCGGCCTGGCGCTCGCGCTGGCCGCGGGCGTGCCGGGCGCGGCCATGGCCCAGGTCGCGCCCAGCGTGGCCGAGGCCAAGGCCTACGAGGGCCTGTACCGCGCGGCCTGGCAGGGCGACCTGCCGCGGCTGCGCACGCTGGTCGCAAGTGGCGCCCGGCTCGACGCGCGCGATGCGCGCGGCCGCACGGCGTTGCAGGTGGCCACGCATGCGCGCCAGCGCGAGGCGATCCGCCTGCTGGCGCAGGCCGGCGCCTCGCTCGATGTGCTCGAGGACGACCGCTACGACGCCGTGACCATCGCCGCGGTGGCCGACGACCCGGCCACGCTGGCGCTGCTGCTGTCGCTGGGCGCGAGCGCGAAGCAGGTCACGAGCCGCTACGACGGCACCGCGCTGATCGCGGCCGCGCACCTGGGCCACGACGAGGTGGTGCGCCAGCTGATCGCGGCCGGCGCGCCGCTCGACCACGTCAACAACCTGCACTGGACCGCCACCATCGAGGCCGTGGTGCTGGGCGACGGCGGCGAACGGCACCAGCGCACGCTGGCCGCGCTGATCGGCGCGGGCGCCAATCTCTCGCTGGCCGACCGCCAGGGGCGCACGCCGCTGCAGCTCGCGGTGGCGCGCGGCTATACGGCGATGGCCGATCAATTGAAGGCGGCGGGCGCGCGGTAGGGCCTGTTCACCCTATTCAAGGGGTCGCGAAGCTCGCCAGAGCCTGCCCATCAAGGCGCGCGACGACGCGTGTGCGTCCGCACACGCTAGGAGCGCAACGCTGAGGGGCAGGCTCTGGCGAGCTTCCCTCCGGGTTGCCCCGCAAAGGGGCCGTCTGCAGCGTTGCCCGCGCTTGCAAGGCATCAGCCTTGCTGCGCGCGGGCGCCTTGCATCCAGCCCCTTTGCGGGGCAACGCGACCCCTTGAATAGGGTGAACAGGCCCTGGTTGCGAGGGAGAATCGGGCTTTTGACGTCCGAGACTCCGCCCATGCCGCTTTCCGTCGACACCACCGCCCGCGCGAAAGGCCGCTGAGATGCGCGGCCTCGGACTGATCGGCCTCGTGATCGCGCTCGCGATCGTCGCGCTGGTCGCGAAGAAGCAGTTCACCGGCACGGCGGTGCCCGCCTCCGCCGACGGATCGACGGCGCCGGCCCCCGTGCGCGACCAGGCGCGCCAGGTGCAGGACCAGTACAAGCAGGCCCTCGACGCCGCGATGCAGCAGTCGCAACGCAAGATGCCCGATGACGAGTGAGCCCTTGACCGACGACGGCTTCATGGCGCTCGCGCTCGCCGAGGCGCGGCGCGCGGCCGAGGCCGGCGAGGTGCCCGTGGGCGCGGTGCTGGTGAAGGACGGCCGCGTGATCGCCACCGGCCGCAACACGCCCGTGGGCGGGCACGACCCCAGCGGCCATGCCGAGATCAACGCGCTGCGTGCCGGCGCCGAGGCGCTGCGCAACTACCGGCTCGAGGGCTGCGAGCTGTTCGTCACGCTCGAGCCCTGCGCCATGTGCGCGGGCGCGATGCTGCATGCGCGGCTCGCGCGCGTGGTCTATGGCGCCGCCGATCCCAAGACCGGCGCCGCCGGCTCGGTGCTCGACCTGTTCGCGCTGCCCCAGCTCAACCACCGCACGCAGGTGCAGGGCGGCGTGCTGGCGGCCGATTGCGCGGCGCTGCTGCAGGACTTCTTCCAGCGCCGGCGCACGGCCGCGCGCGAGCAGGCGCAGCCGCTGCGCGACGATGCGCTGCGCACGCCGCCCGAGCGCTTCGCGGCACTGGCTGACTACGCCTTCGCGCCGCACCACGTGCAGGACCTGCCGTCGCAGCGCGGCTGGCGCCTGCACTACGTCGACGAAGGGCCGGCCGACGGCGTGGCCTGCCTGTGCCTGCACGGTCCCGGCGAATGGGGCCATGCCTTCCGCCATCTCGTGGGCCTGCCCGGGCTGCGCGTGCTGATTCCCGACCTGATCGGCTTCGGCAAGAGCGACAAGCCCAAGCGCGAGGCCGCGCACAGCCTCGAATGGCATCGCGACCTGCTGCTCGAATGGCTGGACCGGTTGCCGCCCGCGCCGATGGTGCTCGTGCATTCGCAGGCCGGCGCGGACCTGGCGGCGGCGCTGCATGCGGCCGCGCCCACGGGCCGCTTCGCTGCGCTGCTGGCCGCGCCCGAAGGCGGCGAGCGCGTGCGCGACGCCTGGCGCGCGCCGTTCCCCGACCGCGGCTTCGAGGCCGCGCTGCGCGCGCTCGGCCCGTTGGCCCGGTCCTCGGGGCCGGACCGCGCGCAGGCGCTGGCATTGGCCGAGGCGGCGCGGGCCGCGATGGGATACTCGACGCCGTGAGCAACAAGCACATCTACATCTATTCCCCCTCCAGCGCGGTGCGCGACAAGGCCGCGTTCCGGCGCGGCGTGGCGCGCCTGAAGGCCCTGGGCCACGAGGTCGAGGTCGACGAGGCCGCGCTGTCCTTCCACCAGCGCTTCGCCGGCGACGACGCGACCCGCCTTGCGGCCATCGGCCGCGCGGCCGCGAGCGGGGCCGACATCGCGCTGATCGCGCGCGGCGGCTACGGGCTCACGCGCATCCTCGACGGCGTGCCGTTCAAGAAGCTGGCCAAGGCCATCGAGCGCGGCACCGAGTTCGTCGGCCTCAGCGACTTCACCGCGCTGCAGAACGCGCTGCTCGCGAAGACCGGCGCCGTGACCTGGGCCGGCCCCGCGGTGGGCGAGGACTTCGGCGCCGAGGCCGGACCCGACGACATCATGGAAGCCTGCTTCGACGACCTCGCGAGCGGGCAGGGCGAGGGCACGGGCTGGCGCATGCCGGTGCGCGACGCGGCGCTCAAGTTCAAGCCCGTGCACGACGCCGTGCTGTGGGGCGGCAACCTCTGCGTGCTGACCAGCCTGCTCGGCACGCCGTACTTCCCGGCGGTCGACCAGGGCGTGCTGTTCATCGAGGACACCAACGAGCACCCGTACCGCATCGAGCGCATGCTCGAGCAGCTGCGCATGGCCGGCGTGCTCGGGCGCCAGCGCGCCATCGTCTTCGGCCAGTTCACCGGCATGCGCAAGGTGCCGGGCTACGACCGCGGCTTCGGGCTCGACACCGTGATCGACCGGCTGCGCGCGCAGCTGCGCAAGGTGCAGGTGATCGCGGGCCTGCCGTTCGGCCACGTGCCGACCAAGGTGCTGCTGCCGGTGGGCGCGAAGGTCGAACTCGCGGCCGACGGGCGCGACGTGTTCATGGTGTGGGGCCATCACCCGCACGGCGGCGCCAGGCCGCACGCGCAGGGCCACGATCACGATCACGGCGACGCGCACGGCGATCACTCGCACCACGGCCACGCGCACTAAGCGCCGCGCGCGCGCCCAAAAAAAAGGCGGCCCGGAGGCCGCCTCGAAGCGAACGCCAGGCAGCTCGCGACCGCCTGCCGTCCGTTACATCAGTGGTGGGGAATGCGCTGGTGCGCGCGCGGTCCCATCGATCCCGGCAGTCCGCCTTCGAACATGCTGTTGATGCCCTTCATCTTGCGGCGCGCGGCGGTCTCGCCGTCGATCGCGCTCAGCGCGGTCATCACGTCCTGGCGCAGGTACCAGAGGGTTTCGACATCGGCCGCGAAGCGCACGCGCTGGCTCACGCGCTGCACCGAGTGGCCACCTTGCGAGGGCAGCAGCGACAGCATCGCGCTGCGGATGCGGCCGAGCTGCTGATCCTTGGTGCGTGCGTTGCCGGCACCCGACAGGTGCAGCAGACGAAGCAGGCGGCGGATGATCGTCATGGCGAGTTACGTAACACCGAGAACAGGATTGACGGTTACCTTAATCGGGCGGTGAGCAAGACACAAGTTGTGGAACAGTGTTTCTTGTTCGAAAACAACACACTTTACGTCGCAGTTCGAGCAAAAACTGAAGAGTGTTTTCTTAAGTATTAATTCAAATGCAGGATTATTCCTACAAGGCTCACAGTATTTGTCCGACGCCTTACGCTTCCTCTTCAGAATAGTGCGACTGGGTGAAGGATTTGACGGTACAAACCCGTCCAGGGATGACTGGATTTCGGCGTTCTCCGTGTCCGGGCAGAGATAGAGAAACACAAAACAACGGCGGTGAGGCCGGATTCAGAACATGGTTGTCAACTCCACGGTGGTGTTCGCGGACCTGACCGGCAGTACCCGGGTCTTCGAGGCCATGGGCAATGCCCGGGCCACCGAGACGGTGACGCGCCTGACCCAATGGATCGGGGCGGTCTGCGAGAAGCATGGCGGGCGGGTGGTCAAGTCGCTGGGCGATGGCGTGTTCGCGCTGTTCGCCGAGGGCGCGGGCGCGATCCAGTCGGTGATCGAGCTGCAGCGCCAGCACCAGAAGCGCCTGCTGGCCTGGCCCGCGCCGCTGCGCATGGAACTGCAGATCGGCGTGGCCAGCGGCGAGGTGCTCGAGGTCGACGGCGACTGCTTCGGCGACGCGGTCAACCTGGCGTCGCGGCTCAGCGATCTCGCGGGGCCGAGCCAGATCTGGGCCACCGAGTCGGTGATCGTCCAGTTGCGCGAGGGCGCGGTCCATCACCGCGACCTCGGCCCGATCAACATCCGCGGCCGCAGCGAGCTCTCGGTGGTGCACCGCATCGACTGGCAGGAAGACCTCAGTGCCTCGCTGACCGTGCCGGCCGCGCTGATGGCGGGGCGCCATGCCGATTCGAACTTCGGCCAGATCGAGCTGAGCTGGCTCGACGTGCGCTCGATGTTCCGCACCGAACAGTTGCCGATCCACCTGGGCCGCGTCGACGATGCCCAGTTCGTGGTCAACGACCCGCGTGTGTCGCGCCTGCATGCGCGCATCGAGCTGCGGCACGGCAGCTGCGTGCTGATCGACCTCAGCACCTACGGCACCTGGGTGCGCTTCCACGGCAATGCCGGGCCCAGCAGCGAGATCGCGCTGCGACGCGAGGAATGCGTGCTGCACGGCAGCGGCGAGATCGGCCTCGGTGCGCCGCTCAGCGATTTCAGCGCGCCGACCATCGCCTTCAACACCATGGGCGGCGACGTGCTGCTGTCGCGCCGCGCGGTCGGCTGAGCGGCGCCGGCGCCGTCACGTTTGGCTACCAGAAGCCGTGGCCGGGCGTGCACGGCGCGCGGGGGCAGGGCGTTGCTCGTGCATCGGACCGCCGTCGCGGTCGTTGCCAGCCAGCCAGCCTGGACCGGGAGCCCCCAGTGAACCTCAAGCCTTCTTCTTCCTCGTCGCGCGGCCTGCACCTGGCCGCGCTCGCCGCCGTGGCGTTCGCCTCGCTGTTCGCCGCCGGTGCCGCGAACGCGCGCGGCCACTGGTCGATCGAGATCGGCACGCCCGGCGCGGGCTATCCGCCGCCGTACTACGCGCCGCCGCCGGTCTACTACGAGCCGGCACCGATCTATTACGCGCCGCCCCCGCCGGTGTACTACCGCCCGCCGCCGCCCGTGTACTACCGGCCGGCACCGCTGATCGCGCCGCCGCCGGGCCGGCCCTACTACGGCCCGGGCTACCCGTACCGCGCGCCGAACGACGACGGCGACGACGACTGACGCGCTCGGTGTCCGCCGGCGCGCTCGCTGAAGCCAATTCACGACAGGAATTGTCAAATTGTGTTTCTTGAACGACGAAAAAGTCACACAAGTTCACAGTTCTAAGTCGAAAGTCCGTCGTTCCCGGGCCTTCATTCCACGGAAAGCAGTAGGGCATGACCCTTGCCTCCTGACCCGCATCGGCGCGCGGGCGCCGCAGGAGCGAGGGTCATGTTCGATACGGAAGAAGCCGCCCAGCAGGCAGCGGCTCATGAGATGGATGCGCCGCTGGCGCAGCCGAAGGAAAGCGGCGGCACGCCCGCCCACGAGGGATCGGCCAAGGCGCTGAAGGGCCTGGCGCTGTTCGCCATGCCGGCGCTGATCGCGGCCTGTGGCGGCGGCGGAGGAGGCGGCGGCGGTGGCGCGGGTGGCGGCATCTTCCCCGGCGCCAGCGGCGGCAACCCGCAGCCCGATCCGGCCACGCCGGTCGACACCGGCCCCTACCACTACCTGCAGGCCAAGAGCGACGCCGAAGCCGCGCGCTTCCTGCTGCAGGCGCAGTTCTCGGCCTCCGAGCCCGAGATCGCCGCGGTGCGCAGCCTCGGCTACCTGCCCTGGCTCGAACAGCAGTTCAGCGCGCCGCGCACGCAGACTGCCTGGGAATGGGTCGAGAGCCAGCCCTACAACGGCACCGACGTCGACGCCACCGTCTGGCGCCAGCTCATGCTGTCGGGCGACGCGGTGCGCAAGCGCATGGCGCTCGCGCTCAGCGAGATCTTCGTGGTCTCGGCCAACGACATCGGCTCGAGCTGGCCGACGCACATGATGGCCCAGTACTGGGACACGCTGGCCGCCGGCGCCACCGGCAACTTCCGTCAGCTGCTCGAGGCCATGACGCTCAATCCCGCGATGGGCTTCTACCTCAACACGCGCGGCAACCAGAAGGAGAACAACCGCGGCCGCCAGCCCGACGAGAACTACGCGCGCGAGGTCATGCAGCTCATGAGCATCGGCCTGCAGCAGCTCGAGGCCGACGGCACGCCGAAGACCGGTGCCGACGGCCAGCCGCTCGACAGCTACACGCAGAACGACGTGACGCAGCTCGCGCGCGTCTTCACCGGCTACGACCTCGACATCAAGCCCGCCGAGGAGAACGGCTTTCGCCCGCCCGGCGCCAGCTACACCGTCGAGACCAAGGACTGGACCACGCGGCCGATGGTGCTGATCGCGAGCCGCCACTCGATGCTCGAGGCGAAATTCCTCGGCGCCACCGTGCCCGCCAACACGCCCGGCGCCGCCGCGCTCAAGATCGCGCTCGACACGCTGTTCAACCATCCCAACGTCGGCCCCTTCATCGGCCGGCAGCTGATCCAGCGGCTGGTCACGAGCAACCCGAGCCCGGCCTACGTGAAGCGCGTGGCCGCGGCCTTCGCCAACAACGGCGCGGGCGTGCGCGGCGACATGAAGGCGGTGTTCGCCGCCGTGCTGATCGACGACGAGGCGCGCGCGCCGGCCGGCCTCGCCGACCCCGACTTCGGCCGCCTGCGCGAGCCGATGCTGCGGCTGGCGCAATGGGGCCGCAGCTTCGGCGTGAGTTCCGCCAAGGGCACCTGGCGCATCGGCGACCAGAGCAATGCCAGCTACGGCCTGGGCCAGAGCCCGCTGCGCTCGCCCTCGGTGTTCAACTACTTCCGGCCCGGCTACGTGCCGCCGGCCACCGCCATCGCCGAGCGCAAGCTGGTGGCGCCCGAGTTCCAGATCGTCAACGAGTCCAGCGTGGGCGGCTACCTCAACTTCCTGCAGAACGCGCTGCCCTACGGCATCGACAACGGCGACGTGCGCGCCGCCTACACGGCCGAGAAGGCGCTGGCGCTCGATCCCGCGGCGCTGGTGAAGCGGCTCAACCTGCTCTTGACCGGCAACCAGCTCTCGAGCGCCACCGTGAACCTGATCGTCAACGCGCTCGCCACGCCCGCGCTCAACGCCAACAGCAACGAGGCCGCGCGGCTCAACCGCGTCTACGCGGCCGTGATGCTGGTGATGGGCGCGCCCGAATACCTGGTGCAGAAATGAAATCCACGACCCCGATGACGAAGACCAGCCAGGAGCGGCGCCCATGCATCTGATCGATCCCGCGCGCCACACCCGGCGCGCCTTCCTGCGCCGCTCGGGCCAGCTCGCGATGGCCGGCACCGCGCTGCCGTTCGCGCTCAACCTCGCGACCATGGGCGAGGCCGCGGCCCAGGCCGCGTCCGGCGACGACTACAAGGCGCTGGTCTGCGTCTTCCTCTACGGCGGCAACGACTACGCCAACACGGTCGTCACCTACGACACCGACAGCTACGGCAAGTACAGCCAGATCCGCGGCGGCAACGGCGATGCCGGCGGCGGCATCGCGATCGCGCGCGCCCAGCTGCTGCCCACCTTGCTCGCGCCCACGCAGGCATTGCCGGGCGGACGCCAGTACGCGCTGCATCCGTCGATGACCGCACTGGCCGACCTGTTCCACAACGAGGGCAAGGTCGCGGTGCAGCTCAACGTCGGCTCGCTGATCGCGCCGATCACGCGCGCCCAGTACGACAGCGGCAACCGCAAGGCCTGGCCGGTGCCGCCCAAGCTGTTCTCGCACAACGACCAGCAGTCGGTCTGGCAGTCGTCCTCGCCCGAGGGCTCGACCGTGGGCTGGGGCGGCAACATCGGCGACCTCGTGCTCTCGGGCAACACCGGCTCGCTGTTCACCTGCATGTCGGTCGCGGGCAACGCGGTGTTCCTCTCGGGCGACCAGGCGCTGCAGTACCAGGTCGGCACCGGCGGCGCGGTGCGCATCTACAGCGTGGGCAACAACACCGGCAACCTGTTCGGCTCCGACACCGTCAAGGCCGCGATGCAGCAGCTCGCGCAGCAGTCGCGCGGCCACACGCTCGAGGAGGAATACAGCAAGGTGATCCGGCGCGCGGTCAAGGCCGAGGGCCAGGTCACGACCGCGATCCAGAGCGACTTTCCGGCCGGCGCCTTCCCGGCCAACAACGGCCTCGCGAGCCAGCTCAGGATGGTCGCGCGCCTGATCCGCGGCCGCGCCTCGCTGGGCGTGAAGCGCCAGGTCTTCTTCGTCTCGATGGGCGGCTTCGACCTGCACGACAGCCTGATCGCCAACCAGCCCGGCCTGATGCAGCGGCTGTCCGACGCGATGACCGCCTTCCACCGGCAGATGGCGACGCTGGGCCTGGCCAACCAGGTCACGGCCTTCACCGCCTCGGACTTCGGCCGCACGCTCTCGTACAACAGCGACGGCTCCGACCATGGCTGGGGCGGCCACCACTTCGTGGTCGGCGGCGCGGTCAAGGGCAGGGCGATCTACGGTACCCCGCCGCCCGTGAGCATCGGCGACAGCACGGCCGATGCCGACCAGTGGCACGTGGGCCAGGGCCGGCTGCTGCCCACCACCTCGGTCGACCAGTACGCCGCCACGCTCGCGCGCTGGTTCGGCGTGCCCGACAGCCAGCTCGACGGGATCCTGCCGAACCTGAAGAACTTCGGGCGCACGGCCAACGGCATCGCGTACCCGCGCGACGTGGGATTCATGGCGTGAACATCATGGGCCACGTGACGCTGATGGGCAGCCTCGACAGCGTCGAGGGCGGCATCAGCGTGGACTTCGGTCCCAAGCCGCGGCGCGAGGCACCGCCGCCGATGCCCGGCCTCGGCCTGGCACGGCGCCGCCCGTTCGCGAGCGTCGAGGCCGCGATCGCGGCCATCGAGGCGCTGGACCGCGAGCTGCGCAAGTTCGAGCTCGCGGTCGACGACGCGCTGCAGGACTACCTCGGCGTGCAGATGGCGCAGATCACCGACTGCGCGCTGACGCGCGGCTGGGAGCCCGTGGGCTTCGTGCAGGACGAGGGCTTTCGGGTCTATCGCTACGAGCGCCTGCGCGGCCGGCGGGGCAGGGGTTGAAAAGGAGGCGAGGACACGCCGGAGCAGTGTGCTGCCGATTCCCCTGTTGATTGAGTCGTCGCGTTACGGAAAACGCCCGCCACGGATGAGAAAGAGGAGAGCGACGCTTTCTAGTCGCGCTATCTTTCAGAATTGATTTAGCTCGCGAATAACGGCGACCGCAGTCGCTGTCGCCACGATATGGCCGTCCTGCAACAACTCTCCGGCAAGGTGACAGATCTTCCCGCCTCGGCGTATTACTCGACCGTGGCCAAAGATAGTTCCTATCTTGGCTGCACGAAAGAAATTAACCGATAGAGAAACCGTGGAAGCGAACTCGCCAGCATTGAGCATGGAAGCCAATGCGGGGCTTAAGGTGTCGTCCAGCATGGCCGATATAAACCCTCCCTGAATCATGCCCGCTGGGTTGGTGAAGTCTGGACTTCCATCAAACTTCGTTTCTGCAACCCCCTTTTCTCCGTCGATCGCAACAATGCGTCCTCCTAATGTCTGCACTGCACGAGGATAAGGAAGCTCTCCGCGTTGGATTTTCCAGAAATAGGCATCGTTGTCCATGAAATTTGTACTCCGATATCGGCTTGGATTCGATCAATAATTTTCAAATTTCAAAAGATATGCAATTTTATTTTTCGATAAAACGAGTCGATTTTGTGTGCTAGATGGTTTTGCCATCGATCTGGCGGTCTTTGTTGGGAATTTGTGATTTTGTATTCTTGGGGAACTCTGTCTAAATGCAAACGCAAGTTGGCTAACGGTTGTCAATTATGTATTTTTGAAATTTCGTCGGAGCCGTCGCCATGTGAAGAATTTTGGAGCGGCGATAGTGTCCCGGAAAGAGTGGTTTGCCAAGCAATAGATCGAGTGATCAAAAATAGAAAACGTTGAACCCCCGCGAAGTGCGGGATCCGATATCTGCCTGCGCGACGTATGAACGGAAACAGCAACTCTGGAGTCGGTCAGGCAACCGATCTCGAACCGTGCAACTCTCCGCGTGTCCGTTCAAACGAATGGCGAGAAAAGCCCATCCAGCTTCAAGCCGCGACGGCCCTGCGCACGCGAACGCGCCATCTCGATGTCGAGCTTCGTCTGGGCCGTCATGAATAGCCTTGGTTTGCCCCAGATGCGCTGCTCCGAGCTTCTGGTGGTGTGGTCGCTTGGCTCGCGGCGATGCAACGCACGCCGCGCGCTGATGGCACAGCCGTGTCGCTGGTGCGCAGCAAGTGCAGGGTCTCTTTGTGCCGATGGCTCAATGCCGGGTTGCAGCGCTCGCTCGATAACCTGCAGTTGGCCCAGCGCGGCATCGTGGCCCAGCAGGCGTCCAGACCGCGGCGCGGGTGACCTGCGCGTGGAGCAAACAGCATCGGCAGCAGAATGGCGGCGCGCACGCACGCCGCCCTACCGGCATGCAGGGCAAAGACGTTGGCTGCGTATCGACGTCGCGCCGCAATGTGGCGCATCCGAGCGATCGTTCCGATCGCATTCAATCCAGGGAGTTTCGATCCATGAATCCAGTGAATCCAGGCACCGCCTTGCCGGCATCGTCGATGCCGTGGGAGCCCACCGCCGTGGCGCGCTTCAACGAGAACCAGATCATGGTCGTCAAGGCACAGGGCGCTTACGAATGGCACCGGCATGACGACACCGATGATTTCTTTCTGGTCCTCAAGGGAAGCCTCACCATCGAAATGCGCGACCGCAGCGTCACGGTCGCGGCCGGCGAACTGTTCGTGGTTCCACGCGGCGTGGAGCATCGTCCCGTTGCGCAGGAGGAAGCTCATTTCCTGCTGATCGAGCCATCGGGCACTCCGGGATCTGCAACCGGCGGCAGGTAAGCGACGCTCATTGCGCGGTCATCAGTGATCGCAGCCTGCAGCGCACCGCCGTCAACGCCCCCGCATCAACGGCGACACCGGCGCCACCGTCGGCGGCCGCTGCGGATACACCGAGGTGCCGAAGGTATTGCCCATGCGGGTGCCGGTGGCTGCGCGGTTGAACAGGCCGAGCTGGTTCGAGGGCCGGTTGGCGATCGCTTCCGAGGCCAGCTGCGGCGTGCCGTCGGCGTCGCGCGGCGCCGACGCGGGCGGGCGCATCTTCTGCGTCAGGCAGTCGTAGGAAGGCGCGCGTTCGCCGTTCACCGTGACCTCGACGCACGGATTGGCCGGCGCGGCTTCCTGCGCCATGGCACCTGAGCCGACCAGCATCGCGATCCAGAAGCAGGCTGCGCGCATCGAGGTCTCCGCTTTCCCGAGAAGATGAACCCGCCAGCCTAGACCGCCCACAAGTCGCCGCGATGTCGCGAACCCGGGTGCGCGGTGCCTGTCATGGGTCGGTCATGTCAGCCGAATAGCCTCAGGCCGCGAACATCGATCCAGGCCGCGAGGCGGACGGCCGCGCCCATCGCCCACTTTCTCCCCGCAGCACCTTTCCTGCCTTCTTCCTCCGCCTCATGACACGTGCTTCCGCCTCGGGCCGTGCCCTGTCGCTGTCCTGGTGCCTCGTCGTGCTGCTGATGATGGGCGCGCGCTTCGCGCACGCGCAACTGCCCGGTCCGCGCGAAGCGGCCGGCGCGCTGAATTTCGACCTTCGGGCGCAGCCGCTGCAGGACGCGCTGGCCGAGTTCGCGCGCATCACCGGCCATTCGGTGCTGGTCAGCAGCAGCCTGACCGCGGGCCGCGACGCTGCGTCGGTGCAAGGGCGCCTCGCGCCGCGCGAGGCGCTGCGGCAGCTGCTCACGGGCTCGGGCCTGGTGGCGCGCTATGTCGGCGAACAGTCGTTCACGCTGGTGCCCGAGTTCGAGGCGGAGGCGAACGCGCCGGCCGCCCCGCGCGACGAGGCCCCCGTCGGCAGCGACCAAGCCGCCGCCGAGCTGCGCGCCTATGCGGCCCCGCTGCAATCCTCGATCACGCGCGTGCTGTGCATCGCGCAGCCCGATGCCTTCGGCCGCTACCGCCTCGGCGTGCAGTTGTGGATCGGCGCCGACGGCGCGGTGCGCGACATCCGGGTGCTCGAGGGCAGCGGCCAGCGGGAGCGCGACGCGCGCGTGTTGCGCAGCCTGCGCGATCTGGTGGTGGATGCACCGCCGCCGACGCTGCGGCAGCCGATCACGATCCTGCTGACGCCGCGCACCGACCCGGCGCGCGATTGCCGGCCCCATCGGCGCGATGGAGCCCGCGCGGGCTGAGGGAGCGCCGATGCCCGACCGCTTCAAGGCCGCGCTGCGGACGCTGTTCCTCGCGCGCTACGCCCAGTTCCGCAAGCACCTGCACATGCGGCTGGGCTCGGAGGACCTGGCCAACGACGCGCTGCAGGAAACCTTCCTGCGGGTGGAGAACAGCACCGTGCGCAGCGAGGTGCGCTATCCCTCGGCCTACCTGTTCCGCATCGCGCTCAACGTGGCCGAGGACCAGCGCAAGAGCAACGCGCGCCTGCTGAGCGTGGGCGAGGTCGAGGCGCTCTACGACATGGCCGACGAGATGGCCGACCCGGCGCGCGGCGCCGAGGCGCGCGACCAGCTCGCGGCGCTCGAGCGCGCGCTGGCCGAGCTGCCGCGCCGGCGCAAGGCGATCGTGCTGGCCGCGCGCGTGGACGAGATGCCGCACAAGGACATCGCCACGCGCTACGGCGTGTCGGTGCGCACGGTCGAGAAGGAATTGCGCGCCGGTCTCGAGCATTGCTGCGAGCGATTGGGCCGGGATTTCATCCAGCGCTTCGGTCCTGGCGCGGGAAAACAGTCGAAGCAAGATGAAGGCTGACAACGATGAAGCCGCGCCCTTCGACGAACCTGGAGATCCCGACGCGATGAAGACCCTGCAACGCGAAGCCCAGGCCTGGGCGGTGCGGCTGGCCTCGGGCCAGGCCGACGAGGACGACGCGCGCGCCTTCAAGGCCTGGTGCGCGCGCAGCCGCGCGCATGCGCAGGCCTTCGCGCAGGCGCGCGAGGTCTGGCGCGCGATGGCGCCGGCCGGGCTGCAGCTGCGCCGGCAGGAAGAGCGCGCCGTGCGCCACCGGCTGCGTCGTCGCCGGGCCGCCGCGCCTGGCTCGGCGGCGCGGTGGCGGCCTCGGTCGCCTACCTCGCGGTGTCGCCGCCGCTCGGGCTCTGGTCGCCGGTGACCGACTGGAACGCCGACTACAGCACCGCCACCGGCGAGCAGCGCGAGGTGCGCGTGGCCAACGGCGTGGTGCTGCAACTCAACACGCGCACGCGCGTGAACCTGCGCCGCGCGGCGGGCGATGGCGGCGGGGGCGACAGCGTCGAACTGGTGGCTGGCGAGGCCGAGTTCGACAACGAGGCCCCGGCAGGCGCGCGCTTCATGGTCACGGCCGCGGGCGGCACGGTGTCGGCGCAGCGCGCGCGCTTCAACCTGCGCAACCTCGACGGCGAGGTCTGCGTGACCTGCCTGTCGGGCCAGGTCGAGGTGGCGCGCGGCACGCAGCGCGTGCGGCTCGAAGAAGGGCGCCAACTGCGCTGGAGCGCGGCCGGCCTGGGCGCGGTCGCGGCGGTCGACACCGGCGCGGTCAGCGCCTGGCGCCGGCGCCAGCTGGTGTTCGACCGGGTGCCGCTTTCGGAGGTGGTGGCCGAGGTCAACCGCTACCGCCATGGCCGGCTGCTGATCACCAACGCGGCGCTGGGGCGCACCAGGGTGCAGGCCAGCTTCTCGATCGACCGGCTCGACGACGTGGCCTTCCTGGTGCGCGACGTCTATGGCGCCGAGCTCACGCAGCTGCCGGGCGGCATCGTGCTGCTGGGCCTGGCGAGCGCCTGAGCGCCGCGGGTGGCGCGCCGGGTTCGTGAAGTTTTCGTGACATGGTGCAGTCGCGTCGCGGCTTCGCTGTCATAGCTCGGTAGACCACGAGGCCGCGGGCCTCGCGGCATCGATCGAGCAACGCAACACGAACCCATGGAAGTCCGCATGCAACGCAGCAGCACGGTGACCCGGCGCCACGAGAGCAGCCCCTTTTCCTTCACGCCCCAGACCCGGCTGCGGCCGCTGGTGCATGCCATCGCGCTGATGCTGGCCGCGGGTGCCACGATGCCCGCCGCGCAGGCGCAGCGCGCCTTCAGCGCCGGCTGGATGGCGCAGAAGAACATGGCGCAGAGCACCGCGCAGGCCACCGGCCGGCTGCCCAACGGCATGCCGGCCTCGGCGCTGGTGAGCCCGCAGGCGCAGCAGCAGCGCGCGGGCGAGCAGCTGCAGCGCTCGATCGGCAACCTGAACCTCGCGGCGCGCGGCATCGCGGCGCAACAGGCCGCGCAGGAAGCGGCGCGGCGCGCGGCCATCGCCAGCGGCCAGGGCGTGCCCGACGGCCTGGCCGAGGGCGGGCTGCGCGTGGACACGGCCAGCCTCACGGCCGGCTGGGCCAATGCCAACGCGCCGGTGGAAACGCGCAGCGACGGCCAGACGCAGGTGACCGTCGCGCAGACCGCGCCGCAGGCGATCCTCAACTGGGAGACCTTCAACGTCGGGCGCAACACCACGCTGAAGTTCGAGCAGCAGCCGAGCTGGGCCGTGCTCAACCGGGTCAACGATCCGCAGGCGCGGCCCTCGCAGATCCAGGGCCGGATCCAGGCCGACGGCACGGTGATGGTGGTCAACCGCAACGGCATCGTGTTCAGCGGGAGCAGCCAGGTCGACACGCGCAACCTGGTGGCCTCGGCCGTCGGCATGAGCGATGCGCAGTTCAGGAAGGGGATCTACAGCGAGGCCCAGGGCACGAAGTTCATCCCGAGCCTGGCCAACGACCTGCAGACCACGGCCAACAGCTTCAGCCATGGCGCGGCCACGGGCGACGTGGTGGTCGAGGCCGGTGCGCGCATCGCGACGCGCCGCCCCGAGACGGTGACCGAGGCCGGCGGCTACGTGCTGCTGGCCGGCCGCGAGGCGCACAACCACGGCCGGATCAGCACGCCCAACGGCCAGGTCATACTGGCCGCGGGCGATGCCTTCGTGATCCGCAAGGGCCTGGGCACCGACGAGAACCAGGCCTCGACCACGCGCGGCAACACCGTCGTGCCGCTGCGCCTCGAGGGCAGCGGCGCCGGGCTGGTGCGCAACACCGGTCTGCTGCAGGCGGAGCAGGGCGACATCACGCTCACCGGCCGCGACGTGCGCCAGCAGGGCGTGGCGGTGTCGACCACCTCGGTGCATACGCGCGGCACGGTGCACCTGCTCAACGACACGGCCGATGCCGCGGGCAAGGTGACGCTGGAGGCCGGCAGCGTGACCGTGATCCTGCTCGACGAGAGCGCGACCACCGCGCTCGACGTGCAGCGCAACGCGATGATCAAGGACTCGGACAAGGCCGGCGACAGCGTCGCGCACCGGCGCGACCAGTCGCTGGTGCGCATCGCCAGCGGCGGCGAGGTCGAGTTCCTCGGCGACTCGCTCACGCTGGCCACCGGCGGCCAGGTGCTGGTCGACGCCGCCAAGCGCAGCAGCGTGCGCGAAGGCGCGCGCATCGACGTGGCGGGCGCGGTCGGCGTGCGCGTGGCGATGGAGGCCAACAACGTCGAGATCAACGTGCAGGGCAACGAGCAGCGCGACGCGCCGCGCAACCGCGACGGCCGCGCGCTGTTCAACAACAACATCTGGCTCGACCGCCGCTACCTGGTGCGCGTGCCCGCGGGCACCAACGGCTACGAGACCGACCGCTGGTACACGGCAGGCGGCCTGCTCGAGGTCGGCGGCTATCTTGGCATCGCGGGCCATGGCATCGGCGAATGGTCGGCGCAGGGCGGCACGGTGCAGTTCGGCGGCGGCGAGCTGCGCACCGACAAGGGCTCGAGCATCAACCTCGCGGGCGGCACGCTCGACGTGCAGACCGGCAAGATCCGCCAGACCTGGCTCAAGGGTTCGGACGGCCGGCTCTACGAAGCCTCGCGCGCGCCCGGCGACCTGCTCTACACCGGCCTCTACAAGGGCTTCGAATCGGAGCACAAGCGCTGGGGCGTGACCGACTCGTTCTACAACCCGCTGATCGGCGCCAGGGAGCGGCTGGAGAACGGCTACACGGTGGGCCGCGACGCGGGCCGGCTGGTGGTGGCCACGGCCAAGGCTCAGCTCGAGGGCGACATCGACACCAGCGCCTTCCAGGGCCAGGGCCAGACGCAGGCGCGCGACAAGTCCTTCGACGGCTACCGCCAGGCGCAGACCGCGGTGGCGCTGCGCGGACAGCTCATCGTCGGCAAGCAGACGCCGGTCTACGACAAGGCGACCGAGGCGCTGCGCTCCATGGAGGACGCGGTGGCGCAGCGCATCGCCATCGGCGGCGCGGTGGAGGAGGGGCAGGACATCCACCTCGACGCCGGCTGGCTCGACGCGCTCGAGCTCGGCGCGCTGCGCGTGCATGCCAAGGATGCGATCGCGGTGCGCGAGGCGGTGCGCGTGGCGCCGGGCGGCGACATCGCGCTGCATGCCACGCAGGTGCAGGTCGATGCGGGACTCGAAGCGCGCGGCGGCGGCATTGCGCTGGGCAACGTGTTCCAGAAGTGGAGCGCCAGCCTCGGCTGGTTCGACAGCCTCGCGGCGCCGCTCAAGCCCGAGCTGGCCGCCCACGTGACGATCGCCGAAGGCGTGCTGCTCGACGCGCGCGGCCTGTGGACCAACCTCGCGCTCGACCGCGCGGGCACGGCGGGCGTGCCCTTCGTCGCGGGCGGCAACATCCGCGTGCAGTCCAGCGGCGACGTGGTGGTGTCGCAGGGCGCGGTGCTCGACACCTCGGCCGGCGCCATCTACCGCGCCGACCACAGCGTGCAGGGCGGCCGCGGCGGCGACATCGCGCTGGCGGCCAATGCCTATCCGGGCGTCGGCACAGGCACGTCGGTCGGCGAACTGGTGCTCGGCGGCGCGCTGCGCAGCCAGGGCATGAAGGGCGGCGGCACGCTGCGGCTGCAGTCGGGCGGCGCGGTGGTGGTCGGCGGCGAGATCGCGGGCGGCCGCGGCGTGCTGGCCGCGGGCGAGGCCGCGCCGATCGACCTGATCGCGAGCGAGGGCTTCGTGGTGCAGGCCGGCGCCACCTTGCCGACCGATTTCCACTACACGCGCACGCGCGCTCAGCCCGGCGAGGTGCTGGGCGCGGCGCCGCTGGTGGACCGGACGCGGCCCGAGACCCACCTCACGCTGGCCGCGAGCTGGACCCTGCCCAAGCCCGTGGGCAGCAACGACTTCTACAGCCTGCAGACCGCGAGCGGCCAGTCCTATTCGGTCTACGCCTGGAGCCAGGCGCCGACGCTGCCCGCGGGCACGGTCATCGTCAGCCTCACGGGCCAGTTCGGCGGCTTCCCGAACGGCTACGTGGTGCCGGCCGAGGTGTTCCCGCAGGGCATGGGCATCCAGCCGAGCCCGGGCGTGATCAAGGCCGGCACGACGGCGCCGCGCGACCTCGAATTCACGGCCGGCACGCGCATCGCCGCGGGCGGACGCTTCGACCGCGACGTGGCGGTCGGCCGCGTGCTGCACATCGATGGCGAGCAACTGCGCGCGGGCTTCTCGCGCTACGAACTGATCGGCCACCAGGGCCTGGCGGTCGCGCCGGGTGCCGCGTTGCGCGTGGAGATGCCGGTGCTGCGCGCCGACACCACCGCCGCGCGCGGCCTGCCCACGGGCGCCGACACCGCCGGCGTGCTCCAGAGCTGGCTGCCGCCCGAATACACCGAGAACGCGGCCAAGGGCCTGCTGACGCAGCGCCAGGGCGCCGACCTGCAGCTCACGGCCGGCTGGGGCTACGGCTCGCTGGCGCCGCTGGACGTGGGCCGCGACGCACGGGTGCGGGTCGATGCCGGCCGCGCCATCACGCTCACCGGCAACGGGCAGATCACCGTCGACGGCACGCTGCGCACGGCGGGCGGACGCATCGAGGTGACGAACTTCGGCTATGGGCTCGATGGCGCCTCGTCGAAGGGCCACGACCGCTCGATCTGGCTCGACGACCATGCGGTGCTCGACGTGTCGGGCGAGGCCCGCATCGCGACCGACCTGCGCGGCCGGCGCTACGGCCTGGTCGGCGACGGCGGCAGCATCCAGATCGGCGGGCGCTACAACGCCAATGCCACCAGCACGGTGGGCGCCGACAACTTCATCGTGGTGCGCCCCGGCGCGCGCCTCGAGGCCTCGGGCACCCGCGCGACGCTGGACCTGCCGCAGGCCGGCGCCACGACCGTCGCTTCCGACGGCGGCCTGATCCACCTGAGCAGCTTCAACGGCCTGTTCCTCGACGGCACGCTGCGCGCCGCTGCGGGCGGCGCGGGCGCGGCCGGCGGCACGCTGGGCCTGACCCTGGAGGCGCCGGCCTATCCCGAGGCCAACCTGCCCGACGCGCGCGTGCGTTCGCTGCGCGAGATCAAGCTGGGTGCGCTGCAGGGTCCCGACTCGCTGCGCGCCGACCTGCGCCCGGGCCAGGCCGATGCCGCGCTCGCCTACGGCCATGCGCGCATCGGCGTCGACCGCATCGAGGCCGGCGGCTTCGACAGCCTCTCGCTGCTGGTCAACGGCGTGATCGCCTTCGAGGACGGCGTGAACCTGCGGCTCGGCCAGGGCCTGCGCATGACCGCGGGCAGCTTCAGCCTCGCGCAAGGCTCGGGCGACGGCTCGCAGGTGCTGCTGGCGGCGCCCTACGTGCGCCTGGGTGGCAATACCGGCCTGGGCCGCGACAAGCACATCCTGCCGATCCCGGTGAACACGCGCGTGCCGCGGCTGGCCGCGGGCTCGGACCTGCGCATCGAGTCCTCGGTGCTCGACGTGATCGAGACCGTGGCCTTCGGCACCGCGGGCCCCCAGCCCGAACTCCAGGGCAACGTGCAGGTCGAGCGCGACGGCTTCGAGCGCCTCGAACTGCGCAGCCAGGGCGACCTGCGCCTGCTGGCCTCGCTGGTGCGCGACCGCACCTCGCTCGAGACCGCGGGCGACCTCGTGCTCGCGGCCAGCCAGATCTATCCGGCCACCGGCGCGCGCGCCGAGATCCGCGCCGGCAAGAGGGGGCAGGTCGACACCTGGGGCAACTACCAGAACCTCTACGACCCGGCGCGCAGCCTGCGCGTGGAGCGCATCGGCGAGGGCGAGCCCGCCGTGCCGTACTCGGCCTTCGGCAGCCTGCAGCTGATGTCGGCCAACATCGACCAGGGCGGCGTGCTGCGCGCGCCGCTGGGCAGCGTGGTGCTGGGGCGTCCCGAGGGGCAGGCCGATGACGTCGCCTCCACCGTGCGGCTGCGCGCGGGCAGCATCACCTCGACCAGCGGCGCCGGCCTGGCCATGCCCTACGGCGGCACCAAGGACGGCCTGACCTACGTCCACAACGGCACCGACGCCGGCTACGTGGGCCTCGGCGGCTCGGGCATGGCCTTCGGCGGCGTCACGCTGCTCGGCGAGCGCATCGACGTGCAGGGCGGGGCGCTGATCGACCTGTCGGGCGGCGGCACGCTCACCGGCGCGGCCTTCCTCACCGGCCGCGGCGGCTCCACCGACGCGCGGCTCAACCCGCTGGTGCAAAGCGGCACCGGCCGCGCGGCCTTCGTGCTGCCGGGCCTCGCGACCAACCCGGTCTACGCCGTCGTGCCGGGCGCGCAGCCGGGCGCGGCGCCGATCTCGGCCGAGAAGGGCGCGGGCGACCCGATGGTCGGGCGCCAGATCACCATCGGCGCGGGCGTGCCGGGCCTGCCGCCGGGCACCTACACGCTGATGCCCTCGACCTATGCACTGCTGCCGGGAGCCTTCCGCGTCGAGCTCAACGGCCTCGCGAGCGGCCAGGCGGCCTTCGGCAGCACGCAGGCGATGCGCAACGGCTCCTACAGCACCGCGGGCCGGGTCGGCGTCGCCCACACCGGCATCCTCGACACGCTGACCACGCAGCTCGTGCTGACGCCGGCCGACCTGCTGCGCACCTATTCCCAGTACAACGAGACCAGCTATGCCCAGTTCGGCCTCGACTGGGCCGCGCGCGACGGCGTGCCGCGCCCGCGCCTGGAACGCGACGCGGGCCGGCTGACGCTGACCCCGGGCATCAAGCCGCTGGAGGATCGCGGCATCCGCATCGCCGAGGGCACGGTGCGGCACGCGGCCGCGCCGGGCGGCTTCGGCAGCGAGCTGGTGGTGAACGGCGCCACGCGCATGTTCGAGATCGTGGCCGCGGGCAAGGCGCCCACTGCTGGCTTCGACGGCGTCACGCTCGACGCCGGCATGCTCAACGGCATCGGCGCGGGCACCATGTCGATCGGCGGCGCGCCGGGCTCGCAGTTCGAGACCGGCCGCAACACCCAGCGGTCCTACCTCGCGAACTTCGGCACGGCCTACCAGGCCGCCAGCGGCATCGTGCTGCGCGAAGGCGCCGTGCTGTCGGCGCCGCAGGTGTTCCTGGTCGCGGGCCAGCGCGAAGGCGGCATCGTGCTCGAGCAGGGCGCGGGCATCGACACCCTGCGCCGCGGCCCGGTCTCCTGGGACTCGAAGGCCGGCTACGTCTTCAAGCCGGGCGATGTCGCGGTGCTCGCGGTCTCCAACGGCTGGCTCGACGTGCTGGCTCCGAGCCTGAGCACCGACACCCGCTACGGCCAGGGGCCGATCCGCATCGGCGTGTGCGGCGGCAGCGTGCGCTGCGGCGGCACCACCACCCTCTATGCCGAGGGCACGATCACGGCCGCGACCGACCGCGCCTTCGAGCTCGGCGACTCGGTGCGCTACGGCGCGCGCAACCTGGTGCTGGCCGTGGGCGGCATCAACGTCGGCAGCGCCGAGGCGCTGGAGCGCGCCCGCGCGGGCGGTGCGCTGCCCTTGGGCATGACGCTCAACCAGCAGGTGCTCGACCGCCTGCTGCGCGGCGACACCAGCACCGGCGCGCCCGCGCTCGAGAACCTGGTGCTGACCGCGCGCGATTCGGTCAACTTCTACGAATCGGTGCGGCTGTCGACGCTGTCCTCGGCCAACGGCCAGCCCTCGCTGGCGCAACTGGTGCTGACCACGCCGGCCATCTACGGCCATGGCGGCGCGGACGACGTGGCGCGCATCGAGACCGACACCCTGGTGTGGAACGGCACGGCCTCGCCGGCCGGCGGCGTGATGAGCGGCGGCGCGGGCACCGGCAGCGGCCGGCTCGAGGTCGACGCGCGCGAGATCGTGTTCGGCTACGCGGCCCAGGCCCAGCCCAAGTCGGTGATCTCGCACGACCGCCTGACGCTGGGCTTCGGCACGGTGGCGCTGAACGCCAGCGAGCGCATCACGGCTAACCACCGGGGCAGCCTCGGCGTCTATCAGTCGCAGGGCGCGTGGAACGAAGCCACCAAGGCCTTCGACCGCAGCGGCGGCGAGCTGCTGATCGCCACCCCGCTGATGACCGGCAAGGCCGGCTCGGTCAACGCCATTCGGGCGGGCGGCCGCATCGCGGTGACCACGCCCGAAGGCGCGGTGCTGCCTGCGGTGGACGCGGTGGCACCCGAGGCGCTGGGCGCCGAGCTGCGCCTCGACGCGGGCGGCCAGTTGAGCTTCGACACCGCGGTGCGGCTGCCCAGCGGCAAGCTGAGCCTGGTCGCGCAGGGCGACCTGCTGCTGGGCGCGCGTTCGACGCTCGACCTCGCGGGCCGGCGCGTCGATTTCTTCGACGTCAGCAAGTACGCCTGGGGCGGCGACCTCGTGCTCGAGAGCCGCGCCGGCCACATCGCGCAGGCGGCGGGCGCGCGCATCGACCTGTCGGCCCGCAACAACCGCGCGGGCCGCCTCGATGCGGTGGCGCTCGATGCCGGCGCGGGCACGATCGACCTGCGCGGCGCCATCGCGGCCGACGGCAGCGGCTCTTACGACGCGGGCGGCACGCTGGTGCCCTACGCGGCGGGCGACATCGAGCTGCGCGCGCAGTCCATCGCCGACTTCCGCGGCCTCAACGCGCGGCTCAACGAAGGCGGTGCCTTCGGCGTGCGCAGCTTCCAGCTCAAGCGCGGCGACCTGGTGGTCGGCGACGAGCTCAAGGCGCGCGAGATCAACCTCTCGGTCGACGGCGGCCGGCTCACGGTCGAGGGCCGCGTCGACGCCAGCGGCGAGCAGGCCGGCAGCATCCGGCTGGCCGCGCGCGACGGCGTTGCGCTCGCGGGCACGGCGGTGCTCGATGCCAGCGCCAGCGTGCTGCGGCGCGACAGCTACGGCCAGGCCATCGACGCGCCGAACCGCGCGGTCATCGAGCTCGATGCCGGCAGCGGCACGCTCTCGATCGCCAGCGGCGCGCGCATGGACCTGCGCGTGGCCGGCGCCGCGAAGGACTACGGCACGGTGGCGCTCAACGCACCGCGCCGCGGCGCCGACGACGTGGCCATCGAGGCCGCGGGCAGCATCGCGATCCAGGGCGCGAAGTCGGTCGCGGTCAACGCCTTCGTCACCGACAAGAGCGCGGCAAAGGGCACGGACGCGAGCGTCGACGGCCGTACCTACCAGGTCATCGACCAAGCCTACCTCGACCGCCTGCACGGCCAGAGCGAGGCCTTCATCGAGGCCGCGCTGCGCAACGGCGCGCTGATCGACGGCCGCCTCGCGGGCCTGCGCGCGCAGGGCGAGCGCTTCCACCTGCGCCCCGGCGTGCAGATCGTGACCGATACGGCGATCAACCCCGATGGCGACCTGCACGTGGACGGCGACATCGACCTCTCGGGCCACCGCTACGCGAGCCTGAACCCGCGCACGCCAAAGACCCTGGCCTACGGCTCGGGCGAACCGGGCGCGCTGGTGATCCGCGCGCCGGGCAACCTCGAGGTCTTCGGCAGCATCAACGACGGCTTCGACGGCTCGCGCCTGGTGCGCGGCGCCACGCCCGACGACAAGGGCTGGGTCCTGCCGAGCGGCCGGATTCCCTTCGGCGGCGACCTCGTGATCCCGCACGGCGGCCTGGTCACGCTCGACACCGGCACCGGCTTCGAGCAGGGCCGCACGCTGAACTTCGACCTGCCGGCCGCGGCCGTCACGCTGCCTTCGGGCACGCTGCTGCCGGGTGCGATGGTGCTCGACCAGCCGCTGACCGTGCCTGCGGGCCTGGTGCTCGGCGCGGACGTGCGCGACGCCGCGGGCCGGCTGCTGCATGCAGCCGGCTCGGTGCTCGGCGAGCCCGTGACGCTGCCGGCCGGCACGCGCCTGGCCGCGGGCTTCCGCCTGCCGGCCGAGGTGCGCATGGCCGCGGGTATCTGGCCCGCGGGCGTGGCGCTGCCGGTGGGCATGTCGCTGTCGCGCCCGCTCGCGCTGGCCAAGGGCGCGGTGGTGCCCTCGGAAACCCAGGTCAAGCTGCCGGGCGGCGTCGAGATGATCAACCTGCGGCCCGCCGATGCCGACGGCAACCAGGGCCGCACCTGGGCGCTGGCGCCGATGCTGCCCGCGGGCTCGCTGTCGTGGGACCTGCGCCTCGTGGCCGGGGCCGACCTCGGCGCCGCCGACACCCGCCTCGCGCAGCCGCACGCCACCGGACGGCTGCAGCTGGCCGACACCCACTTCGGCCTCGGCTCGAAGGTCAGCGACGTGCCGGGCACGGGCTCGCCGGCGACCTACTTCTGGGGGCCGGACGCCGGCGCGAAGCTGGTGATCGATTTCTTCGGCGAGTACGTGCTGAGCTTCCAGATCGTTCCGGGCACGCCCATGACGCCCGAGCAGGTCGACGAGCTGCGCATGTGGGGCATGGTCGTCAACGACCCCGCCGAAATGAACGACTACGGCTACGGCGAATACGCCACCGTCGACAAGCCGGCCGTGCCGCCGGACCGCGTCGCGGCCTACCACCCGGCGCGCGAGCAGATCTTCAGCGTGCTGCGCACCGGCACCGGCGACCTCGACCTGGTCTCGGGCGGCGACATCACGCTGCGCTCGCCCTACGGCGTCTACACGGCCGGCACCGCCACCGCGCCCGGCGTGGGCGGCGCGGCCGACCGGCGCTACGACCAGCAGCGCGGCCTGCTCAAGGACGGCTCGATCCTGTTCCCCATCGAAGGCAAGCCCTACGAACACCTGGTCGACGGCGGCGCGCGCAGCCTCTACGCGGCCTGGTATCCGGAGCAGGGCGGCAACCTGCTGCTGCGCGCCGGCGGCGACCTGCGCGGCGACCTGGTCGGCAGCGGCGGCTCGCTGCGCGTGGGCTTCGAGCTCGCCGAGATGCGCGGCCAGATCGGCTCGACCGCCACCGGCACCTGGCTCTGGCGCCAGGGCAGCGGCAGCGTCGCGACCGGCGCCGACGCGCTGCCCGCGGCCTGGTGGATCAACTTCGGCACCTACGTGGCGGGCTCCAACGGCGAGTACTACCCGTACCCGAACAACAGCTTCTACAACGACCCCTACCTCGTGGGCTTCACCGGCTTCGGCACGCTGGGCGGCGGCAACCTGGTGGTGGAAGCCGGGCGCGACGCCGGCATGATCGGCCCGCGCGGCGAGGTCTATTTCAACGACGGCGCGATGCAGGGCTACACCAGCCGGGTGCCGCGCAGCGAAGGCCTGCACCTGGCGGTGGCCAGCACCGGCCGCATGACGCCCGCCGGCGAGCTCGTGCTCACGGGCGGCGGCGACCTCGACCTGCGCATCGGCGGCAGCCTCAATCCAAACGCGGCGCTGCGCAGGAACGAGCACGACCTCAACAGCACGCTGGTCAACCTGCGCGGCGCGCTGCGCGTGCAGGCCGGCGCCATCGGCGGCCTCGACGTGGGCGCGGGCACGCGCGACCAGCTCGACTCGCGCGGCGGCGATCCCTACAGCACGGGCCGCGCCGGCGCCAGCGGCGGGCCGGTGCTGGTGCTCGGCGACTCGACCGCGCGGCTGGACACGCGCGGCGACCTGGTGCTCGGCGGCGTGGCCGACGCGGGCCGCACCCGGCTGCTCAACGCCACGCCGTTCGGCTACCAGGGCCAGGCCTACACCGGCCAGGGCTTCAGCTGGTTCTCGCTGTGGACGCCCGCCACCGGCGTGGACCTGTTCAGCGCCGGCGGCAACCTCACGCCGACCACCGCCTGGGGCGAGGGCGCCGTGAACGAGGACGTGGTGAAGGCGCGCCGCGACAACAACCTCGGCGCGACCTACCAGGGCCATTTCTACCCGTCGATCCTGCGCGCGGTCGCGGCCAGCGGCAGCCTCTACTACGGCGTGGGCACCGCGGGCCTGGTGGCCAACAACGGCGCGGCCTTCACGCGCACCGAGTTCGGCCTCACGCTCTCGCCGGCACCGCAGGGCGCGCAGTACGCCAACGTCACCGGCAAGGGCGTGCTCGAGCTGCTGGCGCGCGACTCGATCCAGGCCAGCGGCTATGCGATCACCGCGTCGACCGCCGACCCGGCGGCGCTCACCAGCCCGTTCCGCCCGGGCTTCATGGGACTGATCGCCTACACCGGCGGCGGCCCCTACGGTCTGAGTCCGGTGGTGGTGCACAACCTGCATCCGTCGGTGACGAACGACCAGACCGACTGGCTCATCGGCTTCAGCGGCCGCTACACGAACGCGCCGCTGTTCACCTTCGCGAGCCAGGCCACCTCGGCCTATGCCGCGGCGGGCCAGGAGGCGGCGCGCTACTACGCGGTGGAAGGCGACATCGTCGGCCTGCGCTTCGGCCAGGCCGCCAGCCTCGGCTACCTGGGCCGCGACGGCACGCGCTACGACGGCTCGATCCCGGTGGCGGTGCGCGCGGGGCGCGACATCACCGACTCGGGCACGCGCCTGGGCCAGAAGGACACCATCGGCACCGGCCGCGGCAACCTGATCTCGCACGGCCTGGCCGACGACATCTCGGTGGTCGAGGCCGGCCGCGACATCCGCCACAGCAGCTTCTACGTCACCGGCCCGGGCCTGCTCGAGGTGACGGCCGGGCGCAACCTCTACTTCGCCGACCGCGGCGAGGTGAAGACGCTGGGCGCCGTGGTCGACGTGAAGCCCGGCGACCGCAGCAGCGGCGCCAGCGTGGCGGTGTCGGCCGGCATGGGCGCGGGCGCCGACTGGCAGGCCTTCGCGAAGCGCTACCTCGATCCGGCCAACCTGGCCGATCCGGGCCAGCCGCTGGCCGACCAGCCAGGCAAGGCGGTGGCGCTCTACCACGGCGCGCTGTCGCTCGCGCAATGGCTGCAGCGCGAGTTCGGCTACGAAGGCGGCGAGGCCGGCGCCGACGCCTTCCTGGGGCGCAAGCAGGTGGAGCTCGACCGCGCGCGCCAGCAGGCGCTGTCGCGCGGCGACAGCGCGCCCAACCGTTCGCTGGCGCGCGAGTACAGGCTCGAGAGCCGGCTGCATCTGGTCAACTGGCTCACGGATCGCTTCGGCAAGGCCAACCGCCTCGGCCTGCACTTCGACGCCGCCACCATGGACGCGCGCGCCTTCTTCGCCGCGCTGCCGGCCGAGCAGCAACGCGCCTTCCTGCGCAACGTCTACTACGCCGAGCTCAAGGCCTCGGGCCGCGAGTACAACGAGGAGGGCGGCAAGCGCCGCGGCAGCTACCTGCGCGGCCGCGAGGCCATCGCGACCCTGCTGCCCGACACCGACGCCGAAGGCCGCCCGCGCAGCTACGAGGGCGACCTCACGCTGTTCAGCAGCGCGCTCTACATCGACGGCTACGTGGTCAGCAACGGCGTCGGCAAGGACCGTCCGACGCCGGGCAAGACCTACATCAGCAAGGCCGAGTGGGAGGCGCTGGGCAGCCCGGGCTACGACGTGAACTTCTACGACGTGCTCGACGCCGGCATCCACACCCAGTTCGGCGGCGACGTGCACGTGATGACGCCGGGCGGGCGCACGCTGGTGGGCGTGGACGGCGGCTTCGTGCCCGGTCCGGGCTCGGGCGTGATGACGCAGGGGGAGGGCGACATCAACATCTACGCCCACGGCAGCATCCTGATGGGCCAGAGCCGCGTGTTCACCACCTTCGGCGGCAACATCCTGGGCTGGTCGGCCGGGGGCGACATCAATGCCGGGCGCGGCGCCAAGACCACGGTGGTCTACACCCCGCAGCGGCGCGTCTACGACGGCGTGGGCAACGTCACGCTGTCGCCCAACGCGCCGACCACCGGCGCGGGCATCGCCACGCTGAACCCGATCGCCGAGATCCCGCCGGGCGACATCGACCTGATCGCGCCGCTGGGCACCATCGACGCGGGCGAGGCCGGCATCCGCGTGTCGGGCAACGTGAACCTCGCGGCGCTGCACGTGGTGAACGCCGAGAACATCCAGGTGCAGGGCAAGTCCACCGGCATCCCGGTGGTGGCGGCGGTCAACGTGGGCGCGCTTTCGAACGCCAGCGCGGCGGCCGCGCAGGCCGGCATCGCGGCGCAGGACTCGCTGCAGCGCGAACGCGCCGAGGCGAGGAAGGCCTTGCCCTCGGTGTTCACCGTGCGCGTGCTGGGCTTCGGCAACGAGGCGCCCGAAGGCGCGCCGGCCGGCGGCGGCGCGCGCGAACGCGGCACCACCGGCGCCGCCTACGACCCCCAGGGCGTGGTGCAGGTGCTCGGCGCCGGCGCGCTGACCACCGCGCAGATGCAGTCGCTGACGCCGGGCGAGCGCCGCAACCTGAAGCCATAGCACGAAGGACCGCGCGGCTCGCGCTGCGTCATCACAGCAAGGGCCTCCCGCGTGGAGGCCCTTCTTCTTGGGCGCGTCGAAAGCCGCATGCAGGACCCGTCCGACTTTTCTTGATGAAGTTTTCGTGACAAACGACAGTCGCCGCGCTTCCCGGGCGTCTAGGAAACGTACGCAGCGGCGACATGAAGGCTCTCCACCATGGGCCGCTGCCGAGCGAGCTTCATCCTTGAGAACCGAGCTGGACATGCATGACTTGAAGAAGAACGCCCCACCGATGTGCTGGAGAGCGGTGTGGCTGGCAGTGCTGGCGCTGAGTGCGCACGGCGTCGCGTCGGCGCAGGCCGCCGCACCCGCCGACACCCGGGCCCTGAACCAGAACCCGCCCCCCGCGGCCGCGGCCGTCGCCGCGCCGGCCGCACCCGAACGAAAGGTCGACGTCACCGAATACATCGTGCGCGGCAACACCGCGCTGGACGCCCGCGCGATCGAGAAGGCGGTCACGCCCTTCCTCGGTCCCGAGCGCACGCTCAAGGACATCGAGGGCGCGCGCGACGCGCTGCTCGCCGCCTACCAGGCCGCCGGCTACCAGTCGGTCTACGTGGACCTGCCCGAACAGCAGGTCGCGCAGGGCGTGGTGTTCCTGCAGGTCAGCGAGACCCGCGTGGGCCGCGTGCGCGTGGTCGGCGCCGAGTACAACTCGCCGCTGGACGTGCGCGACCAGGTGCCCGCGCTGCGGGAGGGCACGGTGCCCGACTTCAACAAGGCCCAGTCGCAGCTCGCCGCGCTCAACCGCGGCCCGAAGCGGCAGGTGATGCCGCTGGTGCGCCAGGGCGCGATGCCCGGCACCATGGACGTGGACCTCAAGGTCGAGGACCAGAGCCCGTGGCGCGCCAGCGTCGGCCTCAACAACGACTACAGCGCCGACACGCGCAAGCTGCGCGCCTCGGCCTCGATCGGCCACGACAACCTGTGGCAGCTCGGGCACAGCGCCTCGATCAGCTTCTTCGGCGCGCCGCAGGACCTGAAGCAGACGCAGGTGGTGTCGGCCTCGTACCTGGCGCCGCTGCCGAACAGCAACTGGGCGCTCGAGGGCTCGGCCTTCTGGTCCGACAGCAACGTGGCCACCGTGGGCGGCACCGACGTGCTCGGCAAGGGCCACTCGCTCGGCCTCAAGGCCACCTACACGGTGCCCAACGCCGGCAACTGGTGGCACTCGTTCAGCGCCGGCTTCGACCTCAAGAACAACCGCGAGGCGCTCACGCTCAAGAACAGCAGCGACGAGGTGCCGCTCAAGTACGCGCCGATCACGCTGTCGTACTCGGGCCTGCGCCAGGCCGAGAAGAGCCAGTACGGCGTGGGCGTGTCGCTGGTGATCGGCACGCGCAGCTTCTTCAGCTACGGCAGCGACCAGCTGCAGTTCGACTACAAGCGCTACAAGTCCTCGCCGAGCTTCATGGTGCTGAAGACCGACCTCAACGGCACCTACACCTTCGACGGTGGCTCGCAGTTGGCCTTCCGCTTCAACGGCCAGTTGACCGACTCGCCGCTGGTGTCGAGCGAGCAGATCGCCGGCGGCGGCATGAACTCGGTGCGCGGCTATCTCTCGGCCGAGGCCACCGGCGACTACGGCGTGGTCGGCTCGATCGAATGGCGCACGCCGCCGCTGACCTGGCTCAACCCCTGGGTCGAGGGCTGGCGCGCCTATGCCTTCTTCGACGGCGCGCGCCTGCGCCTGAAGAACCCGCTGCCCGAACAGGCCGACCGCTTCGCGCTCGCCTCGGTGGGCCTGGGCACCACCTTCAAGGTCGGCCCGTACTTCTCGGGCCGCATCGATGTCGGCCGACCGCTGAAGGACGGCCCGCGCACGAAGAAGGGCGACACGCAGGTCAATTTCAGCATCAACGCCAGCTACTGATCACCGAACCCGAATCAGAACGCGGCAACGCCCCTTTCAAGAATTTTTTTTCCACGAGCTTTCCGGAGAACCCCTGTCATGCGACGCTTTCTTTTCCTCGCGCTCACGCTGTTGAGCACGCTCCTGCCGGGCCTGGCCCATGCATGGTGGCAGCCCGAATGGGCCTATCGCAAGCCGATCACCGTGGACGGCGGCCCGCAGGCCGGCGCCATCGGCAGCGACGCCGGCCGCGTGCCGGTGCTGGTTCGCCTGCACACGGGCAACTTCAAGTTCGAAGGCGTGAGCGAGACCGGTGCCGACCTGCGCTTCGTGGCCGGTGACGACAAGACCGTGCTCAACCACCAGATCGAGCAGTTCGATCCGCTGCTGGGCATCGCGCTGGTCTGGGTCGACGTGCCCAACGTCTCGGCCGGCACGCCGCAGAAGCTCTGGATGTACTACGGCAACCCCAAGGCCCCGGCCTCGGGCAACGGCCAGCGCAGCTTCGATCCCGACTACACGCTGGTCTACCACTTCGCCGAAGGCGCGGTGCCGCCGCGCGACACGACCGCCTACGGCAACAACGGCCAGACCCCGACCGTGCCGGCCGAAGGCACGGTGATCGGCAAGGGCGCGCAGTTCGCCGGCGCGCCGCTGATGCTGCCCGCCACGCCTTCGCTGGCACTGGCCGCCGGTTCCAGCTTCACCTTCTCCGCCTGGGTGCGGCCCGACCAGCTCGGCGCGCGCCAGGTGATCTATGCGCGCCGCGACGGCACGGGCGAACTGCTGGTCGGCATCGACCAGGGCGTGCCCTTCGTGCAGGTCAACGGCCAGCGCAGCACCCCGGCGCAGCCGGTGCAGGCCGGCCAGTGGTCGCACATCGCGGTCAAGGCCGAGGGCGACAGCGTCGCGCTGTACGTCGGTGGCCGCCCCGCGGTGTCGCTGGCCGCGCGCCTGCCGGCGCTGAACACGGCCGCCGCGCTGGGCGCCGACGTGGCCGCCGCCGCGGCCGCACCGGCCGCCGGCCAGGCCGCGCCCGCCGCCTGGGCGCCGTTCACCGGCGCGATCGACGAAGTGCGCCTGTCGAAGGTCGCTCGCGGCGATGCGCTGCTGCTGGCCGACGCCGTCTCGCAAGGCGCCGAATCGCGCCTCACGGCCTTCGGTGCCGACGAGCAGCAGGCCGGCAAGAGCCACTTCGGCTTCATCCTGGCCGCGATGCCGCTGGACGCCTGGATCGTCGTCGGCCTGCTGGGCCTGATGATGGTGCTGTCGTGGGCCATCATGATCGGCAAGGGCCGCAGCTACGGCGCCACCTCGCGCGCCAATGCCCGCTTCATCGAGCACTTCCGCGAAGCCGCCGGCGCGCCGCTGGACCGCCTCGCGATCAGCAACACCGTGTCGCAGCAAGTCCGCGACGACTCCTCGCTGTGGCGCCTGTACCAGGTGGCGATCGAGGAGATGCGCCGCCGCCACGACCGCGGCTACGACCTGAGCGCCGTGTCGAGCGCGACCATCGGCGCCATCCGCGCCGCCATGGACGGCGTGATGGTGCGCGAGACCGAACGCATGTCCAAGCGCATGAACTGGCTGTCGACCACCATCGAGGGCGCGCCCTACGTGGGCCTGTTCGGCACCGTGATCGGGATCATGCTGGTGTTCGTGGTGGCGGCGATGGCCGGTGCCGTGGACATCAACTCGGTGGCACCCGGCATGGCGGCCGCGCTGCTGTGTACCGCCGCCGGCCTGGGCGTCGCGATCCCCGCGCTGTTCGGCTACAACTGGCTGGCCTCGCGCTCGGACGCCATCGGCGCCGACATGGCGGTGTTCGTCGACGAGTTCGTGACGCGCCTGGCCGAAGAGCAGGGCGAGGGCAGGTCGCTGCCGGCCGCCGTGGCGGCCCAGGGCGGCGCGCGCCGCACGGCCGACGACAACGCGGCACGCGGCGGCTGGACCTCGCCGGCACAAGTCCCGGCCTGAGGCGACGCACATGCCCAACGCAGCCAAGTTCGCCGTGCGCAAGCGCACCGGCGGCATCAACATCACGCCGTTCGTGGACGTGCTGCTGGTCGTGCTGGTGATCTTCATCCTCACCAGCAACGCCAGCATTCCGGGCATCAAGGTCGACCTGCCGAAGGCCAGTTCCTCGGTGGCGCTGGAGAAGCCCAAGACCAAGGCCATCACGATCGACAACGCGGGCAACGTGTTCCTCGACGCCTACCCGGTGTCGCTGCCGGAGCTCGAGGAGCGCCTGCGCACCGAGAAGGCCCTGTCGCCCGACTTCCCCGTCATCGTGCGCGGCGATTCGAGCGTGCAGTACGCCAAGGTGGTCGACGTGCTGGACCTGCTGCGCCGCATCGAGCTGAACCAGATCGGCCTCGTGACCGGCAAGCAGAAGTGAGGACCGGCGCGTGAAACCTCGCGATCCGACTTTCGCCTTCGTGGGCCGCGCCGCGGCCGGCGGCGGCGCGCCCGCCGACGCGCACGCGCTGTGGCGCCGTTGGGGCGGCTGGGCCATCGGCACGGTGCTGCTGGCGCTGCTGGCGGCGCTCGTGTGGTATCTGCTGGCCGACACCGCGAGCCAGAAGCGCGTGGTGGCCGACGCTCCCACGCTGATGCTGCCGCCGCCTCCGCCCCCGCCGCCCGAACCCGAGAAGCTGCCCGAGCCCGAGCCGGAAAAGATCAAGCCGGTGACCGAGCCCGAGCCCAAGCCGATCGAGCCGCTGGAGCCGCCGAAGGACGACACGCCGCCCAGTCCCACCAAGGACCTCGGCGACCCCGTGACCATGGACAGCGCCGCGCAGGCGGGCAGCGATGCCTTCGGCATCCAGGCCGGCAGCGGCGGCGGCATGAGCGGCACCGGTGCCGGCGGCGGCCTGGGCAGCGGCTCGTTCTCGCGCTATGCCGCGAGCGTGCTGCAGCAGGCGCTGCTGCGCGACCCGCGCACCCGCAACCTGGGCTTCGACGACATCCAGATCGACATCTGGCTCGACGCCGAGGGCCGGACCACGCGGGCGCAGCTGGTGCGCGGCACCGGCACCACCGACATCGACGAAGCGGTGCTGGCGATGGTGCGCGGCCTCGAGCGCTTCGACGAGAAGCCACCGGCCTCGCTGCGCTTTCCGATGCGCGTGTCCATGAAGGGGCGCCGGCAGTGACGCACGCCGAAGCCCCGCCCATCCCCCCATTCAATCCTGTGAACGAAGCGATGAACCCCTCCAAACATTCCCCCGCCCGACGCCTCGCGCCGGCCCTGCGCCAGGGCGCGCTGGCCGCCGCGGTGGCCGCGGCCTTCGCGCTGGCCGCGGGCGGCGCCACCGCCCAGCCGGCCCCGGCCGGCGAGACCGCCATGGTCAAGCTGATCCGCGGCCTGATCCAGAGCGGCACGCTCGCCAAGGACGTGGGCGAGGCGCTGCTGGCGCAGGCCCAGGCCGAAGCCATGGCCTCGCAGCAGGCCCAGCAGCGGCTGGCCGCCGTGTCGGCCGGTGCCGTGGCCGGCGCCAGCGCCGGTGGCCTGCGGCTCGAGCCGGGCGACGTGCGCGTGCCCTACATCTCGCAGACCGTGCGCGACCAGATCCGCGACGAGGTCAAGGCCCAGGTCATGGCGCAGGCCAAGGACGAAGGCTGGGCCGCGCCCAACGAAACGCCCGAGTGGAGCAAGCGCATCCGCTTCGAAGGCGACGTGCGCGTGCGCAACGAGTCGCGCAGCTATGCGGGCAACAACAGCAACATCGAGATCAACTGGCCCGAGCTCAACAAGGGCAGCGGCTACGACGTCAACCCCAACACCAACCTCGCGCTGCCCTCGCTGCTCAACACGCGCCAGGACCGGCGCAACCTGTTCCGCGCGCGGGCCCGCGTGGGCATCCTCGCGGACCTCAGCGAGAACACCAAGGCCGGCGTGCGCCTGGCCTCGGGCAGCGACGAGAGCCCGGTGTCGACCACCCAGACCCTGGGTGGCGGCCTGAGCAAGAAGAGCGTGTGGCTCGACCAGATGTGGATCTCGCACAAGCCGGTCGACTGGCTCACCGTCACGGGCGGCCGCTTCGGCAACCCCTTCATGTCGACCGACACGCTGTTCTCGAGCGACCTCAACTTCGACGGCATCGCGTTCCAGTTCGACAAGGCGCTGGCGAGCAACAAGGACCTGTCGCTGTTCGGCACGCTGGGCCTGATCCCGCTCGAGTACTCCTCGGACAACGCGCCCAGCCGCAGCCAGGACAAGGCCAGGAGCGAGAACAAGTGGCTGTTCGGCGCGCAGGTCGGCGCCGACTGGAAGATCGACGACGACAACCGCCTGCGCGGCGCGCTCGCGTACTACAACTTCCGCAACATCAGCGGCAAGGTCTCCGAGCCCTGCGCGCTGTACGCGGGCGCCGACGGCTGCAGCACCGACTGGTCGCGTCCGGCCTTCATGCAGAAGGGCAACACGCTCATGCTGCTGCGCGACATCTCGCTCGACCCGCTCAACCCGGCCGGCACGCCGCAGCCGCAGTACGTGGGCCTGGCCTCGAAGTTCCGCCTGGTCGACCTGAACATGCGCTGGGACACCCAGGTCGCGGGCAACAACCTGCGGCTGGACGCCAACTTCATCCGCAACACCGCCTACGACGCCAACGACATCTGGCGCCGCGCGGGCATCCGCGGCGCCATCGTCAACAACTTCGGCAACGGCGGTGGTACCGGCCAGGCCGACTACAAGAGCGGCGGCAACGCCTTCATGCTGCAGGCCACCTACGGCCGCCCGGCGCCGGCCGCGCGCGGCGACTGGAACGTGCTCGCGGGCTACAAGCGCATCGAACCCGATGCGCTGCCCGATGGCTACAACGACTCGACCTTCCATGGCGGCGGCACCAATGCGCGCGGCTACTTCCTCGGCGGTTCGTACGCGTTCGACAAGAACCTCTGGTTCACCGGCCGCTGGATCTCGACCAAGGAGGTCTATGGTCCGCCGCTGTCGATCGACACGCTGCAGCTCGAACTCAATGCGCGCTTCTGAGGACGTCGCCGTGGCCCGATCCCATTTCAAGACACCCGCGCTCGCCCTGGCGCTCGTGCTCGTCGGCCTGGCCGGCGGCGCGCACGCCCAGGGCGCGCCGGCCGCGGCCGGTGCGCAGAGCATGGAAGAACGGCTGCGCGCGCAGCTGCGCATCACGACCTCGCAGCTGCAGCAGGCGCAGAACGAGCTGGCCGCGCTCAAGGCCGGCAAGCCCGCGGCCGCGGCACCGGGCGCGCCCGCGCCCGCACCGGCGGCCGAAGTCGAGGCGTTGCGCAAGGACCTCGCGCGCGCCCTGTCCCAGCTCGCCGGCGAACGCCAGGCGCGCGAGCAGGCGAGTGTCGGCGTCGAGCAGATCCGCCAGCAGGCGCAGGCCGCGGCCGAGAAGTCCGGCGGCCAGATCGCGCAGTTCCGCAGCGCCTACGAGGAGCTGCTGCGCACCGCGCGTGCCTCCGAGGCCGAGCGTCAGCGCCTCGTGGCCGAGACCGGCACGCAGCGCACTGCGCTCACCCAGTGCGAGGCGAAGAACACGCAGCTCTATGCCGTGGGCCAGGAGGTGCTGCGCGCCTACGAGACCATGGACATGGGCAGCGTGTTCGCCGCGCGCCAGCCGTTCGCGGCCCAGAGCCGCGTGAAGTTCGAGCAGATCGCGCAGCAGTACGGCGACAAGCTCTACGAAGGCCGCTTCGACGCGCGCGCCGTCAACGCACCCAAGCCGGCCGAGGCCGCGGCCACGCCGCCGGCCGCGGCCGCCTCGGCACCCGCCGCGAAGTGAGCGGCCAGAAGGAACCCAGCCCATGAACCCGAAGAAACCCCTTGCTCCCGCGCGCCTGCGCACGCTGGCCGCGCTGCTGCTGGCCGCGTCGACCTGCCTCGGCGCCGCGGCGCAGCAGATCGCCGCGCCCGGCGGCGCGCCGGTGGTCGCTCGCCTGGGCGAACTCACCGTGCGCCAGGACGAGGTCGAGAAGCTGCTGCAGGCCTTGCCCGATGCCGAGCGCGCGGCCGTCAAGGACAACCGCGCCAGCGTCGAGGGCTGGCTGCGCCAGCGGCTGCTCGGCGAGGCGCTGCTGAAGGAGGCACGCGACAAGGGCTTCACCGACAGGCCCGAGGTCAAGGCCAAGATCGACGCCGCGGTGCGCGAGCTCACGGCCCGCATCGTGACCACCGGCTACCTCGAGTCGGTGAGCCAGGTGCCGGCGGGCTATCCGTCGGATGCCGAGCTCACCGCCGCCTACGAGCAGGGCAAGGCCGGCTTCAACCTGCCGGCCACCTACCGCGTGGCACAGATCTTCCTCGCCACCCCTGACACCGCGCCCGCGGCCGTCGCCAAGGTGCGCGAGGAAGCCCAGAAGCTGGCGCGCGAGGCGCGCGCCAGCGACTTCGCGGCGCTCGCGCGCGCGAAGTCGCAGGACAAGAGCAGCGCCGAGCGCGGCGGCGAGGTCGGCAACCTGCCGCTCGCGCGCATGCTGCCCGAGGTGCGCGATGCCGTCGGCAAGCTCAAGACCGGCCAGGTCGGCGAGCCGGTGCAATCGGCCGCCGGCTTCCACGTCGTGAAGCTGCTCGAGAGCCAGCCCGCGCGCACCGCCACGCTCGACGAGATGCGCCCGCAGCTGCAGGCCGCGCTGCGCCAGCAGCGCCAGCAGCAGCTGATCCAGGCCCACCTGGCGCAGCTCGCGCCGGCCACGCAGCTGAGCATCGATGCCGCAGCGCTCGACGCCGCGCTGCGCAAGACGAACTGAACCCACCAACAACCAACAACCACCGTCCACAGACAGGGAACCTCATGACGAACACCCCGACCGACACCACCACTTCCGCAGCCACGTCCGCCGAAGCCCTCGACCTGCTCGACGCGGTAACGCCCGAACAGGTCTCCGACGCCATCAAGGCCGCCGGCGCCGCCGTCTCCACCATCGAACAGGACGGCGTGATCCGCCTGCACAGCGCCAGCCACGGCATCGGCTTCCAGGTGCTGTGGGGCAATCCCGTCACCACCACCCAGTACACCGACTTCACCTTCAGTTGCCCGCTGCACGTGCAGGGCGGCACCTTGCCCGAGGCCGTGCTGGCCGCCTGGCACCGCAGCAAGCGCTTCGCGCGCGTCGCGCAACACGGCGACTTCGTGGTGCTCGAGATGGACGTGGTGGTCGCCGGCGGCGTGACGCCCGCGCACCTCGCGTTCAGCGCGCGCCTGTGGATGCAGATGATGGGCGAGTTCTTCCTGCACCTGCGCAACTACGGCCCGGCCGCCGCCACGCGCGGCGACGCTGCCAATGGCGCAGCGCCGGCCGCCGGTGCTGCAGACCGGGTCGAAGCCGCCGCCTGAGCGCGCGCCGAACGCATCCCAGCGCGATGCCCGAAAGCCTTCGTTCCGCGGAGTCCTTCGACGGCCACGATTCGCCGACGCTGCGCGCGATCCACGCCACCGCGCGCCAGGTGCAGCGCGCGCGGCGCGCGGAGACCGTGCGGCTGCGGCAGCGCGAGGCGCTGCTCGACATGCTCGCGCGCGTCATGGCCGACCTGCACATCACCAACGCCGAGCTCAATGCCGCGCGGCGCGCGCTCGCGCCGACGCGGCCGAAGTGAGCGTCGTGCCATCGCCGCACGCGTCGGCCCTCGCGGCGATCGCCTGCGCGGCGCTGCCCGCCGCGACGATCCCGGTGTTCTCCGAGGCCCATGGCTCGCTGCAGCGCATGGCCGATCGCTCGGCCGTGCTGGGCAACGCGCTCCCCGCGCGTGCGCGCCGAGACCGCCGCGCATCAAGCACTTCCTGCGCGACAACGGCGTGGCCTGCGGCGAGAGCGACACCCCGCAGCTCGGCCCCCGGCAGTCGCCGGCCGCGCGCGCCGCCACGCTGTCGGTCGGCGTGCTGTGCGGCTGAGCCGGCAGCGTTTTCCAGAACCGTCCCCGAAAGAACGCATGTTCCCCTCGCACCGTCATTCCGCCGCCGCGCCGCGGCCCTGGGCCAGCCTGTTCCGCGCGCTCGGCCTCGCCGGCCTGGGCCTGGCGGCCGTGCACATGCCCGTGCAGGCCCAGCCCGCGCCCTCGGCGCGCGCGCCGGTGCCGCAGCACTGGCTCCGCTATGCCGAGCGGGCCGGCAACCAGTTCCAGGGTCGGCTCAGCGATCCCGCCGACGAGACCGTGCAGCGCCTCCATGCCTGGATGCAGCAGCGCCTGCTCGAAGAGGGCCGCACCCTGCCGCCGCCTCCGCTGATCGTGCGCGTCTGGGTCGCCCTCGACGGCCGGCCCGAGCGCGTGGCCTTCGATTCGCTGGGCAATGCGCAGGCCGATGCCGACCTGCGCCAGCTGCTGATTGCGCAGCCGCTGTCGGAGCCGCCGCCGCGGGACATGCGGCAGCCGATGGTGTTGCAGCTGGCGTTGAAAGTGCTGGGGCCGGGTTGAGGGGCGCAATCGCCCGGATCTACTTGCGAGCGCCGGCCGATGCCTTCGCGGCCTCCGCCGCCTCGATCGCCGCGCTCACATCGCCCATCGTCACGGGATCGCTGTCCTTGCCGACCAACTCCCTGAGCGCCGCCAGGTGCGCCACGCCCAGCGCCTCGTCCGCGCTGGCCGGCAGATCGGGCACGACGCCCGTGCCTTCCCAGTTGGTGCGCGTGATCGGGTTGACCGAGCGCGCGAAGGGGATCGTGACCTCGAAGTGATCGTTCAACCGATGGTTGCTGGAGGGATGGGCGCCGCCCTTGGTGCGCTCTCCGACGATGCGGGCGCGTTTCAGCGCCTGCAGGTTGTACGCGAACTCCTCGCCGCCCGAGAAGGTCTGGCTGCTGGTCAGCACATAGACCGGCCGGTTCAGGTAGCGTGGACCGCGCAGCCTGGCGCGGGTCCAGTGCGACTCCACGCGGTTGCCCTCGCGATGCAGGACGTCGTTGAGATGCACCTTGCCTTCGAGCAAATGGCTGCTGACCTGGGCCACGCCCGCGGGCCAGCCGCCGCCGTTCTGGCGCAGGTCGACGATCAGGGCATCGGTGTGGGCGAGGAAACCGAAGGTGGCCGCGGCGGTCGCGGCCAGTGCCTCGGGCTTGTCGAAGCAGCGCAGGTCGATGTAGCCGACGTTGCCGGCCATGCGCTCGGCCTTGTAGAAGCAGTGGTTGAAGCGCACGTACTGTCGCTTCATCTGCGCCTGCGCCGCCGCGGCGGCCTGCGCATCGGCGGGTTGGGGCAGCGGCTCGCGGCTGAAGCCCACGAGCAGGTGCCGGTCCTGGCTCACCGACTGCAGATCCTGCTCGAGCTGCGTGCGCAGCGCGTCGGCCGTCTCGATGCCCGCGTAGGCCCCGTCGCGCAGCCGCGCGCGCAGGTGGGCCGCGATGGCATCGGCTTGCGCGGGCAGCACGTAGTGGGCCTGCACCAGCTCGGCGGCGCGGGCCACGAGGCGGTCGCGCTCGGCGGGCGCGATGGGGACGGTGTCGGGGGATTGCGCGGCGGCCGATGCGGCCAGCGCGCTCAGGGCAAGGGCGAGGAGGGCGAGGACGGAGGGAAGCAGGCGGCGCATGGCCGCGATGCTAAGGCAGCGGAAAAGGGCTTCAGCCCGCTGCCGCGAGGATGTCCTCGAGCGCGCCGATGTCGATCGGCTTCTGCAGATGATGGTCGAACAGCTTGCGTCCGTCGGGGCCGCCCGCGGCGCCGGCATCGGCGGCCGAGAAGCCCGAGATCGCGACCAGGAGCTTCGGCGCGCCCTGGGCCTCGGTCTCGCGCAGGCGGCGCGCGACCTGGGTGCCGGGGATGTCGGGCAGGGTGAGGTCGATCAGCGCGGCATCGAAGCGTTCGGCCGCGGCGGCGTCCAGGGCCTGTTGGCCGGTGTAGGTGCAGCGGGCGGTGTGGTCCTGCAGGGTCAGCAGTTCCTGCAGCAGGTCGGCTGCGGCTTCGTTGTCGTCGACGATCAGCACATTCACGGCGGTCGGTCCTTGGCGGCCTTTGCGGCCTATGGTTTTCTGAAAATGTCCGGAATGAAACATTGTCCCGGCACCGCGCCGCGCGTGGGGTAGGAGCAGGCCTACGGTTGCGCCGATCCCTGCGGCGCGGCCAGCGGCAGCTCGACGCTGAAGGTCGATCCCTCGCCCGGTTCGCTCGCGACGCCGATGCGCCCGCCGTGCAGGCTCACGATCTGGCGCGTGATGTACAGGCCGAGGCCGAGCCCGGCCGCGTGCTTGCGGCTGTGTTCGGTGCGCTCGAACTGCTCGAAGATGCGCGCCTGGTCCTCGAGCGCGATGCCGATGCCGCGGTCGCGCACGCTGATGCGCGCCACGCCGTCCGCGCCGGTGCCGATCCGTTCCACCACCATCGCGACCGGCTGGCCGCCGCCGTAGCGCAGCGCGTTGGTCAGCAGGTTGGTAAGCACCTGCTCGATCCGGAACTCGTCCCACACGCCCGGCAGCTCGGCCGGCGCCTGCAGCGAGATCTCGGAGCCCGCGGCCTCGGCCTGCTGGCGCAGGTTCTCGACCACGGCGCGCGCGAGCTGCGCGAGGTCGGTGGGCTTGGGCTGGATCGACAGCGCGTCCTTGCGCATGCGCGTGACGTCGAGCATGTCGTCGATCAGCCGCACCATGTTGCGGATCTGCCGCTGGTCGCGCTCGATCATCGCGGGCAGCCGGTCGGCGGTGAAGGCCGCGAGGTTGCCCTTCGAGACGTGCAGCTGGCGCAGCTGGGCCTCGAGGTAGAGGGTGTTGAGCGGCGTGCGCAGCTCGTGCGAGACCATCGACATGAAGTCGTCGCGCATGCGCACCGCGCGCTCGAGTTCGCGCTGCGTGACCTGCAGCTGCGCGACCAGCTCCTCCTGCTTGCGGTGCGCGTCGGCCAGCAGCTCCATCTCGTGGCGCAGCGCCTTGCGGTGGCGGTGCAGGTCGACGAACACGTTGACCTTGCTGATCACGGCATGCGGATCGAGCGGCTTCTGCAGGAAGTCGACGGCGCCGCTCTCGTAGCCCTGGAAGGCGTAGTTGCGCTCGCGGCCGGCGGCGCTCACGAAGATCAGCGGGATGTGCCGCGTGCGCTCGGTGCCGCGCATCATCTCGGCCAGCTCGAAGCCGTTCATGCCGGGCATCTGGACGTCGACGATGGCGAGCGCGAATTCGTGCTCGAGCAGCAGCGCCAGCGCGTCCTCGGCCGACTGGGCGCGGAACACGGAGCGCCCGGGCGCGCGGATCAGCGCCTCGAGCGCGACCAGGTTCTCGGGCAGGTCGTCGACGATCAGCAGCTTGCTTTCGACATCAATGTCCATGGGCGGCCTCCAGGTGCATCAGCAGGGTGTGGAGATCGCGCAGCGGCAGCACGAAGTCGGGCGAATGGCGCGCTATGGCGGCGTTGGGCATGACGGAAACTTGGGCTTCTTGGGGATCCTGCACGGCGGTCAGTCCGCCGGCACGGTGAATGCGTTCCATGCCCTCGGCGCCATCGTCGTTGGCACCGGTGAGCAACACGCCGGCGAGGCCGGCGCCATAGACGTCGGCCGCGGAGGCCATCAGCACGTCGATCGAGGGGCGCGAGAACAGCACGGGCGGCTCGCAGCTGAGCGAGAAGCAGCGGTCGCGCTCGATCGACAGGTGGTAGCCGGGCGGCGCGAAATAGAGCGTGCCGGCCGCGAGCGGCATCTTGTCGGCCGCCTCGCGCACCGGCATGGCGACGCGCTCGCCGAAGACTTCGGCCAGCCGGCTGTCGTGTCCCTCGGGCAGGTGCAGCACCACCACCTTGGGGATGCGGCCGCCCGCGGGCAGCCCGATGAGCAGGCCGAGCAACGCGTCGATGCCGCCGGCCGAGGCGCCGATGACCACCGCTTCGACGCGGCGGCGCAGATGGGAGGGCAGCGCCTGTCTCACGTGGCCTTCCTGTAGATGCGCTCGGGACGCGCCAGCGGCTCGAAGCGGTCGGCGTAGGCCGAGAAGTCGATGCTCTCCTTGGCGCCCAGGCCGAGGAAGCCGCGGTGGCTCAGCGACTCGTGGAACAGGCCGAGCGCGCGGTTCTGCAGCTCGCGGTTGAAATAGATCAGCACGTTGCGGCAGGACACCAGCTGGGTCTCGGCGAACACGCTGTCGGTGGCCAGGCTGTGGTCGGCGAAGATGGTGTCGGCGCACAGCGAGGGGTCGAAGCGCGCGGCGTCGTAGGCCGCGGTGTAGTAGTCGGAGAACGAGCCCAGTCCGCCCGCGCGCTGGTAGTTGGCGGTGTAGCCGCGGATCGCCTCGAGCGGGAAGATGCCCTGGCGCGCCTTCTCGAGCGAGGCCGGGTTGATGTCGGTGGCGTAGATCTGCGTGCGCGCGAGCAGGCCTTCCTCGCGCAGCAGGATGGCGAGCGAGAACACCTCCTCGCCGGTGCTGCAGCCGGCCACCCAGATCTTGACCGACGAATAGGTGTGCAGCAGCGGCACCACGTGCCGGCGCAGGCCCAGGAAATAGGCTGGGTCGCGGAACATCTCGCTGACCGGGATGGTGAGGAACTGCAGCAGGCGCCCGAACAGCGCGGCGTCGCGCAGCACGCGGTCCTGCAGCGCCGAGATCGAGGGCAGGCCCAGCTGCGTGAGCGCGTGCAGCACGCGGCGCTTCTGCGAGGCCAGCGTGTAGTCGCGGAAGTCGTAGCTGTACTTGAGGTAGATCGCCTCCATCAGCAGGCGCAGCTCGATCTCGGTGTCGCTCAGCGGCTGCGGCGGCGCGGCGATCGCGCCGGGCAGGGCGGGGCGGCCGGTCGGCGGCGGCGCTTGCGTCACAGGCGCTCCATCTTCGGCATCCACACGCGCAGCAGCGAGAACAGGCGGTCGAGGTCCACCGGCTTGGCGAGGTAGTCGCTGGCGCCCGCGGCCAGGCACTGCTCGCGGTCGTCCTTCATGGCCTTGGCGGTGATGGCGATCACCGGCAGCTTGGCGAAGCGCGGGTCGGCGCGCAGGTGGCGCGTGGCCTCCAGGCCGTCCATCTCCGGCATCATGACGTCCATCAGCACGAGGTCGATCTCCTTCACGCGGTCGAGCTGCTCGAGGGCCTCGCGGCCGTTACGGCCGATCTCGACCTTCGCGCCGCGCTGCTCGAGCGCGCTCGTGAGCGCGAAGATGTTGCGCACGTCGTCGTCCACCAGCAGCACCGTGCGGCCCTCGAAGATCCGGTCGCGTCCGCGCGCGGCCTTGAGCATGCCCTGGCGCTCGCTCGAGAGCTCGGCCTCGACCTTGTGCAGGAACAGCGTCACCTCGTCGAGCAGCCGCTCGGGCGAGCGCGCGCCCTTGATGATGATCGAGCGCGAATAGCGGTGCAACTCGGCCTCTTCCTCGCGCGTGAGGTTGCGCCCGGTGTAGACGATCACCGGCGGGAACGAGACAATGTCCTCCGAGGCCATGCGCTTGAGCAGCTCGCTGCCCTGCATGTCGGGCAGCTTCAGGTCGGTGATCATGCAGTCGAAGATGCGGGTGCGCAGCAGTTCGAGCGCCTCCTCGCCCGAGGCCACGTCGACGATCTCGATGTCGTCGTCGCCGATCAGTTGAATGACGCTCTGGCGCTGCAGGTCGTCGTCCTCCACCAGCAGCACCGTCTTGACCTTCTGCGTGAGCTTCTCCTCCAGCCGCGCGAACACGCGCGTGAGCTCGTCGCGCGTGGCGGGCTTGCGCGCATAGCCGACCGCGCCCATGTGCAGCGCGGCCTCGGCGTTGTCGGCGGCCGAGACCACGTGGATCGGGATGTGGCGCGTGAGCGGCGAATCCTTCAGGCGCTGCAGCACGTCCAGGCCGGTGCTGTCGGGCAGCCGCATGTCGAGCAGGATCGCGTCGGGCACGAACTCGTTGGCCAGCGCGAAGCCGTCGGCCGCCCCGTGCGCGACCAGGCAGCGGTAGCCGAGCTCGTGCGCCAGGTCGTAGAGGATGTGGGCGAACTGCGGTTCGTCCTCGATCACGAGCACGCGCCGCACCTGCTGGTCGCGCGGCAGCGCGCGGTCGTCGGCGAACTGCGGCGCGGGCACGGCGGCGGCCGGGGCCGCCGGGGCAGGTGGCGCGACCGGCACCGGCGCGCGCGCGGGCAGGCGCGCCGACGCTCCGGCCGCGGGGCGCGGTGGCGGCGCGTTGCCCGGTTCCTGCTGCGCGGCCTGCGGCGCTTGCGCCGGCAGGTGCAGGGTGAAGGTGCTGCCCTGGCCCGGTTCGCTCTGCACGCTGAGCGTGCCGCCCAACAGCTGCGTGAGGTCGCGCGAGATCGACAGGCCCAGGCCGGTGCCGCCGTAGCGCCGGCTGGTGGTGCCATCGGCCTGGCGGAAGGCCTCGAAGATCACTTCCTGCTGGTGCGGCGCGATGCCGATGCCCGAGTCGGAGACCGCGAACGAGGCGCCGCCGTCGGCCGTGCCCGAGATCACCAGCGAGACCTCGCCCTGCTCGGTGAACTTGAGCGCGTTCGACAGCAGGTTCTTGAGGATCTGCTCCACGCGCTGGCGGTCGGTGACCAGCGAGGCCGGCGCGGCCGGATGCAGCTCGAGGCGGAAATTGAGCCGCTTCTCGTCGGCCAGCGGCCGGAAGGTGCTCTCCAGGGCCTGCGCCAGGCGGTCCAGGCGCGTGTCCTCGGGAACCAGCTCGAGCTTGCCGGCCTCGACCTTGGCGATGTCGAGGATGTCGTTGATCAGCACCAGCAGGTCGTTGCCCGAGGCATAGATCGATTCGGCGAACTTCACCTGCTCGGTGCTCAGGTTGCCCTGCGGGTTGTCGCCCAGCAGCTTGGCCAGGATCAGCGCGCTGTTGAGCGGCGTGCGCAGCTCGTGCGACATGTTGGCGAGGAACTCCGACTTGTAGCGGCTCGCGCGCTGCAGCTCGTCGGCGCGCTCCTCGAGGTCGCGCTGGGCGCGGCGCAGGGCGGTGTTGCGCTGGTCCAGCGCCTCGGTGCGCTCGGACAGCTGGCTGTTGGTCTGCTCGAGCTCGGCCTGCTGGTTCTCGAGCATGGCCTGCGAGGCGCGCAGCGCGCGCGACTGCTCCTCGAGCTCCTCGTTGGCGGTGCGCAGCTCCTCCTGCTGCACCTGCAGTTCCTCGTTGAGCTGCTGGGTCTCGGCCAGCACCTCCTGCAGCTGCTCGCGGTAGCGCGCCGCGGCCAGCGAGGTGCCGATGTCCTCGGCCACCACCTCGAACAGGTCGCGCGCGCGCTGGTCGGGCGTGCCGGGCAGGCCGAGCTCGACCACGCCGTTGGACAGGCCGTCGTTGGCGACCGGCAGCAGCACCACGGCGCGCGGGCGCATCTCGCCCAGGCCCGAATTGACCTTGAGGTAGTCGGCCTCGACCGGGTCGATCAGCATCAGCCGCTTCTCGGCCGCGGCCTGGCCGACCAGGCTCTCGGTCGGCGAGAACACCTGCTGCGCGTTCTCGGCCTCGAGCGAGAAGCCGTAGCTGGCCGCGCGGCGCAGCGGCCCGTGGCGCTCGCGCACATAGAGCGCGCCCACGGTGCTGCCCAGGTGGCGCGAGAAGAAGGCCAGGATCTTGCGGCCCATGTCGGCGGCGCTGAGCTCGCCCACCAGCTCGCCGACCAGCTCGGTCTGGGCGGTGCGCAGCCAGGCCTGCTCGGTCAGGCGGTCGGTGTGCGCCTCCTGTTCCTGCAGCACCGCGTCGTAGCTCTCGGACAGCCGCATCAGCTGGCGGCGGCCGAAGTAGGCCACCAGGCCGCTCAGGGTCAGCGTGAACAGCAGGAACAGGCCCACCACCATCCAGCTGGTGCGCTTGACCTCGGCGTTGCGCTGGAAGCGCAGCGACTGCTCGGTGTTGATGAAGTTGTCGAACTCGTTGCGGATGTCGTCGGTCAGGCGCTTGCCGCGGCCCAGCTTGACGGCGGCCTCGAAGTCGCCGCCGCTGCGGCGCGCCGCGATCATCTCGGCCGCGAACTCGTTCCAGGCGCCCTGCAGCGAACCGATGCGGTCGACCCGCTCGATCTGCTGCGGGTTGTCGCCCACCAGCTGGCGCAGCGCCGCGGCGTCGGTTTTCTGGCGCGCCAGCGCGGCGTCGTAGGGTTCGAGAAAGCGTTCCTGCCCGCTGATCAGGAAGCCGCGCATGCCGGTTTCCATGTCGATGGAACGGCGCTGGAGCTCGCTGGCATTGCGCACCACCTGGTCGGTGTGCTCGACCCAGGCGATGGTCGACAGCAGGTACAGGATCAGGGCGACGAAGACGACGGCACCGAACAGGCCCCCGAGCAGCGGCAGCTTGATGTTGCGGCTCAGGAGGCGCTCGAAGTCGGCGGTATCGATCGCGGCGGCAGTTTTCATTTCGAACGTAGTTGTGAACGAACAATTGACATTGTCTTCGACCGGCGGAGGCGGACGGCGCGCGGCCGCCCGACCGGCCCCGGAACGGCGGCAAGGTGCGAGGGAAGAGGGTGGGAGGGGCGGCCTGGGGGCCGCCCCGGAACTCAGTACTCTAGCTTCGGATACCAGTCGGTGCCGCGGCCGGCCGGCGTCAGGTCGAGGATGTTCCACAGCGGGGTGGGGTCGACCGCGAAGCGCGGGTCCTGGCCGGGGTCGGCGGTTTCGGCCAGCTCGGGGGCCCAGAAATGATGCACGCGGCCCTCGCGCCGCACCCAGACGTCGAGCGCCGGCCATTCGCTGCCGTCGGGAGCGAGGCCGCGGTAGTCACGCGCGAAGTCGTCGCCGACCGTTTCGTAGAACGGCAGGTTGCGCCAGCCGCGCTCGCGCGCGAAGGCCAGCTGGCGCGCCACCGGCGAACGGCCGAGCACCGCGAACGCCACCTTCTGCGCGATGTCGCGCACCGGCACGTCGAGCGCGCCGAGGAAGGCGGTGCACATCGGGCAGGGCCGTTCGCGCTGCGGGCCGTACATCCAGAAGTAGGTGACCAGCGTGTCGTGGTCGCCGAACAGGTGCTCGAGGCCGACCGTGCGGCCGTACTCGTCGCGGAAGCGGTAGGGCGGCGGCTCGCCGCCCGGCGGCAGTTCGCGGCGCTGGGCGGCCACGCGCTCGACGTGGCGGCGCAGCTCGATCTCCTCGGCGAGCAGGGCGGTGCGGGCCTCGCGATAGGCCGCGCTGTCGTTGGGATAGGGGCGGCTCGCGGCGGCGGCGAGTTCGGTGGCGGGTTTCAGGGCGGTCATCGGTGTCTCCTTTCGGAATTCGGACAGGCATGGCGAAAGCGGTGGCACATCGGACCTGTCCTGACGTGGCGCCGCTGCCGGTTCGGCCCCGAAATGACCGTGCGCTCCAGCCTACGCGGCGGCAGGGATACTGTGAATTCCACCAGCACACTGGATGAACATCCATATACTGGCGACCGCTGCGTCCCGTCGACCCTTCACTCCCGATGCCCCGCGAAGCCCTCCAAGCCACTGTCGCGCCCGTCTCCGTCAAGGCGCTGTGCGCCTTCGGCGCGAAGGCCGGCGACCTCGACCTGCGCTTCGTGCCCGCGCCCAGCGCGCAGGAAGGCATGGCGGGCCACGCGCTGGTGCAGGGGCGGCGCGGCGAGCATTACCAGAGCGAGGTCGCGCTGCAGTCCGAATGCGGCGCCCTGCTGGTGCGCGGCCGCGCCGACGGCTACGAGCTGCAGTCGGGCAGCGCCCGCGTCGAGGAGATCAAGACCTTCCGCGGCGACTTCGACGCCATCCGCGGCAACCACCGCGCGCTGCACTGGGCGCAGGCGCGCTGCTACGGCTGGATGCTCTGCGAGGCCGACGGCCATGCGGCGATCACCGTGGCGCTGGTCTACCTCGACCTCGCCACGGGCGAGGAAACCGTGCTCGAGGAACTGCACACGCGCGAGGAACTGCAGGCCCACTTCGAGGACCTCTGCGGCCGCTACATCGCCTGGGCCGAGCGCGAGGGCCGGCATCACGCGGCGCTGGCGGACCTGCTCGGCGCGCTGGCCTTTCCGCACGGGGCCTTCCGCACCGGCCAGCGCGAGCTCGCCGAGGCGGTCTACCGCGCGGCCTCGAAAGGCCACTGCCTGATGGCGCAGGCGCCCACCGGCATCGGCAAGACGCTGGCCACGCTGTTCCCGCTGCTCAAGGCGCGCGCGGCCGGCCGGGTCGACAAGGTGTTCTTCCTCACGGCCAAGACCTCGGGCCGCGCGATCGCGCTCGAGGCGTTGCGGCTGCTCGAGCGCCAGGCCGCCACCGGCGGCAAGGCGCCGGCCGATCCGCTGCGCGTGCTCGAGCTGACCGCGCGCGAAAAGGTCTGCGAGCACCCGGGCCGGGCCTGCCATGGCGATGCCTGCCCGCTCGCCAAGGGCTTCTACGACCGGCTGCCGGCGGCGCGGGCCGAGGCCGCGCGCGCCGCCTGGCTCGACCGCCCGGCGCTGCGCCGCATCGCGCTCGCGCACGAGGTCTGCCCCTATTTCCTGGGACAGGAAATGGCCCACTGGAGCGACGTGGTGGTCGGCGACTACAACTACTACTTCGACGGCAGCGCCTTCCTCTGGGCCACCATGAAGGAACGCGAATGGCGTGCCGCGCTGCTGGTCGACGAGGCCCACAACCTGCTGGAGCGCGCACGCGGCATGTACACCGCGCCGCTCGACGACGGCGCGCTCGAGGAGGCCCACCGCGCCGCGCCCGCCGCCGTGCGCGGCCCGCTCGCGCGGCTGCACCGCGAATGGGGCGCGCTGCAGGAGGCGCAGCAGGCCAGCGCGGTCGACTACGAGACCGCCGACGAGATCCCCGAGCGCTTCGCGCGCAGCCTGCAGGCCGCCAACACCGCCATGGCCGAGCACTTCGCGGCCACGCCCGACGCGGCGCAGGGCCCGCTGCAGCGCTTCTTCTTCGACGCGCTGCATTTCGCGCGGCTGGCCGAGAGCTTCGGCGACCATTCGGTGTTCGAGCGCACGCTGGGGCCGAACGGCTCGCGCGGGCTGGCCATTCGCAACCTCGTGCCCGCGCCCTTCCTCGAAGGCCGCTTCGCCGATGCCGCCTCGGCCGTCTGCTTCTCGGGCACGCTGTCGCCGTTTCCGTTCTACCGCGACGCGCTGGGCCTGCCCGGGGACGTGGCCGTGCTCGACGTCGACTCGCCGTTCAGCGGCCGCCAGCTCCATGTCGAGGTGGCGATGGACGTTTCCACGCGCTGGCGCGACCGCGCGCACTCGCTGCGCAGCGTGGCCGGCATCATCGGCAGCCAGTACGCGCGCCGGCCCGGCAACTACCTGGCCTTCTTCAGCAGCTTCGACTACCTCGAGCAGGCGCGCGCAGCCTTCGTCGCGCGGCATCCCGAGGTGCCGGTGTGGAGCCAGACCCGCGGCATGCCCGAGGCCGAGCGCCAGGCCTTCGTCGAGCGCTTCGCCGTCGGCGGCCGCGGCATCGGCTTCGCGGTGCTCGGCGGCGCCTTCGGCGAGGGCATCGACCTGCCGGGCACGCGCCTCGTGGGCGCCTTCGTCGCGAGCCTCGGGCTGCCGCAATACAACGCGCTCAACGAGATCACGCGCGAGCGCATGGACGCGCGCTTCGGCAAGGGCTACGAGTACACCTACCTCTATCCGGGCCTGCAGAAGGTGGTGCAGGCCGCGGGCCGCGTGATCCGCACCGAGGATGACGAGGGCGTGCTGCACCTGCTCGACGACCGCTTCTCGCGCGCCGAGATCCGCGAGTTGCTGCCGCGCTGGTGGGAGGTTCGCCTCGGCGGGCAGCAAGGAGGCGGCGATGCGCGCCGCTAGACGCATCGAGCACGACGCGCAGCCCGACCTGTTCGGCGCCGCGCCGGTCGCGGCCATCGACGGGCTGCGCTACGAGACCGAGTTCCTGAGCGCCGACGAGGAGGCCGAACTGCTGGCCATCGTCGGCGGCTTCGCGCTGCGCGAGATGCGCTACAAGGCCTACACCGCGCGGCGTCGCGGCATCGGCTTCGGCGGCCGCTACGACTTCGACGCCAACCGGCTGCTGCCCGGCGCGCCGCTGCCCGAATCGCTGCATCCGCTGCGGCGCCGCGCCGCGGCCTGGGCCGGCATCGACGAGGCCGAGCTCACCCATGCGCTGATCTCCGAATACCAGCCCGGCACGCCGCTGGGCTGGCACCGCGACGTGCCCGACTTCGAAGACATCGTCGGCGTCTCGCTGCGCGGCGACGCGGTGATGCAGCTGCGGCCGTATCGGCGCGACGGCCACTACGCGGCCAACGATCCCATGGTGCAGCTGGGGGTCGAGCCGCGCTCGATCTACCTGCTGCGCGGCGCCGCGCGCTGGGAATGGCAGCACGCGATCGCGCCGACGCCGGCGCTGCGCTACTCGATCACCCTGCGCACGCGCTCGCGGCGAAGGGTGGGCGCGCCCGGCCCGGCGTGGCACGACGACGACCGCTGAACCACGCCGGGGGCCGGGGCAGGGCGCGCTACGATCCGCCCCGCATGGAGTCCACTTCCACACGCCCGCTCTGGCAACGCTTCCTGGTCTTCCTCGGACCGCTGGTCCTGACCAACGTGCTGCAGGCGCTCGGCGGCACGGCCATCACCATCTACCTGGGCCGGCTGCTCGGCACGCGCTCGCTGGCGGCCGCGGTCAGCTTCTTTCCGCTCTTCATGTGCTGCATGGCCTTCGCGATCGGGCTGGGCACGGGGGCCTCGGTGCTCGTGGGCCAGGCCTGGGGCGCGCGCGACGCGCACAAGGTCCAGCGCATCGCGGGCGCGGTGCTGCTGGGCACCTTGCTGCTGTCGTGCGCCATCGCGGGCATCGGCGCGGCGGGGATCGGCCCGGTGCTGCGGGCGCTGGGCACGCCGGGCGACGTGCTCGCCGATGCCGTGGGCTATGCGCGCGTGCTGTTCGCCGCGATGCCCGTGCTGTTCGTTCACCTGATGCTGGCGGCGCTGCTGCGCGGCCTGGGCGACACGGTCACGCCGCTCAAGGCGCTCGCGGTGGCGTCCTCGGTCTGGGTGCTGCTCACGCCGGCCTTCATCCTCGGCTGGCTCGGGCTGCCGCGGCTCGGCACCCAGAGCGCGGCCTGGGCCAGCATGACGGGCAACGCGCTGGCCGTGCTGTGGCTGGCCTCGCATCTGCATCGCAAGAACAGCCTGCTCGCACCCGCGAAGCTGCGCGAGCACCTGCACTGGAACGCGCCCGTGCTCGCTACGGTTGCACGGCTCGGCGTGCCCACCGGGCTCTTCTTCATCACGAGTTCGCTGGCCGACGCGATGCTGCTGTCGCTGGTGAACCGCCATGGCCCCGGCGCGACGGCCGCCTGGGGCACGGTGGGCCAGGTGATGGCCTATGTGCAGTTCCCGGCGATGTCGATCGCCATCGCCGCCTCGGTGTTCGCGGCCCAGGCCATCGGCGCCGGCCGCCTGGACGAGGTCGACCATGTGAAGCGCGTGGGCCTGTGGATGAACCTCGTGCTCACGGCCGGGCTGGCCGCGCTGGTGTCGCTGGCCGCGCCGTTCGCGGTGAGCCTGTTCAGCAGCGATCCCGCCGTGATCGAGCTCGCGGCCTCGGTGCTGCGCATCACGGTCTGGGGCAGCGTGGCCTTCGGCATGGCGAGCGTCTTCACGAGCGTGATGCGCGCGGCCGGCACGGTGCGCGTGCCCACGGCGATCTCGCTGGGCTGCCTGGCGGTGCTGCTGTTTCCGCTGGCCTGGGTGCTGCAGCAGGCGCTCGGCCTGCGCGGCGTCTGGGTCGCCTATCCGCTGACCTACCTGGTGGCGCTGGGGCTGCAGGCGCTGTACTTCCACGGCGTGTGGAAGCGCAGGCCGATCCGGCGGCTGATCTAGGGCCGACAGCAAGTTCGGTCAGGACGCGCCGCGCCCGCGTGGCCGATGATCGCCGCATGGACCGACCCACCCCCGACCCGATCGCCGAACTGATTGCCTGGATCGAGGCGCGGCTCGACGACACGCTCACGCTCGAGCGCATCGCGCAGCAGGCCGGACTGTCGCCGTATCACTTCTCGCGGCTCTTCACCGCGCGCATGGGCCGCAGCGTGATGGCCTATGTGCGCGGCCGCCGGCTGGTGCGCGGCGCGCGCCGGCTCTGCGACGAGCCCGGTCTCAAGCTCGTCGAGCTCGCGCTCGATTGCGGCTTCGAGTCGCAGGAGGCATTCACCCGCGCGTTCAAGCGCATCTTCGGCGTGTCGCCCGGACGCTTTCGCGCCGGCTTCGCACTCACACCCATCGAAGGCCAATATCCCATGAACCTGCCCGCCAGCACCTCCACCGCCGTGACCCGGCTGCCCGACCTCGTCCGACTCGAGGCCTTCAGCATCGCCGGCCCGGCCCGGCGCTTCGACCAGGAGAGCCGCGCCGAGATTCCGCAGCTGTGGTCCGCGCTGATCGGCGCCTTGCCGTTCAAGGGCCAGGAACCGAGCTGGGCCACCTACGGCGCGGTCTGGAGCGTCGACCGCGAGGAGGGCAGCTTCGACTACATGGCGGGCGTGGGCATCGAGCCCGGCAGCAGCTTGCCCGCGGGCTTCAGCGAGAAGCGCATCCCGGCCGCGACCTATGCGGTGTTCCGCATCACGCTCGACGGATCGGCGCTGCATCCGCAGGTGAAGAACGCGATGGCGACGATCTGGGGCCTGCTGATCCCGGCCTCGGGCCTCAGGCTGGCCGACAGCCCGGACTTCGAGCTCTACGACGGCAGGTTCGAGCCCACGCGGCCCGGCGCGGTGATCGACTTCCACGTGCCGGTCGAGGGCTGATAGCCTCCGGCTCCCGACCTTCGCCACACCGAACACCGCATGTCCGATCTTTCCTTCAGTCCCGCCGCCGAACGCAACAAGCAACCGATCCTCGAGCGGCTGCTCGGCATCCTCGGCGAGCAGGGCGCGGCGCTCGAGATCGCCTCGGGCACCGGCCAGCATGCCGAGTGGTTCGCGACGGCCTTGCGCGGCTGGACCTGGCAGACCAGCGATGCCGATGCGCGCGCGCTTCCCGCGCTCGCGCGCCGCGTCGAGCAGGCCGGACTGCCCGGGCTGCGGCCGCCGGTGCTGCTCGACGTGATGGATGCGCCCTGGCCCTCGCAAGGCACGGCCTTCGCGCGGGAGTTCGATGCGATCTACTGCGCGAACATGCTGCACATCTCGCCGTGGTCCACCTGCACCGCGCTGATGCAGGGCGCGGCGCGGCATCTGCGGCCCGAGGGCCTGCTGGTCACCTACGGCCCGTACTTCGAGGAAGGCACGGCACCGGCGCCGAGCAACCTCGCGTTCGACCAGAGCCTGCGCGAGCGCGACCCGACCTGGGGCATCCGATCGTTGACGGACGTGGAAGCGCAGGCGCGCGCCGCGGGGCTGCGCCTGCACGCGCGGCACGAGATGCCCGCGAACAATCTGCTGCTGGTGTTCGGGCGCTGAAAATCACGCTGCCGTCACGCCGATCTGCCAATGAAAAGACGTGATCGAAATTCCGGACAGATGCATTGCAATGCAATCATTCGCATTGCCGAATAGACCCTTCAATTGATGCGCAATTGCTCGTTGCGCGATTGAACTTTCTTCTCGCAACGGATTGCCGTGGGCGCTAATCCATTGGGTTGTACAACGTTCCAATTCAGCGGGAATCCACGCGTAGACGCCGCTTGACGGCGAAGAACAGACTCCGCGTCCCATCTCGGGATATGTCCCAAAGGAGTCTTTCCAGTGGCAAAGAAATTCACCATCCTGGCTTTCGTGGGCGGCGGTATTCGCGGCCTCATGTCGGTCACGATTCTCAAGCGATTGAAGGAATACCGGTCCGACCTGATTCGCGATGTCGATCTGATCGCGGGTTGCTCGACCGGATCGATCATCACGAGCGAATTGCTGGCGGGGAAGTCGCCCGACGAGATCATCCATCTCTTCACGCACGGCGAGCTGAACTTCTACGACAACATGAACACCGATCCGACGGCGCCCGCCTATCCGATCAAGTCGGTGTACGAAACGCAGGAGCTGCTGCACGGCGACAAGAAGGTCGGCGACGAGACCCGAAAGAAGGTGCTGTTCGTGACCTTCAACGTGGGCGGCCTGGAGCTGGTCGACGGCATCGTGGTTCCGAAGCCCTGGTCGCCCTGGATGGTCACCAACATGCTGACCGAGGCCGACCTGAAGGACGGCTTCGATGGCCATGTGAACTATCCCATCGCCAAGGCCGCGACCTCGAGCGGCTCGATGCCGGGCCAGCTCAATTCCTTCGAAGGCAATGTCGACGGCGCCTTCTTCAACCACGATCCCACGATGGCCGCCATCGCGCTGGCCGTGCACAACGGCCACAAGCTCGAGGACATCTCGGCCATCACCATCGGCACCGGCCTGATGCCCGACTGGGTCGCGCCCAACACCTACGAATGGGGCGCGCGCCAGTGGATGGACGGCGTGCCGAACCCGTTCGAGAACACGACGCCGTTCCTGATGAACCAGGAGCGGTCCTCGCCGATGCTCGACATGTGCCTCAACGGCACCTCGGACAACCTGATGCCGACCCTGGCCAAGCTGATGCTCGGGGACCGCTTCACCAACCTCAATCCGCGGCTGCCGTGCTTCATCCCCGAGAACTCGACCAGCCCGCAGGCCATCGCGCTGCTGCAGGACCACGGCAACAAGCTCGATCTCGAGGCGGCCTACCAGTTGATCGACACCTACTGGCCCGGCGGTTCGAGCGACCAGCCGATCCAGGCCTGAGCGGCCCCATTCCCACCCTTTGCGAACAGGAGAAATGATGCCGATCACCGACCCGGGATTCATTGCACCCCATGCCTACTTCATCACCGAGGGCCAACCCTTCGTCATCCGACAGATGGGCGAGGCGGGCCAGGTCCTCGATGTCTACGAGAACAACCCGGCCCAGAACCAGCAGGTCATCACCTACCCGCCGAACGGCGGACCCAACCAGGCGTGGCGCTTCGTCCCCGCGGGCGCGTCCGGCTGGTGGTACCTGCAGACGACCATGACCACCGGCTACGTGCTCACGATGGCCACGCCCACCGGCAATTCGCCGCTGCTGCAGAACGTGGTGGTGGCGCCGATGGCCAAGGACGCGCGCGACGAGCAGCTCTGGAGCCTGATGCCCAGCGAGACCCTTGGCTACTGGTTCATCCAGAGCAAGCTGCTGGTCAGCAACGAGTACAACGCGAAGGTCCTCGGCGTGCACGCGGCGGGAGGACCCGGGATCTCCGATCCTTGCGCGGTGGTGGTCGACGTGGACTACCTGCAGTACGAGCCGCAGGTCTGGGCCTTCATGCCGGGGAACGTGACCGGCTGATGCGGGGGCGGTGCATCCGCGCCGCTCAGGCGCCGGGGTCCTCGATGCCGAACTCGATGAATGCCGCCATCGGTCGTCTCCCGAAACGCGCCCGAGCATGGCGAGCGCGAGGCGCGGTGAGAATGCAACCCCCATCCACTCGCACCACGAAGCCGATGACCACCCGCGCCACCTTCCTCAAGTTGCTGACCCGCAAGCTCCATCCCGTGCTCATGGCCGAAGGCTTCGAGGGCACGGGCCAGACCCTGCGGCGCATCGAGGGGCCGGTGATCCACGTCTTCAACGTGCAGGGCGCGAGCGGCGGCAAGCAGTGCTACCTCAACCTCGGGGCGCACCTCGACTTCCTGCCGACCGAAGGTGGCGGCCAGGTCGCGCCGGCGCAGATCGAGGAGTCGCACTGCGTGTTCCGCGATCGCCTCGATCCGCCGGCCGGTGAGGCCCATGGCTGGGCCTATGGCCAATCGATGGAGGAGGCCGAGGAAACGGTCGATTTCATCGTGAGCGAATGGGCCGGGCCGGGGCGCGGCTTCTTCGCGAAGCACGGCAACTATCCGCAGGGCTTCGTGCAGATGCTGCGCGAGACCGACCCCGCGCGGATCCACGCGCGCACGGCGCTGCATCTTGCGCGGATCGCGGTGCACCTGGGCGAGCGCTCGATCGCCCAGGCGCTGGTCGATACCGGACTGGCGAAGGCGCCCGAGCGCGCGACCAGCCTGAAGGCCGATCTCGAGAAGGTGCTCGCGGGCTGAGGCCCGCGCTCGGCGCGTTGGGTTGCGCCGTGCCGCCGCTGTAGGACCCGGCCTCGCGCCGGCGTCGGCGGCGCGGGCCGCCACTCCTACAGGCCCGGGGCCTTCCTGCCGACGGGGCATGGCGTGGCCGCCCTCTATGTTCGGAGCGAACTCACCGAACCACGCCCCGCACCAAGATCCATGACGGAAGACCTCAGCAGCGACACCCTCGAGCGGCTTCGGCTGCCCGCCGATCCCGCCGTCGCACTGACCCGCCTCGTCGAAGCCGGCGCCGACCGCGTGCCCTGGCCGGCCCAGGGCCGCACGCTGATGCGCTGGCGTGCGCTCGCCGAGGTCGCGGCGCACGATCTCTCGCTGGCCAAGCTCTATGAAGGCCATACCGACGCGCTCGCGATCCTCGCCGAGCTGCATGGCCCCGCCGTGCCGCCCGGCTCGCGCTGGGGCACCTGGTGCGCCGAGCCGCCCGATGCGCGCGTCGCCATGCGGCTCGAGGAGGGCTGCCCCGGCGCCGTGCGGCTCGACGGGCGCAAGGCCTGGTGCTCGGGCGCCGCGGGTCTCACGCATGCGATCGTCAGCGTGCACGACGAGGAGGGCCGCGCCTGTCTTGCGGCCGTGTCACTCAAGCAGCCGGGCGTGCGGGTTTCGGATGAAGGCTGGGAGGCGGTCGGCATGGCCGCGAGCGCGAGCGTGGACGTGCATTTCGACCACGCGCTCGCGGTGCCGGTCGGCCGGCCCGGCGACTACACGAGCCGCCCGGGCTTCTGGCAGGGCGGCGCCGGCATCGCGGCCTGCTGGTGGGGCGGCGCCCTGGGCATCGCGCGCCAGGTGCTCGCGATCGCGGCGCAGGGCGGCAAGCCCGATGCGCACCGGCTCGCGCACCTCGGCGCCATCGATGCCGCGCTGGCCGGCGCGACCGCGGTGCTGCGCGAGGCCGCGCACTGGATCGACACCCATCCGGCCGACGACGCGCGGCGCGTGGCGCTGAACGCGCGGCTGGTGGTCGAGCAGTCGGCCGAGACGGTGCTGCGCCACGCGGGCCGCGCGCTCGGCGCCGCGCCGCTGTGCCGCGACGCGCGTTTCGCGCGCGCCATGGCCGACCTGCCGGTGTACCTGCGCCAGAGCCACGCCGAGCGCGACCTTGCCGCGCTCGGACAGATCGCCGTCGACGAAAGGAGCGCCACATGGGTGCTGTGATGAACAAGATACGCGGTGCGGCCGGCCGAGCGATCCGCGGCGACGGCACCACCGAGGCCGAATGGAACGGCTGGCCCGGGCTGGCCCGGCTGCCCGCGATCGCCGCCGGGGAACTGGTGCCCGAGGGCGCGCGCGCCGTGGTGGTGGCGCCGCATCCCGACGACGAGGTGCTCGCGGTCGGCGGCCTGCTGGCGCAGCTCGCGGAGCAGGGGCGCGAGGTGGTGGTGATCGCCGTGACCGATGGCACCGCGAGCCATCGGGGATCGGCGGTGTGGTCGCCGGAAAGGCTTGCGCGCAGCCGGCCGCGCGAGAGCCTGCGCGCGCTCGAGCGGCTCGGGCTGGCGATCGAGCCGATACGGCTCGAGCTGCCCGACGGCGGACTGCAGGCGGTGCGGGCCACGCTGGCGGCGCGGCTGGTGTCGCTGCTGCGGCCGCGCGACATGGTCTTCACGACCTGGCGCCGCGACGGGCATCCCGACCACGAAGCCACGGGCCAGGCCTGCGCGCTGGCGGCGGCGAGCGCGGGCGCGCGCCTGGTCGAGGTGCCGGTCTGGGGCTGGCACTGGGCCCGTCCCGCGGATGCGCGCATGCCGTGGCGGCATGCGCGACGCCTGCTGCTCGACCCCGAGGCGCTGCGGCGCAAGCGCGAGGCGGTGCGCGCCTTCACGAGCCAGCTGCGGCCCGATCCCTCGACCGGCGCGCCGCCGGTGCTGCGCGCCACCACGCTGGCGCGCGCGCAGCGGCCCTACGAGGTCGTGTTCCTGTGAGTCCCGCGGCGCCGCACGACTACTTCGAGTCGCTCTACGCGGCCAGCGAGGATCCCTATGCCGTGCGCGCGCGCTGGTACGAGGCGCGCAAGCGCGCGCTGCTGCTCGCGGCCTTGCCGCGGGCGCGCTACCGCCATGCGTTCGAACCCGGCTGCGGGATCGGCGAGCTGACGCTGGCGCTGGCCTCGCGCTGCGACCGGTTGCTCGCGAGCGATTTCTCGGCCCGGGCGGTGGCGACCGCACAGCAGCGCACGGCCGGGCTTGGCCATGTGGAGGTGCGGCGGCAGACCCTGCCCGACGACTGGCCGATCGATGCCGGCCCCGGCAGCTTCGATCTGATCGTGCTCAGCGAGGTCGGCTACTTCCTCGACCGCGAGGCAATGCAGCGCGTCGCGGCCTGCTGCGAACGCGCGCTCGACGCCGACGGCACGCTGGTGGCCTGCGACTGGCGTCCCGACTTCGCGCAGCGCAGGCTCCCGACCGCCGACGTGCAGGGTGCCCTGGCCGCGCTCGGCCTGGCCCGGCTGGTGCTGCACGAGGAGGCCGACTTCGTGTTGCAGGTGTGGGCACGCGACGCGCGCTCGGTCGCCGAACGCGAAGGCATCCGTTGAGCGCATCGCCATCGCGGGCGACGGGGCCTGACCGCCGCGGGCTTGCCTACACCTCGATGCATGCGTGTTGCGCCGCCGACGACGGACAGCGCTGACGCGGGCCGCTAGGCTTTTCTTACCCTGGGTGCGAGTGCCGCGCGCAGCATGTTTTTCCATCTTCCATCCACACAGGAGCGATGAACATGCCACGAGGCGACAAGTCGTCCTACACGGACAAGCAGATACGCAAGGCCGAGCATATCGAGGCAGGCTACGAGAAACGCGGCCTGGGCCGGGGCGAGGCCGAGCGCCGCGCCTGGGCCACGGTGAATGCCGAAACCGGCGGCGGCAAGAAGAGCGGCTCGGGCCGCGGCAAGACCGAGAACCATGCGCCGTCGCGCAAGGGCGGCCACAAGGGCGGTGCCGCGGCGGCCGCCCGACCCGCGGCCGCGCGATCGGCGTCGGCGCGCAAGGCCGCGGCCACGCGCCGGCGCAACGAGCACCGCGGCTGACCTCGGCCGCCTGCACTCACGGAGACGACCATGCACATCATCCTCGGAGCCACCGGCCACGTGGGCTCGGCCCTGGCCGAAGCACTGCTGGCCAAGGGCCAGCCCGTCACCGTCATCACGCGCCATGCCTCGAAGACCGAGGCGCTGCGCAAGAAGGGCGCCAAGGTCGCGGTGGTCGACGTGTTCGACGTTGCCGCCTTCCAGCGCGTGCTGGCCGGCGGCAAGCGGCTGTTCCTGCTGAACCCGCCCGCGGCGCCGTCGACCGACACCGCGGCCGAGGAGCGGCGCAGCCTGCGCAGCATCCTGCGCGCGGTGCAGGGCGCCAACCTCGAGAAGATCGTGGCCGAGTCGGCCTACGGCGCGCAGCCCGGCGAGCGCATCGGCGACCTCGGCGTGCTCTACGAGATGGAGCAGGCGCTCGCGGCGCAGCCCATTCCCACCGCCGTGATCCGCGCGGCCTACTACATGAGCAACTGGGACCTGTCGCTGCAGACCGCGCAGGAGCAGGGCGTGGTCCACACCATGTACCCGGTCGACTTCGCGCTGCCGATGGTGTCGCCGCAGGACCTGGGCCAGTTCGCGGCGCGGCTGATGGAAGGGCCGGCCAAGGATTCGGGCCCGCACCACGTGGAAGGTCCCGAGGCCTACACCAGCGCGGACGTGGCCGAGGCCTTCGCGCTGGCGCTCAACAAGCCGGTGCGCGCGGTCCAGACGCCGCGCAGCCAGTGGGAGCATGCGTTCAAGGCGATGGGCTTCTCGGACGCGGGCGCGGCCTCGTACGCGGCGATGACGCGCGTCACGCTCGACAAGAAGTACGAGGCCGAGAACCCCGAGCGCGGCCGCGTCTCGCTGCGCGAGTACATCGCGGCGCTGGTACGGCGCAACACGGGTTGAACGCGGCGAGGCTTCACCGAACCGTCATCTGCCCTCCCTAGCATCCGGCGCTTCGCCCACTCGCGCAGCGCCCGATGCCTTCCTTCGCTCCTCCCTTCAAGCCCGCCGCTCTTCGTCTTCTGGCCACAGCGCTATGCGCGGCCATGGCCCTGACCGCCTGCGGCGGCGGTGGCGACAGCGGCGTGTTCCTGCCCGTGGCACCGGCGCCCGCGCCCGCGGCGCCGCCACCGGCTCCAGCGCCCGCACCCGCGCCCGTCGCCGAACGCAGCGTGCAGAGCGTGCGGCTGATCGGCGAACAGGTGCTGGCCAACGACCTCAGGATCGACGGGGTGCAGGTCGGCGGGCTCTCGGCGGTCGACTACGACCCCGCCACGAAGCTCTGGTACTTCCTCAGCGACGACCGCACCTCGTCGCGCTTCCACACGGCCGAACTCGACTACGACGGCCAGCGTTTCTCCTCGGTGCGCTTCCGCTCGACGATCGCGCTCAAGGACATGAACGGCAAGGTCTACCCCAGCCCCGATCCGGCGCCGGGTGGCACCGCGGCCGATCCCGAATCGTTCCGCATCGATCCGCAGGGGGGCGGCCTGTGGTGGGGCAGCGAGGGCGACCGCGCACGCGGCCTCGATCCCTTCGTGGCGCGCATGGCCATCGACGGCGTGGCCAACCTGATCCTGCCGGCGCCCGCGATGTTCAGGATGTCGCCGACGCAGGAGAAGGGCTCGCGCAACAACGCGACCTACGAGGCGCTGAGCTTCTCGGCCGACGGCAAGACCCTGTGGGTCGGCATGGAAGCGCCGATCTACGAGGACGGCCCCTTGCCCACGCCCACGAGCGGCGCGGTCTCGCGCTTCACGCAGTTCGACCGCGCGGGCGCGGTGCTCCGCCAGGTGGCCTATCCGATCGATGCGATCCCCAAGGCGCCCACCGGACCGAATGCCGACAACGGCGTGTCGGAGATGCTCGCGATCAACGACCACCAGTTCCTCGTGATCGAGCGCGCGGGCGTGCAGGCCGCCGACGGCAACTACAGCAACTACATCCGCCTCTACGAGATCGAGACCGAAGGCGCCACCGACGTGCGCGGCCTCGCCAGCCTCGTGGGCGCCGACTACAAGCCGGTGCGCAAGCGCCTGGTGCTCGACCTGAACACGCTGGGACTGGCCAGGCTCGACAACATCGAGGGCATCGCCTGGGGACCGAAGCTGCCCAACGGCAACGACACGCTGGTGCTGGTGTCGGACAACAACTTCAACACCGCGAGCCAGATCACGCAGCTGCTGGCCTTCGAGGTGCAGCCGAAGAAGTAGGGCAGGGCCGCCGCTCGGCGGCCCTTTCGTCGGCTCAGCCGCGCGACAGCGAATCCGCCACGCGCTGGCGCCGCACACCGCCCTGGCGCTCGAGCATCCAGCCCGGATACTCGGCCGGCAGCGCGCTGACCTTGTCGAGCCGCGCGAGTTCGTCGGCGGTGAGCTGGATGGCGGTGGCAGCAAGGTTGTCGTCGAGCTGGTCGACGCGCTTGGCGCCGATGATCACGCTGGTCACCACCGGCTGGTGCAGCAGCCAGGCCAGCGCGACCTGCGCCACCGAGACCTTGCGCGCCTCGGCCAGCTCGCGCATGACGTCGATGCAGTCGAAGGCGCGTTCCTTGTCGACCGGCGGGAAGTCGAAGGCGATGCGGCGGCTGCCCTGTTCGGCCTGCTGCGCCTCGCCCGCGCGGCTGTACTTGCCGCTGAGGAAGCCGCCGGCCAGCGGGCTCCAGACCATCAGGCCGACCTCCTCGCTGCGCAGCATCGGCACCAGTTCGCGCTCGAGGTCGCGGCCCGCGATCGTGTAGTAGGCCTGCAGCGATTCGAAGCGCGCCAGGCCCTTGCGCTCGGCGATGCCCAGCGCCTTGACGATCTGCCAGGCGGCCCAGTTCGACACGCCCACGTAGCGCACGTGGCCGTGGCGCACCAGCGTGTCGAGCGCCTCCACGGTTTCCTCGATCCGCGTGGCGGGGTCGAAGCCGTGGATCTGGTAGAGGTCGATGTGATCGAGCTGCAGCCGCCGCAGGCTGGCCTTCACGCCGTCCATGATGTGGTAGCGCGAGGCACCGGCGGAGTTGACGCCCTTGCTGCCGGTTTCGCCGAGCACCTTGGTCGCCACCACCACCTTGTCACGCGGCACCTTGAGGTTCTTGAGCGCCTGGCCGGTGATGACTTCCGACTGGCCTTCGGAATAGACGTCGGCGGTGTCGATGAAGTTGATGCCGGCGTCGAGCGCGCGGCCGACCAGCGCCTCGGCCTCGGATTGCTGGAGATCGCCGATCTGGCCCCAGATGCCCGAGGACCCGCCGAAGGTCATGGTGCCGAGGCAGAGCTCGGAGACGAAGAGGCCGGTGCGGCCGAATTTGCGGTATTGCATCGAAAGACTTCCTTTGCGTTGAAGACCCGGTGGGCCCCGGAAAAGTATCCGGCCGCGCACCGCTCCGGGGCCAGCGCGTTCCTGCAAAGGTCTTGCCTAATTCTCCAGACCGGTGGCCGCGGGCGTGCGCGCGCGCCAGCGGAGGTTTAAGCTGCGAGCCGCTTGTTTCTCCACCGTGACAAGGACTCGCCACATGTCCGACGAAACCCCCGACATCCTTTCCGCCATCGGTACGCCGCTGCCGCTCGAACCCGAACTCGACGAAGCCCGCAAGGAGCTGGTGCGCCTGATCAACCTGGTGACCGGCGGCCGCGACGGCTCGATCGACACCGCGGTGCCCGGCCTGTTCGTCTACTGCGTCAGCAAGCCCGACGGCCCCAAGCATGCGATGCAGACGCCCGCGCTGGGCCTGATCGCGCAGGGCTCCAAGCGGATCATGGTGGGCGACGACATCTACGTGTACGACCCGATGCACTACCTGGTCACCTCGGTCGACCTGCCGGTGTGCGGCCAGGTGCGCGTGACCAGCGAGCAGGAGCCCTACCTGGGGCTGCGACTCGAGCTCGCGGTCGACGAGATCGGCGAGCTGATCCGCAGCGAGCAGCTGCCGGCCAAGGCCAATGCGCCGGCCTCGCGCGGCATGTACGTCAACCGCATCGCGATGCCGGTGCTCGAGCCGGTGCTGCGGCTCTTGCGCCTGCTGGAGACGCCGGAGGACGTACCGATCATGGCGCCGCTGATCAAGCGCGAGATCATGTACCGGCTGCTGGTGAACGGCGAGGGCGCGCGGCTGCGGCAGATCGCGCTGCAGGACAGCCACACCCAGCGCGTGGCCAAGGCGATCAGCGCGCTGCGCGTGAACTTCGCGCAGTCGCTGAAGGTCGAGGACATGGCGCGCGCGGTGCACATGAGCGTGTCCTCGTTCCACCATCACTTCAAGGCCGTGACCGCGATGAGCCCGCTGCAGTACCAGAAGCAGCTGCGGCTGCAGGAGGCCCGGCGGCTGATGCTGCTGACCGGCGCCGACGTGGCGACGGCCGCGCACAACGTGGGCTACGAGAGCCCCTCGCAGTTCGCGCGCGAGTACGGCCGCATGTTCGGCGCGCCGCCGCTGCGCGACAAGCGCCGCTGGCTCGGTGAGGCCGGCAACGACGCGCTGGGCGCGGCCTCGCGCGAGGCGGCCTGAGCAGCCGGCCCGCGCCGCGCGGATGGATGCCGTCCTGCATGCGGTGTCGTCCGCGTCCGGCGTTCCCGCGCCGCGCGCTCGCGACACTGCGTGGCTTCAATGCAGGAGAAATTTCCGATGTCCGAAGACCTTCAGATCCGCATCCCCCGGGACGATGACCGGATCGACGTGACCGACCTCAAGGAAGTCGACTACTGGACCGAATGGTTCGGCGTGTCGGAAGAACGGCTTCGCACCGCCGTCGCCTCGGCCGGCACCTACAAGGACGACCTGCGCATCTACCTCGGCCTGCCTTGAGGCCCGGCTAGCGAACGGCCACGCTCTCCATGGCCGAATCCCGCATCGCCATCTACGGCGCCATCGGCGCGAACATCGCCATCGCGATCACCAAGTTCGTCGTGGCCGGCATCACCGGCAGCTCGGCGATGCTGTCCGAAGGCATCCATTCGTCGGTCGACACCTTCAATGGCGTGCTGCTGCTGGTCGGCCTGCGCCTGAGCAAGCGCCCGGCGAGCGTCGAGCATCCGTTCGGCCACGGCAAGGAGCTCTACTTCTGGAGCCTGATCGTGGCGGTGCTGATCTTCGGGCTCGGCGGCGGCGTGTCCTTCTATGAAGGCATCGAGCACATCCGCCATCCCGAGCCGCTGGGCGATCCGACCTGGAACTACGTGGTGCTCGCGGCCGCGGCGGTGTTCGAGGGCACGAGCTTCCTGATCGCGCTGCGGCAGTTCCGCACGCAGGCCGGCGGCACGCCGTTCTGGCAGGCGCTGGACCGCAGCAAGGACCCGACCACCTACACGGTGCTGGCCGAGGATGCGGCCGCGCTGGCCGGCCTCGCGGTGGCGGCGCTGGGCATCTACCTCGGCCACCGCTTCGACATGCCGGTGTTCGACGGCGCGGCCTCGATGGTGATCGGGCTGCTGCTCGCGGGCGTGGCGCTGCTGCTGATCGCACAGTCGCGCGGCCTGCTGATCGGGGAGGGCGTGCGGCCCGAGACGGCGCGCGCGATCCGCGAGCTGGCGATGGCGCAGCCCAGCGTGGAGGAGGTGGGCCGGGTGCTGTCGATGTACATCGGGCCCGACCAGGTGCTCGCGATCGTCGACGTGAATTTCAAGGACGACACCGACACCGGCGACGCCGCCGACGCCATCGCCGCGATCGAGCGCCAGGTGCGCGCGCGCTTTCCGATGATCAAGCGGCTGTTCATCGAGGCCAGCGAAGGGCCGCCCGATCTCGCCCTGCATTCCTGAGCGGCGCCTCGCGCGCCGCACGCCGCCGCGACGGCGTCCTGGCCATGCGTACAGATCTCTTGCCGGGTTGGCAACCCCTCGTGATGACGGAAACAATTGCTTGCATTCACATGTAAACAATGATTTCATTCCGTTCAGAAACAAGGGAGCCCACCGAGCAGCAAGAAGGGAGTCCGACGTGAACCATCACGGGTCGACGCTTCGCAACCTGGCACCTCGGGCAGCGCTTGCCCTGTGCCTTCTGCCGCTGGCGGCCGCAGCCGCCGACGGGACCATCCACTTCACCGGCGCGATCGTCGGCGCACCCTACGAGATGCGCGTCGATGCACGGCCGGGCACGCTCGTTCACCGCGTGACGAGCCACGCCACCGAGATCCGCTTCCTGCGCCAGGAGATCGATGCGCCGAGCGCCAGCGTGCGCGTCGATGCGCTCGGCGAGCAGCCGCTGGCCATCGCGTTCATCGACGCGCGCGGACGCACGACGCCGCTGGCGCCAAGGAGCGAGCGGTCGATCGGGCAGGACGGTGGGGTGTTGTCGATGGCGGCGCAGTCGGGCGGCATCGCGCTCGTGACCGTGCGCTACGACTGAACGGCTCCCGCGCGGTCGCGAGCGACTTCGAACGGGCCCGGGGCGACGGCCGGGTGGAGAAGCGTGCGCCCGTTCAGGCGACGGTCAGGACCGGGCGATTACCGTCGCTCGACGGCTTCGCGGCTCGCGCGGGCGGCCACGGCGGCGTTCACCGCGTTTTCAGTGGCCAGGCGCTTGCCCCCGCACAGGGTGCACTGGTAGTAACGCAGCCAGGGAAGCCAGCGCATCCAGGAGCGACGTGGAATGCGTTCGAGATGGGCAAGCCCGCAGGAACACTTGGAAGACGAAATAGCCATCGGCGTTGGACTTCAAGATTGTTGTGCATCGAGCTTTTTCCCTTGCCGAGGCTCTGGGGCCTATTCGCAGCTTCGTTACGTTTGCCGCAATTATTCTTTCGAAATAGTGCATTTGTATTACGGATTGTGAGATTTCTGAATACTGTAGTTTTCCCGCACATCCGACTCGAACCACGGCTTTCCGTCAGATTGGAGCGCTAACTCGTGACGGCTCCGGGTCGAACTCCGGCATTGCCCTGCACATCGCACGGAATCTGGCTATCGTGCTTTCCCGAATCGCAAGCAACACCAACACGGAGAAATGCATGCTTTGGGAAAAGAAGGTCGAACAGTGGAGCGCGGCCGTCCGCGCACGTGCCAATCTGCCCGCGCGGCTGACCTTGTGGGACGGCAAGTCGTACGACTTCGGCGACTTCAGCGGCCCGGCCGTCACCCTGCACGTGAAATCCCCCTCGGCGCTGTCGCTGATGCTCGAGCCGACGCTGGCCAACCTCGGCGAGGCCTATGTGCAGAGCAAGATCGACATCGAGGGCAAGCTCAGCGACATCATCGACATCGCCTACGGGCTCGCGAAGAGCTCGCTCGACAGCGGCACCGGCGCCGGTGCCAGCGCGCTCAAGAACATGGCGCGCTACTTCACGCACACCAAGGCGTCGGACCGCAAGTCGATCCAGTACCACTACGACGTCTCGAACGCCTTCTACCAACTCTGGCTCGACCCGAACATGGTCTATTCGTGCGCCTACTTCGAGCACGGCGACGAGGACCTCGAGACGGCGCAGCTCAAGAAGATCGACCACATCCTCACCAAGATCCAGCTGCAGCCGGGCCAGACCCTGCTCGACATCGGCTGCGGCTGGGGCGCGCTGGTGATCCGCGCGGCACGGAAGTTCGGTGCGCGCTGCGTGGGCGTGACCCTGTCGCAGAACCAGTTCGAGCTCGCGACCGAGCGCGTGAAGGCCGCAGGCCTGGCCGACCGCATCGAGATCCGGCTGCAGGACTATCGCGACGTGAGCGGGCAGTTCGACCGCATCACCAGCGTCGGCATGTTCGAGCACGTGGGCCGCAAGAACCTTCCCGAGTACTTCCAGCGCGTGCGCGCGCTGCTGGCCGATGACGGCGTGGTGATGAACCACGGCATCACCTCGTCCGACCCCGAGGGCGGTGGCGTCTCGTACGGCGGCGGCGACTTCATCGACCGCTACGTGTTCCCGAACGGCGAGCTGCCGCACATCGGCCTCACGCTGCAATCGATGCAGCAGGGCGGCCTCGAGGCCTTCGACGTGGAGAACCTGCGGCGCCACTACGCGCGCACGCTGCGGCTGTGGAGCGATGCCTACGAGGCGCACACCGAGCAGGTGCGCGCGATGGTCGACGAGGAGAAGTTCAGGATCTGGCGCGTGTACCTGGCGGGCTGCGCCTATGCCTTCGAGAACGACGACGTGGCGATCTACCAGATCGTGGGCCGCAAGGCCGGCCGCGCGGCGAAGACGCTGCCGTGGTCGCGGCGCTACATGTACCCGAGCGACCCGGGCCTGCTGGCGGCCTAGGAGGCCGCGCCGCGGCAGCCGGCCTCGACGTTGTTGCCGTCGGGGTCGAGCACGTAGGCGCCATAGTAGTGCATCTCGGCCGGCCCGCGCGGGCCGGGGAAACCGTTGTCGATGCCGCCGGCCTGCAGCGCCGCGCGATGGAAGGCGTCGACCTCCTGCGGCGTCTTCGCCGAGAGCGCCAGGTGGATCGGGCTGGCCGACACCTGGTGCGCGCCGCTCCAGAAGGCCGGCTGGTCGGTGCCGATCCAGACGAAGGGCACGGTCAGCTCGGCACTGCGCACGAGCAGGAACGAATGGGCGCTGTTGTCGAGGGTCCGCAGGCCGAGCGCGCCCGCGACCGCGTCGTAGAAGCGGCGCGCGGCGCGCAGGTCGCGCACCCTGAAGCCGATGTGGTCGAACATGGTGATCCTTTCCTCGGGAGTCCGTGCATGGTCCGGCCCCGCGCGGCGCCCGGGAACGGACCCGCCGCGCATCGTGCGGCCGGACATCGCCTACGCGGGATGTCTGGAAACGAGGCTTGCGCGTCCGGCGCGAATTCCTTCGGCGTGACATCCTCCTGTCGGCCTGCCCGCGCGCCGCGCCCATCCGGCGCGTCGCGCGGGCAGCGAACCACCCCACGACAAGGACACCAACAACATGAAAGTCAATGGAATCGAACGCCCGCTCGACGTCGACGGCGACACGCCGGTGCTCTGGGCCTTGCGCGACGTGCTCGGCATGACCGGTACCAAGTTCGGCTGCGGCATGGGCCTGTGCGGCGCCTGCACCATCCATGTCGACGGCGCGCCCACGCGGGCCTGCCTCACGACGGTGGAATCGGTGGGCAAGGCGAACGTGAGCACCATCGAGTCGCTCGCCGCCACGCGCGTGGGCCGCGCGCTGCAGAAGGCCTGGCTCGATCTCGACGTGGTGCAGTGCGGCTACTGCCAATCGGGCCAGCTGATGTCGGCCACCGCGCTGCTGAGCAAGAACACGGCGCCGAGCGACGAGGAGATCGATGCCGCGATGAGCGGCAACGTCTGTCGATGCGGCACCTATGTGCGCATTCGCGCGGGCATCAAGGAGGCGGCACGCGCGCTCTCCGGAAAGGCGGTGGCCTGAGATGCTGATCGATCGACTGACGGAACACGCGCCGGCGGACTCGCCCGCGCTGTCGCGCCGCGGCTTCCTGAGCATCGGTGCCGCGCTCGGCGGCGGCCTGCTGATCGGCGTGGGCCTGGGCGCCATGCCCGAGGCGGCCGAGGCCGCACCGGCGGGCACGCCGCCGTGGACGCCCAATGCCTTCGTCAAGATCGCGCCCGATGGCCGCGTGACCGTGACCATGGGCTACATCGAGATGGGGCAGGGCACCTACACCAGCGTGCCGATGCTGATCGCCGAGGAGCTCGAGGTCGACCTGGCCGCGGTGCGCGTCGAGCATGCGCCGCCCGACGACAAGCTCTACGGCAACCCGCTGCTGGGCTTCCAGGTGACCGGCGGCTCGACCACCATCCGCGCCGCCTACGAGCCGCTGCGGCGTGCCGGCGCCACCGCGCGCACGGTGCTCGTGCAGGCCGCGGCGCAGCGCTGGAAGGTCGCGCCCGACAGCTGCAAGGCGACCCGCGGCGAGGTCGTGCATGCGGCCAGCGGCCGGCGCCTGAAGTACGGCGCGCTGGTCGCCGATGCCGCGAAGCTGCCGCTGCCCGAGAAGGTCGCGCTCAAGGCGCCGGCCGATTTCCGGCTGATCGGCACGCCCGCGAAGCGGCTCGACTCGCCGGCCAAGGTCGACGGCAGCGCGCTCTACGGCATCGATGCCAAGGTGCCGGGCATGAAGGTCGCCACGCTCGCGCAGTCGCCGGTGTTCGGCGGCCGCCTGCGCAGCGTGGACGACAGCAAGGCGAAGGCGGTGCGCGGCGTGCGCCAGATCGTGCGGCTCGACGACTGCGTGGCGGTGGTGGCCGACCACATGGGCGCGGCGAAGAAGGGCCTGGCGGCGCTCGCGATCGAATGGGACGGCGGCGCCAACGCAGGCATCGATTCGGCGGCGATCGTCGAATCGATGATGCAGGCCTCGCTGCAGACCGGCGCGGTGGCACGCAACGAGGGCGACGACGCGGCGGCGATGACCGGCGCGGCGCAGCGCCTCGAGGCCGTGTACGAGGTGCCGTTCCTGGTGCATGCGGCGATGGAGCCGCTGAACTGCACGGTGCGTGTGCGGCCCGACGGCTGCGAGGTATGGGTTGGCACCCAGGTGATCACGCGAGCGCGTGCCGCGGCGGCGGCCGCATCGGGCCTGCCGGTGGAGAAGGTCACGGTGCACAACCACCTGCTGGGCGGCGGCTTCGGGCGCCGGCTCGAGGTCGACAGCATCACGCGCGCGGTGCAGATCGCCAAGCAGGTCGACGGCCCGGTCAAGGTGGTGTGGACGCGCGAGGAGGACACGCAGCACGACATGTACCGGCCGTACTTCTACGACCGCGTGAGCGCGGGCCTCGATGCGCAGGGCCGGCCGGTGGCCTGGCGCCATCGCATCACGGGCTCGTCGATCCTCAAGCGTTGGCTGCCGCCGGCCTACAACAACGGCGTCGATCCCGAGACCATCGACGGCGCCGAGAAGCCGCCCTATGCGCTGCCGAACATCCGCGTCGAGTACGTGAACCACGAGCCGCCGGTGCCCACCGCGTTCTGGCGCGGCGTGGGACCGACGCACAACGTGTTCGTGGTCGAGAGCTTCATCGACGAGCTCGCGCATGCGGCCAAGGCCGATCCGGTGGACTACCGGCGCGCGCTGCTGGGCGCCAATCCGCGCGCCAAGGCCGTGCTCGAGCTCGCGGCGCAGAAGGCCGGCTGGGGCACGCCGCTGCCGCCGCAGCGCGGGCGCGGCGTGTCGCTGCAGTTCGCCTTCGGCACCTTCATGGCGCTGGTGGCCGAGGTCGAGGTGCCGAAGGACGGCGGCGAGCCGGTGGTCAGGCGCGTGGTGTGCGCGCTCGACACCGGCGTGGTGGTCAACCCCGACACGGTGCAGGCCCAGGTGCAGAGCGGCGTGATCTTCGGCATCTCGGGCGCGCTGTGGGGCGAGGCGACGTTGAAGGACGGACGCATCGAGCAGTCGAACTTCCACGACGTGCGGCCTTTGCGCATCAACGAGACGCCGGCGATCGAGACCCATATCGTGGCCAGCGGCGAAGCGCCCGGCGGCATGGGCGAGCCCGGCACCTCGGGCATCGCGCCCGCGATCACCAACGCGATCTTCGCGGTGACCGGCAAGCGCGTGCGCAGGCTGCCGGTGTCGCGCGGGCTGACGAGCGCTTGAGCCGAAACGCTAGCGCGCGAAGACGAGCAGCGTCTGCGTCGCGAAGCCGAAGCGGCCGCGCTCGTCGTGCAGCTGGCTGAAGGTGCAGCCGCTGCCGTCGGGCGCGACCGTGGTCACGGCATCGAGGCCGATCCAGTCGCCGACCGGTTGCCGCGCGAGCTGCAGCGAGAGGTCGGCGTTGGCGAAGTTGAAGCGCTCGACCGGCAGCACCCAGCTCAGGCCGTTGCCGAAGTCGGCCGCGGCGGCCGCGCGCATCGCGGGCGAATTGGCGGCGCCGGCCACCAGCGGCACGCGCAATCGAAACCATGCCGCGGCCGGACCGGGCGCCGCGGCATCGCCGGCCGCCACGCGGCTTTCGGTCGCCGTGTAGTAGAACGAGCGCACGTCGGGCAGGCCCGGGATGCGCAGCGGTGCCGTGCAGTCCGACGGTGCCGGCATCGACAGGGCAGGGGCCAGCGGCCTTTGCAACGCTGCTTCGGGCGGCACCACGGGCTGCGTGCGCACCAGCAGCGCATGCGCCTTCGCCACCGGCTTGCCCTGGGCCAGCAACGAGATCTCGACGCGTGCGGTGGTGCGGCCGGCCTCGGTCGTGGCGGCGGACGACAACAGGTCGACCGGCACCGGCCGGATCAGCTCGACCGTGAGCCGCGCGAGCTGCCAGCCTTCGCCCTCCACGGCCGACTCGGCGATGTGCGCGAGCAGGCCGCAGGGCGCGCCGCCATGCTGCGCGCGCGGGTCCCAGGGACCGCGCGCGAGTTCGCTGGCGCGCCAGGTGTTCGCGTCCTCGCGCACGAAGACGGCATCGGTGGCGGCGAGATCATGCATGGGCGGCGATCTCGATGCGGCGCAGGGGCGCGGGGGCCGGGACTTCGTCCTCGGTCTCGAACTGCTCGGCCCAATGGCGGAAGCGCATGATGGGTCCGTCTCCCTCGGCGAGGCTGGGGCGCTTCCAGCGCATCTTGTGCTCCCAGATCGGCACGTCCTGGCTCACCTGGTGGATCGCCTCGTCGATCAGCGCGAGGCTCATGTCGGGCGAGGCGATGCCCTGCAGCCGCGCCATCAGGCTGAAGCTCACGGCGACGCGGCCGGCCTCGATCGGCACCACCGAATCGACGAACAGGATCTCGGCCAGGTCGGCGATGCGAAAGCGCACCGTCGCGAAGTAGGGGCCGTACAGAGAGGTCTGCAGGAAGCCCGGCAGCCGGCCGCGCGGCGTGTTGAAGTCGTGCAGGATGTTCACGTGCAGCGCCGGCCCCGCGGGCTCGAAGCGGTCGAGCCGCGCCAGCGTGGCCACGCCATGCAGGTGGTGGAAGTGCGTGGTGTCGACGATGTTCTCCTGCACCTCCTGCCAGATCGTCGCGACCTCCCAGCGCTGGCGCCGGTAGCGCGACCACTGCGCATCGCCATGCTCGGGCATCGCCGGCACCTCGAAGCTGGGCACGATGCCGCGCGGATGCCACCACACCATCACCAGCCCGTTGCGCTCGACCAGCGGCCAGGACTTCAGGTGCCGCATCTCGAGACGCGGATTCGGGCTGTAGGGAATGTCGGTGCAGGCACCGTCACCGGAGAACTGCCAGCCGTGGAAGGGGCAGCGCAGTGAGGTGCCGCAGACGCGGCCGCCATGGCCGAGATGGCCGAGATGGGTGCCGAGGTGCGGACAGTGCGCATCCATCGCATGGGCCTGGCCCTGCATGTCGCGCCACAGCACGAACTCGCGGCCCATGGCCGTGAGGGGCTGCACCTCGCCCTTGCGAAGGTCCTCGCTGTAGGCAGCCTGGAACCAGCCATGACCGAAAGAGGAGTCGTCGAACCTGCGCATGGAGAAGCTTCCTTGGTGGTTGAACTGGACGCCGTGGCCGCCGGCGGCGTGATCGTTGCGATGCGGCCGAGGCGTCGAAGTATAGGGAGCCGGAGTGCAATTGCAATAAGAAATGAACTGTGATTCAATTCTTCGCGTGACCTACCGACGCACATCCAAAGTCGAAGAGCGCATGACGCTCACGCGCGAACGCATCGTGCTGGCCGCGCTCGAACTCGTGGCCACCCATGGCTACGGCGGCACCACCATGCCGATGGTCGCGGCCACGGCCGAGGTCTCGACCGGCTTGCTGTACCAGTACTTCCCGTCGAAGACCGACCTGTTCGATGAGGTCTTCCGCCAGGCCTCGCAGCGCGAGATCGACGCCTGCGCTGCCGCGGCCGCCTCGGAGAGCGGTGCCGGCGAGCGATTGGCCGCGATCATCCGCACCTTCGCGCACCGCGCGCTCAAGCGGCCCAGGCTCGCGTGGGCACTGTTGGCCGAACCCGCGGCACCGCAGATCGACGAGGACCGGCTGCGCTTTCGCGAACCCTATCGCGCGATCTTCGTGACCGTGATCGAGGACGGCATCGACAGCCGCGAGTTCCGCGCGCAGAACGCGCACACCAGCGCCGCGGCGATCGTCGGCGCGTTGGCCGAAGCCATGATCGGCCCGCTCGCGCTCGGCGTGCTGTCCAAGCGCGCGGCGCAGCGCGTGGTCGAGGACATCGTGGCGCTGTGCCTGGCCGCGGTGCTCGACCATGCCGCATCCGCGAAGAGAGGGCAGGGCACCAAGGCGCCCGTCCCGCCTTCGGCCAAGGAGACACCATGAGCGACTTCATCCAGCCCCACCCCGCGCCGTCGAACCGCTTCGCGAGCGACCGCACCCTGCACCACACGCTCGAACGCCTGCTGCCCGCCGAGGTCTTCGCCGACGCGAGTCCGCTGTTCGAGCGCATGGGCGAGCGCGCGATGCGCGAGATTCCCGCACTGGCCGCGACGGCCGAGCACAACGTGCCGCGCCACGAACCCTTCGATGCCTGGGGCCGGCGCGTCGACCGCATCGAGGTCGATCCGGCCTGGCACCGCCTGGTCGACATCGGCCTCGAGGAGGGCCTGGTCGCGCTGCCCTACGAGAACCCCTATGGCGAGTTCACGCGCGTGGTGCAGGCCGGCCTCGTGAACCTGTACGACGGCGCGGGCGCGGTGGCCTCTTGTCCGCTGGTGATGACCGATGGCGCCGCGCGCCTGCTCACGCTGCACGACGAGGCACTGGCCGCGCGCTACAAGCCGAAGCTCACGGCGCGGCAGGGCGGCTGGACTTCGGGCCAGTGGATGACCGAGAAGGAGGGCGGCTCCGATGTCGGCCAGACCTCGACCGTCGCGCGTCCGCGCGGCGACGGCACCTGGTCGTTGCACGGCACCAAGTGGTTCACATCGGCCACCACCTCGCAGATGGCGCTCGCGCTCGCGCGGCCCGACGATGCGGTGCCGGGAAGCCGCGGGCTGTCGCTGTTCCTGGTCGAGCTGCGCCGCCCCGACGGCAGCTGGAACCACATCGCCGTGCGGCGCCTGAAGGACAAGCTCGGCACGCGTGCCCTGCCGACCGCGGAGCTCGAGCTCGAAGGCACGGTCGCGGTGCCGGTCGGCGGCATCGAGCGCGGCGTGGCGAAGATCGGCGACCTGCTCAACGTCGCGCGGCTGTGGGCCTCGTGGGGCGGCCCGGCGGGCGTGGGCCATCTGCTGATGCTGGCGCGCGACTACGCGACACGGCGTCGCGTGTTCGGCCAGATGCTCGCCGAGAAGCCGCTGCATGCGCAGTGGATCGCGCGCATCACGGCCGAGTACGAGGCGATGCTCGCGCTCAACTTCGAGACCGCGCTCGCGCTCAATCGGCAAGAGCGCGGCACCGGCGCGCCCGGGCTGGCGCGGCTGCTGGCGCCGCTGACGAAGCTGGCCTGCGCGCGCCAGAGCATCTGGGCCGCGAGCGAGCTGGTCGAGAGCTTCGGCGGCGCGGGCTATGTGGAGGACACGGGCATCCCGCGCGTGCTGCGCAACCTGCACGTGCATTGCATCTGGGAGGGCACGACCTCGGTGCTCGCGCACGACGTGCTGCGTGCGCTGCGCGCGCCCGAAGCGGGCGAGGCCTTTCTTGCCGACATCGACGGGCGCCTCTCGACGCTCGCGGGCCATGGCACGCGCGCACCCGACGCCATCGTGCATGCGCGACGCACGCTCGCGGAGCTGATGCCGCGCGCGCAGGAGAGCGACGGCCGGCGCCTGGCCTGGGGCATGGCGCGCACCTATCAATCGGTGCTGCTGCTCGAGGCGGCCGCATGGCGCCAGGCGCGCAAGGCCGACGGCTCGGGATGGACCGCATTGCGGCTGTTCCTGCAGGACGCGCTGGTGCCGCCGGTGCTGCCCGCATCGGACGAGGAACTCGCGGCGCTGGCCTTCGGGCGCGACACTGCCGTGGCGTCGTAACGCAGCGGGTCGGCGGCCTGCGCGTCGACGCGATTGCCGCTATCCTCGAACGCGACGTACCGGCGCCGACATGGCGCCTTTCGCTTTCTCTTCGCGTCCTTCCATCGCCCATGACCTACCTCGCCGCCTCCACGCGCTACGAATCCATGCCCTACCGCAAGGTGGGCCGCAGCGGCCTCGTGCTGCCCGCCATCTCGCTCGGGCTGTGGCACAACTTCGGCGACACCACGCCGATCGCCACCCAGCGCCAGCTGCTGCGCACCGCCTTCGACCTCGGCATCAACCACTTCGACCTGGCCAACAACTATGGCCCGCCCTACGGCAGCGCCGAAACGAATTTCGGCCGCCTGCTGCGCGAGGACTTCAGGCCCTACCGCGACGAACTGATCATCTCGAGCAAGGCCGGCTGGGACATGTGGCCCGGCCCCTACGGGCAGGGCGGCGGCTCGCGCAAATACCTGCTGGCCAGCCTCGACCAGAGCCTGCAGCGCATGGGCCTCGACTACGTCGACATCTTCTATTCGCACCGCTTCGATCCGCACACGCCGCTGGAGGAAACGGCCTCGGCGCTGGCCCAGGCCGTGCAGCAGGGCAAGGCGCTGTACATCGGCATCTCGTCGTACTCGGCCGGCAAGACGCGCGAGATGGCCGCGCTGCTGCGCGAATGGAAGGTGCCGCTCTTGATCCACCAGCCGGCCTACAACCTGTTCAACCGCTGGATCGAGAAGGACCTGCTCGGCGCGACCGAGGAAGTCGGTGCCGGCGTGATCGCGTTCACGCCGCTGGCGCAGGGCCTGCTGACCGACAAGTACCTGCAGGGCGTGCCGGCCGATGCGCGCATCAACCGCCCGGGCGGCGGCTCGCTGAAGCCCGAACATCTGTCGGATGCCAACATCGAGCGTGCACGCGCGCTGAACGCGATCGCGCAACGGCGCGGCCAATCGCTGGCGCAGCTCGCGCTGACCTGGACCCTGCGCGATCCGCGCGTGAGTTCCGCGCTGATCGGCGCGAGCCGGCCCGAGCAGATCGTCGACAACGTGGCCGCGCTCCAGGGTGCGCCGCTGAGCGCGGAGGAGCTCGCAGAGATCGACCGCCATGCGGTCGAGGGCGGCGTGAACCTCTGGGAAAAGCCGTCGACCGACTTCGCCTGAGCGAGCCGACGGTCACGCTCACTCGAGCGTGAAGCCGATCTTCAGCGTGACCTGCCAGTGCGCCACGCGGCCGTCCGTCACATGGCCGCGCGTCTCGACGACGGTGAACCACTGGATGTTGCGCACCGTCTCGTGCGCCTTGGCGATCGCGCCCTGGATGGCGTCCTCGATGCTGGTGGTGGACGAGCCGGTGAGTTCGAGGCTCTTGTAGACGTGGTTCGACATGGTCGGTAGCTCCTGAAGTGCGGCAATGCAAGGGGATGGAAAGAGGCCGGTCCATCGTACGCCGCGCACCGCGCGGCGGGGCGATCACGGAATGCATCAGGTAACTCGCAATCCGTCTTTGAGTTGCCGCATGCCTTGCGCAGAATCGATGCGTTACCCATCGAGTCCCCCATGCCCTTGCGCACCTACCATTCCGTGGCCGACCAGGCCCAGCTCGTCATCTCGCGCACCGCCACCGAGTGGCGGGTGCCGCCCGCGTCGGCCCATGCGATCGCGCGCCGCGCGGCCTACGGCCATGTGCCGCGCCGTGCGCTGCGCCGCCTGCAGGCCATGGCCACGCTGCGGCCCGCGGTGCTGATGCATTCCTGGTGAGTGCGCCGCCATGCCGCCTTCGGCGCGGCATGGCCCGGGCTTCAATGCACGAAGCCACCCTTCACGAAGCGCACCGGCTGCGCATCCATGCGCGTGATCAGCGCGCCGAGGCCATCGGCCGCCCCTGCCACGACGGTTGCCGTTGCCGAAGCAGTCTCCGCGCGGCACAGCAGATCGTCGTCGCTCCATGCGCTCTTGCCGGGCTCGCCGCGCGCGCGCAGCCAGCCCGCGCGATCGACGAGCAACTGCGTGCCCTCGAGCTTCTCGGTGGCCGCGATCAGCGAGAAGGCTTCCCACGCCTCGGGCGAATCGGCCACGCAGGCGATGCTCCGCCCAGCGGTGTTCGACGCGGCACCGGGGCGCGGCTCGAGCAGCACCGTCACCAGCCGCGGGTCCTCGAGCAACGCACTTGCGTTGTCGCCACCGGCCACGATCCGCAGGCGCTGGCCGCGCCAGCTGCTGAGCATGCGCACCGGCTTGCCGTCGCAGCGCACCGCCATGTCGGGTGGGCTCACGGGCTGCGCCCACACGCCCGCCATGCGCAGGCTTTCGCCGGCGGCCTGGGCCTTCATGTAGTCGATCAGGGCCCAGGCGTCGCTTTCGCTCAACCGGCCCTGGAAGCCCGGCATGGTCAACGCGCCATGGCGATCGCGCGTGCCGTGCAGCACGCGCCACAGCAGGTCGCCATCGGCGCGGCGCCAGAGCAGCGGACCGGCGAGGTTCGGCGGCCACACGGGCTGCGCCGCGGCCAGCGGGCCCTGGCCGCGGCCGTCGCTGCCATGGCAGGCCACGCAGTTCTGTGCATAGAGCGTGCGGCCGCGCGCGATGGCCTCGGCGCTGAAGCCCGCCGCATGCTGCTGAAAGCTCGTGGGATGCGCGGGCACCAGGACCACGTGGGCATCGGGCCAGGGCGCCAGCACCAGGGGGAGCGCCGCGGCGCCCAGCAGCCAGATCCTGCGCCGGCGCCACAGCAGCGCCGCGATCAGCACGAGCAGCGACAGGCCCAGCAGCACCACGCTGATGCCGAGCCGGCGCGCCTGGCCCAGGTCGATCAGCAGGTTCTCGCCCGACAGCCGCTGGTCCCAGGGCCAGGCGGGCTGTCCGTGCGCATGCGCGACCAGGCCCAGCGCATCGAGCAGCCGCAGCAGCTGCAACTGCAGGGTCTGCAGGCTTTCGATCAGGACATTGAGCCAGGCCGCGTCGGGCAGCGCGTTCATCGCGCCCGCGCCTCGAGGGCCGGCCTCACCAGGTCGCGTCCAGGCCCAGGTGGCGCAGCGCCTCGTGGCGCAGCTCGGCCAGGCGCGGATCGCCGCGATGGCGCGGGTAGGGCAGGTCGACCACCAGCTCGGCGGCGATGCGCGCCGGCCGGTCGCTCAGCACGATCACGCGGTTGGCCAGGAACAGCGCCTCTTCCACGTCGTGCGTGACCAGCAGGGCCGAGAAGCCGTCGCGCTGCCAGAGGTTCACGAGCTCGCTCTGCATCGCGATGCGCGTGAGCGAATCGAGCTTGCCCAGCGGCTCGTCGAGCACCAGCAGCTGCGGGTCGTTGACCAGCGCGCGCGCCAGCGCCACGCGCTGCGCCATGCCGCCCGACAGTTGATGCGGATAGGCCTTCGCGAATTCGGTGAGGCCGACGCGCTGCAGCGCCTCGTCGACCCGGCCGCGCTGCGCATCGAGCACACCGCGCGCCTGCAGGCCCAGCGCCACGTTGTCCCAGACGCTGCGCCACGGAAACAGCGTGGGATCCTGGAATACCACGATGCGCGAGGGATCGGGCTTCTCGATGGTCTCGCCGTTCTGCGTGATGCGGCCGGTGGTCGCGGGCTCGAGGCCGGCCACCAGGCGCAGCAGCGTCGACTTGCCGCAGCCGCTCGGGCCGAGCAGCGCGACGAATTCGCCGGGCCGCACCTGCAGGTCGATGTTGTCGAGCACCTGCAGCACGCCCGTGGGCACCTCGAACCAGTGGCTCACGCCGTGGATGTCGATCAGCGCGCCGGTGCTGGCGGCGGTGCCTTGCTCGATGGTGGGGGAGAGGACGGTGTCTACCATTTGACGGTTCCCTTCTGCCACGACAGCACGCGGTCGCGCACCTTGAACAGCAGCGTGATCAGGCCCGAGCACAGCGCTGCCATGACCAGCAGCGCCGCATACATGTTGGCGTATGAGGCCCAGCCCTGGGCCCACTGCAGGTACCAGCCGAGGCCGGCCTTCACGCCCATCATCTCGGCCGTGATCAGCACCGAGAACGAGGCGCCCAGGCCCATGAACAGGCCCACGAAGACCTGCGGCAGCGCGGCCGGGATGGCCACGCGCAGCACCAGGAAGCGCTCGGAGGCGCCCAGCGTGCGCGCTACGTCGTAGTAGCTCTTGCCGACCGAGGCCACGCCCGACCAGGTCAGCACCGCGACCGGGAAGAAGGTGGCGAGCCCGACCAGGAACACCGCGGCCACGTAGCTCGAGGGCGCGAAGAAGAAGGCCAGCGGGAGCAGCGCCGACGCGGGCACCGGGCCGAGGAAGCGCAGCAGCGGATGCACCCAGTAGCCCGCGATGCGCGACCAGCCGACCGCCACGCCGGTGACGAAGCCCACCAGCGCGCCGATCACGAAGCCATTGGCCAGCAGGCGCAGCGAATAGGCGGTGGACAGGCCCAGGCGCTGCCAGTCCTCGTGCAGCACGTCGATCAGGCTCTGCGGCGGCGCGAAGAAGGGGGAGGGCAGCACGGCGAGCTTGGCGGTGGCGATCTCCCACAGCGCGAGCACCAGCGCCGAGGCCACCAGCCACTGGCCGGCCGGGCGCAGCGTGCGCGCGACGCGGCCGGCGCGCGGGCCGAGCAGCGCGATGACGAGGAACACGGCGGCAATCACCAGCGTGGCGTAGCCAAATTCCTCGGTGAAGTTCCAGTCGCTGAAGCCGATCGGCTTGTTGGGCCACAGCAGCGTGAGCAGGCCCAGCGCCAGCCAGGCCACGGCGGCCAGCACGCCGGTGCGCCACAGGCCCGGCGGCAGCGCGTGGCGGCGCGCGAGTACGGCGGCGGCATCGGTGGCCGCCGGTGCGGGCGGACGCGGCGCGCGTGGCGTCGGGGCCGCCGTGGTGCCGCGGAACTCCGGCGCGTTCAGCACGCCGGACACGTCGAGTGCGTGGTCGGCCGAGGTCATGCCTGGGCGCTCCCGATGGCAGGTTGATCGTCGAAGAGGGTCATGGGAATTGCTCCGCCGGAGGATGAAGAAGGGAAGGGCGAGTGTTGGCGCTGCACCCGCCCCGGCCAACGAATGAATGCACGCATGGATATGCGGATTCGTCGGCTGCGGCGTGTCGCCGCCGGGGCGTTCAGGACGCGACGTTCGCGCCCACGGCCCAGTAGAAGGTGGGCCGGGCGCCGTTGAGCAGGTGGTCGCCGACCACGCGGCCCTTGTAGATGGTCGGGTTGTGCGAGGCCAGCGTGCGCGCGTTGCGCCAGTGGCGGTCGAGCCGGATGTCCTCCTGCAGCGCCGAGGCGCCGCCCACGTCGAACAGCCGCGTGCCGGCCTGCAGCACCGCGTCGACGATGCCGGCCTGGGCCTTGGCGGTCTCGAGCTCGACCTGGAACAGCAGCTGCTCGGGGATGGCTTCGCCACGCTGGCGCAGGCGATCGATCTCGCCGAGCGTGCGCGCCACCGCCTGCACCGTCGCGCTCGCGACGAAGGCCGTGCTGGCGAGCTGGCCGACGACCTGCTGCACCAGCGGATCCTCGCGCGGCGTGCTGCCGCTGCCGTGGCTGTAGACGCGCTTGCGCGGCTGCACGAAGTCGACCGCGTCGCGCACGATCGCGCGCGCGATGCCGGCCAGGGTGGCCAGGTGGGTGAGCTGGAACTGCGCGGTCAATGGCGTCGGCTGGTCGCGCACGTAGAGCAGCACGTGCGCCGGATCGACGCGCACGTTGCGAAAGCGCGTGGTGCCCGAAGCGCTCAGGCGCTGGCCGAAGCCGCGCCAGTCGTCGATGCGCTCCACGCCCGCCGCTTCCGAGGGCACCAGCGCGATCACGCGGTCGCTGCTGCCGTCGTCGTTGTGGCGCTGCGCCGAGACCGCGATCCATTCGGCATAGAGCGTGCCGGTGCTGTAGTACTTGTCGCCCTCGAGGCGCCAGCCGTCGCCGTCGCGGCGCAGCGTGGTCTGCATCTGGCCGAGCGGGCCTTCGCCGAGCTCGGTGGTGGCGTTGCCGAAGATCACGCCGTCGGCCGCGAGCCGCAGCCAGGGGCCGTGCAGCGCGGGATCGATCTCGGCGAACAGGCGCTCGATGAAGCCGAAATGGGCGCGCAGGATCTGCGGCAGGTTGGAGTCGGCCTCGCCGAGCTCGATCAGCAGGTCGAAGAACTGCTCGACCGAGGCGCCGAGCCCGCCTTGGGCCACCGGCACGCGCAGCGCGCCGAAGCCGGCCTGGGCCAGCCAGGCCACGGCCTCATGGGCCAGCAGGCGTTCGTTCTCGCGCTGCACCGCGCCTTCGGCGATGCGCGCGAAGATCGGACGGAAGCGGTCGGCGAGCTGGTCGTAGGACGGCGGTTGCGGGGCCCGCGGCGGCACGGCCACGGGCGACGGGTTGCCGGGCGCGGTGCGCGGCGGATGCGTGAGGGATTCCATGGGGCAACGACTTTGCAGCCGTGCCCTTCGATTGGGAAATGCGCTTTTCGAGTTTTCTTATGCCGCGCGGCTCAGGCGCGCGGCCGGGGCATCGCCGGCCAGCGCTTGCCCGCCAGGTTCGGCATGCGAAGGGCGAGTTGCTGCGCTCCGAGCTCCAGCATCCGCCAGACCGCGCCCAGCAGGCCCGCCATGACGGCGCCGAACAGCAGGCCGACCGCGATGTCGAGCGGGAAATGCACGCCCACATGGATGCGCGCCCAGCCCGTGGCGGCGGCCACGGCGAACAGCGCGATGCCGGGTGCGCGCAGCACCGGCCGCGCGAGAAAGGCGAAGGCCACCATGAACATCACCGAGGCATGCGTGCTCGGCAGCGACGCGCTGGCGCCGTGCGGGATGTAGGCCGGCACCAGGCCCGTGATGAAAGGCCGCGGCACGTTGATGCGCGCGGCGATCTCCTGGCACAGCATGGCGGTGATCGCGGCGCCCGCGAGCACGAAGAGGATGTAGGCGCGATGGCCGGGGCGGCGCCACGCGCCGGCGCCGATGACGGCCGTGGAGAGCCAGGGGCCGCCGAGCGCGAGCCCGACGGCGATCGCCAGCAGCCACGGCGTGGGCCGGGTGCCGGCCGCGAGCCATTGCAGCAGGTCGAGATGGAATGCGTTCATGCGGCCTCCCGGAACGGGTGGAACGCAACGAGGGCGGCGCGCGGGCGTGCGCGCCCGGCGCGGCTTGCGCGCTGGTGGGCGAAGGACATGGAGAAGCCTCGTGGGCGAAGTGAAGCGGCCCTGCCGCGCCGGGCGTCAGGGAAGCGATGGATGCGGCGCGGGCGCGCCGCCGGAACGGGTCAGGCGAACGCCGGCGGTGCCGTGGTCGGCGGCAGCCGCAGCCAGGGCCGGGGCAGGGGAGGCGCCCCACTCCGCGCGCTGACGCGCCGTGGCGGTTCGTGGTGCGCACCGGTCAGGCCGGTCGCCACGGCGATGGTCAACGGCAGCAGCGCGAGCACGACGCCCATGAAGCCATCGAAAGCCGCGCTTAGGGCATTGACCATGACCGTGCAGCAGGACGCCTGCGCGAACACGGTGGTCTCGAGGCTTCGCGCATGACCGACGCGTTCGTCGGGTTCGAAGCGCACGGTCTCGCCGGCGTTGCGCACCTTGAGGCCGGGCTCGTCCTCGAGCCCGTCGCTGTGGAAATGCGCCGAGATGAACGGGTGCAGCAGCACCAGCCAAAGGCCGATCACGCACCCGATGCATCGGTGTGCGTCGATCCATCGGCGGAGCCTGGCCAGCAGCATGCGGCGGATGCTAGGGCGCAAATATGAACAGAATATGAGTACTCGCCGAACTCGTGCGAGTTTGGGGGCCTGCTCGACGGGACGAACTATCGGCGCCGTCCGACAACGAGGGAAATCTCGAAGGCCCAGCATCCCTGAGTCCCGAGCGACTCCTCCTCCCTGGCTTGGGGCACCTGCAGCCACAACTGCGGGTTCTTGAGCGCCCGGCTTCGTGCCGGGCGCCTTTTCTTTGCGGGTTCGATCGGGAGGAGCGAGGTGGGGGCGGCTGCCGCTGCCGCGTTTCGGATTCCCCAATATTCATCAACAGTCTTGCCGTCGCTCGGCTGCCATTCGGGCAGACAACAAGATCATCGATTTTACATAATGCACATTGTGCGGATTAAACGGAAAAGCAGAGAAGCGGAAGTTCGCCGCATTCGGCCCGCGCAACGCCTCAATCCCGCGTGCTCATCCCGCCATCCATCGCGAGCTCCGCCTGCCGGATCTGCCGGCGCCGACGCAGCGCTTCGCTCATGCCGTCGCGCACGCCGGCACGGATGACGAGGTACAGAAGCCAGCCCGCGAGCGTGCCGGCGATCAGGATGGCTGCGAGCAAGGACATCTGCCATGCCAGGGCGCCGCCGCCGATCTGTTGGATGGTGACTTGCATGGATGCTCCGGGCAGAAAAAAAGGCTTCATCGAAGCCCTCATTCTGTTCGTGCCTGTTTCCAAATCACACAAGCTTCATCAAGTTCTTACCGGTTCGACCATGAAATAAGTCACAGTTAACGACCGTCAGCAGCAAAAACGAATACTTTATTAACAGATGCCTACCACTTGCCATCCTTCGGCACCGGCTTCGCTGCCGATGTCGCCGCGATCAACGACGCGGCTTCCGATCGATTGGCGCGGTTGGCGAAATCGACCGCGGTCATGCCGAGCTGGTTCTTCATCGTGACGTCCGCGCCCTCGGCCAGCAGCAGCTTCACGGCGTCGGTCGAGCCGTACATCGCGGCCATCATCAGCGGCGTGGTGCCGTTGGGCGACTGCGCGTCGATGAAGGCGAAGTTGTCGAGCAGCTGCTTCATGATCGCCACGTGCCCGCCGGTGGCCGCGTAGTGCAGCGGCGTCCAGCCGGGCTTGTTGATGTCGGCATCGCGCTTGATGAGCTGGGTGACCAGATCCTGCTGGCCCTTGATGGCGGCGAGCATCAACGGGCTTTCGTCCTTGGCGTTGCGCAGCTCGACATTGGTCTGCGGCGACTCGAGCAGCACCTGGATCACCTTCGGCGACGGCTCGCGCAGCGCGATCAACAGGCCGGTCTGGCCGCGCTCGTCGCGCGTGTTGGGATCGAAGCCGCGCTGCAGCAGGCTGCGAACGCCGCTCGGGTTGTCGGCGCGCACGGCGCGGAAGAAGTCCTCGAAAGACCCTGCATGTGCGGAAAAAACTGCTGCAAAAACAGACAGATAAACGAGCTTCTTGAAGTTTTTCTTCATCATTGTCGAACCCCCTTGAACAGTGTTTCGAAGTTGTCGCTGGTCGCCTGGGCCACGGCCTCGACCGGCAACTGCCTCAGTTCGGCGATCTGCCGCGCCACGTAGGGCACGTAGGCCGGCGTGTTGGTCTTGCCCCGGTACGGCACCGGCGCCAGGTATGGGCTGTCGGTCTCGATCAGCATGCGCTCGAGCGGCACGAAGGCCGCCACGTCACGCAGATCCTGCGCCTTCTTGAAGGTCAGGATGCCCGAGAAGGAGATGTAGAAGCCGAGGTCCAGCGCGGCGCGCGCGACCTCGGCGGTTTCGGTGAAGCAGTGGAACACACCGCCGGCCGCGCCCGCGGAGCCGTCCTCGCCCTCCTCCTTGAGGATCGCGATGGTGTCGGCCGAGGCCTCGCGCGTGTGGATCACCAGCGGCTTGCCGGTCTGCCGGGCGGCGCGGATGTGCACGCGGAAGCGCTCGCGCTGCCATTCGAGGTCGGCGATGCTGCGTCCGCCCTTGCGTTCTTCCATCTGGTAGTAGTCGAGGCCGGTCTCGCCGATCGCCACCACGCGCGGCCTTGCGGCCAGGCGCACGAGGTCGTCGACGCTGGGTTCGAGCGTGTCCTCGGTGTCGGGATGCACGCCCACGCTGGCCCAGAAGTTGTCGTAGCGCGCGGCCAGCGCCTGCACATCGTCGAACTCCTCGAGCCGGGTGCAGATGCACAGGGCCCGGTCGACCTGGGCGGCGGCCATGGCGGCGCGCACCGTGTCCATCTGGTCGGCGAATTCGGGAAAAGTCAGGTGGCAGTGGGAGTCGGTGAACATCGCCAGGAATCTGAGGAAACGAAGGGAGCCGGAAACTGGCGAGCGCAAGAGGCGGCCGGGCCGCCCTGAGGTCAGATCGTCTGCGTCGGCCGGTCGGAAGCCATCGAGCCGCCCAGCGCGGCTTCGATGCGGGCCTTGAGCTGGCGCGATTTCTCGTCGGACGGGAAACGGATGCCCACGCCGGGCGCCCGGCTGCCGGCCGCGCGTGCCGGCGTGATCCACGCGACCTTGCCGGCCACCGGGTAGCGTTGCGGGTCCTCGGGCAGGGTCAGCAGCACGTAGACGTCGTCGCCGAGCCGGTATTCGCGCGAGGTCGGAATGAAGATGCCGCCCTCGGAGAACAGCGGGATATAGGCCGCATAGAGCGCGCCCTTCTCCTTGATCGCGAGCTGGATGACGCTCGGCCGGTGCGGCGTGGCGCCCCCCGCGGCGTTGGCGGCGGCAGAGGCTGCTGCGGAGTTGGCGGACGGGGCTGCGGGTTGGTTCATGGGCGGCGAGCGGCTGAGTTGAGGGTGCTGCGCGCTTCGCTCACGAGCGCTTCCAGCATGAGTCCTGCATTGAACGGATGTTCCGCGGTCCGGGCCGACGCGGCCAGCGATTTCGACCAGCGCGCCAGCGCGAGCCGCGACGGCGCGGCCGGCAGGTCGCCGGGTTCGAAGAAGCGCGGCGCGGCGCCGTTGCCGACGGCCATCAGGTCGTGGCAGAGCTTCTGCAGCGCGCCGACCGCCTGGGCCGGCGCCTGGTCGGCCAGCGCACCGACGTCGCCGCGCAGCACGGCCTTGGGCAGCAGCGCCCAGGCCTTGGGCGACTGGCCGGTGCGCGCGAGCCGCAAGGCGTCGCTCGGGCGTCCACCGGCCGCGCGCAGCAGGGCGGCGGCATCGGCGGCGGGAACGTCCTGCGCCGCGAGCCAGGCCTCGGCCTGCTGGGTGTCGGGCCAAGGCAAGGTGAAGCCGAGGCAGCGGCTGCGGATGGTCGGCAGCAGTTGCCAGGCGGCCTCGCTCGCGAGCACGAAACGCACGTCGCCCACCGGCTCCTCGAGCGTCTTGAGCAGCGCATTGGCGGTGATGGTGTTCATGCGCTCGGCCGGATAGACCAGCACCACCTTGCCGCGGCCGCGCGCGCTGGTGCGCTGCGCGAAACCGACCGCGTCGCGCATCGCCTCGACGCGGATCTCGCGGCTGGCCTTGCGCTTCTTGTCGTCGATGTCGGCCTGGGCCTTCTCGTCGAGCGGCCAGCCCAGGTCCAGCATCGCGACCTCGGGCATCAGCACGCAGAGGTCGGCATGGGTGCGGACCTCGATGGCGTGGCAGCTCGGGCAATGGCCGCAGGCGGCGCCCTCCTCCGTCGGCTGCTCGCACAGCCAGGCCGAGGCCAGCGCGAGCGCCAGGTCGTACTGGCCCAGGCCCGAGGGCCCCTGCAGCAGCCAGGCGTGGCCGCGCTGGCGCAGCAACTCGACCAGCGGCTGGCGCAGCCAGGGCGACAGTTCCGCCGCGCTCATGCGCGCCCTCCCCCGGCCAGGCCGCGCGCCACCAGCGCCGCCTCGACCTGTTGCCAGACCTGGTCGCGGCTCTGGCTCGCATCGATGCGCACGAAGCGCGCCGCATCGGCGGCCGCGCGCTCGGCATAGCCCTGCGCGACCTTGCGGAAGAACTCGACCGGCTGGGCCTCGAACTTGTCGGGCACGCGCGCGCCGGCCAGGCGCTGGGCCGCGATCTCGGGCGCGAGGTCGAACCACAAGGTGATGTGCGGCTGCAGCAGGGTCGCCTCCGACTGCCCGCCGCGCCCGGCCTGCGCCCAGCGCTCGAGCGTGGACAGCACCTCGGCGTCGAAGCCGCGGCCGCCGCCCTGGTAGGCGAAGGTGGCGTCGGTGAAGCGGTCGCACAGCACCACGTCGCCGCGCGCCAGTGCCGGCTCGATCACCTGCACGATGTGGTCGCGCCGCGCGGCGAACACCAGCAGCGATTCGGTCAGCGGGTCCATCGGCTGTTCGAGGATCAGCGTGCGCAGCGTTTCGGCCAGCGGCGTGCCGCCCGGTTCTCGCGTGCGCGTGACCGCGCGACCCTGGCCCTCGAAGAGCGCCTGCAAGGCATCGAGGTGGCTGGACTTGCCGGCGCCGTCGATGCCCTCGAGCGTGAGAAAGAGTCCGCCAGCGTTCATTGGGCTGCCTTGGTCGCGGGGGGGCCGCCGCCGCGCTGGTAGCGGTTGACGGCACGGTTGTGGTCGTCGAGCGAGCTGCTGAACTGGCTGGTGCCGTCGCCGCGCGAGACGAAATACAGCGACTTGCTCTGCGCGGGCTGCACGGCCGCCAGCAGCGCGGCCTTGCCGGGCATCGAGATCGGCGTGGGCGGCAGGCCGTTGCGCATGTAGGTGTTCCAGGGCGAGTCGGTCTGCAGGTCCTTCTTGCGCAGGTTGCCGTCGAAGGCGGTGCCCATGCCGTAGATCACGGTCGGGTCGGTCTGCAGCGGCATGCCGATGCGCAGCCGGTTGTTGAAGACGGCGGCGATCTCGGCCCGGTCGGCCGCCTTGCCGGTTTCCTTCTCGACGATGCTCGCGAGGATCAGCGCCTGCTCGGCCGATTGCAGCGGCAGGTTGCTCGCGCGCGCGGCCCAGGCGGCCTCGAGCTTCTTGTCCATGGCGCGCATCGCGCGCTGCAGCAGCGCGACGTCGGTCGAGCCCTTCGAATAGGTGTAGGTGTCGGGGAAGAAGCGCCCTTCGGGGTGCTGGCCGGGCCGGCCGAGCTTTTCCATCAGTGCCTCGTCGCTCAGGCCCACGCTGTCGGGCTTGAGCTGTTCGGCCTTGGCGAGCGCCGCGCGCACCTGGCGGATGTTCCAGCCCTCCACCAGCACCAGGCTGCGCGTGGCTTCCTCGCCGCGCACCAGGATGTTGAGCAGCAGCTTGGGCGTCACGCCGCGGTCGAGCTCGTAGCTGCCGGCGCGCATCTGCCGGTCCTGGCCCGAGATGCGGAACCACAGGTAGAGCAGCTGCGGGTCGACCGCCACGCCGGCGTCGGCCACGGCCTGGGCGATGCCGCGCGGCGTGGTGCCGGGCTCGACCGACAGATCGACGTTGGGCGCCGGCAGCTTGAGCGGCTGGTGCACCCACCAGAGTCCGCCGGCACCGGCGGCCAGCGCGGCCAGGGCAGCGAGCAGGAAGAGCGTGAGGATGAAGCGGCGCACGGATCCGATGGAAGAGCGGAGGAAGGAAGCGATGAAAGGGGCTGAGCGGGGCGAACGCGAAAAGAGAGGCGGCCCGACAAGGCGGTGGCCCTGCAAGAAGAAAGGCTGCCGTCGCCGCGGTCCTGACGAATCAGGCCCGGCCATGATAATTCAGCGATGACCACAGTCGTTCTCAATGGCGTTGCGCCCCTCGCCCATCTGGGCGTGATCCGTGCCGAGGGCCCCGATGCCGCGGCCTTCCTGCATGGCCAGCTGACCCAGGATTTCTCCCTGCTCGGCGCCTCCGAGGCCCGCCTGGCGGCGCTGTGCACCGCCAAGGGCCGCGTGATCGCGAGCTTCATCGGCATCCGCCCGCAGCCCGATCTCGTGCTGCTGGTCTGCAGCCGTGACATCCTGGCCGCCACGCTCAAGCGGCTGTCGATGTACGTGCTGCGCGCCAAGGCCAAGCTCAGCGACGCGAGCGAGCAGTTCGCGCTGTTCGGCCTCGCGGGCACCGCGCTCGCGGCCAACGGCCTCGACGCCTCGGCCGCGCCCGGCCAGCGCCGCGCGATCGAAGGCATCGAGGGCGGCAGCGCCATCTCGCTCTACCCGGCCGACGGCGTGCCGCGCGCGCTCTGGCTGGCGCCGGCAGGCAGCGCCGCGCCGCAGGGTGCCGCGCTCGACGCGGCGCTGTGGTCGTGGAGCGAGGTGCGCAGCGGCATCGTCACGCTGACCACGCCGGTGGTCGAGGCCTTCGTGCCGCAGATGATCAATTACGAGTCGGTGGGCGGCGTCAACTTCAAGAAGGGCTGCTACCCCGGCCAGGAAGTGGTGGCGCGCAGCCAGTTCCGCGGCACGCTCAAGCGCCGCACCTACCTCGTGAAGGCCGACGGCGAAGTCGCGGCCGGCCAGGAAGTCTTTGCCGCCAGCGATGCCGAACAGCCCGTGGGCACGGTCGCGCAGGCCGCGCCCGCGCCCGACGGCGGCTGGGCCGCGCTGATCTCGATGCAGATCGCCGCGCTCGAGGCCGGCGGCCTGCATGCGGCCTCGGCCAGCGGCCCGGCGCTCCAGGTGGAACCTTTGCCTTATCCGCTGCTCGAAGATATCTGAGTCTCCGAACAGCACCGGGCGCCGACCACCGGCACCGCGCTGCAGCTTGAAGCCCAATCAGTGAGGCGTTTTGGGCTTCCACCGCCCGTCGTTCGGGCGCAAGGCGCTATCTTTCAGATAGCGCCTTTTTTTGTGCGTCTTTCTTGACCCCGTTGCCGCCGGTGCGCCGTAGAAGCCTGCACCGACCACTTCCGGCAAGGAAAGAGAGACCTCCATGAACCGCAGATTCTTCTCCACCGCCCTCGCGCTGGCCGCGCTCTCGGCCTGCACCCAGACCCCGGCGCGCCCCTACCTGCCGCCCTCGCCCGTGGACCGCCTCGGCGGCCTGATGGAAGTCAGCGTGGTCGACCGCGCCACCGGCCGCGAGTTGCCGATCTACCGCGCCAACGGCGAGTACTGGGTGGCCGGGCGTCCCGGCGCTCGCTATGCGCTGCGGCTGCGCAACCGCATGGGCGAACGGCTGATGACCGTGATGTCGGTCGACGGCGTCAACGTGCTGACCGGCGAAACCGCGGGCGTGCAGCAGAACGGCTACGTGCTCACGGGCGGCGAGCGTGCCGACATCGTGGGCTGGCGCAAGAGCGATTCGCAGATCGCGGCCTTCGAGTTCACCGCCAACGGCAACTCGTATGCGAGCCGCACCGGTCGGCCCGACGAGGTCGGCGTGATCGGCGTCGCGGTGTTCCGCGAGCGCGTGGCACCGCCGCCCCCACCGCCCGTGCCGATGCCGTATCCGCGCCGCGACGGCTACAGCCGCGAGGAGTCGGCGCCGCGCAGCGAATTCGAGGCCCGCAACAAGTCGATGGCGCCCGCGCCCTCGGCCGACAGCGCGGCTCCGTCGGAATCCGCCGTTGCGCAATCGCGCAGCCAGCCCGCGCCCAGCCTCGGCACCGGCCATGGCCGCCGCGAGACCTCGTACGTCGGCCACACCACCTTCGAGCGCCTGCGTTCCTCGCCCGACGAGACGGTGCGCATCCGCTACGACAGCCGCGAGAACCTGGTCGCCGCGGGCGTGATCCCGGCCAACCCGGCGCCGCGCTGGCCGCGTCCCGCGGGGCCCACGCCGTTCCCCGAATCCGAGGCGGGCTACGTGCCCGATCCGCCGCCGCGTTACTGAGAGGCGCTCAGCGCAGCGCGCGCCGCATCTCGATGTGCGGGATGTCGGCCTCGACGAAGGGCTCGCCGTGCGCCGCATAGCCGAGCCGTTCGTAGAAGCGCTCGGCGCTGCGCTGCGCATGGAGCGCGATCTCCGCATCGCCGCGCGCCCGGGCCGCGGCCTCGAGCGCCTGCACCACCGCCACGCCGTGGCCGCCGCTGCGCAGCGCACGATGCACCGCGATGCGGCCGATCATCGAGCGGCCGTCCTGCGCCGGCAGCAGCCGGCCGGTGGCGATCGCCTGGCCGAGCCGGTTGCGCACCACCACGTGCGGCACGGCCGCGTCGTGTTCGTCCCACTCCATCGCCTCGGGCACCTTCTGTTCCTCGATGAAGACCGCGCGCCGCAGCGCCGCGGCGCCCTCGCCGAGCGTGGCCCAGTCGCCGGTGTCGATCGCACGCATCGTCTCGCCGGCCTCGAAGCCCTCGAGGATCGCGCGCAGCGAGGCCGGCACCGGCTTCGAGGTCTGCGTGGCCGGGTCGGCGAACACATAGACCAGCTCGCAGCCGACCAGGAATTCGCCCTGGCGGAACAGCCCGCCCTCGAAGGTCATCGACGAGGTGCCGATGCGCGCGCAGCGCATGCCCACGTCGATCACGTCGTCCATGCGCGCCGAGGCGCGGAAATCGATGGTCGCCTTGCGCACGTAGAGATCGCCGCCCAGCGAATGCATCGCCTCCTCGTAGGGCAGCGCGAGCGCGCGCCAGTAGTCGGCGATGGCGGTGTCGAAGTACATCAGGTAGTGCGCGTTGAAGACGATCTTCTGCATGTCGACTTCGGCCCAGCGCACGCGCAGGCGATGGAAGAAACGGAAATCACTGCGTTGCATTCTTGTTGTCTCCAGGAGAAATGAAATCGGGGCCGTCAGGGCTGCAGCGCTTCGCGCAGCGCCTTCGCCGCATCGTCCTGCGCCTGCAGCGCCTCGGGCACCGCGCGGCCCATCTTGAGGAACTCGTGGATCACGCCGCGGTAGATCTCGAGGTCGACCGGCACGCCCGCGGCGCGCAGCTTGTCGGCATAGGCGATGCCCTCGTCGACCACCGGGTCGCACTCGGCCAGCGCGATCCAGGCCGGTGCCACGTCGTCCACGTCGTCGGCGATCAGCGGCGCGAAGCGCCAGTCGTCGCGGTCGGCCGGGCTGCGCACGTACTGGCCGAAGAAGTAGTCGATCAGCGCCTTGGTCAAGAGCGGGCCCTGCGCATAGCGGCGGTGCGACTCGGTGTCCTGGTGGCCGGTCATGCCGGGGTAGATCAGCAGCTGCAGCGACAGCGGCAGGCCCGCGTCGCGCGCCAGGATCGCGCAGACCGCGGCCAGCGTGCCGCCCGCGCTGTCGCCGCCGACCGCGAGCCGCGCGGGATCGAGGCCCAGGCTCGCACCCTCGCGCGCGACGAACGAGAAGGCATCCCACGCATCGTCGGAAGCGGTCGGGAACTTGTGCGCGGGCGCGAGCCGGTAGTCGACCGACACCACGGCGCAGCCGCTCTTCCTGCTGAGCACGCGGCACAGCGTGTCGTGCGTGCGGATGTTGCCGACCGTGAAGCCGCCGCCGTGGAAGTACACGAGCACCGGCAGCACCTCGGCCGAGGGCGCGTAGAGCCGCGCGGGAATCGCATGGCCGTCGCGCGCGGCGATCTCGAAGTCCTCGATGCGCGCGAGCTCGGGCTTGGGCACCTCCAGCACGCCCGCGCCGCGTTCGTACGAGGCCTTGGCCTCCTCGGGCGTGAGCTGGTCGAGCGAAGGGTGGCCGGCGCGCGCCATGCGCTCGACCACGCTGGCCATCTTGGCGGTCAGCGGATGGGGAAGTCGTTGTGCGGAGGGATTCGTCGTCATGTCACTTGAAGGAAACGACCACGGGCTGGGCGCGCGCCAGGCCTTCGTAGGTCACGAGCACCGTCTGCCCCGCCTTGGGCGGCAGCAGCGGCGAGAAGGAACCGAGGCTGATGAGGTCGCCGGGCTTCATGGCGATGCCTTCCCTGGCGAGGGCGCCGGCCAGCCACACCACGGCATTGAGCGGATGCTCGAGGATGTCCGAGCCCTTGCCGCGCGCGAGTTCGTTGCCGGCGCCGTCCTTCATCACCACCGTCATGTCGCGCAGGCTCTGCAGCAGCGCGGCCTGGCCCGCGCCGTCGGCGGGCACCTCGATCGCCACGCCCCTGACGCCCAGGCGTGCCGCCACGTTGATGGCCGCGAGGCCCGGGCCGCCGAGCTTGGGCGGGGTCTGCACCGCGAGGTCGGGCAGCTCGATGAAGGGGATCACCTGGTCGATCGCGGCGAGCACCTCGGCCGGGGTCTTCGCGGCATTGATGTCGGCGCTCTTCACGCGCACCAGCATGTCGGCCTCGAACAGCGGCCGCGCGCCGAAGGCGGCATCGACCACCGCGCCGGTGTCGAGCACCATGTCGCGGTAGAGCACGCCCCACACCGGCTGGTCGTAGTTGAAGCGCTTCTGCACCGCTGGATTGGTGAGCCCGGCCTTGTAGCCGACCACCGGGCCGAGCTTGCGCGCATGCAGCGCATTGAGCTTCGCGCGCGTGCAGGAGGCGTCGGTCTCGCCCACGTTCTCGAGGTCGGCCGCGGGCCGGTGGGCCTCGAGCGCGGCCGCGAAATCGGCGACCTGCTGGTCGCTGAGGCAGGCGGCCAGCGCCGGTGCGGCGGACAGCACGGCGATCGCTGTGCCGAGCGCGACAGCGGCAAGGGTTTTCTTCGTGTGCAAGGTGCCTCCCTCCTGATAGTTTCGGTAGATTCGATGGTCCGCCATCGTACTGCCCGCAAGCTCCGGAACCCCTCCCCCACCCATGGCCCTCATCCAATACCTGACCCAGATCCAGTTCGAATTCGGCGCGGTGAAGCTGCTGTCGAGCGAGTGCGCGCGCATCGGCATCCACCGCCCGCTGATCGTGACCGACGCCGGCGTGCGCGCGGCCGGCATCCTGCAGAAGGCGATCGACGCCATCGCCGACCTCGAGGTCACGATCTTCGACCAGACCCCGTCCAACCCGACCGAGGCCGCCGTGCGCGCGGCCGTCGAGCTCTACCGCGGCGGCCGCTGCGACGGCCTGATCGCCGTGGGCGGCGGCTCGGCCATCGACTGCGCCAAGGGCGTGGCGATCGCGGCCACGCACGAAGGCCCGCTCAAGACCTACGCCACCATCGAGGGCGGCTCGCCGAAGATCACCGACCGTGCGGTGCCGCTGATCGCGGTGCCCACCACCAGCGGCACCGGCAGCGAGGTCGCGCGCGGCGCGATCGTGATCGTCGACGACCACCGCAAGCTCGGCTTCCACAGCTGGTTCCTGATGCCCAAGGCCGCGATCTGCGACCCCGAACTCACGCTCGGCCTGCCGCCGCGCCTGACCGCCGCCACCGGCATGGACGCGATCGCGCACTGCATGGAGACCTTCATGTCGGCCGCCTTCAACCCGCCGGCCGACGGCATCGGCCTCGACGGCCTCGAGCGCGCCTGGGGCCACATCGAACGCGCCACCAAGGACGGCAGCGACCGCGAGGCACGCCTGAACCTCATGAGCGCCTCGATGCAGGGCGCGATGGCGTTCCAGAAGGGCCTGGGCTGCGTGCACTCGCTGAGCCACAGCCTCGGCGGCGTCGATCCGCGCCTGCACCACGGCACGCTCAACGCGCTGTTCCTGCCCGCGGTGATCCACTTCAACGCCGGTGCCGAGTCGGTGCAGAAGGAGCAGCGGCTGCAGCGCATGGCGCAGGCCATGCACCTCGATTCGGCCGGCGACCTCGGCGATGCGATCCGCGACATGAGCGCGCGCCTCGGCCTGCCCAAGGGCCTGGCCGAAGTGGGCGTGACGCCCGCGTTGTTCGAGCAGATCATCGACGGCGCGATGGCCGACCACTGCCACAAGACCAACCCGCGGCTGGCCACGCGCGACGACTACCGCGCGATGCTCGAAGCCTCGATGTGAGGCCCGGCCGGGGCGAGCGCCCCGGCCTTATAAGCAGTTCGTCTTAAGCGCGCGGCCTTTTCGCGCCGCATGCGCCATCGCGTCATGTCGATGACATGAGGGCTTCCTAGACTGGCCTCGACGACCCGCACCCGCCGGGTCCTTCGAGAACAGGGAACACCTTCGAATGACGCGAACCATCCGGGTCCACACCGCACTGAGCGCCGAGCAACTGAAGTTTCGCGCGATGCGGGGACAGGAAGGCCTCTCCCGGCTCTTCGAGTTCGAGGTCGACATGGTCAGCACCAGCTTCAACCTCGACCTGAAGACACTGCTGGGCACCTCGCTGAGCATCGAGGTCTCGGACGACGCCGGCCCGCGCTTCCTCAACGGCACCGTGGTGCGCTTCGAGCTGCTGGGCCGCGCCAACGAGACCGGCCGCCACTACGTCTACCGCGCGCTGGTGCAGCCCTGGCTCTGGTACCTCACGCGCACCACCGACAGCCGCATCTTCCAGAACAGGAGCGTGCCCGAGGTGCTCGACGAGGTGCTCGGCAAGTACGGCTTCGAGTACGAGAAGCGACTGACCGGCAGCTACCGCAGCTGGGAGAACTGCGTGCAGTACCAGGAGAGCGACTTCGCCTTCGCGAGCCGGCTCATGGAGCACGAGGGCATCTCCTACCACTTCGAGCACAGCAACGGCTCGCACCTGCTGGTGCTGGCCGACGACGCCGGCGCCTACCGGCCGCTGCCCGGCTACGCCAGCATTCCCTACCGGCCGCGCGACCGCGTGGTCGACGCGCTCGAGCCCTGCATCGACCGCTGGCGCGTGGCCGAGCAGATCACCTCGGGCCGCGTGATGCTCGACGACTTCGATTTCCGCAAGTCGCGCGCCTCGCTGCAGAGCGTGCAGCAGGACCCCAAGGGCCACGAGCACGCCTCGTACGAGGTCTACGAATGGCTGGGCGGCTACAGCGAGCACCAGCAGGGCGACACCTATGCGCGCATCCGGCTGCAGGAGCTGCAGTGCGCGCACGAACTGGCCGCGGGCCACACCAACGTGGCGGGCATGGCGCCGGGCTACCTGTTCTCGCTCACCCTTTGCCCGCGCGAGGCCGACAACCGCGAGTACCTGGTCACCGAGACCCGCTACGACCTGCAGGAGCCCGAGTACTCGAGCGGCGGCAGCGCCGAATCGGTGTGCGAGTTCGACTTCAGCGTGCTGCCCTCCTCCGTGGTCCACCGGCCCGCGCGCAAGACGCCGCGCCCGCGCACCAACGGCCCGCAGACCGCCACCGTGGTCGGCCCGCAGGAGATCTGGACCGACCGCTTCGGGCGCGTGAAGCTGCAGTTCCGCTGGGACCGCTACGGCCAGGCCGACGAGAACAGCTCCTGCTGGGTGCGCGTGTCGAGCAGCTGGGCCGGCGCGAACTTCGGCACCATGCACATGCCGCGCGTGGGCCAGGAGGTCATCGTCGACTTCATCGGCGGCGAGCCCGACCGGCCGATCATCACCGGCCGCGTCTACAACAGCGACCAGATGCCGCCGTGGGAGCTGCCGGCCAACGCCACGGCCAGCGGCATCCTCACGCGCTCGAGCGAAGGCGGCGCGGCCAACCAGGCGAACATGCTGCGCTTCGAGGACCGCACCGGCGCCGAGCAGATCCTGCTGCATGCCGAGCGCAACCTCGACGTGGAGGTCGAGGCCGACGAGACCCACACCACCGACGGCACCCGCACCACGCTGATCAAGGGCCACGAGTCGGCCACCTACAAGGACGGCGAGACGCGCGACATCACCGCGGGCGCGCAGGAGACCATCACCGGCGGCGACACGCGCGACGTGACCGGCGGCTTCAACGAGACCATCAGCGGCGGCGTCAACCAGCGCATCACGGGCGGCAAGAACCGCAACCTGGCCGGCGGCCTGAACGACACCATCACCGGCGGCGTCAACCTCGCGATCACCGGCGGCTTCCACGGCACCATCGACGGCCAGGAGATCCGCTTCGTGAGCGGCGGGCGCAACGACACCATCAACACCGGCAACAACACGACGGTCAACGGCCCCTCGACCACCATCGTGACCGGCCCGACGGTGCACACCTCGCCGGACGTGACCTTCAACACCACGAACCACATCCACAACACGACGCAGCACGTCATCAACACCAACGTCTACAACACGACCTCGACCACCTACAACAACACCACCAACAACTACACCAACAACTCCACCGTCTACAACAACAACTACGCCTCGAGCGGCGACTGGCGGCTCGCGCGCGTGGGTGGCGTGGGCTTCCGGCTGAGCCTGGTGGGGATGTCGCTCGACGTGTGGGGCGCGCGGCTGCAGTACTACGCGGCGCTCAATGCGCAGCTCGCGACAGTCAAGATCGACGTGGCCATCTTCTCGCTGAAGAACGCGCCGCTGAAGATCAGCACCACCGGCCTGAAGATCGCCAACAAGGGCATGCTGATCGCGACCGGCGGCCTGGCGGCGAAGTTCAAGGTGCTGACCCTGGTGGCCTGACGAAGCGAACGAATGGAAATCCTGCTGTGGATCGTCTTCGCGGTGCTGATGGGCTCGATGCTGCTGGTGGCGGCGTCGGTCGTGATCGTGGCCACGCGCGAGAACCGCGTCTATTCGGCCGAGGCCAGGACCTGGGAGCGGCTGGCGCTGACCGGCATTCCCGCGCAGGCCGTGGTGGAGTCGCTCAAGCGTTCCGAAAATGAACTCTCGCGCGGCGGCTCGCAGGGCCAGACCGTGTATGCCGTCGAGCTCTCGCTGCGCGTGATCGGCGCCGACGCCGTCGTCGAGGAGCGTCCCGCCATCGTGCGCACGCTGATCGACGAAGGACTGCTGCCGCAGTTCGCGGTGCCCGGCAAGCCGGTGCACCTGCTGCGCGATCCGAACGACGCCTCCATCTTCGCCATCGACCGCGCGCGCACGCCGCTCGAGATTCCGCGCGCTTCGCACTGAGTGCGCGCCCTGCCGTGAAAACAGTCAAACCCCTGCGGCTGAGCGTCATCACGCGCCCCTTCCTGCGACAAGGCCAACAGCGCCTTGCGCTCACGGTGATGGGCATGGTGTCGATGGGCGAAGAGCCGGTGCTGCTGCCCGAGACCGAGTTCTGGAAGACGGTCTCCGAAGAACTCGGTCCCACCGGCGCCATCGACCTCGGCATGCCCAAGGCCTGCGCCGAGTTTCTCGCCACCGGCCATGCCTACACCCATCACCAGGCCGAGAAGACGGCCTGCGCGGTCGAGCTGCGCGTGGGCGCGCTCGCGCGGCAACTGGTGGTGTTCGGCGACCGCTACTGGGTCGACGGCCGCGCGAGCGCGCCGCAGCCCTTCGAATCGATGCGGCTGGACTGGAGCCGCGCCTATGGCGGCCCGGCCTTCGCCGACAACCCGCTGGGCATCGGCCACCAGCCCGAACTCGTGAACGGGCTGTGGGTGCAGCGCTTGCCCAACGTCGAGCATCCGCAGCGCCGCATCGACCATCCGGGCCGCGAGATGGAGCCGGCCTGCTTCGGCGCGATCGACGTGAGCTGGCCCGCGCGCATGCGGCTGATCGGCAGCGACTACGGCGCGCACTGGCGCGAGCACCTGTTCCCCGGTTTCGCACAGGACATGGACTGGCGTCTCTTCAACGCCGCCGCGCCCGAGCAGCGCTGGACCCAGGCCGACCGCATCGCGGGCGGCACGCCCTACGCGATCTGGAACATGCATCCCGCGCAGCCCGTGCAGCGCGGCCGGTTGCCCGACTGGCGCGCGCGCGGCTTCGTGGCGCGCAAGGCGCAGGCCGGCAGCGACGAGCCCGAACATTTCGACGAGGTCGAGCTGCGGCTCACCACGGCCTGGTTCTTCCCGCACCGCGAACAGATTGCACTGATCTTCCATGGCGAGACCGCGATCGCCGAGGACGACGCCGCCGACATCACGCACCTCATGCCCGCGATCGAGCGCGCGGCCGATGCGCCGCGCCCGCTGGCCCACTACCTCGGGATCCTGCAGCGCCGCAGCGACCCCGAGACCGGCGCGCTCCACACCTTCCGCGACGAGGAGCTGCTGCCCGCCGAGACCATCGGCCCCTGGATCGACCAGCTCGAGGACGAGGAATCGCCGCTGGTGCGCAACATGCGCGAACGCGCGCGCGTGCTGCGCGAAGACCTCGCCGACCAGGGCGTGGCCGCCGGCCACAAGCCGCGCCACTTCAAGGAACGCGCGGTGCCCGAGCCCTTCACCAGACGGCCCAGCCTCAGCGAATTGCCCGCGTTCATGGAGCGCGCCAAGGTCTACGAGCGCGAACAGCTGCAGAAGCTCGAGGACGGCCGCCGCGACCTCGCGCGGCATGCGAAGGCCAATGCGCCCGAGTCGCGCAAGGTCGGCTTCGACACCGGCGAGATGGTCGACGGCGCGCAGCGCACCGAGGTCAAGGGCCCGCCGGCCTTCGATGCGAAGACCGTGATGCAGGGCCTGCTGGGCATCGCGCCCGCCACGCGCAGCCCGCAGATGCCGCCCGAGCAGCAACACGCGCTCGAGCAGGCGGCCGAGAACGGCCGCCGCGGCCTGATCGACATGTATCGGCTCGGCGCCCAGCACCAGAGCGCCGCCGATGCGATGGACGGCACGCGCGCGGCCGAGGCGCGCGAACGAGTGCTGCAACTCATGGCGACCACGCGCGATCTCTCGGGCCTGGACCTGACCGGCGCCGACCTCTCGGGCATCGACCTGCGCGGTGCGAGGCTGCACCGCACCCTGCTCGAGAGCGCCTCGCTCGCGGGCGCGCAGCTCGACGGCGCCGATGCCACCGAGGCCGTGCTGGTGCGCGCGAACCTCGCGCGGGCCTCGCTGGCCCACTGCGTGCTCGACCGCGCCAACCTGAGCCTCGCGCGCTGCGAGCGCACCTCGTTCGCGCACGCCCGGCTTTCCGAGACCACGAGCGAGAAGAGCCGCTTCGACCATTGCGACTTCGGCGGCGCGCAACTCGCGCAGCTGAACCTGTTCGGCATGCATTTCGAGGGCTGCCGTTTCGACGATGCGCATTTCGACTACGTGACCCTGCTCGAAGGCAGCCGGCTCGTGGACTGCGGCTTTCGCGGCGCCACGCTGCACAAGTTCGGCCTCATTTCTTGCGAGGTCGAGGGCCTGGACTTCACGGGCGCTTCGCTCGAAGCCTGCGCCTGGGCCCACACCGTGGCCGACCGGCGCGTGAGCTTTCGCGGCGCCACGCTGCGCACCACCTGCTTCGTCGGCACCAGCAGCCTGCGAACGGTCGATTTCGAAGGCGCCACGCTGGTCCATTGCAGCCTGCGCGAGATGCAGCTCGAGGGCGCGCGCTTCGTGCGCGCCACGCTCGACACCTGCGACCTCTCGGGCTGCGTGCTGACCGGCGCCGACCTCGGCGCCATCGATGCGCCCGACAGCCTGTTCATCCGCGCCGACTTCACCCAGGCCTCGCTGCGCGGCGCCAACCTCATGAATGCCCATCTGCAGAAATCCCGCCTGCTCTCCTGCGACCTGCGCGAAGCCAACCTGTTCCGCGCCGACGTCTCGCAGACCGTGATCGACACGGTGACCGACACCCACGGCGCCCATCTCGAACAGGCCAAGACGCTGCCGCGCCGCGCGGCGGATCCGGTGCAATGACGCCGGACACCCTGGCCCTGAAACTGCGCGGCGGCGAATTCATCGAGCGGCAGGACTTCCAGGGCATGCGCTTCGATGGCCTGGACCTCAGCGGCGGCGCCCTGCGCGACTGCGACTTCTCCAACGCCAGCCTGCGCGGCGCGAAGCTCGCCGAGTCGGCCTTCGATGCCTGCCGCTTCGACGGCGCCGTGCTCGACGCGGCCGACCTGCAGCGCGCGGGCTTCCACCGTTGCAGCCTGGCGCGCGCGAGCCTGCGCGGCGCCGCGATGAGCCGTGCGGCCTTCAGCGACTGCGAGCTGCACGAGGCCGATGCCGCCGAGGCCAAGGCCGACCTCGCTGCCTTTCACCAGAGCCGGCTCGATGGCGCGAGCTTCGCGGGCGCGGAGCTCACGAAGGCCGTGTTCGGCGAAGCTAGCCTGGCCGGCACCCGCTTCGACGCGGCGACGCTGAACACCACCGTCTACTACCGCGCCGCGCTGCGCGATGCGCGCTTCACGGGCGCCAGCTTCCACAACGTGATCTTCAGCGAGGCCGATCTCGCGGGCCAGGACTTCTCGGGCCAGCAGTTCCGGCTCTGCCAGTTCATCGATGCCGAGCTCGGCGGCTGCAACTTCGACCGCGCGACGCTGGTCCAGTGCAACTTCAAGGGCGCGAAGCTCGCGCGCGCGGTGCTCACCGCGGTGCATGCGCCGCATTGCCTGTTTCCCGAGGCCGACCTGCGGCATGCCGATGCGCGCGGCGGTCATTTCGACCAGAGCCTGTGGGTCGATGCGCGGCTCGACGACGCCGACTTGTCGGACGCGCGGCTCGAGCAGTGCGTGTTCCACCGCGCGCGCTGCCGGCGTACCTCGTTCGCGCGCAGCCGGCTCGTGTATGCGGACTTCGCCTATGCCGACCTCGGCGAGGCCGACCTGCGCGGCGCCTTCTTCGAGCGCACGCAGATGCACCGCGCGCTGCTGTCCGGCACCCGCTGGGGCGAGCGCGGCGGCGTGCTCGACAGCGACCCGGCCCTGTTCGAGGCCGAGCGCTTCTCGGCCGCGCGCCAGGACCGGCCGCAACGCGCGGGCCGCGACGGCTTCGGCCGGCCGTTGCCTTCCACTTCCGACGACCTCGAGGACCTCGCACCATGAGCCCTGCCGCCCTGCGCGAACGCGCCTCTCCTCCCGCATCTTTTCCCGCCGCGCACGATGCGCCCGACATGCAGACCTTGCTGCACCGCCCACTGCCCGCGCCCGCCGCCTGGACCGGCAATGCGCTCGGCACCGTGGTGCAGGCCTTGCCCGGCGATGCCTTCCTCGTCGAGGCCGAGGCCGGTGGCGAACGCTGGCACTGCCCGCGTGCCGCGAGTTGCCTGCTGCAGCCTTCGGTCGGCGACACGGTGCTGGTGGCCGGACCGCGGCGCGACCAGGCCTACCTGATCGCCGTCATCGTGCAGGCCGACCCGGCACAGGCGCGGCTCGCGGTCAAGGGCGTGCTCACGCTGCAGGCCGGCACCCGGCTCGAACTGGCCGCTCCCGAACTCGATCTGCAGGCGCGCAAGGCCCAGGTCGAGATCGGCGAGATGGACTACCGCGGCGGCGAAGTGCGCATCACCACGCTGATCGCGCGCTTCGTCGGCCGCACCTGCGAGACCGTGCTCGACCGGCTCAGCGTGCTCACGCGCTCGAGCTTCAGGCTCACCGAGGAGGTCGAGCAGGTGCGCGCGGGGCAGATCGACTACCAGGCCGAGGAGACCCTGCGGCTGCACGCGAAGAACACGCTCGTGAGCAGCAAGGGCCTGGTCAAGGTGGATGCCGAGCAGATCCACATGGGCTGACCCGAAAGTTCGCCCTGTCAAACCCCACACCCGTTCACGCTGGGCTTGTCGAAGCGTCGCGCAGGGCTTCGACAAGCTCAGCCTGAACGGATCGGAAAAGGAGTCAACCATGTTCGCCAACGCACAGATGATGGGCGTCGACCTCGCCTTCCCCGACGTCTGCAAGACGCCGCCGGCATTGCCGATCCCCTACCCCAACATCGCGCTCGGCCCGACGGCGATTCCCAACGCCTGGAACATCCTCTACGGCGGCACGCCGGCCCACAACATGGCGACCGTCACGCCGATCACCAACGGCGACAACGCGGGCGTGCTGATGGGCGTGGTCTCGCAGACGGTGATGGGGCCCTCGCGCCACATCACGGGCGCCTTCACCGTGCTGCTCAAGGGCACGCCGTGCACGCGCATGACCAGCCTGTCGGTGCAGAACCGCTGCAACATCGTCGGCATGCGGATCGTGCCGAGCCAGTTCAAGGTGCTGGTACTGGCGGCTTGAACAGCCGATGTCTCAGGCGGCCGGGGTAGACGGCGCAGCGAACCAGTCCTCGGCCCAGGGCTGGCGCTTCACCGGCTGGAATTCGCTGAAGGTGAAGCGCGCGAGCTGCTCGCGGCTGAACGGATCGTCGAGGAAGAAGGCCTGCAACTGTTCGAGCGACTCCGCGCGCGCGAGCATGAAGCCGCCGGTGGCCGGCACCTTCGGGCCCGAGCACAGCAGCAGGCCGGCGTCGTAGCCCCGTTGAAGGTAGGCGCGGTGCGCGGGCACGGATTCCTGGATGCGTGCCAGCGGCACGAGGTAGTCGATCTCGACGATGAAGTGCTTCATGGACGGCGGGCAAGCACCCGCCGTGCCAGCGATGGCTACTCCGCCTATTCCGCCTTCACGCCCGCGGTGCGGATCACCGCGCCCCACTTCGCGGTCTCCGATGCGATGAAGGCATCGAACTCCTCGGGCGTGCCGCCGGCCGGAAAGGTGCCCATCGCATCGAGCTTCGCGCGCGTCTCGTCGCTCTTGATGATGCGCGCCACCTCGTCCGACATGCGCTTGACGATCTCGCGCGGCGTGCCGGCCGGCGCGAGCATGCCGGCCCAGGTGCTGCCGGTGAAACCCGCGAAGCCCTGCTCGATGAAGGTCGGCACCTCCGGCACCGCGGGCAGCCGCTTGTCGCCGGCCACGCCGATCAGCCGGATCTTGCCGGCCTTGGCCTGGTTGATGAGACCGGTGGGCGCATCGAAGAAGAGCTGGATCTGTCCGCCCATCAGGTCGGTCAGCGCCGGCACCGCGCCGCGGTACGGGATGTGGATCATGTAGGTCTTCGCGAGCGACTTCCACAGCTCGGTCGTGAGGTGCGCGGCCGAGCCGTTGCCCGACGAGCCGAAGCTCACCTTGCCGGGATTGGCGCGCGCGTAGTCGATCAGCTCGCGCGCGGTCTTGAACGGCGCATCGAGGTTGACCGCCGCGAGCAGCGGCGACACGCCCATCAGCGACACGCCCGCGAGATCCTTGCGCGGGTCGTAGGGCAGCTTCGGATAGAGCGAGGTGTTGGCCGCGTAGGCCGCGATCACCACGCCGAAGGTGCTGCCATCGGGCGCGGCCTTGGCGACCGCATCCACGCCGATCAGGCTGTTGGCGCCGGGCTTGTTGTCGATCAGCACCGGCTGGCCCAGCCGCGTCTGCAATCCGATCTGCACCAGCCGCGCCATCTGGTCGGTGAAGCCGCCGGGCGTGTAGGGCACGACGATGCGGATCGGCTTGTTGGGCCAGGCGCTCTGCGCGAGCACCGGCAGCCCGAGCGTGGCGGCCGCACCGGCGGCGGAGCTGGCGATGGCAAAGCGGCGGCGCGACATCAGGGCATGGGGCATCGGGAACGGTCTCCTGCTTGTTATGGGCCGTCCGGGACGGACGGCATGCGGGCCATTCTCGAAGCGCGGGCCGCGTGCCCGTTCAGGGTTTGCCCGGCGCCGCTCAGAGCGGCAGGATCTCGGCCGCACTGCCGCGCGCCAGCCATTGCTGCAGCTCGTCCGACAGCCGCTGGGCCTCGCGCGTGGCCCGCGTCCAGGCCGCGATGCGGGCCTGCGCGTCGTTCTGGAAATGGATGAAGTCCTTGCGATCGGGCAGCTTGCCGTTGGGCAGGGTCTTCACCCAGTCGGGATCGGGCGCGAGCACCACCATGCGGTCGAGAAAGCCCGTCGACTTGTGGCGCCAGCGCAGCCCCTTGTCGAGCCAGCCCGGCACCACCGCGCGCTGGAAATGCGGGTACAGCACCAGGCCGTCGTCGACCGGCTGGTAGTCGAGGTGCAGGTGGTAGTCGGTGATGCCGCCGTCCCAGTAGGCGCCGCGCGGCGCGCCCGGGATGTCGTGCACCGCGGCCAGCAGGAACGGGATCGAGCACGAGGCCTGCAGCACCAGGTTGAAGTTGTCCTCGCGCAGCGCATGCTGGCGGGTGCGGAAGTCGCGCGTGCCGAAGGGCAACTCGGCGCCGGGCGTGGAGAACACGCAGCGCTCGAGCCAGGCGCCCAGCGTCTTGCGGTGCACGCTGTTCGACGCGAAGGCACCGAGGTAGCCAACGGGCGTGCGCGCCCTGCCCTCGCGCCCGAGGATGTGGCGCCCGCGCGAGGTCACCACGTGCAGCCGGTAGCGCGGATGCGCGAGCACCTCGCCGATGCGCCCGCCATAGAAGGCCTGCAGGCTCTCGGCGAAGCGTTCGCTCAGCTGGTGCGGACTCAGCCGCTTCTGCCCCGGCGGCACCTCGAACTGCTGGCGCACGTAGTCGTGTTCGAAGCGCTCGAAGGCCGTGACCGGATCGCCGAGGCAGGCCGTGGCCAGCCGCCAGGCGCCGATCGACGCGCCCACGAGGTGCACCGGCTGGTTCGATTGCGTGAGCCACTCGCCGAAGACGAATCGATCGATCGGCCCGAGGATCAGCCCCTTGGGACCGCCGGCCGCGCCGGGGATGGTGCGCACATCCTGCGGCCGCAGGCCCTGGGCCTCGATGTGCAGGCGCGCGGCGGGGCCGGCGTAGATGCGCAGGGCCTTCATGGCTTGCCGTGCTCGAAGGGATTGAGCAGCGCGACGCCGAAATTCGCGAAGTCGGCGACGTTGCGGGTCACCACGGTCAATGAATGCTGCCTGGCGGTGGCCGCGATCATGGCGTCTTCGTACAGCGTGTTGGAGCTGCGATGCATGAGCTTGGCCCAGAGCCTGAAGGTGTCCGCATCCATCGGCAGGACGTTGTACGAGCCCGCGACCAGCGCGGCCCACTGCTCGATCTCGTCGGCCTTGGCCGCGTCCTGCTCGCGCGTGAGTTCGATCCCGGCCTGGATCTCGCCGAGCGTCACGGCCGAGAGGTGCAGCTCGCTGTCCGCGATCGGCGTGAGCCACGCGATGACCGCGCCGTGCGGGCGCGGCTTGCGGAGTTCCGAAATGACGTTGGTGTCGAGCAGGTACATGCGGCCCTCGTCCTCAGCGCAGCGGCGTGACCTTGCGCCTGCGGGCGGCGCCGCGCTCCGGCACCAGGAATTCGGTGCGTGCCTCGGGGGCCAGCAGCAGCTCCTTGAGCGAAGGACGAGCCGTCGCGTGCAAGCGCCGCCACTCGGCGGCCGGCACCAGCACGGCCGCCTCGGCACCGCGTTTCGTCACCATCTGGGGCCCCTCGGCCAGACAGGCTTCGAGGAACTCGCTGAAACGCGCCTTGGCGTCCTGTACCGGCCAGCTTTTCATGGGAAACCACCAATCAGACTAGTTAGATGACTAGTTTAACAGGTAGCTTCACCATCGGCTTCGCCTACTTGCGCAACCCCTGCAACTTCGCAAACGCATTCGCCATCTGCCCCGAAGGCTGCGGCGTGTTGTCGCGGCGCGGCTGCTGGCCGCGGCCGGCGCCTTCGAAGCGGTTGTCGCGCGGGCCGTCGCGGCGCGCGGGGGCGGCGTCGAGCTTCATCGACAGGCCGATGCGCTTGCGCGCCACGTCGACCTCCATCACCTTCACCTTGACGATGTCGCCGGTCTTCACGACCTCGCGCGCGTCGTTGACGAACTTGTGGCTCAGCTGGCTCACGTGGACCAGGCCGTCCTGGTGCACGCCGAGGTCGATGAAGGCGCCGAACTGGGCGACGTTGCTCACGGTGCCCTCGAGGATCATGCCCTCCTGCAGGTCGGCGATGTCCTCCACGCCGTCGTTGAAGCGCGCCACCTTGAAGTCGGGGCGCGGATCGCGGCCGGGCTTCTCGAGTTCGCCGAGGATGTCCTTGACGGTGATGACGCCGAACTTCTCGTTGGCGAACAGCTCGGGCTTGAGCGTCTTGAGCATGTCGGCGCGGCCCATCAGCTCGGCGATGGGCTTGCCGGTCTTGACGATGATCTGCTCGACCAGCGGATAGGTCTCGGGATGCACGCCGGTGACGTCGAGCGGGTCGCTGCCGCCGCGGATGCGCAGGAAGCCCGCGCTCTGCTCGAAGGCCTTGGGGCCGAAGCCCGTGACCTCGAGCAGCTGCTTGCGGGTGCCGAAGGCGCCGTTGGCATCGCGCCAGCGCACCACGGCCTTGGCCACGGCCGAGGACAGGCCCGAGACGCGGCTCAGGAGCGGCACGCTCGCGGTGTTGAGGTCCACGCCCACCGAGTTCACGCAGTCCTCGACCACGGCCTGCAGGGTGCGCGCGAGCTCGCTCTGGTTCACGTCGTGCTGGTACTGGCCCACGCCGATGCTCTTGGGGTCGATCTTCACGAGCTCGGCCAGCGGGTCCTGCAGCCGGCGCGCGATCGAGGCGGCGCCGCGCAGGCTCACGTCGACGTCGGGCATCTCCTGGGCCGCGAACTCGCTGGCCGAGTAGACCGAGGCACCGGCCTCGCTGACCACCACCTTGTCGACCTTCATCTCGGGCGCGCCGGCCTGGGCCGCCATCTTCGCAAGCAGCTTGATCAGGTCGGCCGCGAGCTTGTCGGTCTCGCGGCTGGCAGTGCCGTTGCCGATCGCGATCAGGTTCACGCCGTGCTTGGCACAGAGCTTGCCGAGGGTGTGCAGCGAGCCTTCCCAGTCCTTGCGCGGCTCGTGCGGGAACACGGTCGCGGTCTCGACCAGCTTGCCGGTGGCATCGACCACCGCCACCTTCACGCCGGTGCGGATGCCGGGGTCCAGGCCCATCACCACGCGCGGGCCGGCCGGCGCGGCCAGCAGCAGGTCGCGCAGGTTGTCGGCGAAGACCTTGATCGCGACCTTCTCGGCGTCCTCGCGCAGGCGCGTGAACAGGTCGCGCTCGGTCGACAGCGCGAGCTTCACGCGCCAGGTCCAGGCCACGCACTTGCGCAGCAGGTCGTCGGCCAGGCGGCCGGCATGGCTCCAGCCCAGGTGCAGCGCGATGCGGCCTTCGGCGACGCTGGGCTTGCCCGGCTCGGGCTCCACCGGCAGCACCAGCTTGGCGTCGAGGATATCGAGCGCGCGGCCGCGGAACACTGCCAGCGCGCGGTGCGAGGGCACGCGGCCGATCGGCTCGTCGTAGTCGAAGTAGTCGCGGAACTTGGCGACGTCGGCGTTGTTCTCGTCCTTGCCGCTCATCAGGCTGGACTTGAGCAGGCCCTCGTTCCAGAGCCATTCGCGCAGGCGCTGCACCAGCACGGCGTCCTCGGCCCAGCGCTCCGAGAGGATGTCGCGCACGCCGTCGAGCACCGCGGGCACGGTCGAGAAATCGGGCCCGGGCTTGCCGTCGTCGAGCGTGGTGGCGGGCTGCAGGAAGGCCTTGGCCTCCACGGCGGGATCGAGCGTGGGGTCGGCCAGCAGCTTGTCGGCCAGCGGCTCGATGCCGAACTCGCGCGCGATCTGGCCCTTGGTGCGGCGCTTCTGCTTGAACGGCAGGTAGAGGTCCTCGAGCTCCTGCTTGGTCGGCGCGAGTTCGATCGCGGCGCGCAGTTCGGGCGTGAGCTTGCCCTGCTCGTCGATGGCCTTGACCACCGCGGCGCGGCGGTCCTCGAGTTCGCGCAGGTAGCTCAGGCGCGCCTCGAGTTCTCGCAATTGGGTGTCGTCGAGGCCGTCGGTGGCTTCCTTGCGGTAGCGCGCGATGAATGGAACCGTGGCGCCCCCGTCGAGCAGTTCGACGGCGGCCTTCACCTGATGCTCGCCCACCTTGATTTCGGCGGCGAGCTGGCGAATGATTTTCTGCATTGCTGAGTGGCGTCCCTGTCGCTGCGACCGGCCGGCCGGTCGCGTTGGTCGAATGAAGCGCGCGAGTTTGCCATAGTGAAAATGGCGTCCGGCCGCCGGCAGCGGACACTTGTCCGACCGCTCCACGCCCCCACCTCCCCACCGTGCAACCCCCCTCCTCCCCAGGCCCGCGCCGGCCGCCGTCCCGCTTCGGGAAGTTGTTACGGACGGTGTTCGCCGTGCTCCTGGTGCCCTTGCTGCTGTTCGAGGAATGGGGCTGGGAACCGCTGGCCGCGCTCGCGGCGCGGCTGGCCCGGCTGCCGCTGTGGGCGCGCGCCGAGGCCTGGCTGCGCGGCCTGCCGCCCTGGGGCGCGCTGCTGGCCTTCCTGCTGCCGGTGCTGCTGCTGTTGCCGGTCAAGGTGCTGGCGCTGTTCCTGTTCAGCCATGGCCACGCGGGCAGCGGCGTGGCGGTGCTGGTCGCGGCCAAGCTGGCCGGCACCGCGGTGGTGGCACGGATCTTCCAGCTCGTCGAGGGCACGCTGATGCGCATCCCGCTGTTCGCGCGCTGGTATCCGCGCTGGAAGGCCTGGAAGGACCGGGTGCTGGAGCTCGTGCGGCAGAGCCGGCCGTGGCGGCTGGTCCATGCCTTCAACCGGCGCGCGCTGCGGGCCTGGCGGCGCCTGCGTGGCATTTGATGCGCGCGCCCATTTTTACCCGGGTATATTGATGAATTCAATTTAACCCGGGTAAAATTTGCGCCATGACACTTTCCCAGGAATCACGGCGCGCCCTCACCCGGCAATACAAGGACAGCACGCTTCCCGCCGGCGTGTTCGCGATCCGCAACCTGACGACGGGGCGGGTATTCGCCGCGGCCGCGCTCGACATCGTGGGCGCGATGAACCGCCAGCGCTTCGAGCTCAACCTGCGCAGCCACCGCAACAAGGCGCTGCAGCAGGACTGGATCGCGCTGGGCGCCGAGGCCTTTGCCTTCGAGGAACTGGCGCGCGTGAAGGAGCGCGACGATCCGGCCTTCGACCGCGCTGCCGAGCTCGAGGCGCTGTTCGAACTCTGGGCCGAGGAATCCGGCTGCCACGGCGCGCAGGGCTACAACGGCCCGGCGCGCCCGAGCGCCTGAGCCTTCGCCGGTGCCCGCCGTCCCGCTCGCCTTCCTCATTCGCCGGGCGCAAGAAAAGTCAGGCTTTCTTCATTGCGCCCGGGTAAATTACCGCTCCGCCTCCATGACCCTCGAGACTTCTTCCCTTCCGGCCTGCGCCGATCCCGCGTCCACCCTGACCGCCTTCGCCGGCTTCCACCGCATCGCACGCGGCTCGCGCGCCGAGCTGGTCGCCGCGCTGCGCGCGCGCACCGACGACACGCCCTACCTGGTGTTCGACGACCGCAGCGGCGCGCAGATTGACCTCGACCTGCGCGCCCCCCCGGCGCCGGCCGGCGAGCCGCCGCGCGGCGTCGGCCGCCCCAAGCTCGGCGTGGTGGCGCGCGAGATCACGCTGCTGCCGCGGCAGTGGGAATGGCTGGGCCGCCAGCCCGGCGGCGCCTCGGTCGCGCTGCGCCGGCTGATCGACGAGGCACGCCGCGTCAACGCAGGGCGCGATGCCGCACGCGCGGCGCGGGAAGCCACCTACGGCGTGATGACGGCGTTGGCCGGCAACCTGCCCGGCTTCGAGGAAGCCATGCGCGCCCTGTTCGCGCTCGAGCGCGAACGCTTCGAGCACCACATTTCGACCTGGCCCGATGACCTGCGGGCCCATCTCCAAGAACTCTCCGGCGCGAGCTGGACCCACGAATGAACGCCAAGACAGACACAGCCCCCAACCCGAGCGGCCTCCAGGGCACGCCCGTGGCACCCGTGGGCGCGCCGCGCGCCCTGTGGAAGACCTTCCTGTTCTTCCTCGCCCCCATGCTGCTGAGCAACATCCTGCAGTCGCTGTCGGGCACGCTCAACAACATCTACATCGGCCAGATGATCGGCGTGACCGCGCTGGCCGCGGTCTCGAGCTTCTTTCCGGTGTTCTTCTTCTTCATCGCCTTCGTGATCGGCCTGGGCGCCGGCGCCTCGGTGCTGATCGGCCAGGCCTGGGGCGCGCGCGACGTCGCCCGCGCCAAGGCGGTGGCCGGCACCACGCTGAGCGTGGGCATCCTGATGGGCCTGGTGATCGCGGTGTTCGGCGGCGCCTTCACCACGCCGCTGCTGGCTGCGCTCGGCACGCCGCCCGACGTGCTGGCCGAGGCCACGCGCTACGCGCGGATCATGCTGATCGCGATGCCCGGCGTGTTCGTGTTCCTGATCTCGACCGCGATGCTGCGCGGCGTGGGCGACACCGTCACGCCGCTGCTCACGCTGCTGATCTCCACCACCATCGGCATGCTCGTCACGCCGGCTTTGATCCGCGGCTGGGGCGGACTGCCGCAGCTCGGCGTGACCAGCGGCGCCTGGGGTTCGGTGCTCTCGTTCCTGGTCGCGACCCTGTGGCTGGGCTGGCGGCTGCGCCAGCGCAACAGCCCGCTCGCGCCCGACGCGGCCTTCCTGCGCAGCATGCGCATCGACCCGCAACTGCTCAAGACCGTGCTCAAGGTCGGCGTGCCCACGGGCGTGCAGATGATCGTGGTGGCGCTGGCCGAGGTGGTGCTGCTGTCGCTGGTCAACGGCTACGGCTCGAGCGCCACGGCCGCCTACGGCGCGGTCAACCAGGTGGTGGCCTACGTGCAGTTCCCGGCCATCTCGATCGCGATCACGGCCTCGATCCTCGGCGCGCAGGCCATCGGCGCCGGCCGCGCCGACCGCCTCGGCGCCATCGCGCGCACGGCGCTGATGATGAACCTGCTGCTCACCGGCGGCCTGGTGCTGCTGGGCTACCTGTTCTCGCGGCCGCTGATGGGCTTCTTCATCACCAGCGCGCCGGTGATCGAGATCGCGCAGGAGCTGCTGCACATCATGCTGTGGAGCCTGGTGATCTTCGGCATGGCCTCGGCGCTGTCGGGGATCATGCGCGCCAGCGGCTCGGTGCTGGTGCCCACGCTGATCTCGATCGCCTGCCTGCTCGGCCTCGAGGTGCCGGTGGCCTGGTTCATGAGCCACCGCATCGGCCTCGACGGCATCTGGTACGCCTACCCGGTGACCTTCGGCGCGATGCTGCTGCTGCAGACCGCGTACTACCAGCTGGTGTGGCGCAAGAAGGCGATCCACCGGCTGGTGTAGCGCTCAGGCCCCGTCGAAGGCCTTCTTCACGGTGGCGATGTCGAGCTTGACCATCTTCATCATCGCCTCCATCGCGCGCTTCGCCTTGGCCGGATCCTTGTCCTGGAACATCCGGATGATCTCGTCGGGCGCGACCTGCCACGAGACGCCGAAGCGGTCGGTGAGCCAGCCGCACTGCACCGGCTGGCCGCCGCCCTCGAGCAGCCTGTCCCAGTAGCGGTCGACCTCGGCCTGGGTCTCGCACCGCACGTACATCGAGATGGCCGGAGTGAACTTGTACTCGGGGCCGCCGTTGAGCACCATGAACGCCTGGCCGTCGAGCTCGAAGGTGGCGGTGAGCAGCGAGCCCTTCTTGGCCGGATTGACGTCGCCCCACAGCAGGGTGTCGGTCACGCGCGAGTTCGGGAAGATCGCGCTGTAGAACTTCAATGCGTCCTCGCCGTTGCCGTCGAACCAGAGGCAGGGAACGATCCTTTGCATGGGCATCTCCTTGGAGCTTTGTTGATGAACCAGTGAGTTCAGTATCGAAGCCCCGCGCGGCCGCTGTCAACCCGGGCGAAGCCCTTCAGCCGTAAGTGTTCGTGCGCCCGGAAAGCGGCAGCCGGACGCTGAAACCCACGCCGCGCCCCGGTGCCAGGCCCTCGACGATGGCCACCTCGCCGCCCATGCGATGCACCGCCTGTTTCACGATCGCGAGGCCGAGGCCCGAGCCCGGCGTCTCGTGCGCGCCCTCGCCGCGGTGGAAGCGCTCGAACACCCGCTCGCGTTCTGCCGCGGGAATGCCGGGCCCGTCGTCGGCCACCAGCAGCGCGAGGCAGTCGTCTTCCACACGCAGCGTCATCGCCACCTGCGCGCCATCGGGCACATGGCGGATCGCGTTGTGCAGCAGGTTCTCGAGCACCGACTGCAGCGCCGGCACGTCGACCTCGGCCTGCAGGCTGTCGGGCGCCTCGAGCGCCAGCTCGATGCCGCGCGCCATGGCCTGCGGCGCCGCCTGCGCGAGCAACCCGCGCGCGAACTGCGCCACGTCGACGCGCTTCGGCGCCGAGGGCTGCGCATCGTCGAGCAGCGCCAGGTCCAGCAGCTGCTGCGTGAGGTGCGAGGCGCGCGCGATCGCCTGCTCCAGATGCAGCTGCGCGCGCTCGCGCTCGGCGGCATCGGCCGCGCCCGCCAGCGCATGGGCCTGCGCGGCGATCACCGCCATCGGCGTGCGCAACTCGTGCGCCGCGTCGTGCACGAAGGCGCGCTCCTGCGTGAGCTTGTCGCGCAGCTGGCGCAGCATGCGCTCGAGCGCCGAGGTCAGCGGCTTGAGCTCGGCCTGGGGCGGGTCGTAGCCGATCGGCGACAGGTCGCTGCCGCCGCGCCGCGCGATCAGGTCGGCCAGCCGCTGCAGCGGCCGCAGCCCGAGCCGCACCGCCAGCCACACCGGCAGCAGCACGATCGGAAAGGCCAGCAGCAGGTAGGGCAGCAGGCGCGTGGCGTTGCGCTCGAGGATCCACCGGCCCGTGATGCGCGGCTCGGCGAGCTGCAGCCGCCAGCGGCCGGCCTCGCTGCCATGGACCCAGTACGAGATGCCGTCGAAGTCGCGCTCGATCACCTGCGGCGCCGGCGCATCGAGCACCCGGTCGCCGAGCGCGGCCGAGCGGTAGAGCACCGCGCCATCGTCGCGCCGGCGCAGTTCCATCCACACGCTGCCGCCCGGATTGCCGCTGATGCGCAGGGTCCTGAGCAGGGTCGCGGTGGAACGCATCACGTCCACCGCCTGCGCGTCGCTGTCGACCTGGCGCAGCGAGGCGCTCATCGCGCGGCCCAGCTTCTTCAGCCCCTGGTCGACCGCGAGCGCCTGGCGGAACTCGACGTAGAAATAGGCCAGCAGCATCAGCCAGACGCCGACGAAGGCGAGCAGCATCGCGGCCAGCACGCGCCGGCCGATGCTGGGGCCGGGCCAGGCGATGGACGGACGGCTCATGGCGTCAGCATGTAGCCCACGCCGCGCACCGTGTGCACGCGCGTGGCGCCGATCTTGCGCCGCAGGTTCGACACATGTACCTCCACCGCCGCGAAGTCCAGCGGCTCGCCCAGCGGTTCGAGCCGCTGCGCGAGCACGCCCTTGGCGACCACCGCGCCGGGCTCGCGCGCCAGTTCGAGCAGCAGCCTGAACTCGCGCGGCGACAGCTCGAGCGCGCTGCCCGCCAGCGTGGCCTGGTGGCGCCGCGGCGCGATCGACAGCGGTCCCAGCGTCCAGACCTCGCTGGCCTGGCGTGCCGAGCGCCGCAGCACCGCGCGGATGCGCGAGATCAGCTCGGCGGTGGCGAAGGGCTTGATGACGAAGTCGTCGGCGCCGCCGTCGAGGCCGGCCAGCCGGTCCTCGACCGCCGAGCGCGCGGTGATCACGATCACCGGCACCGTGCCGCCCTCGCCGCGCCAGCGTGCCAGCAGCTCGAAGCCGTTGCCGTCGGGCAGCGAGAGGTCGAGCAGCACGCAGTCGAACACGGCCGCGTCGGGCAGGCGCGGCGCGTCGCGCGCGCGGCGCAGCCATTCGCTCGTGAGGCCGTCCACCTTGAGCGCGGCCTGCAGCGCGCGGCCCAGGTCGAGGTCGTCTTCGATCAGCAGGATGTGCACGCGGCGATTGTGCGCGCGCGGACCTTGGGCGCAGCCAAAGACGGGGCGCGCCCTCTTTGGCTTGGCCCAAGGTCGGGCTTCGCACAATCGGCGGCCGCTTCTCCAGGAACCGCAACCATGCCTCGCGACTTTCGCCCCACCGCCTTGCTCGCCCTGGCCTGCGCCGCCGGCGCCTTGCTGCTGTCCGGCTGCGCCACCGCGCCCACCCATCCGGTGCTGGCCCAGGCCAGCCAGGACCGCACGCTGCCGCCGCTGGTGCCGATGCGCCGCTTCGTCGCCAATGTCGACACGGTCGGCGGCCACGTGCTGTCGCCCGACGGCCGCCAGCTGCTGTGGGTGCAGACCGTGGGCACCGACGTGGGCCTCGCCGTGCGCGACAGCGACGATGCAGCCACGGTGCAGTCGGCCAGCACGCGCAGTTTTGCTACCGGCACGTTGGCGAACGCGTCCGCCTACACATGGCTGCCCGACAGCCGCCACATCGCCTACCTCAAGGATGCGAGCGGCGACGAGAACACGCAGATCTTCGTGCTCGACAGCCAGTCGCCCGAGGCCAGGCCTTGGGCCGTGACGCCCTGGCCCGGCGTGCGCTCGACCGGCGTCATCGGCGGCGCGCCCGGCAGCCCGAACTTCTACTTCGCGAGCAACCGCAACGACCGCACCAGCCTCGACCTGTTCGAGGCCGACCCGCGCACCCGCAGCGTGCGCGAAGTGGCGCGCGGCGAGCCCGGCAGCCGCGTGGTCGCCTGGTACATCGACACCCGGCGCGAGCTGGCCGCGCGCACGCGCCAGCTCGGCAGCGCCGACGGCTCCGACCTGCGGATGGAACTGCGCCAGGCCGACGGCAGCTGGCGCCCCTTCAAGACCATCGAGGCCTTCGATGCCTACGCGCCGCTGCGCATCGACCGCGAAGGCGGCCGGCTCTGGGCGCTCGGCAACATCGGGCGCGACAAGCTGGCGCTGGTCGAGGCCGACCTCGCCACCGGCGCCGAGAAGGTGCTGGCCGAGGACGCGCAGGTCGACCTCGGGGCCGTCTACTTCCCGCCGAACGAAGGCGCGCCGCAGGCCTGGACCTCCGAGCCCGACCGCCCGCGCATCCGCTACCTCGACGCCACGCTCGACGCGGAGGTGACCGCCGCCATGAAGCTCGCGCGCGAGCGCGGCTGGCTCGCCGCCGACCCCGTGATCGCGCGCCCGCAGAGCAGCACGCTCGGCCAGCGGCGCATGGTGCTGCGCGCCGTCACCGAGACCGGCGCGGTCGAACTGCTGCTCGACCGCGACAGCCAGGCGCTGGCGCGCCTCACCCCGGCGCCGCGCGAGAACGGCGACGACTTCTTCTCGCCGACCGAGCCCTTCGCGTTCAAGGCCTCCGACGGCCTGCAGGTCCACGGCTACCTCGCGCGCCCGCGCGGCGTGCGGGGCCCGGTGCCGCTGGTGGTCTACATCCACGGCGGGCCCTGGATCCGCGACAGCTGGCTGCCCGCGGGCTTCAACACCGTGCAGATGCTCACCAACCGCGGCTATGCGGTGCTGCAGGTCAACTACCGCGGCTCGGGCGGCTACGGCCGCGCCTTCATGCTGGCCGGCGCGGGCGAGACCAGCGGCCGATTGCAGCAGGACATCGCCGAGGCCGCGCAGTGGGCCATCGACCAGGGCGTGGCCGATCCGCGGCGCATGGCGGTGCTGGGCGCGAGCTTCGGCGGCTTCTCGGTGCTCGCGCAGCTGATCCGCAAGCCGCACGGCTACCGCTGCGGCATCGACATCGTCGGCGTGGCCAACTGGCCGCGCGTGATCGAGAACTGGCCGCCGTTCTGGCGCAACCGCCACTACTTCGCGCGCTTCTTCGGCGACGTGAACCAGCCCGAGGAACGCGCGCGCATGCTGCGCGATTCGCCGGTGTCGCGGCTCGACCGCATCGAGGCGCCGCTGCTGGTGATCCACGGCGCCAACGACGTGCGCGTGCTGCGCCAGGATTCCGACGACGTGGTGGCCGAGCTGCGCCGGCTCGGCCGGCCGGTGGACTTCCTGAGCTTTCCCGACGAGGGCCACAGCGTGCGCAAGTGGCGCAACCGGCTCGCGCTGTGGCGCAAGGTCGAGGACACGCTGGCCGGCTGCCTCGGCGGGCGCAGCAACGGCTTCGACTTCTACGAGCTGATGCCGCGCTCCTGAGCCCTACCAGCGGTAGGTGGCCGTGGCCACCGCGGTGCGCGGGTAGCCGTAGTAGCAGGCCACGTAGCCGCAGTTCGCGAAGTAGGTCTTGTTGGTGAGGTTGCGCAGGTTGAGCGCGAGGCTCCAGCGGTCGATGTCGTAGCCGACCATGGCGTCGAACACGGTCACCGCCGGCACCTTGGTCGGCGCGGTGGATTCGCCGTCGCCGTAGTTGGTGCCGGTGTAGCGCGCGCCCAGGCCCAGCTTCACGCCGTTGGCGAAGCGGTAGTCGGCCCAGACCGCGAAGCGGTGGCGCGGCACCGCAGTGGCCTGCTTGCCGATCTCGGCGCTGTTGGCGCTGGCCGTGACGATGGCGCGCGGCGTGTAGGCATACGAGGCCGTGAAGTTCAGCCGCGGCACCAGTTCGGCCGTGGCCTCGAGCTCGAGGCCGCGCACCGAGATCTCGCCGGTCTGCTTGGGCACGAAGTCGGCGTCGTAGCTGATGTAGTTGTTGCGCTTCAGATCGAAGACGGCGGCGCTGTAGAGCGCCTTGCCGCCGGGCGGCTGGTAGCGCACGCCGGCTTCGTATTGCTTGCCGCCCTCGGGCTTGAAGGGGTTGCCCGACACCGGGTCGATGGTGGCGGTGGGTGCGAACGACTCGGTGTAGCTCAGGTACGGCGCCCAGCCGCTCGGGTGCAGGTAGACCAGGCCGGCGCGGCTGGTGAACTTGTGGTCGCGCATGCGCTGGGTCGAGCCGTCGAGGCGGCTGAATACCGAGCTCTCGGCATCGTCGTAGCGCCCGCCCAGGGTCAGCGACCAGCGCTCGCCCCACTTGATCTGGTCCTGCAGGTAGAGGCCGGTCTGGTTCAGCCGCGTGATGCCGTCGAAGTACGGCGCCGGGATGTCGTAGGCACCGCCATGGACCGGCGCGTGGATGTTCAGCGGCGGCGCGCTGCCGCCGCTGAAGGTGACCTGGTCGATGCGGGTGCGCTGGTAGTCCAGTCCCACCAGCAGCTTGTGCGTCACGTCGCCGGTGCGGAAATCGGCCTGCAGCTGGTTGTCGAGCGCCACCGCGCCGATGTTCTCGCGGCTGCCGAACACGCTGCGCGAGAGCTGCGTGAAGTTGGCGATGTCGTTGGCGTCGTCGGGGTTCAGGCTCACGAAGCCCGAGGCCTGCACGCCGCGGTAGTCGAGCTTCTGCGCCGCGTAGCGCGCGTTCTGCCGCACGGTGAAGGTGCCGTCGATGCGATGCTCGAACTGGTAGCCGATCATCCGCTGGTCCTGGTTGAACTGGTCGAAGCCAGGCTCACCGGTGAACAGCTTCGACGGGATGTAGGTGCCGATCGCGGTGGGCTCGAGCGAACCGATGGTGGGCCGCGCGCGCGTGTAGACGCCACCGCGCGTGCGGGTGAACATCGACAGCAGGGTGAGGCTGGTGTCGGCCGAGGGCTTCCAGGTCAGCGAGGGCGCGATGTAGCCGTGGTCGTCGGCCTCCTTCGCGGCCGGCAGCTGCGCATCGCGCAGCACGCCGGTGATGCGGTAGAGCAGCTTGCCCTCGGCATCGAGCTGGCCCGCGAAGTCGCCCGCGATCTGGCGCCGCGCGTTGTCGCCGAACTGCACCTGCAGCTCGCGCACCGGCTCGGCCGTGGGCCGCTTGCTGACCACGTTGACCACCCCGCCCGGGCCGCTCATGCCGTAGAGCACCGACGACGGGCCGCGCAGCAGTTCGATGCGCTCGGAGCCGTAGTTCTCGGTGCGCCACACGCCCCAGGTGCCGTTGTTGCGCAGCGGCAGGCCGTCGAGGTAGAAGCCCGGCGAGTAGGCATCGAAGCCGCGCAGCGAGATCCAGTCGTAGCGCGAGTCGGCGCCGTAGGTGGTGGTCGACACGCCCGGCGTGTAGCCCAGCGCATCCTTGAGGTTGGTGGCGCCCATGGCCTCGATGCGGTCGGCCGTGATCACCGAGATCGACTGCGGCGTCTCGATGATCGGCGTGTCGGTCTTTGTCCCGGTGGCGCTGCGCCGGGCCACGTAGCCCTGCACGCGGCTGGTGGCGCTCTGCTCGCCCTCGGCCTGCACGGTGACCGCCGGCAGCGACGCATTGGAAGCGCCCGGCACCAGGGTGCGGATGACCACGGCGTTGCCCTCCACGCTGGCCGCCAGGCCGCTGCCGGCCAGCAACTGGTCGAGCGCCTGGCGCGGCGCGAGCCGGCCCGCGACCGCCGGCGCGGTCTTGCCCGCCACCAGGCCCTGCTGCACCACGAGCTGCACGCCGGTCTGCCGCGCCCAGTCGTTGAGCGCCTCGGCCAGCGGCTGGGCCGCGATGCGGATCGGCACCGGGTCGGCCGGCAGCGCCTGGGCCGATGCGGTCAGGTGGGCCAGCGCGAGCGCCAGGGCCAGGGCCAGCGGTGCCGGCTTCGATGTCAAGCGGTTCATCTACGTTTCCAGACTTTGAATACAAATGGTTCTCATCTGGGTTGACGCACGAAGCGCGGGAAATACCGTAGTCCCGCCGAAAATTTTTTCCGGTGCCCGGCGGCGCCGCTCTTTCTCTCAGTGCGCGGCGACCAGCTCGGCGACCGCGCCCGCCTCCTTCAGCCGCACCGGCAAGGCGCTCGGCAGCGCGCGGCGCAGGGTGCGCGGATCGCGCGGGTCGAAGGTGCCGGTCAGCCGCAGCGCTGCCACGGCCGGATCGTTCACCACCAGGCCGGTGGGGCCGTAGCGCTCGAGCTCGGACAGCGCGCGGCCCAGCGGCGTGTCGACGAAGCTCAGCCGGTGCTCGCGCCAGGGCGCGATGCCCTCGCCCGGCACCGCCGCCACCGGGCCGAGCAGGCCCCGGGCATCGCTCTCGAGCTGCTGGCCGGCGACCAGGAACACCGCCTCGCGCAGGCTCGCGGCCGAGGGCGCGGCCCAGGCACCGTCCCGCGTGCGCTCGCGCCGCGCCACCCGCACCCGGCCCTCGTCCACCGACACCCGCGTGCCGTCCGCGCCGTCGATCCCCGGCGTGTGGCGCACCGCGAAACGGGTGCCGACCACGCGCACCTCCAGCGGCCCGGCCAGCACCGAGAACGGCCGCTCGGCGTCGGACTGCACGGCGAACACCGCCTGTCCCTCGAGCAGCCGCACCTCGCGCCGGTCGCGGAACAGCTGCACCTCGATGCGGGTCGCGGTGTCGAGCCGCAGGCGCGTGCCGTCGGGCAGCGGCAGGTCGAGCTGCTGGCCGCGCCGCGTGGCGAAGGCCTGCACGAACACCGGCTGCGCCTGCAACTCGCGCCAGCCCAGGTAGCCGGCGCCGACGGCCATGCCGGTGGCGGCCAGCGCCAGCGCCGGCCTCATGAAGCCGCGTCGCGTGGGCGTGGCCGCGCGGCCCGCGAAGCCTTCGCGCCAGCCGGTCACGGTCGCCGCCGGGATCGCGTCGACGGCCCGCCAGCGCGATTCCCACGCGCGCCAGGCCTCGGCGCGGCGCGGATCGGCCACCAGCCAGCCCTGGAACGCGCGCTCCTCGCTGGCGCTCCAGCCCTCGCGCTGGCGGCGCACGAACCAGTCGAGCACCTCCTCTCGCAGGCGCGATGCGTCTTCCGGTGGTGGCGTCGAATTCATGTGGCGAGGGTGTCCCTGGAGATGGAGACGCACGAACGGGCGCCAACCCTGTAGGACGCGGTCTGTCTTCGGTTCATCGTGGCTGCTTGTTTCATTTCCCGTCGCGCTCCAGACAGTCCCAGCAGGCCGCCATCGCGATGCGCAGCTGCATCTCGACCGTGCGCGTCGAGATGCCCATGCGCTCGGCGACCTCGGCATACGAGAGCCCGTCGAACTTGTAGAGCACGAAGGCCTCGCGGCAGCGCGGCGGCAGGCCGTCGATCGCGGCGATCATCGCGGCCAGGCCCTGGCTCGAGGCCAGCGCCGCGTCGGGCTCGAGGCTCGCGGGGCCCATGCAGTCGTCGGGCTCGCCCAGGCCCTCCTCGGCCTCGGCCTCCGCCAGCCCGGCGCGCACGCTGTTGCGCCGGTGATGGTCGGTGACGAGGTTGCGCGCGACCCGGTAGAGCAGCGCGCGCGGATCGCGCACCACGCTGCCCGCGCGCTGCGCCTCGTAGACGCGTGCATAGCTCTCCTGCGCGAGGTCGGCCGCGGTGGCGCGGTCCGGCACCTTGCGGGACAGGAAGTTCAGCAGTTCGCGGTAGTAGCGTTCGAACACGGGCGCGCCGGCACCGGCAAGGGTGGGTCGAAGTCCAGGAGGCAGGTTGGCTTCGACGCGGCGTGGCTGACCTGAGGCGGTTCAAGAAGACGGGAGCGCCGATTATGGCGGGCTTCGGATCCGCCCTCCCCGGGGCCCGCGTCAGGCCTTGAACCCGTACAGCGCGGCCGGGTTGTCGACCAGGATGCGCCGGCGCGTGTCCTCGCTCGCGGCCCACGTGAACAGCAGGTCGTACAGCGGCGCGCTCTCGGGGCGCGGATCGCGTCCCGGGTGCGGCCAGTTGCTGGCCCACAGGCAGCGCTCGGGAAAGGTCTCGGCCAGCGTGCGCGCGAGCAGGCTCACGTCGTCGTAGCCGGGCGCGCCGCTCTTCGAGGTCTCGTAGGGTGCCGAGAGCTTGATCCACACCCGGCCCGCGTCGATCACGCGCAGCAGCGACTGGAACGAGGGATGGCTGGGTGCCACCGGTTCGAGGAACTTGCCGTTGTGGTCGAGCACCAGCCGGCACGGCAGCTTCCTGAGCACCTCCTCGTGCTCGGGCATGGTGCGACCGTCGAGCTGCAGGTTGATCATCCAGTCGGCATCGGCCATGCGCGCGGCCATGCCCGGCAGCGACTCCCAGCTGAGCACGCCGCCGATCATCATGTAGCGCACGCCGCGCATCCCGCCCGCATGCAGGCGCGCGATCTCGGCGTCGGGCGCATCGGGCGCCAAGAGCGCGATGCCGCGCGCCGCCTCGCCGAACTGCGCCAGCGCATCGAGGGTGCAGCGGTTGTCGAAGCCGTAGCCCGTGGGCTGTACCACCACTGCGCGCTCGATGCCCAGCGGCTGCTGCACCTGCTCGCGGTAGGCCGACACCGGCGAATGCGGCGGCACCCAGGCGACGTTCGGGATCAGCGGGAAGCGGTCTTCGTAGATGTGGACATGGCAGTCGCAGGCGCCGGCATAGCGCGCGTTCCGGGTCGGTTCCATGGGGGCTCTCGGTGGATGGGGAAAGGGATCAGGCCGGCACGCCGAAGGCCTGGCGCCAGCGATGGGCCTCGGCGGCATTCACCGCGCCCTTCGGCACCCGGCCCTGGAAAATCTCGGCCAGCTGCGACACGGTTTCCATCGCCTGGTGCTCGACCGCGGGCGGCGTGAGGCCGCCGATGTGCGGCGTGGCGATCGCGCGCGGATGGCGCGCCACCGCGGGCGACGGCATCTGATCGGGCGCGCGGCCCACGTCGAGCGCGCAGCCCGCGATCGTGCCGGCGTCGAGCGCGGCGACCAGCGCGTCCTCGTCGACCAGGTTGCCGCGCGCGGCATTGATGAAGAAGGCCCCCGGCCGCATCGCCGCGAAGGCGGTGGCGTTCATGAGGTTCTCGGTGTCTTCGGTGGCCGCCGCGAGACACACCACGAAGTCGGACTGGGCGAGCAGCTCGCCGAAGCCGGCCTGCGCGATGCCGGGCTGCGCCACCGCCGCGAAGGGATCGTGCACCACCACGCGCATGCCGAGCGCCTGCGCGACGGTGCAGAGGTAGCGCGCGATCTGGCCGTAGCCGATCACGCCGAGCGTGGCGCCGCGCAGCTCGCGGCCCATGGCAGGCGGCACCGGCAGGCCCGCGTGGTAGAGCGCGGTCGAGACGCTGATGCCGCGCGCGAGGTCGATCATCGCGCCCACGATCCATTCGGACACCGAGGCGATGAAGCCCGCGCTGGCCTGCGTCACCAGCACGCCGTGGCGGCTGGCGGCGGCGAGGTCGACGTTGCGGATGTCGATGGCGCAGCGCACGAAGGCCTGCAGCTTGGGCAGCGCGGCGAACAGCGCCTCGTCGCCCACGGTCTGGCGGTAGGAGACGATGGCGTCGCAGTCGCGCGCCAGTTCGGCGATCTCGTGCGACGAGAGATCGCGGTCCTCGGGGTTGAAGCGCACCTGCGCGAAGGCGCGCAGCGCGTTGCTGGCGTGCTCGCCGAAGTAGTGGGCGAGCTTGCTCTGGGGATGGCTGACGAAAACCGTGGTCATGGTTAAGGCAGGAAGAAAAAAGAAGGCGGCCTCAGCCGCGCGGCGGCGCCACCGAGTCGCGCGCCACCAGCGTGGGCGCGAACAGGAACTCGCCCGCGGGCAGCGCGCCGTCGGCCAGGCGGCTCATCACGCGCTCGACCATCACCTGCGCCATCTCGGGCACCGGCACGCGCACCGAGGTCATCGCGGGGTACATCAGGGTCGAGAGGAACACGTTGTCGATGCCGACCACCGACACATCGTCGGGCACCGCGAGCCCGGCATCGCGAAAGCCCGCCATCAGGCCGTAGGCCAGCAGATCGTTGACGCCGACCACGCCGGTGGGCCGCTCGGGCAGCTGCGCGAGCTGGCTGGCCTGGGTGCGGCCCAGCTCGCTCATCATCGAGTCGCCGTATTCGTCGACCGGCAGGCCCTCGACCACGCGCGCGCTGGCCTCGAGGCCGGCCGTGCGGGCGGCCGCGAGAAAGCCCTGGATCTTCTCGTTGCGGCTCATGGTGCGCCCCGAGGGCGTGACGAAGGCCAGCCGCCGGTGGCCCCGTTCGATCAGGTGCGCGGTGGCGATGCGCGAGGACTCGAAGCTGTCGACCGTGACGTGGTCGATCACCGAGGCCTCGCCGGGCGTGGCGCGCCGGTCGTAGCTCACCACCACCAGGCCGCGCTCGGCCGCGGCCTCGACGTGCTGCTCGTCGATCAGCGACGAGATGATGATCACGCCGCGCACGCCGTGCGCCATCAGGTCCTCGAAGAAGCGCGCCTCGCGTTCCTTCTCGCGGTAGGTGTTGCCGATCATGATGCGAAAGCCGTAGCGTTCCTGCGCCAGCGCCTCGACCTCGCGCGCGATGAAGCCGTACATCGGGTTGGCCATCGACGGCACCAGCAGGCCGATCAGCGGCGTGTGGCCGGTTTTGAGCTGCCGCGCCGAGGTGTTGGGCCGGTACTTGAGTTCGCGGATGGCGTCCTGCACCCGCTCGAGGGTGGCGGCCGCCATGCGGTCCACGCGGCCGTTCAACACGTTCGACACGGTGCTGGTCGAAACGCCCGCCCGCTGGGCGACATCGCTGATTCTGCTCACGGTTTTCGGGGTCCTTTCGGGTTCATCGCGGTCCTGCGGTCGTGCGTCGTCACAGCCCCATGCGCGTCGGCAGCCAGACCGAGAAGGCCGGCACCAGCACCAGCAGCACCAGGGTGACGAACAACACCGCGAGGTATTTCATCATCGGCCGCGCCACGTCCTTCACCTGCGTGCCGGTGATGGCGCAGGTGGCGAACAGGCCCAGGCCCACCGGCGGCGCGAACAGGCCGAAGCCCATGGCGATGACCATCACGGTGCCGAAGTGCAGCGGATTGACGCCCAGCTGCGCCGCGATCGGTGTCAGCAACGGCCCGAAGATGATGAGCGCGGGCGCGCCCTCGAGGATGGCGCCGAACACGATCATGATCAGCACCGAGAGCATCACGAACATGGTGCTGCCCCATGCGTGCGCGAACTCGATCATGAACGACGACAGGTACTGCGGGATCTGCTGGATTGTCAGCGCAAACGAAAGGCTGGACGCGGCCGCCACGATGAACAGGATGCTGCCGGCCATCGAGGCCGAGCGCACGAACAGGCGCGCCACCGACGACCAGGTGAGCTCGCGGAAGGCCAGCCAGCCCACCACCAGCGCGTAGACCACGGCGAAGGACGAGACCTCGGTCGAGGTCGCGACGCCCGAGGTCACGCCCTTGCCGATCATCGCCACCATCACCAGCGCGACCAGCGCGCCGCCGAGCAGGCGCAACATGGGCGTGCGCACGTCGAAGGCCTGGTCGGGGTCGATGCGCGCGCCGACGTAGATGGTGACCGCGGCCAGCGAGAGCGCGAGCACCACGGCGGGCACGAGGCCGGCCATGAACAGCCCGGCGATCGAGATGTTGGCGACGAAGCCCATGATGATCATGTTGATGCACGGCGGGATGGTCTCGGCCATCACGGCGGTGCAGGCCAGCAGGCCGGCGGTCTCGTTCGGATCCTGCTTGGTCTTGCGCACGGCTGGCATGATGATGCCGCCGACCGCGGCGATGTCGGCCAGCTTGGAGCCCGAGACACCCGAGAAGAAGGCGGTGGCCGTGATGGTGATGAGGCCGAGGCCGCCGCGCAGGCGGCCGAACATGCGCAGCAGCAGCTCGATCAGCCGCGAGGACATGCCGTTGGATTCCATCAGCAGGCCGGCCAGCACGAAGAAGGGAATGGCGAGCAGCACGTAGTGGTCGGTGCCGGCCATGACCTGCTGCGAATAGACCAGCATCGGCAGCGAGGGATCGGCCATGAAGAACACCAGCGACGAGAGCGCGAGCACGAAGGCGATCGGCACGCCGAGCATGAGGCCGCCGAGGAAGCCGGCGGTCAGCAGCATCCAGGGCGCGATGGCGTGGCCGGGCACGAAGGTGTTCCAGCCCACGACGGCGGCGGTGAGCGCGATGCCGACGGCCAGGGTGCTCCACACGCGCCGGGCCGGTCCGTTGACGGCGTTGGCGAGGCCGAACAAGGTCATGAACAGGCTGCCGATGACCACCGGGTAGACGTAGATCCACTGCGGCAGGCCGATCGGCGTGGTCATGTTGTAGGCGTCGAGCAGCAGCTCCCACGACGAGGCGAGCAGGCTGGCCGAGACGCCGACCACGATCCAGTTGCCGAACTGGATCAGCGCGGGCTGCCAGCGCGCGGGCAGCAGGCCGCGGAACAGGTCGACGCCCACGTGCTGGCTGCGCGCGAGCACGGTGGCGGCGCCGAAGAAGACCTGGATCACCATCAGCGCGCGCGCGACCTCCTCGGCCCAGTCGAAGGGGTCGTGCAGGAAATAGCGGAACACGACCGAGACGAAGACGATGAGAACATCGATCGCGAGCACGACGCCGGCCACGTTCTCCATGGCGCGCGTGAGCCAGGCGAGGCCGCGGCCCGCGCGGTGGGCGGTGCTGAAGCCCAGGGCGCGCGGATCGTGGCCGTGGCCCGCGGCCGGCAGCGGCGACAGGGGCGGCAGGACGGCGGGCGTGACCGGAGCCATCGGAGGCAGGACGCTGGACATGCCGGTCAGGCGCGGGCGGCGTTGATGGCGGCGAACAGCGGCCCGGTCTCGGGATACTGCTTGGCGAAGGCCGACCAGAGCCTGGCCTCCATCTCCTTGCGCACCTGGTCGCGCTCGTTCTTCGCCATGGGCGTGAAGCTCAGGCCCAGCTTCTTGAGTTCCTCGATGGCGCCCTGCCCTTTCTCGGCGCCGATCTGGCGCTGCTGCGCGGTCGATTCGGCCGCGGCCTTGAGGAAGGCCGGGCGTAGGTCGGTCGGAATGCGGTCCATGGCGCGACGCCCGGCGATGCAGACCATGGGGCTGAACAGGTGCTCGGTCATCCAGCAGTGCTTGACGACCTCGTTGAGCTTGCTCGCAAGCACGGTGGCGGCATCGTGCTCGAAGCCGTCGACGACGCCGGTCTGCGCGGCCATGTAGAGCTCGCCGAAGGAGATGGGCGTGGGGATGGCGCCCATGATCTTGAAGGTCTCGATGAAGGCGGGCGTGGGCAGCACCCGCAGCTTGACGTTCTTCACCTCGGCCAGCGACTTCACGGGCTGCTTGGTGTAGACGTTGCGCGCGCCGTAGTGCTGGCCCCAGGTGATGACCTGGCAGCCGGTGCTCTTGACGAGCATGTCGTTGAGCTTGGCGCCGACGCCGCCGTCAAGGGCCTTGGCGACGTGCTCGTAGCTGTCGAACAGGTAGCCGAGGTCGAGCATGCCGAACTGCGGCGTGACGGTGGCCCAGATCGAGGAGCCGGTGAGCATCATGTCGATGGAGCCGACCTTGACCTGCTGGACGACGTCGCTTTCCTTGCCGAGCTGGTTGTTGGGGAAGTAGTCGATGCGGATGCGCTCGCCGACGGCCTTCTTGAGGTTGACCTGCATGAGCTGGTTCCACGCGAAGTGCGAGGAGTTGAGGTCGGCGACGTGCGAGGACGACAGGCGCAGCGCGACGGTCTTCTTGTCCTGCGCGGCGACGAAGGGCGTGAATCCCGTGCCGGCGGCCGCCATCGCGAGCGGCAGGGCCGACGATGACTGGACGAAGCGGCGGCGTGAAATCGAGGTCATGGCTTGTCTCCTGTGGGGTCGAACGCCCGTTTGGTGGAACGATTTACTGTATCGATACACCAATGGCGTTGCAATGTTGATTCGGTAGGTGTTTTCCTTCGTAAACGGCGGGTTTTGGGGGCGCTGGGGGCGCGTGCACAGGACAGCGGGTACTTCCCTCCGCGAATGTCCCCCGGCCTTCGGCCTCCTCCTTGATTTCGCTGCGGGAAGCACCCGCTGCCCTGTGCACGTGGGCGCTGCGGTGATGCCGGCCGATCAACTGCTGCGCGTCTGGCGCGCGTCGGCGGGGTACTCCCCGCAGCGAAATAAAGGAGGAGCCGAAGGCGGGGGACATTCGCGGAGGGGAGTACCCCGTCGGCGCGCGCTCGCCCCCGGCCTACGACAACACGGCCCCCTCACCATTGCCACGGAACACACGACCCGCTAGGGTTGTCCGCATGACCCCAGAGACCTCCCCCGACGCCGCGAGAAGCTACGCCATCCAGATGCACGGCGACCAGAAGTACGGCGTGCACCCCTACGTCCACCACCTCGATGCAGTGGTCGCGCTGCTGCGGCCATATGGGGAACAGGCGCAGGTCGTGGGCTACCTGCACGACGTGGTGGAAGACACCGACGCCACCGTGGCCGACATCGCCGAACGCTTCGGCACGCTGGTGGCGGGTTGCGTGGCACTGCTGAGCGACGCGCCCGGTGCCAACCGCAAGGAGCGCAAGGCCCGGACCTATGCCGCCATGTCGCATGTGAAGGGCGAACAGGAACTCGCGCTGACCGTGAAGGCCGCCGACCGACTGGCCAACGTGCGCGCCTGCGTGGCCGATGGCCATCGCGACCTGTGGGAGACCTACCGCGGCGAGCACGCCACCTTCAAGGCCGCCGCCTACAGGGCCGGCCAGTGCGATCCGCTCTGGGCCGAGCTCGATACCCTGCTCAGCGACGCCGCGGCGCCTGAGCGCAGGCCGACGGCTTGAGGCCCAGCCCTTGGCGACGCGTCCGGGGCTTCAGCCGACCTGAGTCGCGCCCTTGCCGCCGATCATGCGCCACGCACTCGCCGCGCTGAGCAGCGCCAGCCCGGCGCTCAGCAGCATCACCCAGCGGAAGCCCGCGACGAAGGCTTCGGCCACCGCGCGCCGCAGGGCCTCGGCCGTGGCCGCATCCACGCCCGGCGGCATGGCGGCGCCGGCGAGCCTGGCGCGCTCGCCTTCGAAGAAGACCGTCACCTGCGCCGAGGCGCCCGCGGCCTGGAGCCGCTCGGCCAGCGCCGCGTCGAAGGCCCGGGCCATGATCGCGCCGAAGACCGCGATGGCCAGCACCGCGGCCGCGCGCGAGACCGCGTTGTTCACGCCCGAGGCCACGCCCGCGAGCTCGGGGCCGACCGCGTTCATCACGGTGGTGGTGAGCGGCGCCACGGTCACCGTCATGCCCAGGCCCAGCACCACCACGGCCGGCAGGAAGCCGCTCCAGTAGCTCGCGTCCACGCCGGGCAGCGCGAACAGCGCGAAGCCCACGGCCGCGATCGCGGGCCCGATCACCAGCGGCAGCCGCGGCCCGAAGCGGTCGACCAGCTGGCCGGCCCAGCCCGAGAGCGCGAACATGATGAGGATGAAGGGCAGCAGCGCCGCGCCGGCCGCCGTGGCCGACCAGCCCTGCACCTGGATCAGGTTGAGCGGGAAGAAATAGAGCCCGCCGCCGAGCGCCGCATAGAGCAGCAGGGTCAGCAGGTTGGCGCCGCTGAAGTTGCCGATGCGCAGCAGCGAGAGCGGCAGCATCGGCGCGCGCACGCGCCGCTCGATGGCGACGAAGCCCGCGCTGCCCGCGAGGCCGAGGGCCAGCGCCGCGAGCACGGCCGCCGAGGTCCAGCCCTGCGTGGGCGCCTCGATGAACGCATAGACGATGCCGCCGAGCCCGGCCGTGGCCAGCAGCGCGCCCCAGGGATCGAGGCCGCCGCCGGCCGAGGCGCCGCGGCTCTCGGGCACGTGGCGCCAGCAGATCCACAGCACCAGCAGCGCCATCGGCACGTTGACCAGGAAGGCCCAGGTCCACGAGAAGTGATCGACCAGGAAGCCGCCGAGCACCGGCCCCACGGCGGCCGTGATGCCGCTGAAGCCCGACCAGGTGCCGATGGCCTTGCCGCGCGCCTTCTCGGAAAAGGCCGCGCTGATCAGCGCCAGGCTGCCCGGCACCAGCAGCGCGCCGCCGATGCCCTGCACCGCGCGCGCGGCGATCAGCTGCTGCACGCTGGCCGCGAGCGCGCAGGCCACCGACGAGAGCGCGAAGAGCGCGACGCCGATCGCGAACACGCGGCGGCGCCCGAAGTGGTCGCCGAGCGCGCCGCCCACCAGCAGCAGCGCGGCCAGCAGCAAGGCATAGGACTCGACCACCCACTGCGCCTGGAAGGCGGTGGCGCGCAGGTCGGCCTGGATCGCGGGCAGCGCGACGTTGACGACGGTGCCGTCGATGAAGGCCATGCTCGAGCCGACGATGGCCGCGGCCAGCACCCAGGGCCGTGAGGCCTCGGGGCAGCCGGTGTCGTCGACGGGGCCGGTGCCGTGCCGGATCAGCGTGTCGTCGCAGGGCGTCTTGCCGATCTGTGTCATCGCTGGTCTCCGCTTCTTCCTGGCATCACGCAGTCCAGAGCTTCATCCGCCGCGCCCACCCTGCCGCGCGGCTAACGCGCAACGGCCACGTTCAAATGGCGCAGGCGGTCGCCGACGGATTCGCGCGCGCCGCGGCCACGCTGCGCGCCATCGCCGCGGCCACGGCGGCGGTCACGCGCTGGGCGCCCTGCGCCACCGCGTCCATGCCGGTGCCCACCGGTTCACCGGCCTCGAAGCTGCACACCAGCGTGCGCGGCTCGTCGGCGCGCCGCAGGGTCCAGCTGAAGGCCGCTTCGACACGGCCGCCGTCGACGGCGTCGAACTGCTTGAGCTGCGCCGCGATGCGCCACACCGGCTGCACGTTGGGGCGGCCGCCCTTGCTGACATCGAGCGCGCCCAGGCGCGTGGCGATGCCGCTGGCCAGCGCGTCGCGCAGCTCGTTCTCGAACGACGAGGCCCAGCGGTGCTGCTCGAGCACCTCGACCTGCACGCTGCCGCCGGGCTTGCGCACCACCATCTGCGGCCGCGCCAGCCGCTCGGGCACGGCCACGGGTGCGAGCTCGATGGCCAGCGGCACGGTGCCGCTGGCGGCGGGCGCGGCGACCTGGTCCGCGGGCACGCTGCTGGCCAGCGTGTAGTAGCTGTCGGGCTTGCTCGCGCAACCTGCCGCGAGCGCGGCCAGCAACGCGATGCCGGCGAGGAAGGTTCTGCTGTGCTTCGTCATTTCTTGTCGTCCGGTTTGCCGCGCAGCAGCGATTCGGGATGGCGTTCGAGGTAGTCGGTCAGCACGCGCACCGAACCGGCGGCGCGCGTGAGCTCCTGCAGCATCTGGCGCGTGTCCTGCTGCAGCGGCGAGTCGTCGGCCAGCGTGCGCTCGGCCGAGTTCACGGTCTTGCGCACGTCCTTCATGGCGGCGGCCAGCTCGGGTGTCACGTCGTTGTTGATGCGGTTCACCGTCTGCTCGGCGGCGGTCAGCGTCTTGTTGAGCGTGGCCAGCGTGGTGCGCAGGTCCTGCGCGATCTGCTCGTAGGGCACCTTGTTGAGCTTGCTCGCGATCTCCTGCACCTGCGACTGGATCTCGTCGAGGCTGTTGGCCATGGTCGGCAGCTCGATCGGGCTCTTCGTCAGGTCGATCTTCGCGGGCGGCGCCTTCGGGAAGAAGTCGAGCGCGACATAGACCGAGCCCGTGATCAGGTTGCCGTTGCGCAATTGCGCGCGCAGGCCCTTCTCGGTGAGGAAGCGCAGGCGCTCCTGCTGCGAGAAGCGCGGCTCCTTCTCGTCGGTGCGATCGACGCTGCGGCGGCGCAGCCGGTCGGGATAGATCTGCACCAGCACCGGCATGCGGAACTCGCGCTCGGCGCGGTCGAACTCCACGCCGATCGACTTGACCTCGCCGATCACCACGCCGCGGAAATCGACCGGCGCGCCCGGCACCAGGCCGCGCAGCGACTGGTTGAAATACATCAGCAGCGTCTGCGAGGGGCCGTCGGGCTCCTTCATCGCCGTGACCTCGTCGGGCGCGAGCATGAAGGCGGTGTTCTCCTTCGCGAGCGGGCCCATGGCGTCGTCGGGCGCCTGGAACGCGATGCCGCCGAGCAGGATGGTCGCGAGCGACTGGGTGCGCAGCGTGAAGCCGCTGGCACTGAGTTGCGCGTCGATGCCGCTGGCCTGCCAGAAGCGCGAATTGACGCCCACGAACTTGTCGTAGGGCGCGTTGACGAACACGCGCAGCGTCACGCCGCGGCCGTCGCCGTCGAGCTCGTAGGCCGCCACCTGCCCCACCTTGATGCGGCGGAAGTACACGGGCGAGCCGACGTCGAGCGAGCCGATGTCGGCGGCGCGCAGCAGGAACTGCTGGCCCGAGTCGTCGCGCGTGACGATGGGCGGCGTTTCCAGGCCCTTGAACTCGCCTGCGCTCTCCTTCGACACGCCGGCGTCGGCGCCGATGTAGGCGCCCGACAGCAGCGTGTTCAGGCCCGAGATGCCCGAGGTGTCGAGCCGCGGCCGCACCACCCAGAAGCGCGAGTCCTCGGAGGTGAAGCCTTCGGCCTCCTTGTTGAGCTGCACCAGCACGCGCACGTGCGAACGGTCGCGCGCCAGGCGCAGGCTCTGCACCAGGCCGATCTGCACGTCCTTGTACTTGACGGCGGTCTTGCCGGCCTCGAGACCCTCGGCGGTCTTGAAGGTCAGCACGATCTCGGGGCCGCGCTCCATCAGGATGCGCGCCACCAGCATCACGCCCACCAGCGCGGCCACGATCGGGATCAGCCAGATCAGCGAGGGCAGCCACTCGCGGCGGCGCTTGACCTGCGGCCTCGGCAATGGCGGCGCGGACGGCGCCGGTCGGTCTTGCGGTTGGTCTTCTTCACTCATGCTGCTTGTTCTTCCCTGTTCTCGAAACTCTCTTGCATCGCCTGTGCCTGCCGGCTGTCCCAGGTGAGCTTCGGATCGAAGCTCAGCGAGGCCAGCATGGTCAGCACCACCACCGAGCCGAAGGCCGCGATGCCCACGCCCGCGGTGATCACCGCGAAGCCCTGGATCTGCACCAGCCCGGTCAGCAGCGACACCACGAACACGTCGAGCATCGACCAGCGGCCGATGATCTCGATGATGTGATAGAGCTTGGCCCGCTCGTGCTGCCGCCAGCTGCTGCCGCGCTGCGCCATCACCACGAGCAGGAACAGCACGGCCAGCTTGAACAGCGGCACCAGGAAGCTCGCGATGAAGACGATGGCCGCGAGCCCGTAGGCGCCCGAGACCCAGAAATAGATCACCCCGCTGAGGATGGTGTCGTACTGCGCGCCGAACAGCGTGCGCGTGATCATCACCGGCAGCAGGTTGGCCGGGATGTACATGATGCAGGCCGCGATCAGGAAGGCCCAGGTGCGCGTGAGGCTCTGCGGCTTGCGCGTGTGCAGGTGCGTGCCGCAGCGCCCGCAGGCCTCGCCCTCCTGCGCGTCCTGCCAGACCGCCGCGCAGTGCGGGCAGGCCAGCAGGCCCAGCGAGGCGGCGGTGACCACCGGCGTGTCGGCGGCGGGTTCGGGTTCGGGCGGGGGCGGCCTGCGCAACGACGGGAACTTCATGCGGAAGCCCTCTCCCTGTCCTCGTCGCCGGCGGCGCGGAAGGTCGTCTCCCAGAACGCGCCCGGGTTGAACGACAGCACCGCCGTCAGCGTGACCGTGAGCGCCACGAAGGCCCACAGCGCGGGCCCGGGCACCACCGTCGCCATGCTCGAGAGCTTGACCACGGCCACCAGCACGCCGAGCAGGAACACCTCGATCATTCCCCAGGGCCGCAGCGACTGCATCAGCCGCACCAGGATCGCGAAGCCCAGCGGCCGATGCTCGCGGCGCAGCGGGATCAGCAGGTAGACCAGGATGCACAACTGCAGCAGCGGGAACAGGATGGTGGTGGCCAGCACCAGCAGCGCCACCACCGACATGCCCTCGGCGCCGAGCACCACCACCGCGCCGGCCAGCGTGGTCTGGCTGCGCAGGCCCTGCAGCTCGATCTCGACGATCGGGAACAGGTTGGCGATCGCGAACATGATGAGGCTGGTCACGGTCAGCGGCAGGATACGGCTTTCCTGCGCGCCCGGATGGCGGCCGATCTCGGTGCCGCAGCGCGCGCAATGGGCGACCTCGCGCGGCTGCAGTTCGGCGCGGGCATAGACCGCATCGCAGCCCGGGCATACCACCGTGTCAGGTACTTCCTTCATGGGGCCGTACCCTAACCTATTCAGCCCGCGTGTCCCGTCGTCCTGAGCCGCAAGCTGCTGAAGATTGCGGCGATACCGGCACAACAGCCGGCCAGCACCAGCGCCACCACCGGCCCGTGGCCGCCGTGCGGGCTCCAGAGGCTGAAGACGCCGGCCAGCACCACCGCGCCCAGGGTCTGGCCGGTGAGCCGCGCCGTGCCGAGCATGCCGCTGGCTGCACCGCTTCGGTGCGCGGGCGGCGAGGTCACGATGGTGTGGTTGTTCGGCGACTGGAACAGCCCGAAGCCCAGCCCGCACAGCGCCATGCGCCAGGCGATGTCGGCATTGACCGGGTGCGCCGGCAGCAGCGCCAGCGAGAACAGGCCGGCGGCCATCAGCCCCAGGCCGATGCCGCCGAGCAGCCCGTCGGGATAGCGGCCGATCAGCCGGCCGGCCAGCGGCGCCATCGCCACGATCGCCAGCGGCCAGGCCGTGATCAGCAGGCCGGCCTCGAAATGGCTGCGGCCGTAGACCTCGAGCAGCAGGAACGGCAGCGCGATGTAGGCCAGCATCTGGGCACAGAAGGCCGCCACCGAGGTGCCCATGGAGAGCGCGAACACCGGGATGCGCAGCAGGTCGATCGGGAACAGCGGCACCGCGAGCGAGCGCTGCCGGCGCAGGTAGACGAAGCCCACCGCCACGCCGGCCAGCAGCGTGAGCCAGGCGCTCAGCGGCGGGCCGCCCGCCTCCACCCCGCCCTCGCGCACGCCCAGGCGGTCGACGCCGAGGAACACCAGCGAGAACATCAGCACGTTGAGCGTCACGTCGATCGGCGAGAAGCGCAGGCCCGCGGCCGGCGCCACGCGGTTGAAGGGCAGCGCCTTCATGCCGAGCGCGAAGGTGACGATGCCCAGCGGCACGTTGATGGCGAACAGCCACGGCCACGAGGCCACCGACAGGATCGCCGCCGCCACCGAGGGCCCGGCCACCGAGGAGGTGGCGACCACCAGCGAGTTGATCGCCATGCCCTTGCCGAGCTGCGAGGACGGATAGGTCAGCCGCACCAGCGCCGCGTTCACGCTCATGATGCCGGCCGCGCCCAGGCCCTGGAAGGCGCGCGCGGCGATCAAGGTGGTCAACGAGTTGGCGAAGGTCGCGGCCGCCGAGGACAGCGTGAACACCGCCATGCCCACCAGGTAGACGCGGCGGTAGCCGACCAGGTCGCCCAGCGAGGCCAGCGGCAGCAGCATCACGAGGATGGCGATCTGGTAGGCGTTGACGACCCAGATCGACTGCGAGGCGCTGGCGTTGAGTTCGCGCGCGATGCCCGGCAGCGCGAGGTTGACGATGGTGCCGTCGAGCACCGAGACGATCAGCCCGAGGATGATCACCAGCATCGACCAGCGCCGCGCGGGCTGGTCGAGGCCGTCGATGACGCGCGCGCCGCCCTCGGTGCCCACGCTGGCCGCCACGCTGCTCATCAGGCCTCCTGCACCCGGCGCGCCGGTTGCGTGCCGCGGTCGCCGCCCAGCGTGAGCCAGGTCAGCAGGCCGGCGATCAGCGCGCCCGCGGCCATGCCGGTCACCATCGGCAGCGGGCCGCCGTCGGTGAAGGCGCCCACCACCGCCATCGCCACCGCGCCGGTCAGCATCTGCAGCGTGCCCAGCAGCGCCGAGGCGGTGCCGGCGATCGCGCCGTGCATCTCGAGCGCCAGCACGCCGGTGGTCGGGATCACGAAGCCCATGAAGCCCGAGGCGATGAAGTACAGCACGATCATCACCCACAGGCTGTCGCCGCCCATGGCGTAGTAGGCGAACATGGCGACCATCGCCACGCCGCAGCCGGCCACCCCGAACTTCACCAGCCGCGCCAGGCCGAAGCGCTCGCCGAGCGCGCCGTTGAACTGCGAGGCGCCGAAGAAGGCGGCGGCGTTCACGCCGAAGGCCACGCTGTAGAGCGCGGGCGACAGGCCGTAGTGGTCGATCATCACGAACGAGGAGTTCGCGAGGTAGGTGAAGAAGCCCGCCATCGCGAAGCTGCCGATGAACACCAGGCCGAGGTAGTGGCGGTCGCGCAGCAGCAGCCAGTAGGCCGCGAGCGCGCTGCCGATGCTGCTCTCGACGCGCTCCGAGGCCGGCCGGGTCTCGGCCAGCAAGGTGGCCATCATCGCGAGGCCGGCGACGGCCGCGATGGTGACGGCCCAGAACACGCCGCGCCAGCCGGTGACCGCGATCACGCCGCTGCCCACCAGCGGCGCGAGGATCGGCGAGATGCTGAACACCAGCATCAGCAGCGACATCAGCCGCGCGGCATCGGTGCCGGTGTGCAGGTCGCGCACCACCGCGCGCGGAATCGCCATGCCGGCCGCGGCGCCCAGGCCCTGGATGAAGCGCAGCGCGATCAGGGTCTGGATGTCGGTCGCCAGCGCGCAGCCCACGCTGGCGATCGCGAACACCGCGAGGCCCGCGTACAGCGGCGGCTTGCGGCCCACCATGTCGGAGACCGGCCCGTACAGCAGCTGGCCCGCGCCCAGCGAGATGAAGAAGGCCGTGAGGCTCATCTGGACCGCGCCGATGTCGGCGCGCAGGCTCTGGCCGATCGCCGGCAGGGCCGGCAGGTACATGTCGATGGCGAAGGGACCGATGGCGGAGAGCAGGCCCAGCAGCAGGGCCATGCGGAAGAAGGGAGAGGAACGCATTGGAGCGATTGTCGCCAATGCGCCGCCCGCGCGCCGGCGGCGCGCCCAGTGTCCCCTCGCCCCGGCTCCGCTAATTTCCGGAAAAGAAACGGTTGACCGGCCGCGGCAGCCCGAGGTTCTCGCGCAGGGTACGACCTTCGTATTCCTGCCTGAAGATGCCACGGCGCTGCAGTTCGGGCACCACGCGGTCGACGAAGGCATCGAGCCCGCCGGGCAGCCAGGGGAACATCACGTTGAAGCCGTCGGAGCCCTCGCTCTCGAGCCATTCCTGCATCTCGTCGGCGATGGTCCGGGCCGTTCCGACGAAGGCCAGGCCGCCATAGCCGCCCAGGCGCTGCGCGAGCTGGCGCACCGTGAGGTTCTCGCGCCGGGCGAGCTCGATCACGCGCTCGCGTCCGCTCTGGCTCGCGTTGGTGGGCGGCACCTCGGGCAGCGGGCCGTCGGGGTCGAAGCTGGAGGCATCGTGGCCCAGCGCGATCGACAGCGAGGCGATCGCGCTGTCGTAGTGCACCAGGCTGTCGAGCTTGGCGCGGATCGCCTTCGCCTCGTCGACCGAGTCGGCCACGATGGTGAAGGCGCCCGGCAGGATCTTGAGGTGCCCGGGATCGCGCCCGAGCTTGCGCATGCGCGACTTGACGTCGGCATAGAAGGCGCGCGCGTTCGCCAGCGTGCCCGGTGCCGCGAAGATCAGCTCGGCCGTCTCGGCCGCGAGCTGGCGCCCGGCCTCCGAGGCGCCGGCCTGCACGATCACCGGCCAGCCCTGCACCGGCCGCGCGATATGCAGCGGCCCGCGCACCGACAGGTGCTCGCCCTTGTGGCCCAGCACGTGCAGCTTGGCCGGATCGAAGAAGCGGCCGCTGTCGACGTCGCGCACGAAGGCGTCGTCGGCCCAGCTGTCCCACAGGCCGGTCACCACGTCGTAGAACTCGCGCGCCCGGTCGTAGCGCGCGTCGTGTTCCATGTGGTCCTCGCGGCCGAAGTTCAGCGCCGCGTCGGGGTTCGAGGTGGTCACGATGTTCCAGCCCGCGCGGCCGCCGCTCAGGTGGTCGAGCGAGGCGAAGCGACGCGCGATGTGGAACGGCTCGTCGAAGGTGGTCGAGGCGGTGGCGATCAGCCCCAGGTGCTGCGTGTGCTGCGCCAGCGCCGACAGCAGGGTGAAGGGCTCGAACGAGGTGGCCGTGTGGCTGCGCTGCAAGGCCTCGATCGGCATGTTGAGCAGCGCGAGGTGGTCGGCCATGAAGAAGGCGTCGAAGCGCCCGCGCTCCAGCGTCTGCGCGAGCTGCTTGAGCCGCTCGAAGTTGAAGTTGGCGTCGGGCCAGGCGCCCGGATAGCGCCAGGCGCCGGTATGGATGCTGACCGGGCGCATGAAGGCGCCCAGGCGCAGCTGCTTGCGCGCGCTCACGGCTTGTCCCAGAACACCAGCGCGCGCAGCTCGATGCTGCGGCGTGGCGGCGCCTCGGGCGAGCCGGTCGGGTCCTCGAAGGCCGTGTGGGCCGTGAGCCGCGCCGTGCCGTCCTCGCGCGAATCGAAGATCTTCAGCAGCAGCGCCTCGTCGGGCCGCAGCCGCGGGAACCAGTACCAGCGGTGCTTCGGGTTCCAGGTGAAGGAATAGGTCTCGCCCACCTTGTCGGGGTAGATCAGGTCGCTGGGCACCAGGTCCGAGGGATCGATGGAGCGCGCATCGCACAGCGCGAGCGGCAGCCGCTCCACCGTGGCCAGCGGCCGCCACAGGTTGACGATCGCGAAGCGCTTCGCGAGCCGCTCGGCCGCTTCGTCGGGCGGCAGGTGGTCGGTGACGCGGCGCCGCGCCGAGGCCGGCGTCTGGTCGTCGTGCACGCGGCGCACCGGCTCGCGCAGTTCCGAAGTGCGGCGCGAGCCCTGGGCGCTGTCGCGCAGCGTGTGGTCGAACACCACGATCTTCTCGGCCCCGGTCACGTCGCGCAGCAGCGCTTCCGACTCGCGGTAGTAGATGTCGCGGATGGTCGCGTCCTGCGAGAAGTCGGCCAGCACGCTGCGGTGCGCGATCTGGGTGAAGCCGCTGCGGTCGAGCGAGAGCTCGCGCAGCGCCACCAGCGGGCGGCCGTCGCGGATGGCCACGCGCCGCGCCTCGAGCTCGCCCGTGACCCAGGGCGTGCCCGGCGGCGGCTCGAAGGTGTAGCTCGCGGGCCGGCCCTGGCCCGGCTTCAGGTAGTTGAGCTCGGCCTCGACCGACGGCAGGGTGGCGATGAGCGGATGCTCGTGCGGACTGAATGGCGATGCGGAACTCATGCGCTCCTCGTTCTGAATCAGAAGGGTTCCTTGAACGGCCGCAGGTCGAGTTCCTGCGTCCAGGCGCTGCGATGCTGGGCATGCAGCTGCCAGTAGCTCTCGGCGATGGCATCGAGCTGCAGCAGCCCGTCCTCGCCGGCCTGCGCCGCGCGCTGCGGCGAGCCGCTGCGCAGCCGCTCGCCGTCGATGCCGCCGTCGATCACGACATGGGCGACATGGATGCCCTGCGGCCCGAACTCGCGCGCCAGGCTCTGGCTCAGCGAACGCAGCCCGGCCTTGGCGGCCGCGAAGGCCGCGAACGGCGGCTTGCCGCGCAGCGCGGCGGTGGCGCCGGTGAACAGCAGGCTGCCGCGCCCCGCGGGCACCGCGCCGTCGAAGGGATTGGCCAGCAGGCCGCGCAGCGCTTCGCGCGCGAACACGAAGCCGCCGAGCGTGCTGGTGCGCCAGGCCTGGGTGAACTGCTCGACCGAGATCTCGAGCGTGGGCGCGCGCGCCGCGCTGGAGGCATTGAACACCGCCACCGACAACGGCCCGAGCGCGCGCACGCGCTGGCCGACGCCGTGCACCTCGGCCTCGCTCGCCACGTCGGCCGCGAAGGCATGGGCCGTGCCGCCCGCGGCCGCGATCTCGGCGGCCACGGCCTCGAGCTGCTGCGGCGTGCGGCCGGTCAGCGCGACGACCAGGCCCTCCTGCGCGAAGCGCCGCGCGAGCGCGGCACCGAGGCCCGCGCTCGCGCCGACGCCCGCGATCCAGGCGACGGAGGGACCCCGGGAGGCGGTGGGTTCGGTGGGGGAGGAAGACGGGGAGGAAGCGGCGTTCGTGGACATCGGGACGGCTCGGCAAAGCGTGGATCGTCACGAAGGCTATACCCGCGCCCCGGGGGCCGGAACGATGGAAAAGCGATAACCATTTGCGCGAACCGGTCGAGTCCCGGGCCCGATGCAGGCCAGCCGCGGAAGGTGCACAAGCACCCTGCCCCGTGCTTTCCCGCCTCGGTCATTTCCGTGTCAGGAATGCCGGGCCCAGCGGCCTAACATGGTCCGGCGGCCGGCGACGGCCGCGGCTTTCCTCAACGCCTCCCATATCACACACACAACAGGAGACAACACGTGAATCCGATCGAGCAGAGAACCATCTCGAAGATGAGCTGGCGGCTGTTGCCGCTGCTCATGGTCAGCTACTTCATCGCCTACCTCGACCGCGTGAACCTCGGCTTCGCCGGCGCCGCCATGTCGAAGGACCTGGGCTTCAGCGCGGCCGTGTTCGGCAGCGCGGCCGGCATCTTCTTCATCGCCTACTTCCTGTTCGAGGTGCCGAGCAACATGGCGCTCGAGCGCTTCGGCGCGCGCCGCTGGATCGCGCGGATCATGTTCAGCTGGGGCATCCTGTCGGCGGCCCAGGCCTGGGTCGGCGGCTCGACCAGCTTCAACGTCGTGCGCTTCCTGCTCGGCATCGCCGAGGCCGGCTTCTTCCCGGGCGTCATCTTCTACATCACGCTGTGGTTCCCCTCGGCCTACCGCGCGCGCATCGTCGGCTGGTTCATGTTCGCGATCCCGATCTCCACCGTGATCGGCTCGCCGATCTCGGGCTTCATCCTCAACATGGACGGGATGGGCGGCATGCACGGCTGGCAATGGCTGTTCATCCTCGAGGCGATCCCCTCGCTGATCCTGACCTTCTTCGTGCTGTTCTACCTGCCCGACGGTCCGAAGGACGCGAAGTGGCTCACGAACGAGGAGCGCACCTGGCTGCAGGGCACGCTCGACGCCGAGCGGCGCAACCGCGAGTCGATCAACCAGATCTCGTGGAGGCAGTCGCTCTTGAACCCGCGCGTGATCGGCCTGGGCTTCGTCTACATGGGCATCACGGTGCCGCTGTACGGCCTGAGCTTCTTCCTGCCGCAGATCATCAAGGGCTTCGGCGGGCTGGGCAACGTGGAGATCGGCTTCATCAACGCCTTCCCCTACCTGGTGGGCGCGATCGCGATGCTGTTCTGGACCCGCGCCTCCGACGCGCGCAAGGAGCGCAAGTGGTTCCTGCTGATCCCGCTGGCCTGCATCTTCGTCGGCCTGGTGCTGGCGGCCGAGACCAGCGCGCCGGTGCCGAAGATGGCGGCCGTGACGCTCGCGGCCTTCGGCATCTTCAGCGCCCTGCCCACCTTCTGGACCCTGCCCACCGCGATCCTCAGCGGCACCGCCGCGGCCGCGGGCATCGCCTGGATCAACTCGATCGGCAACCTCGGCGGCTACATCGGCCCGACCATCTTCGGCACGCTCAAGGACCGCATGGGCAACGACATCTACGCGGTGATCTTCCTCGCGCTGCTGGCGGCCGTGGCCTTCGTGCTGGTGCTGATCATCGGCCACGACGCGCGCACCGAGCAGGCCGCGGCGCCCGGCCGCGCCTGAGCGCGCTCAGGGTCCGGCGCGCACCGCCGCGCCGGCCAGGGTCGCCGCCCCCGCGGCCTTGGCCGCCTCGAGCTCGCGCCAGGCCTCCCAGCACGCCTTCGAGCAGCAGGGCCACCAGCCCAGCGGCCCGACCACCGCCACCTCGCCGCAGCCGTTGCCGCACCAGCGCAGCACGAAGGACCTGGAACGGCGGCGCGGCGCGGCGGGCGGCTGCAGGGATTGGAACGGGGACGTAGCGGGGTGCATGGCGGGCGGGGCTTTCTTCGCTGTCTTCGAGGATCGGAACGGGACCGACCTCCTGAAGACGAACGACGGGCCCCGAACCCTCAATCTCCGGCGAAATATTTTTTGCCGCGCCTTTCAGTACAGCGTGGCCTTCTGCCGCGCCGGCAGCTCGCGGTCGTAGCTCGCGCCGTCGAAGGCGGCATCGGTCAGCGCCGACAGGATCGCGCCGGGCGTGGGCACGTCGGGCCGCGCCTCGTCGGGCCGCGGCGCCCACAGCCGCGAACGCTGGATCGCACGCGCACACTGGAAGAACACGGTGTCCACGGCGATCTCGATCACGCACTGCGGCGCCTTGCCCTCCACCGCGAAGCGCGCGAGCAGCGCGGGATCGGCCGTGATCCGCGCGCGGCCGTTGACGCGCAGGGTCTCGCCCACGCCCGGGATCAGGAACAGCAGCGCCACGCGCGGATCGGCCACGATGTTGCGCAGGCTGTCGATGCGGTTGTTGCCGCGGCGCTCGGGCATCCACAGCGTCTTCTCGTCCTTCACCGCCACGAAGCCCGGCGGGTCGCCGCGCGGCGAGGCATCGAGGCCGTCCGGCCCGAGGGTGGCGAGCACGGCGAACGGCGAGGCCTCGATCAGCGCCCGGTAGGACGGATGCAGCCAGTCGATCTCCTTCTTGAGCGAGGCTTCGCCGGGCTGGCCGAACAGGGCCTGGAGCTGGGCCAGGGTCTGGATCGCGTGCGGGTCGTGGGTCATGACGGTCGATGGTGAAGGGAATCCGGGGAGGCCTCGAGTTTCGCGGCACTGCGCCCGCAGGCGATGGCCATGCCGGCCAGCAGCGCCGCCGCCACGCCGTAGACCCAGGCCGACGAGGCAATGGGCAGCAGCAGCCCGGCCAGCACCGGCCCGGCCCCCGCGCCGATGTCGCGCCAGGTCGAGCGCGCGGCCAGCGCCTGCACGCGCTCGGGTCCGGGCGTGCGGTGCGCGACGATGGGCGCGATCAGCGGCAGCTGCAGCGCGCGCAGCACCACGATCAGCGCCGCGCAGCTCCAGAGCCAGCCCAGGCCGAAGCCCACGAGCGCGAGCGCGGTGATGAGCGACAGGCTCACCAGCAGGCGTTCGGCGCCGAAGCGCTCGGCCATGCGGCCGCCCACGGGACTGAGCGCGATCTCCGAGAGATAGCGCAGCGCCATCAGCAGGCCGGCCACCACCACCGCGGCGCCCGGCAGCAGGTCCTTGCCGAGGTACGAGAGGCCGACGATGAACAGGCCGTCGAGCGCCAGCCCTTCCATGAAGGACCAGCCGTCGAGGCTGTTCGGCCGCTGGAAGCGCTTGCCCGCCACCGCGACCGGATGCGGTGCCGCCGGCAGCCGGCGCGCGGCCAGCAGCCCGAGCAGCGCCACCGCGGCCAGCAGCCAGAAGATGGTGCGCGGCCCGCTCCAGTGCGCAAGCACCGCGCCCAGCGGCAGCGCCACCACCGGACCGAGCGCGATGAAGGCGCGCGAGCGACCGCTGCGGCGCGCGGCGCCCACGGGGTCGGCGGTGGCCAGCGCCTGCGTCGAAAGGTTGAAGGCCGCGAAGCACAGGCCCCAGACCAGCCGCAGCGGCAGCAGCAACCACAGCCCCGAGAGCGTGGCATAGCCGAGGCAGCACAGCACCGCGCCCGCGACGGCCAGCGTGCAGGTGCGGCGGTCGCCGTGGCGCGCATAGAAGTCGGCCACCCAGCCATAGCCGGCGATGCGCACCAGCCGGTTGGCCGCGAGCAGCAGCCCCGCCTCGGCGAGCGTGACGCCGAACTGCGCGGCATACATCGGCAGCAGCAGGTAGAGCACCACGTCGCCCGGCAGCGCGAGCCCGAGCGAGAGCGCGGCGTGGCGGGAGTCGCGGTCGGTGGTGGAGACGGAGGCCGCGAGAGTGGCGGGGACGGAAGCGGAGCGGCGGGAAGAAGATGACATCGAGCCCGCATCGTGCGCCCGCGAAGGCCGCGCCGACAAACGACATTAACGCGCCGCATGCGTGACAAAATCGCACGCATGCCGTCCCGCGAGCCTCCCCTGAACGCCGTGCGCGCCTTCGCGGCCGCGGCGCGCCACCTGAGCTTCACGCGCGCGGCGCACGAACTGCACGTCACCCACAGCGCGATCAGCCGCCAGATCAAGGGCCTCGAAGCCTTCCTCGGCGTGGCGCTGTTCGAGCGCCGCATCCGCCAGGTCGCGCTGACCGCCGAGGGCCAGCAGTTCTTCGCCGAGGTCGAGCCCGCGCTGGCGCAGATCGGCGCCGCCGCGCGTGCCTTGCAGGCGCAGGGCGCGGCGCGCACGGTACGCATCAACGTGCGGCCCTCGTTCGCGGTGCGCTGGCTGATCCCGCGCCTGCCCTCCTTCGTCGAGCGCCATCCGGACATCGAGCCGCAGGTGGTCACGAGCACCGTGATGCCCGAGCAGGTGGCCGACAGCTTCGACATCGCGGTGCGCCGCGGGCTCGAGGGCTGGCCGGGCGCGATCGCGGTGCAGCCCTTCCTCGAGGACGAGGTGCTGGTGGTCGGCGCGCCCGCGCTGTTCAAGGCCCATCCGCTGCGCGACCTGCGCGCGCTGGCCGCGCACGTGCAGCTGTCGGCGCGCACGCGCAAGGAGGACTGGGAGGCCTGGAAGAAGCAGGTCGGCGCGCCGCGCGTGCGGCCGGCCGGGCGGCTGCAGTTCGACCACCTGCACTTCGTGCTGCAGGCGGCGGTCGACGGCCTGGGCATCGCGCTCGCGCCGACCTCGCTGGTGTCGCACGACCTGGCCTCGGGCCGGCTGCACTCGCCGCTGCCCGCGCTGCGCATGCGGCTCGAGCGCTACTACTACGGGCTTGCGCCGGGCGCGGCGCCCGAGGCGCGGCAGGTGGCGGACTGGTTCGAGGACATGCTGCTGGCGCAGCAGGCCGGCGCGGGCTGATCGACGGAGCGGAAGGCGGACGGCCGAACGCAGAGGGCGCGAAGGTTTCGCGAAAGTCGCGGAAGGACTTCCAGAAGGAGTCTGTTTTTGCGGGTCCGTTTTTGGCCAGCCCGATGCGGGGCGGTCCACGAACATCGCCTCATGCCCTCCACCCTGCCCCGCCCCTTTCTCCACCTGGCCCATGCCAACCTCGCGGCGCAGTCGGCCGAGCAGCTCGGCCTGGCCGCGGTGCCGCTGGTCGCGGTGATGGCCTATGGCGCGGGCGCCGCCGAGACCGGGCTGCTCGCGGCCGTGCAGACCCTGCCCTTCCTGCTGCTCGCGATGCCGCTGGGCCTGCTCGCCGACCGCATGCCGCGCCGGCGCCTGATGCTGCGCGCCGAAGTGCTGCGCGCGCTGTCGCTCCTGCTGATGCTCGCCGTGCTGGCGGCGCCGTGGTCGGCGCGCATGGGCATCGCGGGCATGGCGCTGCTGGGGTTCATCGGCGCGATCGGCACCGTGGCCTTCAGCGTCGCGGCCCCGGCGCTGGTGCCCGAACTCGTGCCGCGCGACGCGTTGGCGCGCGCCAATGGCCGCATCGAGCTGGCGCGCAGCGCGGCCTTCGCGGCCGGCCCCGCCGTGGCGGGCGCGCTCGTGGCCTGGACCGGCGCGGGCGCGGCCTTCGTGCTGGCGGCGGCGCTGTCGGCCGCGGCCGTGGCCCTGCTGTGGACGCTCCCCGAGCCGGCGCGCCGCATGCCCGCCGCGCGCCATCCGTGGACCGAGCTGCGCGAAGGCGCGCGCTTCGTGTTGCGCCATGCCTGGCTGCGGCCGATGCTGCTGACCGGCGCCATCTTCAACATCGCCTGGTTCGTGCTGCAGGCCGGCTATGTGCCGCACGCGGTGCGCGCGCTCGGCCTCGGCGCGCGGGGCGTGGGACTCACGCTCGCGATGTATGGCGCGGGCATGGTCGCGGGCGCGCTGCTCACGCCGCGCATCGCGGCGCGCATGAGGTCGGGCAGTGCGATCCGCGTCGGGCCGTTCAGCGCGGTGCTGGCCGCGGCGTTGATGGCGTCGACATTGCATTGGCCCAGCGCCGCGCTCGCGGCCTCCTCGCTGTTCGTGTTCGGCGCCGGGCCGATGGTGTGGACCATCAGCTCGACCACCTTGCGCCAGGGCGTGACACCCGCGGGCATGCTGGGCCGCGTCTCGGCCGTGTTCCTCACGGTGAATGCCGGCGCGCGGCCCGTGGGTGCCGCCCTTGGCGCGGCGGCCGGCGCGCTGTGGGGCGAGGCCGGGTGCCTGCTGCTCGCGCTCGCGGGCTTCGTGCTGCAGGCGGCGGTCATCGCGCTCGCGAAGCTCGATGCCGCACCCTCGGATGCGGCGCTGCGCAGCCCTACTTGAGCGTCGACCAGACCATCGCGCGGCAGCCCGGCTGGTTGGCGGGCGGCAGCAGGTCGCAGTTGCGCAGCGCCTGGCGCTGGTTGTCGTTCATGCGGTCGTAGCGATCGCGGTCCCGGTCGCGTTCGCGCTCCCAGCCGCCGCCACCGCCGCCATAGCGGCGCGGGTCTTGCGAGCGGCGGCGCGATTCGATGTCCTGCAGGTTGTCGCGGTCCTGGCGCGAGAGGTTCTCGTTCTGCAGGCAGCGCGCATAGGCCGGGCTCTCGGGGCGGAAGCCATAGGCCATGCAGTTCTGTTCGTCGCGCATGCGCTGCTCGCGCGCATGCTCGCCGGGCGTCACGCAGCCCGCGAGCAGCGTGCCCGCGGCAACGGCCACGAGCGCGAGGCGCGGCACGGAAGAATGGAAGGTGCGAAGAAGAAAAAGCGGTCGGGGGTCGATACGGTTCACAGTCATTGCCGAACTCTAGGTCGCAGAGTTAGGAATGATCTGAATCAATTCTTAAGAAGCACGTCCTCGAAGAAGGCGCCGATCGGCCGTTCGAGGTCGCGCACCTGGACCTCGAGCACCCAGATGCCGTCGCCCGGAACGAAGTCGGCCTCGGCCAGGCGGTGCTTGCCGTAGAGCGCATGCGGGAAGTCCGAGACCCGGTGGCCGGCCGTCTCGCGCACCAGTGCGCAGCCATGCGTGCCTGCAAGCTCGCTCGCGAAATCGTAGAGCGCGGCGCCGCTCAGTCCACGCCGCCAAGCCTCCTGCGCGCGTTCGAAGATGTCGCGCGCCGCGCGCGTGACGCGCGCGTGGTCGGCATCGGCGCCGCGAACGAAGGTATCGCCGTAGTCGCCCTCGTAGCCATCCCAGACCGGACCCAGGTCGACGGTGTAGACGTCGTCCTCGCGCAGGCGCCGCTGGCGATCGACCGGCTCGCGCGAGGTGCGCTGCGTGTCGGGCCCGAAGCGCACATAGGTCGGATGCCAGTTGTAGGCGGCGCCGAGCCGGCGCAGATGTCGGTCGGCGACCGCGATCGCCTCGCCCGTGGTCATGCCCGGTTCGATCAGCGCGGCGATCTGCGGCAGCGCCTCCATCGAGCGGCGGCGCGCTTCGAGGATGCCGTCGCGCGTGAACGTGGCGCCCACCTTCTCCCAGGGATGGCGCGCGACCTGCTTGGTGCTCGGCAAAAACACCTCGGAGACGAAGCGCGCCTTCGGCAGCCCCTCGGCCTGCAGCAGCGCGCGCGCGTCGCGCACCATGGCCGGGTTGCCGCAGGCATAGACGATGGTCCGCGCCCAGTCGTGCGCGGCCCTCGATGCCGCGTGCTGCACATGCTGTTTGACCTCCACGCGCGAAGACGGCACCGCGGTCCAGCGAAAGCCCGCGTGCGCCCGTGCCATCTCGTCGAGCCATTCGGCCGCATAGCAGTCGCGGGCCTCTGCCACGCCCCAGTAGAGCGACACCGTGCGGAACGCGCCGCTCGCGAGCGCCGTCTGCAGGATCGGCCGAACGCCCGCGAAGCCGGTGCCGGTGGCCAGCAGCACGAGGTGCTCGATCCCGTCGGCGGGTGCCTGCCAGACGAAGGCGCCGTGGGGCCCTTCGAGCTCGAGCAGGTCCGCGGGTCGAAGCGCCGCGAGACGCTGCTCGGTGAACAGGCCGCCCGGCATGCGGCGGATATGGAACTCGAGCCGGTTCGCTTCGCCCTCTTCCGACGGCCGGTTGGCGATCGAGAAGCTGCGGCGCTCGCCCTCCTCGAGCACGAACTGCGCATGCTGCCCCGGCGCGCAGCGAAAGGGCTCGGCGCTCTGCAGCTCGACCACGAGCCGCGTGACCTTGGCCGTGAGCGGTTCGCAGACCAGCACCTTCGCCGAATGCCGCGATGGCGCGAGCGCCGGCGCGCTCCAGTGCGCGAAGCGCAGCCGCAGGTCGCTGGTGGCGCGGCACTGGCACATCAGCAGCTCGCCCGCGTCGACCTGGTAGGCCGCCTCCGAAGGCGGCGCGATGCGCTCGACGCTGCCCTCGAGCAGCTGCGCGCGGCACGAACCGCACTCGCCGCGCTTGCACGAGAACGGCACGGCCACGCCCCGCGCCAGCGCCGCGTCGAGCAGGCTGCCCGCGTCGTCGAGGGGGAATCGCGGGCCGTCGGGCGCGAGGGTGCAGAAGAAATGCGTGGGGTTCGTCGTCATGGGGAGCTTCGTGGGTGGAATGCCTTGGACGCGAATCTAAATAGAATGTGGCCTTTCCTGTAGATCCATTCTGGAGAAAACGATAAGGCCACTTTCCAGCACCCCGCAGGCCCGGCGCACGCCATCGAGCCTCGATCTCGCGACCGAACCGCCGCGCGAGGGCGAGGCCAAGCAGGCCTGGATCTACCGCCAGATCCGCGCGCGCATCCTCGACGGCGCGCTGGCCAAGGGCGCGCGCCTGCCCTCGACCCGGCAGCTCGCGCAGCGCTGGCAGGTGTCGCGCGTGACCGTCGATGCGGCCTACGACCAGTTGCGCAGCGAGGGCTACCTGGTCAGCCGGGCCGGATCGGGCACCTATGTGGCGGCGCAGGTGCCCGACCGCTTCCTCGAGGCCGGCGAGGTGAAGCGGCGGCCGGCCGTGCCACGTTCCCGGCCCGCCTGGAAGACCGACATGGCGCCGCTCGCGGCCACCGAGGCCTACCAGGCCTTCATGGCACGCGTGGCCGATCCGTCTCTGTTCCCGCTCGATCTCTGGCGCCGCACCTTGCAGGCCAGCGCGCGGCGCGTGACCGCGGCGCAACTGGCCGACGACGATCCCTTCGGGCTGCTGGCGTTGCGCGAGCAGATCGCCCGCTACCTCGGGGTGGCGCGCGGCATCGCCTGCGAGGCCGAACGCATCGTGGTCGTCTCGGGCATCCGCGAAGGGCTCGACCTCTGCGCGCGGCTGCTGCTCGCGCCCGGCGACAAGGTGCTGCTCGAGGACCCCGGCTACCTGCATGCCGCGCCGATTTTCGGCCAGCACGGGCGGCAGGCGGTTCCCGTGCCCATCGATGCCGAGGGCTTCCCGGTCGCGCATGCACGCGAACATGCCGATGCGCGGCTCGCGCATCTCACGCCCGCGCACCAGTCGCCCAGCGGCATCACGATGCCGGTATCGCGCCGGCTCGAGCTGCTGTCGTGGGCCGAGGCCTCGCAGGCCTGGCTGGTCGAGGACGACTACGACAGCGAATTCAGCTACGACAGCGCCCCGCTGCCCGCCCTCAAGAGCCTCGATGCGGCCGACCGCGTGATCCATTGCGGCAGCTTCAACAAGACCCTGTTCGGCGCGCTGCGCATCGGCTACATGGTGCTGCCGCGCGCGCTGGTCGCCGACTTCCGCCGCGCCCGCCACATCGCCGGGCGCTCCACCGGCGTGATCGAGCAGATGGCGCTGGCGCGCTTCCTCGAGAGCGGCGACTTCGCGCGCCATGTGCGGCGCGCGCGCATGGTCTATGCGCGGCGCCGCGACCTCGTGCTCGGCGGCCTGCGCGCCGCGCTCGAGCCCGCGCGGCTGCATGTGACCGGGGAACACGCGGGCTTCCACCTCGTGTGGTGGCTGCCGCCGGACATGGCGCTGGCGCCGTTCCTGCGCGCGGCCGCGCAGCGCGGACTGCGCTTCCAGGCGATCTCGGATTTCTGCCGGCGCAAGGACCTGCCACCAGGGCTTGTGATCGGATACACGGCGATGGACGACGCGGCGCTGCGCCGGCACGTAGACGAGCTGCGGCGGCTGATCGCCGAGTCGCGCTAGAACAACGACGCCATCCCGTTGGGCCGCGCGCCCTCGATGTCGAGCATCCTGAGCTTGGTCAGCGCCCCGCCTCCGGCCGAGAAGCCGCCGGGCTTGTTGCCGGCCGCGAGCACGCGGTGGCACGGCACCACCGGCGCGAAGGGATTGAGGCCCATGGCCTGGCCCACTGCGCGCGCCAGCGTCTTGTCGCCCAGTTCCTCGGCGATCTCGCCGTAGGTGCGCGTGTGGCCCGGCGGAATGCGCCGCGCGAGCTCGTAGACGCGCCGATGGAAATCGGACAGGCCGCGCATGTCGAGCGCGATGTCGCGCAGGTCGTCGTGCGCGCCCTCGAGCAGGGCCTGCACCGCCGCGATCGCGCGTCGCGCCTCGGCATTCGGCTCGGCTTCGGGCAGCTCGGGAAAGCGCTGCCGCATGCGCCTGAGCGCGGGCTGGAGCGTGGGGTCGTCCTGCGGCAACTGCACGCCGACCAGCCCCCGCGGACCCCAGGCGATGCCGCAGACACCGAGCGCGGTGTCGAACACGGCGAAGCCGGGCACGGCGGCCTCGTCGGCGAGCGCAAGCGCCTCGTTCATGCGGGCTCCAGCGCATGCTGGCGCGAAGCCAGCACGGCGCCGAGCCACAGCGCGATCGCCGACCCCACGAGGCCGCGCGCCAGCCCGCCCGGTCCGTCGGAGATCCAGCCGGTGATGGTCGGGCCCACGATCTGGCCGAAGGCGAACACGATGGTGAAGACGCTGATGCCCTGCGCCCAGCGCGAGGACGGCAGGTTGTGGCGCACCAGCGCGGTGGTCGAGGCCACCACCGAGAGGAACACGCCGCCGAACAGCAGCCCAGAGACCAGCGCGACGGGCGCCGACGCACTGAGCACCGGCAGCAAGGTCGCCACGCCCAACAGCCCGTTGAGCAGCGCCTGCGGCTGGCCGCCCCGGTAGCGATCGAGCAGCCCGGCCCACAGCCGCGACGAGGCGATGCAGGCGATGCCCAGCAGCGAATAGAACAGCGTGACGAAGCCCGCGCTGGCGCCCTGCTCGCGCAGCAGCGCGATCACGAAGGTCATGTAGCCGATGTAGCCGATGCCGAAGAAGGCATAGCCCGCGAGCGCCCAGCCGAAGCGCCGCAGCGCGACCGGCGCGCCGGGTGCGGCACCGGGCGCCGCGGCGGCGGGCCGCGGGCGCGGGTCGATCGGGCAGCGCGCGGCCGGCCCAGGCCAGCAGCACGGTCGCGACGCCGCTGGCCACTGCCAGCGCCCACCAGGCCCAGGCCCAGCCATGCGGTTCGCCCGCGGCGGCCTGCAGCACCTGCGGCACGAGCAGCGCCGAGGCCAGGATGCCGAAGCCGGTGCCGCCGTAGTAGATGCCCAGCAGCAGGCCGCCGCGCGAGGCATCGGCCTCGCCGAGCCGCGCGGCCATCAGGCCGCCGGCCACGAACACCCAGGCGCTCGCGATGCCCGCGAGCAGCCGTTGCAGCAGCAGCGCGGGCGCCGCGGTGACGAAGCCGCTGCCGGCCATGAACAGGCTCGCGAGCACCGCGCCCACCACCAGCAGCCGGCTCACGCCGAAGCGCCGCATCAGCGCCGGCGTGACCAGCGCGCCCACCAGGTAGCCGACCGCGTTGGCGGTGTTCATGCCGCCCGCGAGCGCATAGCTCCAGCCGAGGTCGTCGCGCATCGGCGGCAGCAGCAGCGCATAGGCGAAGCGCGTGATGCCGAGCGAGACGGCCGCGCCCATCGACAGGGCGAAGGCCAGCCGCAAGGTGGGCGGCACGGGGGCGGAGGAAGTCAGGGTGGTCGACATCGGGCGGTGCGCGGGGATGCACCATTTTGCGGCAGGCCGCGCCGCCGCGCTGTCGCGCGTGAATCGGCCGCTCAGTGCACGCCGGCTTCCGCGTGAAGCAGGTGCCGCTCGAGCAGCACCGCCACGTGCACCGCCTCGCGCTGCGCGCCATCGGCGATCTGGTGCCGGCAGCTCGTGCCGTCGGCCACCACGATGGCGCCGGGCTTGGCGCGAATCGCGGGCAACAGGCTGGCCTCGGCCATGCGCATCGAGACCTCGTAGTGGCTGGCCTCGTAGCCGAAGCTGCCCGCCATGCCGCAGCACGAGCTCTCGATCAGTTCGGGCGCGGCGCCCGGGATCAGCTTCAGCACCTCGAGCACCGGGCTCACCGCGCCGAAGGCCTTCTGGTGGCAGTGGCCGTGCAGCAGGATCGGCGCCTCGGCCGGCTTGAGCGCGAGCTCGAAGCGCCCGGCGCGGACCTCGCGCGCGACGAACTCCTCGAACAGCAGCGCCTGCTTCGCCACGGTCTCGGCCTTCTCGCCGAAGCCCATCACCAGCGTTTCGTCGCGCAGCGTGAGCAGGCACGAGGGCTCCAGGCCCACCACCGGCACGCCCGCGCGCGCCAGCGGCAGCAAGGCATCGATCAGGGCCTCGGCCTTGCGCTTGGCTTCGTCGACCATGCCGCTGGCCAGATAGGTGCGGCCGCAGCAATGGTGCGCGCCGCGCTTCTCGACCGTGTGCAGCACATAGCCCGCGGCCTGCAACACGCGCGCGGCCGCGAGCGCGTTCTCGCTCTCGAAGGTGCCGTTGAAGGTGTCGACGAACAGCACCGCGGCCTTGCCGCCGCGCCGCGCGATCGCCAGCACGGTGTCACGGTCGGCGAACAGGCCGGGCTCGCCGTCCTTGGCGCGCCAGAAGGTGTCGCTGCGCCAGGCCGGCAGCGAGCGCCTGGCCGAGAAGCCCAGCAGCTTCTCGCCGAGCCAGGCGGCCCCCGGCACGCTGTTGCGCAGGTTCAGGAGCCACGGCAGCCGGCTCGCGCGGTGGGCGTAGTCGGGCAACTGCGCCACCAGCCGGTCCTTGAGCGTGTGGCCGTGGCGCCGCTTGTAGTGGGCCATGAACTCGATCTTCATCTTCGCCATGTCCACGCCGGTCGGGCAGTCGCGCTTGCAGCCCTTGCAGCCCACGCACAGGTCCATGGTCTCGTGCAGGGCCTCGCCGGTGAAGGCATCGGGGCCGAGCTGGCCCGACAGCGCCAGCCGCAGCGTGTTGGCGCGGCCGCGCGTGAGGTGCTGCTCGTCGCGCGTGACGCGGTAGCTCGGGCACATGGTGCCGGCGTCGAACTTGCGGCAGTGGCCGTTGTTGTTGCACATCTCGACCGCCTTGGCCAGGCCGCCGGTGCTGTCGCCGCCGGTGCCGGGCGCGGAGGTCTGCTCGGTCACCGGGTCGGCATTCACGTTCCAGGCCGACCAGTCGAGCACCGGCTTGAGCTCGATGCGGCGATAGGGTTTCGGCGCGGTCGGCGGCGCGAAGCGGAACAGCGCGCCGTCGTCCATGCGCGGCGGGTCGATGATCTTGCCGGGGTTGAACAGGCCGATGGGATCGAGCTTGTGCTTGATCGCGCGGAAGGCCTCGTTGATCGCGGGCCCGAACTGCCACTCGATCCATTCGCCGCGGCACAGGCCGTCGCCGTGCTCGCCGCTGAAGGCGCCCTTGTACTTGCGCACCAGCGCCGAGGCCTCCTCGGCGATGGCACGCATCTTGGTGCCGCCATCGGCGCGCATGTCGAGGATCGGCCGCACGTGCAGGGTGCCGACCGAGGCATGCGCATACCAGGTGCCGCGCGAGCCGTGGCGCGCGAACACCTCGGTCAGCGCGTCGGTGTATTCGGCCAGGTGCGCTAGCGGCACGGCGCAGTCCTCGATGAAGCTCACCGGCTTGCCGTCGCCCTTGAGGCTCATCATGATGTTGAGACCGGCCTTGCGCACCTCCCAGAGGTTCTTCTGGCGCGCCTCGTCGGGCATCTCGACCACGCTGCCCGGCAGGCCCAGGTCGCCCATCAGTTCCACCAGTCGAGCCAGCGCCTGCAGCAGCGGCGCCTTCTCGGCACCCGAGAACTCCACCAGCAGGATCGCGGCCGGCTTGCCGATCAGCGCGGTCTGCACCGTGGGCTTGAAGGCCGGGTTCGCGAGGCTCAGCTCGATCATCGTGCGGTCGACCAGCTCGACCGCGGTGGGCCCGAGCTTGACGATGTGCTGCGCGGCATCCATGGCCGCATGGAAGGTCGGGAAGTTGACGATGCCCAGCACCTTGGCGCGCGGCAGCGGCGCCAGCTTGAGCGTGAGGCTGCGCGTGTAGGCCAGCGTGCCCTCGGCGCCGATCAGCAGGTGCGCGAGGTTCACGCTGCCGTCGGCCGTGTAGGGCTTCTCGCTCTGGTTGTCGAAGATGTCGAGGTTGTAGCCGGCCACGCGGCGCATCACCTTGGGCCAGTTCGCCGCGATCGCCTCGCGGTGCTGGCGCGCGAGGCCGCGCACGAACTGCGCGATGCCCGCGGCGCGCACGCCCAGCGAGCCCACGGGCCCGAAGTCCACCAGCTCGCCGCTCGACAGCCAGGCGCTCGCGCCGAGCACGTTGTGCACCATGTTGCCGTAGGCGATGGAGCGCGAGCCGCAGGAGTTGTTGCCGGCCATGCCGCCCAGGGTGGCCTGGGCGCTGGTCGACACGTCGACCGGATACCAGAGGCCGTGCGGCTTGAGCTGCGCGTTGAGGTGGTCGAGCACCAGCCCGGGCTCGACGGTGGCGGTGCCCGCTTCGAGGTCCAGGTCGAGCACGCGCCGGAAATGCTTGCTGTTGTCGATCACCAGCGCCGCGCCCGTGGTCTGGCCGCACTGGCTGGTGCCGCCGCCGCGCGCGAGCACCGGCACCTTGAGGTCGCGCGCCACGTCGATGGCGGTGGCGATGTCGCGCTCGGTCGTCGGCACGAAGGCGCCGACCGGCGTGATCTGGTAGATCGAGGCGTCGGTGGCGTAGCGCCCGCGCGAACCCGCGTCGAACAGCACCTGCCCTTGCGTCTCGGCGCGCAGGCGGCGCGCGAGCGCCTCGCAGGTGTCGTTGGGCGGCAGGACGGTTCCGGCGGGCTGGATGCGGCTGGCGGGTTCGATGAGCATCGTGGGTTTTCTTCTTTGGGGGGAAGCGCGCTCAGGGCGCCTTGGAACGGGTCTTCTTCGCGGGCGGATAGATCTCGCCCTCGCGCAGCAGCTCGAGCACGGTGTCGCGCTTGCGCAGCACGTGCGCGACCAGCACCTTGCGCATGGCGGCGGCATCGCGCGCGGCCAGCGCCTCGATCATCTGTTCGTGCTCGGCCACCGCGTTCTTCCACTTGGCCTCGTTCTGGTTGGTGCGAAAGCGCAGCGACTGCACGCGCGCATTGATCGAGCGGTAGGTGTTCGACAGCACCGGATTGCCCGCGGCCTCGTTGATCGCCGAATGGATGCGCGCATTGAGCCGGTAGTAGCCAGAGAGGTCGTGCCGCGCGTAGCAGGCCAGCATCTCGTAGTGCAGCGCGCGCACCTCGGACAGCTGTTCCTCGGTGATGCGGCGCGCCGCCAGCTCGCCCGACATGCCCTCGAGCATCGACAGCACCTCGAAGGTGTCGATCACGTCGGCCTCGGTGAGCTTGACGGCCACCGCGCCGCGGTTGGGCAGCAGGTCGACCAGGCCCTCGGCCGCGAGCAGCTTGATCGCCTCGCGCAGCGGCGTGCGCGAGACGCGCAGCTGCAGGCAGAGCTCGCGCTCGTTGAGCTTGGCGCCCGGCGCGATCAGGCCTTCGACCAGCATGGTGCGCAGCCGCGCCGCGACCTGGTCGTGCAGCGAGAGACGGGAGATTTCGATGATTTCGGCGGTCATGGGATGCGTTCTTGGGGCCTCGTGATTGCATTTTGAATGCAAAAAAGAAGGGCTACAACCTTTGATATTTAGGGTAAACCAGCAGAACAAAATGAATTTTGAATGCAAAACTGGCGCCGAAAGGACCTGCCATGCTGCAACTCGACCTCCATCCCACCGGCCGTCACTTCCTCCAGATCCCCGGCCCCAGCCCGGTGCCCGACCGCATCCTGCGGGCCATGAGCCTGCCCACCATCGACCACCGCGGGCCCGAGTTCGGCACGCTGGGCCTGAAGGTGCTCGGCGGCATCCAGCAGATCTTCAAGACGAAGCACCCGGTCGCGATCTACCCGGCCTCGGGCACCGGCGCCTGGGAAGCCGCGCTCGCCAACACGCTGAGCCCGGGCGACCACGTGCTGATGTACGAGACCGGCCACTTCGCCTCGCTGTGGCAGAAGATGGCCACGCGCCTGGGCGTGTCGACCGAGTTCCTCGCCTATGCGGGCAGCGACGAGCAATTGCCGAACGCGCCGAGCTGGCGCCGCGGCGTGCAGGCCGAGCTGATCGAGGCGCGGCTGCGCAAGGACACGGAGAAGAAGATCAAGGCCGTGTGCGTGGTGCACAACGAGACCTCGACCGGCGTCACCTCCGACATCGCCGCGGTGCGCCAGGCCATCGATGCGGCCGGCCATCCGGCCCTCTTGATGGTCGACAGCATCTCGGGCCTCGCGAGCGCCGACTTCCGCCATGACGAATGGGGCGTGGACGTCACGGTCAGCGGCTCGCAGAAGGGCCTGATGCTGCCGCCGGGCATCAGCTTCAATGCGCTCTCGCCGCGTGCGCTCGAGGCCTCGAAGGGCGCGAAGCTGCCCAAGGCCTTCTGGGCCTGGGACGAGATCGTCGAGATGAACAAGGACGGCTACTGGCCCTACACGCCCAACACCAACCTGCTCTACGGCCTCTCGGAATCGCTCGACATGCTGCTGGGCGAAGGGCTGGACAACGTGTTCGCGCGCCACCGCCGCTGGGCCGCGGGCGTGCGCGCCGCGGTCCAGGCCTGGGGCCTGCCGATCCAGTGCGCCGACCCGGCCGTCTATTCGCCGGTGCTCACGGGCGTGATCACGCCCGAGGGTGTCGATGCCGATGCGCTGCGCCGGCTGATCCACCAGCGCTTCGACCTCTCGCTGGGCACGGGCCTGGGCAAGCTCAAGGGCCGCATGTTCCGCATGGGCCATCTCGGCGACAGCAACGACCTCACGCTGGTGGCCATGGTCGCGGGTGTGGAGATGGGCATGAAGCTCACCGGCATCCAGCTCGCGGGCAGCGGCGTGCAGGCGGCGATGGACCATTTCGCGAGCCATCCGGCTGCGCCGGTGGCGCTGAAGAAGGCCGCGTAAGGGAGTCTGCGCGCAGCAGATCAGAACGCACTCCCCCCACCCGTTCGGGCTGATCCTGTCGAAGCCGCGCCCCGCCTTCGACAAGCTCAGGCCGAACGGTTTCCGGGAAGGGTGCGGATGGCCAAGGAAGGTCCAGGCACGGGACTCGCGGCTTCGGCCTTCATCCGATATCACAACCCACGGAGACAAGCACGATGCAACGACGTTCCCTGATCCAGGCCGCGACCGCCGCGGCCGCCACGCTGGGCGTGCCCCGGCTGTTCGCGCAGGACTGGCCCAACGCGCCGGTGCGCATCGTGGTGGGCTTCCCGCCGGGCGGCGGCACCGATGCGCTGGCGCGCGTGGTGGCGCAGAAGCTCACCGTGATGTGGAACCAGCAGGTGATCGTCGAGAACAAGGCCGGCGTGGCCGGCGTGCTCGCGGCCGACTACGTGGCGCAGCAGCCGAGCGACGGCAGCACGCTGCTGATGGCCCACATCAACAGCCATGCGCTCGCGCCCAGCCTGCAGCCCAAGCTGCGCTACAGCGTGGAGCGCGACTTCGTGCCGATCGTGCTGGTGGGCGTCACGCCCAACCTGCTGATCGCGAGCCCGGCGCAGAAGGCGCTCACGGTGAAGGACATCGTGGCCGCCTGCAAGGCCGCGCCCGGCACGCTGAGCTTCGGCTCGGCCGGCGCCGGCTCGGCGCAGCACCTGGCGCTCGAGATGTTCAAGCTGCAGGCCGGCGTCGATGCGCTGCACGTGCCCTACAAGGGCAGCGGGCCGCTGCTGGCCGACCTGATGGGCGGGCAGATCCAGTACAGCTTCGAGACCATGACCGCCGCCACGCCGCACGTGAAGAGCGGCCGCGTGCTCGCGGTGGCGCAGACGCGCACCCAGCGCGCCAAGGGCCATCCGAACGTGCCGACCATGCAGGAGCAGGGCTTCCAGGGCTTCGAGGCCACCACCTGGTACGGCCTCGCCGGCCCGGGCAAGCTGCCAGCGCCGATCGCGCAGAAGGTCAACCGCGACGTCAATGCCGTGCTCGCCATGCCCGACGTGCAGGAGAAGCTCGACACCTACGGCGCCGAGGACGGCGGCGGCTCGCAGGACAAGTTCAGGCAGTTCATCCACACCGAGATCGCCAAGTGGGCCAAGGTGGTGAAGGACGGCAACGTGCGCGTCGAATCTTGAGAAGATCGGCGGCATGAACGCACACACGACCACCCTGCCCCCTGCTCTTTCCGCGCTGGCCGACGCCCTCGTCGCCGCGCGCCGCGCCGACCGCACGCTCGATGCCGTGCCCTGGCTCGACATGCTGCACGCGCCCGCCGAGGCCTATGCGGTGCAGGACGCGGTGGCCGCGGCACTCGGCTGGTTCGACGCGGGCACCCTGCCCGGCTGCTGGAAATCCGGCGGCGGCTCGCGCACTGCGACGCTCACGCATGCGCCGCTGCCGCCCGCCGGCGTGCGCCGGAGCCCGGCCGACTACAGCGACCTGGTGTTCCACCAGCCCGGCATCGAGGCCGAGATCGCGCTGCGCCTGGGCCGCGAGGTCACGCCGGCCCTGGCCGCCTCGCTCGCGCATGAAGACGCGGCCGCGATGGTCGATGCCATGACCGTCTCGATCGAGGTCTGCGATGCGCGCTGGCAGGACCGCGAGGCCGCCACGCCGTTGCTGCGGCTGGCCGACTCGCAGGTGCACGGCGCGCTGGTGCTCGGCGAATGGCGGCCCTTCGCCGCCATCGACTGGGCCTCGCAGCGCTGCGAAACCAGGATCGGCAACGCCGACACGGTGGTGCGCGAAGGCAGCCATCCGCTCGGCGATCCGGCCTGGCTGCTGCCGATCTGGTTGCGCCATCTCACGCGCCATGGCCAGGCCGTGCCGGCCGGCACGGTGGTCACCACCGGTTCCTGGATCGGCCTCTTGCCCTGCGCGCGCGGCGATCAGGTGACGGCCGACTTCCCCGGCATCGGCGCCGTGCGGCTGCGCGTGTAGCGCCCGCCGCCCACGCCCGAGCAGGCCACGAGGAAGTCGAGCACCGCGCGCACCCGCGCCGGCAGGGTGCCGGCCTTGCCGATGTAGACCGCGTGGATCGGCTCCACCTCGTTCGGGTTGAATTCCTCGAGCAGCGGCACGAGCCGGCCGGCGTCGATGTCGTGCTGCGTGTGATAGAGCGACAGCCGCGTGATGCCCGCGCCCGCGATCGCGAGGTGGCGCAGGGTCTCGCCATCGCCCGCGCGCACCGGGCCGGCCACCGGCAGCAGGATCGTCCGGCCGTCGATGCGGAACGGCCAGTCGGGCGCGCTGCGCCGGTAGGTCCAGCCCAGGCGGCTGTGCGCCTCGAGTTCCTGCGGCGTGCGCGGCGTGCCGTACTTCGCGAGGTAGGACGGGGCAGCCAGGAGGGTCTGGCTGGTGTCGCCGATGCGCCGCGCCACCAGGTCGGAGGCAGGCAGCTGGCCCCAGCGGATCGCGATGTCGGCGCGCTCGTCCATCAGGTCGACGATGCGGTCGGTCAGCGCGATGTCGAGCGTGATCTGCGGATGCTGCTCGATCAGCCTGGGCACCAGCGGCACCAGCATGTGGTGGCCGAAGGACACGCTGGCGTTGATGCTGACCCGCCCGCGCGGCGCGGCACCGGCGGCCGCGCAGCGCTCGGCCTCGTCCATGTCGGCCAGCACGCGGTGGCTGCGCTCGTAGAAATGCAGGCCCTCGGGCGTGAGCTGCAGCTTGCGCGTGGAACGGTGTACGAGCTGGATGCCCAGCCGCGCCTCGAGCCGCGCCACCAGCTTGCTGACGGCCGAGGGCGTCATGCCCAGCAGCCGCGCGGCGGCCGAGAAGCCGCCCGCGTCGACCACCTGCACGAAGGCCTCCATCTCGCCCGAACGGTTGACATCGATGCGCGGCATGGCGTGTTCTCCGGTGGAATCGACTTGTGAGTTGAATTCACAAGTGCGTTGACCGGCGGCATTCTAGTCAACGAGCGGCTTCGTCCGCACAGTACAGGGCATCATGCCCATCGCTCTACTCGCCCTCACCGCCGGTGCCTTCGGAATAGGCACCACCGAATTCGTCATCATGGGCCTGCTGATGCAGGTCTCGACCGACCTCCGGGTCTCGATCACGGCCGCCGGCCTGCTGATCTCGGGCTATGCGCTCGGGGTCGCGGTCGGCGCGCCGCTGCTCACCATCGCCACCCGCCGGCTGCCGCGCAAGACCGTGCTGCTGGCGCTGATGGCGATCTTCACGCTCGGCAACATCGCCTGCGCGCTGGCGCCCAACTACGAGCTGCTGATGGGGGCGCGCGTCATCACCTCGCTCGCGCACGGCACCTTCTTCGGCGTCGGCTCGGTGGTGGCCACCGGCCTGGTGGCGCCCGAACGCCGCGCCTCGGCCATCGCCATCATGTTCACCGGCCTGACCGCCGCCACCCTGCTGGGCGTGCCCTTCGGCGCCTGGCTCGGCCTGCACTTCGGCTGGCGCGCGGCCTTCTGGGCCGTGGCGCTGATCGGCGTGGTGGCGCTCGCGGTGCTGGCCGTGTTCGTGCCGCGCGTCGAGGGCGAAGCCAGGCCCGCGCCGCTGCGCGAGGAGATCGCCGTGCTGGCCCGGCCCCAGGTGCTGCTGGGCCTGGCGATGACGGTGCTCGGCTTCGCCGGCGTGTTCGCCGTCTTCACCTACATCCAGCCGCTGCTGACCCAGGTCACGGGCCTGTCGGAATCGGCCGTGTCGCCGATCCTGCTGGTGTTCGGCGGCGGCCTGGCCGTGGGCAACATCCTCGGCGGCCGGCTGGCCGACCGCGCCGTGATGCCCGCGGTGCTCGGCACGCTGGCCGTGCTCGCGGTGGTGCTCGGCACCATGCAGTTCGCGATCGGCACGCCGATCGCGGCCGTGGTCTTCGTCGGGCTGCTCGGCGTGGCCTCTTTCGCCACGGTGGCGCCGATGCAGCTGCGCGTGCTCGAGAAGGCCTCGGGCGCCGGCCAGAACCTGGCCTCGAGCCTCAACATCGCGGCCTTCAACCTCGGCAATGCGCTCGGCGCCTGGGCCGGCGGCGTGGTGATCGACCATGGCCCGGGCCTGCGCGCGCTGGGCTGGGCCGCCGCGCTGCTCACCGTGGCCGGCCTCGCGATCGCGCTGTGGAGCCGCGCGCTCGACCGCCGCGGCGACCGCACCCTGCCGGGCGATTGCGCCTCGATGCGCGCCTGATCCATCGCTCATTCAAACAAAGGAGAAGTTCTCATGGAACAACGCTTTCTCGGCCGCTCGGGCTTCAAGGTGCCCGCCCTCGGTTTCGGCGCCGGCACCTTCGGCGGGCAAGGCCCGCTGTTCAGCGCCTGGGGCAACACCGGTACCGACGGCGCGCGCCGCATCGTCGATATCGCGCTCGATGCCGGCGTGAACCTGTTCGACACCGCCGACGTCTATTCGGACGGCGCCTCCGAGACCATCCTCGGCGCCGCGCTCAAGGGCCGGCGCGACAAGGCCATCGTCTCGACCAAGCTCTCGCTGCGCGCGGGCGACGGACCGAACCAGGTCGGCGCCTCGCGCCACCACCTGGTGGGCGCGACCGAGGCCGCGCTCAAGCGGCTGGGCACCGACTACATCGACATCCTGCAGCTGCATGCCTTCGACGCGATGACGCCGGTCGAGCAGGTGCTGGGCACGCTCGACGCCCTCGTGAAGTCGGGCAAGGTGCGCTACATCGGCATGTCGAACTTCTCGGGCTGGCAGCTGATGAAGTCGCTCGCGGCCTCCGACCGGCTCGGCCTCGAGCGCTACGTGGCGAACCAGACCTATTACTCGCTGGTCGGACGCGACTACGAGTTCGAGCTGATGCCGCTGGGCCTGGACCAGGGCGTGGGCGCGATCGTCTGGAGCCCGCTGGGCTGGGGCCGCCTCACGGGCAAGATCCGGCGCGGCCAGCCGCTGCCCGCGGGCAGCCGGCTGCACGAGACCGCCGGCTTCGCGCCGCCGGCGGACGACGAACGCCTCTACCGCGTCGTCGATGCGATGGACATCGTGGCCGAGGAGACCGGCAAGACCCATGCGCAGATCGCGCTCAACTGGCTGCTGCAGCGGCCCACGGTGGCCAGCGTGCTGATCGGCGCGCGCGACGAGGCGCAGCTCACGCAGAACCTCGGTGCGCTCGGCTGGCAACTGAGCGACGCGCAGATGGCGCGGCTCGATGCGGCCAGCGCGATCGCGCCGCCCTACCCCTACTACCCGTACTGGAACGGGCAGTTCGCGGAGCGCAGCCCGGTGGCGGTGCCGGTCAGCGCGCCGGCAACGGCCGCTTGACTTCGCCAGCCGACACGAAGCGGCGCGCGCGCATCCACTTGGTCACGACCCACTTCTCGCCGCGCGTCACGGGCGCGCTCGCATGCAGCGATCGCGCATCGACGCGGCCCTCGTCGTCGCCGTATTCGAAGTAGCAGGCATTGCCGCGCACCGGCGACATCGCCAGGCCCAGCTGCGGAAAGACGGTCTGGCCGCCCTCTGGCACGTCGTTGAGGTAGGTCACCAGCGTGCTCACGCGCTGGCCGCTGCGTGCGATCGACTCGCGATTGGCCGCGTTGCCCGGCACCAGGTAGTCGTGGTGGGGCTCGCTGCCCGCGCCCTCGGGGTAGTGCAGCAGCTGCAGGCCCTCGCCGTTCTCCAGCGGCAGGTTCATCAGCGCCGACAGCCGCCGGTCGAGGCGGGCCACGAGCTCGTTCTCGGCCAGGCGAAAGAACATGCCCCAGCTCGCGCGCCGGTCGCTGACCACGTCGCGCCCGCTCATCGGATCGACCAGGGTGGAAGGCGCGAGACGCGGACGCGCCATCTCGATCAGCGCCCGGCATTCCTCGGCATCCATCACGTTGCCCAGCGAGGCATGGACCGGGTCCTCGCCGCGCGCATGCACGACGATCTCGCGGTCGATGGCCTGGATCCGCGTGCCCGCTGCGAGCCGCATCGCGGGCTTGTCGGCGGGCGCGTCCGGCAGCTCGACGGCATCGGCCGGCATCGGCGCTCCACGCTGCCGCGCATCCACATGGGCCGCGACGATGGCCTGCGCGGCGCGTTCGTTCATGCCCTTGCCGCGCATCGTGGCGACCAGCGCCTGCGGCAGCTGGCCGGCATCGAGCATGCCCTGGAGCCAGTGCCCCAGCTCGGGGGAGAAGCGCACGACGGTGCTCATGGCCGGCCGCCGCTCAGACGGGACCCAGGTGCGGCACCCAGCCCTTGTCGCCGCGCGTGAAGCCCTGGCGCAGCTGCAGCGGGCCGTTGGCGCCATTCATGATGCGCGCGACCATCGGGAACACGCGCTGCGCGTCGGGGTCCTGCATCCACGGCGCCGGCTCGATGCGGTAGGTGTAGCTCACCACGGCCATCGGATGGCTGGCGTCGGTGCCGGCCAGCTTCACGTCGACGATCTTCTCGCGCTGCAGGTGCGCCACGCAGAAGTCGTTGGCATGTTCGGCATCGCGGGTCGCGTGCGAATGCGGCTTGTAGAACTTGCGGCCCTCGTCGGTCAGCTCGAAGCGCTTGACCGCGCCGTCGGGGTTCTCGGCGCTCTTGGGCGCCGCGACGATGGTGCTGCGCACCAGGCCCAGCTTCTCCATCACCGGGAACTGCACCGCGTGGCGCGCGCCGGAGCCGGCCTCGGCTTCGGTCAGGTCGATCGGCCAGTCGAACATCGCGAGGCAGATGTCGCCGCGCTCGGCCAGGTAGGCATCGAGCGGGGCCGCGAGGTTCTCGGCGGTGGGGGCGCTGGCGTCGGGGCCGGCGCTGCAGGCGGCGAGCGCGCAGAGCGCGGCCATCGCGGTGAGGGTCGTCAGGGTCTGGAGCGAGGAACGGAGAGTCATGGGGTTCTGGTGGAGGTATCGGATAGCCAAGGCGGGGCTCAGTGCAGGTCGAGTTCGTCCGCGACCCAGCCGCGCCGCGTGAGGTGGACGCCGAGGCGCATCTGCATCGTTCCCTCGCGCTGGATCGCGCGCGCGAGCAGCGGAAAGGCCTGCTGCACCTCGGGCGCGGTGGCCCAGGGATCGAGCGCGATGCGGTAGGTGAAGAGCAGCGAAGTCGTGGTGCGGTCTTCGCGGGTCTGCGGCGGGTCCCAGCCGACCAGGCGATCGAGGCTCAGGGTGGCCGCGCAGAGATCGGCCGGGTGCACGACGGTCTGCGTGGTGGTGCGCACCACCACGGGCAGCTGCAGGTAGTGCTCGCGCCCGGCGTCGGTCAGCGCGTATTCGCGCGCGGCCGCGACGTCCTTGCCGGTCACGAAGCCCAGCTTCTCGAGCAGCGGCATCTGCTGTGCGTCGGGCGCGTTCGATCCGGTCGCGACCTTGATCGGCCAGTCGTACTTGGCCAGGCACACATGCCCGCGCTGCGCGAGGTAGTCGTTGGCGGTCGCGGTGAAGTTGTCGCGGTTCGGAAAGCGCGCCTCTTCGTTGCCGCAGGCGCTCAGCACGACCATCGGCAACGCGAGGCACGCGGCGATGCCGAAGCGCCGCCAGGGGCTGGAGCGCGTGACCGTCATTTCGTGCACCGGCCGGAAGCCGCCGGCGTGGCGGACGGCTGGTAGCCGTCGCTCAGCGTGCCGAGGAAACAGGTCAGGTCGGCGATCTGCTGCGCCGTCATGGCCGGTGCCGAGCCCGGCGCGCGCGGCTTCGTGCCGCTGGCCAGCGTCTTCTCGCCACCCTCGCCCGTGCCCAGCGGCACTTCCTCGTCGACGTTGCCCTGTTGCGCGCGCGGCAGGTCGTTGTACTTGCGCACCGTCGCGCCCGGCACGGCCGTGGGCTGCAGCGCCCAGGCCGGATTCGCCCGCGGCGCGCCGCTGCCGTCCTTGTCGGCCGGATACCAGTATTCGGGATGGGTGTCGCGCGTGTTGTAGAAGTTGAGCACCTGCTCCATCGAATGGAACACGCCGTTGTGGAAGAAGCTGCCGCGCGTCGCCACGTTGCGCAGCACCGGCACCTTGAACATGCCGCAGTACGGGTTCGCCGTGTCCGGCGTGGCGGGCATGTGGTCGGTGCGGAAGGGCCCGCACAGGCCCATGTCGAAGTACTTCGGATCGTCGTTGGCCGGGATCGGATCGGGATTGTTCGGGATCGAGCGGTCGTTGCGCGGCGCGGCCAGCGCCTGGTAGGTGAAGTCGGTCATCAATCCGGTGTTGCCGTTGAAGTTGGCGCCCGTGTAGTGGCAGCCCGAGCAGTTGGCGATGCCGCTGCTGTGGAACAGCACCTCGCCGCGCCGCTCGGCGGGCGTCAGCGCGCCGCCGATCTTGTTGAAGACATAGAGGTCGTACTTGCTGCTGTACGGATGGAAGCTCAGGTCCTCGGTCTCGAGGGCCTGGATCGCCTTGCCGAGGTCGTCGAAGGCCACGTCGGTGTCGTCGAACACCTTGGCGCCGAAGGCCTGCTTGAACAGCGCCGCATAGCTGCCCTCGCGCACCGCCTTCACCACCGCCTCCTTCGAGGCGGCATTCATCTCGACCGGGTTGAGCAGCGGCAGCGCGGCCTGCGCCGCCATCGTGGCCGCGCGGCCGTCCCACATGAAGCCGCCGCCCGGCGACTCGGAGGTCACGCCGTCGGGATTCGGTGCGTTGTCGTCATAGGCCGGCGTCGATTCGCGGTAGCGCAGCGAAGGCACGGCGCGCGCGCCGGTCTGCGCGATGTCGGAACCGAGCTGCACCGAGATGCTGTTCGGCGGGCCGTAGGCGTACTGCGGGTCGTGGCAGCTCGCGCACGACATGTTGCCGCCGCCCGAGAGCCGCTTGTCGAAGAAGGCCAGTTGGCCGATCTGGGCCGGCAGGCTCAGCACCGGCGTGCGCGCGGCGGCGGCAGCTTTGGCCGTCGCCGGGTCGCTACTGTTGCAGGCCACCAGGGCCCACAACGCGGCCGCGAGCACCATGCCGAGCGCGACCGTCTTTTCCATTGCCAAGTTCATCATTCAACGTTGCATCCCGCGAAGACGGCCGCGCCACCTTGCGGGATTTCGGAAACCTGAAACGCCGGATTCCAGGCGGTCCGCAACGGATCCCGTCTGGAATGGCATGAGGGGAAAGATCCGCGGAGCGAAGCGATGCGCCTCGCCCCGCGGATCGTCCTTCGGGTTACTTCGTCGCCCAGACGTTGACCTGGCTCGCGTCGGGTCCCACCTGCGGCGTGATCTGGCCTTCGAGCTTGCCGGTGACCGGGTCCTGCACGCCGACGATGTCGTTCGGATAGAGCTTCTGCGTGTAGCCGGCCGGAATCACGTAGGCATGGTTGATCGGCCGCACCGAGTCGAAGTGCGTGTCCGCGCTGCCCGAGTACTCCGGCAGTGCCGCGATGTTGGCCGTGATGAAGGCTTCGGTGTACTTGGCGCGGTTCAGGTAGCTCGCATCGACGGCCGGGTCGGCGATCTGGAACATGTCCTGCAAGGTGCGCACGAACGAGAAGTGGCTGTAGGCATCGCTGTCCACCACCTGCTTCTTCGCACCGCCCACGTCCTGCTGGTTGCTGATGATCCCGAAGATCGAGTTGCCGTGGCCGAAGTTGCCGTTGCTGTAGTTGAGCGGCGGCGCGATCGGCAGGCCCTTGCCGCTCGCGTCCACGGTCAGCGGCGTGGTCTTCGAATTCGGGCCGCCGGCATTCCAGCCGCAGCACGAACCGTTGCTGCCGCCCTCGCCTTCGTCGTACATCACGACGATCGCCACGCGCTTGTTCGGGTTCTTCCAAAGCGCCGAGCTCTGGATCTTCTTGACCACCATGCCGAGATAGATGTCGGCGCGCATCACACCGTTGGCCTGGCCGTTGTTGTTGCTCACGCAGCTGGTGTCGCTGCCGACGCCGTGCATGTCGTCGCACTGGTCGGGCACCACGAAGTTGATGTTGCCCACGTCGCCGGTCTCCAGGTCCTTGCTGAACTGGTCGTAGATCCAGCCGCTGGGCGTGCCGTACACCGAGGTCTTGAGCCAGTCGGCTTCCTGGTACTGCGTACCGAAGATGGTGCGGTTGGTGGCCACGAACTCGGGCAGGTTGCGCGCGTCCTGGAAGGCGATCGACGGGCCGTGCTTGACCTTGTAGAGGCCGTTCACCACGGCGAAGTTGGCCGTGCCCACGAGGCTGGGCGTGGAGCCGTCGAGGTTGGTGACGCCCAGCTTGGCCGCGTCATAGGTGGCGACCACCTTCGCATCGGCGATGCTGTCGGCGCGCACGTCCTGGCCGGGGTTCATCGATTCGCTGTAGGTGCGGATCGTGCGACCGGTCTTCGACATCAGCGTGAACAGGTTGTCGCCGGGGATGTTGTGCACGGTGCCCGTGGTCGGCGTGTCGCCGCAGCTCGCGCTGGCCGCGCTGTAGCCGGCGCGCGTGGCGCTGTTCGCGGGCGGCAGCTTGTCCTGCGTGGGCAGGGGCTGGCCGTCGGATGCCGTGCCGCCCTTGAATTCGACGTCGGTGATCTTGTAGGGACCGTCGGGAACCACGCCGCAGCCGAACCAGTTGTCGTCGGTGATGCCGAAGTCGTCGCCGCCGCCCAGCGCGCTGTAGTTGGGCTCGGACGGGTTGCCGGTCGAGTAGTAGGTGCTGAGCTGGTTGTACTTCTTGAGGATGTAGTTGATGTTGACGGCGCGCGGGTTGTCCACGATCACGTCGGTCGACTTGTTCTCCTCGATGATCACGAAGATGTTGTCGTAGGCCGGCACGCCTTCGACGTTGAAGGCCGCCTGCTGCGCCTGCGCGAAGGTGATCGGCGCCTGCTTCTGCAGCGGCTGCGAACGCGCGACGCTGCTGCCATCCTTGTTGCTGAGTATCACGCCCGACAGGCCCACCAGGCGCGGGTCGCCGCCCGCCACCGCGAGGTGGTCGGGGAACATGTCCTTGCGATCGAGCTTGGCCGTCGCGTAGGTGTAGCGGTTGGTCAGTTCGTTGTCCTGGTACAGGGCCGCGTACTGGTCGGTGCCCTTCAGGCCGTTGACGTCGGCCAGCGGATCGGTGAGCGCGGCCGTGCCGAGGTTGAAGGTGGGCACGTTCAGACGCGCGAGCAGGTTGGCCTTCTCGGCCTTGTAGCTGCTGCCGTTGGCTTCCACCAGGCGCTGCGCTTCGCTCGACAGCGGGCTGATGACGATCTTCGCCGCGCCCTGGTCGGCGATCTGGTCGGCCGAGGCGCGCAGGATCAGGTGGCTCGCGACCTTGGCGCCGGTGGCCGTGTTGGTCGCCGAGCTGCCGATGTCGGCCACGAGCTGGCCGGTCTGGGTGGTGGTGGTCAGCGTGAACTTGCCGCTGGCGTCGGTGGTGGTCGAGACCTCGCCGCTGTCGAGCACGCCGTTGCCGTTGGCATCGACGAAGACCGTGGCCTTCGCGTAGTAGCCGGCCTTGAGCGTCGGGTTGCCGGTGTTGCTGCCGGGCACGTAGCCGCTGGCGGCGACCACGCCGCTGAGGGTGACGGCGTTGCCGCTGCCGTCGCCGGGCGGCAGGAACGCGAAGCCACTGCCGCCACCGCCACCGCAGGCGGTGAGCACGGAGGCTGCGAGCACCGTGAGCGCGGGGCACAGCAGGCCGGTCTTGATCTTGTGGATGGGTTTCAAAGTCGACTCTCGATCGTTGGGGAATGCGAACGGACGCACGGATTCGCCGAATCCGGCGGCCCTTGATTCAAGGACCGGTCGATGGTGGTTTTGCCAAATGTCAGTCCGAAGGCAGCAGACTTAGGTGCGCATTAGCGTTTTCTTCCACGCTCGGAAACAGCGCGCGCAGGCGCACGCGCGGCGTGCGCGGCACGCCGTAAAAGCAACGGATCTGCGGTTTCGCGCCCCGTGGTCAGGGCGCGGTCAGCGAGCCTGGGCGGCTGCTATTTCGGCGCGGCTTCGCGCCGTGCGAGCGCATGCATCTGCGTGGCTTCGCGCGGCAGCCACAGCGAGAGCGCGAACACGGCGAGGCCCACCACCAGCATCATCACGAAGGTCAGGTGCAGCGAGCCGCCGAGCGCGAGCCGCAGCGCCGCGTCGCCGGCCGCGGGCGAGGCCGGGCCCTGCAGCAGCAGGCGCAGTTGCTCGTCGGTGAAGGCGAGGCGGCCGTCGGCGCGCGTGAGGCCGAAGTTGAAGACCGCGCCGAAGAAGGCCGCGCCGAGCGCGCTGCCGAGGTTGCGCGAGAACACGTTGGACGCGGTGGCGCTGCCGCGCTGCGCGACGTCGACCGACTCCTGGATCAGGATCAGCGAGCTCAGGCTCAAGAGGCCCATGCCCAGGCCGATGACGAACGAGCCCACGCCCGCGAGCACCGGCGTGCTGCCCGCGGCGAGCAGCACGAAGCTCGCGCAGCCCACGGGGATCAGGGCCGCGCCGGCCACGAGGATGCGCCACAGGCCCACGCGCTGGAAGATGCGCGAGGTCAGCGTGGCGCCGATCGGCCAGCCCAGCATCACCATGGTCAGGGTGAGGCCCGCGGTGACCGACGAGCGCTCGAGCACCACCTGCACGTACATCGGCAGGAAGGTGGTGATGCCGATCAGCACCATGCCCGCGAGCAGGGCCGCGCCGTTGACGGTGGCGATGACGCGCGCGCCCCAGAGCTTGAACGACACCATCGGGTCGGCCGCGCGGCGCTCCTGCCACACGAACAGCAGCACCGTGAGCACGAAGGCCGCGCTCCAGCCCCAGGCCGAGGCGTCGTTGCCGATGCCGAACTCGGTGAGCGCGATCATCAGCGCCGCGATGCCGGCGGCGAACAGCACCGCGCCCACGATGTCGATCGAGGCACGGCGCGTGGCCGGCGTCTCGTGCAGGAAGGCCCAGAAGCCCAGTGCGGCCGCGAGGCCGATCGGCACGTTGATCCAGAAGATCCAGGCCCACGAGAGCTTCTGCACGATCAGCGCGCCGAGCATCGGCCCGAGCACGGCGGACACGGCCCACACGCTCGCGAGGTAGCCCTGCACCTTGCCGCGCTCGCGCACCGGATAGAGGTCGCCCACGATGGTCAGCGCCACCGGCTGGATGGCGCCGGCGCCGATGCCCTGGATCAGCCGGAAGCAGATCATGGCCGGCATCGACCACGAGAAGCCCGCGAGCAGCGAGCCGACGAGGAAGATGGCGATGCCCGCGAACATGACGGGCTTGCGCCCGTAGAGGTCGGAGAGCTTGCCGAACACCACCGTCATCGCGGTCTGCGCGAGCAGGAACGAGGCGAAGACCCAGCTGTAGAGATGCAGCCCGCCGAGCTCGGAGGCGATCTGCGGCATGACGGTGGAGACGATGGTCGCCTCGATCGCGACCATGGCCATCGACGCCATGATCGACGCGATGACCAGCGGGCGGTGGGTGGTCTTGGTGGGAGGGGCTTCGGGTGTCACGCGGGACTTCCTGGGAGGCGCGGTGCGTCGGGGCACATCGGGGCGCGGGAAGCGCACGGGGCACGGGCACGGATTGCGAAGGGCTGCATGCTATAGCCATCACGAGCCCCTGTCCGCTGCTCGGACTCTTCGCAGGATCAGGCAAGTGCGAGTGCAAGCGAGGTGCGCGGGCGCCCTGCCCCGCGCCCTCGCCTCGTCAGCCTTCGCCTTCGGGCGGCTCGAGGAAGGACGGCTGCGAATGCGGGAAGGCCGCCTTGCCCTGGGCGCCCTCGCCCGGCACGAAGAAGGCATAGCGGTTGCGGCCCGCGGCCTTGGCGGCATAGAGCGCGGCATCGGCGCGCGCCAGCAGCTCGGCCGCCGTGACCGCCGATTCGGCCGGGCCGTGGAAGGCGATGCCGATGCTGGTCGCGACCTCGATGCGCTGGCCGTCGACGCGGAAGGCCGGGTGGTTGATCTGCGCCACGATCTTCGAGGCCACGGCCGCGACCGCCTCGCGCTGCTTGAGGTTCTCGATCACCAGCACGAACTCGTCGCCGGCCAGCCGCGCCGCCATGTCGCTGGCGCGCACGCAGGCCTTGAGCCGGCGCGCGTACTCGGCCAGCACGGCGTCGCCCACCGCATGGCCCAGCGTGTCGTTGATGGCCTTGAAGCGGTCGATGTCGAGGAACATCACGGCCAGCGAATGGCCGGTGATGCGCCCGCGCAGCACCGCGTCGGGCAGGAACTCGTTGAAGGCCAGCCGGTTCGGCAGGCCGGTCAGGGTGTCGATGCGCGCGAGCTCGATCAGCTGGCGCTCCACCAGCTTGAGCGCCGTGATGTCGAGCGCCAGCGAGAAGATGCCGTGCGTGCTGCCGTCGCTGCGCGTGTCGGGCACGTAGATCACCTGCGTCACGCGGTCGTAGCCCGCGCGCTGCGTGCGCGCCTCGAACTCCACCTTCTCGCCGGCCAGCGCGCGCGCGAGCATCGGGCGGCGCGTCAGGTAGACCTCGCGGCCCGCCACCTCCTCGAGATGGCGCCCTTCCACCTGCGCGGGCCCGAGGCCCAGCCAGGCGTGGCTGGTGGCGTTGGCGAAGGTGATGCGCTCCTCGCGGTCGATGTAGGTGATCAGCGCCGGCATGCTGTTGGTGATGGCGCGCAGCCGCAGCTCGCTCTCGGCGGCGCGCAGCTCGGCCTCCTTCAGCGCCGTGATGTTGAAGGCCATCAGGTAGAAGCCCAGCACCTCGCCCTCGAGACTGATGTCGGCGATCAGGTGGGTCTGGAAATGGCCGTCGCTGCCGTGGATCGGGGCGTCGACCGGGAAGTGCGCGTTCTTGCCGGCCAGCACCGAGGGCAGGTGCGGCCGGATCTGCGCGTACACCGCCTCGCCGAGCGAGGAGCGCAGGCTCACGCCCGCGAGCGGGCCGTCGAACAGGTCGGCGAGCTTCCGCGCGCGGCTGTTGGCGAACAGGCAGTTCTCGTCGCGGTCGAAGTAGCCGACCAGCGCGGGGATGCTGTTGGTCACGTCGCGCAGCCGGCGCTCCTGCTCGGTCAGCGCCTTGCGCACGTTCACCTCGTCGGTGATGTCGAAGGTCATCGCGAACACGCCGCGCACCACGCCCTCGGTGTCGCGGTCGGGGATGTAGTGGGCCTTGTAGGTGCGGTCGCCGACGCCGCGCGCCGGGTTGCCGGCCTTCTCGATGATCACGGTCTCGCCGCGCAGCGCGCGCTCGTAGTAGGGCGCGACCACCGCGAAGTCCTCGGCGCCGCGCGCCTCGGGCATCGCGCGGCCGACCAGCTCGCCGTCGTCGTGCATCGCCTTCACGTGCGCATTGACGAAGGTGTAGCGCAGCGCCGCATCGACGTGCGAGACCAGCGCGGGGATGTTGTCGGCGATGGTGCGCACCTGGGCCTCGGAGCGCGCCAGGCGCAATTCGCTGGCGCGCCGCTGGGCCATCAGTTGGTCGAAGCTGCGCGCGAGCTCGCCGATCTCGTCCTGCGCGTAGCGCTCCGGCGGCTCGGGCACGCCGGCGGCCGGGTCCTGCGCCGACTGCATGCGCCCGTGCAGCGCGGCCAGCGGCGTCAGGCGCCGCCGCACGAAGCCCAGCGCGAGCGCGCCCGCGAGCAGCGCCGCCACCAGCCCGCCGCCCAGCGCCACGCGCTCGATCGCGTCGATGCGCGCGAAGGCCTCGCTGCTCGGGTACATGGCGCCGACGATCCAGTTGGTCTGGTCGGTGCGCTGGAACGCGAACAGGCCCTGCACGCCCGATTCGTCGATGCCCTCGCTGGTGCCCTCGAAGCCCGCGATGGCGCGCCGGATCTCGGGGTTGGCGCCGTTGTCGGTCGGCAGCCGGGTCAGGATGCGCGCCGCGTCGGGATGGTCGACCACCACGCCGTCGGCCGTGAGGATGAACAGGTAGCCGGTCTTGCCGAAGCGCACGTCGGCCAGATCGCCGAGGATGTTGCGGTCCTTGAGATTGAGCGCGCCCGACACCACGAAGCGCACCTTGCCCTGCGCGTCGAGCACCGGCTCGGTGATGGCGATCTGCGCCAGGCCGTTGAGCCGGTTGCGGTAGGGCCGCGAGATCAGGCCCAGCCCGGACTGCACCGTCTGCTGGAAGTAGGCGCGGTCGCGGATGTTGATGGTGCCGACCTGGCTGGCGTTGCTGAGGTTGGCGACCAGGTTGCCCTCGAGGTCGATGAAGGCCACGTTGTCGAAGGCCAGGCGCAGCGACTTGTGGCGCTCGAGGAAGGCCTGCAACGGCCGGCCGTCCTGGAAGTTCTGCGCCTCGACGCTGTCGACGAAGGTCTGCAGCAGGATGCGGCGGCTGCCGAATTTCTGGTCGACGCCGGTCGCGATCGAGGACACGCGCGCGAACTGCTCGCCGGTGATCGAGGCCCGCAGGCTGCCGCGCACCAGTTGCAGCGCGACCATCGCGATGGCGACGGTGGCGGCCAGCACCACGGCGGCGACGCCGAGGCTGACGCGGGTGTGGAGTCCGAAACGGCGATGGAACGGTCGCGAAGGGGTCATGAATGGGATGAAGGGGCCAGGGCGCGCCGGGGTTCCGTGCCGGCTCGTGCAACCTGGGGCGAGTATCGGTGCGTTCGTCGGTCAGCGGAAGGTGAGAAACGTCATACACCTCCGCTTGCCCATACGCGGCGGGCACCCGAACGGATGCAGCCGCCGCGCGCACCCGTCAAGCCGCGACCAGCGGCTGGCCGGCCGCCGGGGGCGTCACCGCACCGGCCAGCGCATCCACCATCGCGTCGACCTCGGCCTCGGCCCGGGCCAGCGAATCGGCCAGCAGCGCGCCGCCGAACTCGTCGCCCTCGGCCGCGGCCTCGTGCACCTCGGTCAGGCCGATGTACGAGAACGCCGTGCGCACCATCGCCTCGGCATGGTTCATGTGCGCGATGCGCCCGCCCGGGCCGTAGCCATGGTCGCCGCGCGCGCCCAGCAGCACCAGCCGCTTGCCGGGCGGCAGCATCGGCCAGTACGGCACGGCGCCGCGCGCGCGGTCGAAGCCGAAGGTGCGGCCGACGCGCACCACGTTGTCGATCCAGGCCTTGAACTGCGCCGGCACGCCGAAGTTGTACATGGGCAGTCCGACCACCACGAGGTCTGCGGCCAGCAGCTGGTCGACCAGGCGGTCGCTCTCGGCCAGGCGCTCGGCCATCCAGGGCTCGCGCTGCTCGGGCGCGGTGAAGGCGGCATGGATCCAGCGAGCGTCGACGAAGCCCGGCGGCTGCTGGCCGACGTCGAGGTGCTCGACCGCGTCGCCGGGCCGCAGCGCCTGCCAGCGCTCGACGAAGCGGGCCGACAGGCGGCGCGAATGGGAGCCATGGGGATCGGTGCCGGAGCGGCCCGGGCGCGCGCTGGCGTCGATATGGAGCAGTCTGAGGGACATGGTCGGTGGTCCTTGGAATGAGTGAATGGATGTCTTTCGTCTCGCGGTGCCAGAATGGCGATCGGCCGAGTCGTACCCAGAATCTATGGGCCTCGGCATGGCACCACAAACGATCGTTTCTCCTCCAATGAACGAGCCAGATTCATCCGTCAGGCCCCCCCGGCGATTGCCCCCGCTGCTCGCGCTGCGCGCCTTCGAGGCCGCGGCGGCGCATGGCAGCTTCCTGCGCGCGGCGCACGAGCTGTCGGTCACGCCCTCGGCCATCAGCCACCAGGTGCGCGCGCTCGAGGACACGCTGGGCCAGCCGCTGTTTCGCCGCCTCACACGGCAACTGGCGCTCACGCCCGCGGGCGCGCGGCTGTTCGAGGACCTGCGCCAGGGCTTCGACGCGCTCGAGGCCGGCGTCGAGCGGCTGCGCCGGCCGGCCGCGACACAGGCCGTGACGCTGAGCACCAACACCGCCTTCGCCGCGCGCTGGGTGATCCCGCGCATGGCGGCCTTTCGCGCGGCCTGCCCCGGCATCGAGCTCCGGCTGCATGCGAGCGACACCGTGGTCGACCTCGCGCGCGGCGAGGCCGACATCGCGGTGCGCCTGGGCAGCGGCCGCTGGCCAGGCCTGGCGGCACGCGCGCTGATGCCCGAGCGCTACGCGCCGCTGTGCAGCCCGATGCTGGGGCTGGCGCGCGTGGAGGATCTGGCGCGGCACCGGCTGATCCATTGCGACTGGCAGCCGCAGGCCCATGCGCCGGCGCTGTGGCCGCGCTGGTTCGAGGAAGCGGGACTGGCGCCGCCGCGCGGCCGCTCGGCGAAGCAGGCCGCGCCGGCCGCGCCAACCGCGCGGGAGGCCGAGCTCTCGTTCTCCGACGAGACCCATGCGATCCTCGCCGCGCTCGGCGGCCATGGCGTGGCGCTCTTGAGCCTCACGCTCGCGGCCGAGGAGCTGCGCAGCGGCGCGCTGGTCCAGCCCTTCGGGCCGGCGCTCGATACCGGGCGCTACTTCCTCGCCACCGCGAGCGGGCGCGAGGACGAGCCTGCCGTGCGCGCGGTCTGGGACTGGATCGCGTCGCAGGCACAGCCGGCCGGCTGATCAATCCTCGAAGGGCTCGGCGATCTCGCGAAGCGCCATGCGCTTGTAGGCCGCGACCAGCGCCGCGCCTTCCTCCGGCGCCACGCCGATCGCGAGGCGGATCGTGGCCTCGCCGAGCTCCCAGATCAGGAAGGCGGACTGTTCGATCTCGGCGATGCGTTCGCGCTCCGCATCGCCATGCACCTTGCGCATCGCCTCGGCCAGCATGCCGCCCGCGATGCGGCTCTCGGCGATCTGCAGCCCGAGCAGCTGCCGGTCGGCCTGCATGCCGCTCCAGATGTCGCGCATCACGGGCCGCGCGCTGACGATCTCGAAATAGCGGTCGACCAGCGCCGAGAAGGCCAGCCGCAGGCTCGCGAGATCGTGCACCTCGCGCAGGCCCTCCTCGATGCAACCACGGCTGTGCAGGTTGATGCGCTCGGCCAGCACGCGGATCAGCGAACTCTTGTCGGGGAAGTACTGGTAGAGCGAGCCGATCGAAATGCCGGCGCGCGCGGCCACCTCGCTCATCTTCAGTGCGTCGCTGCCGCCGTGCTCGATCAGCGCCGACGCGCATTCGAGGATCAGCTCGACGCGCGCCTTGCTGCGCTCCTGCGTGGGGTTCTTGCGGGCGCCCGGGGTGGCGGTGGCGATCTGGTTCATGGCGGGGACGACTCGAAAAAACGGTTGACGCTCGAAATGTGAGGGAATATCATTTTTTACGTGAGCAATCCTCACATTAACCCAAGGAGTCCCCGATGGCAATCGATCAGACCCGGTCGCAGGCGCGCGACGACGCAAGACCCATTCTCGTACTGGGCGCCCACGGCAAGACCGGCGCGCGCGTCATGGCCCTGCTGCAGGCCGCCGGCCATGCGGTGCGCGCCGGCTCGCGCAACGCCCGGCCCGCCTTCGACTGGAACGACCGCGCCACCTGGGGCCCGGCGCTCGAGGGCGTGCGCGCGGTCTACATCGCCTACCAGCCCGACCTCTGCGTGCCCGGCGCGGTCGAGACCGTGCGCGCCTTCTGCGAGGCGATCGCCCGGGCCGGCGTGCGCAAGACCGTGCTTCTCTCGGGCCGCGGCGAACCCGAGGCCGAGGACGCCGAGAACGCGCTGCGCGCCAGCGCGCTCGACTGGACCATCGTGCGCGCCAGCTGGTTCTTCCAGAACTTCAGCGAGAACTACTTTCTCGAGGAGATCGTCGCCGGCGAGATCACGCTGCCCGAGGGCCTCGCGCCCGAGCCCTTCGTCGATGCCGACGACATCGCGGAGATCGCGGTCGCCGCGCTGCTCGATCCCGAGGGCGGGCGCCATGGCGGCCAGCTCTACGAACTGACCGGCCCCGAGGCGCTGGACTTTCCCGAGGCGATCCGCCGCATCGGCCAGGCCGCGCAGCGCGGCATCGGCTGCCGCATCGTGACGATGGACGACTACGCCGCCGCGCTGGGCCAGGCCGGCCTGCCGAGCGATCTCGCGTGGCTCGTGATCTACCTGTTCAAGACCGTGCTCGACGGGCGCAACACGCCGGTGGCCGACGGCGTGCAGCGCGCGCTGGACCGGCCGCCGCGCAGCTTCGCCGACTACCTCGCGCGCACCGCGCCCACCGGCGTCTGGGGAGCCGCGTCGTGAGCGGCAAGCTGCTGACCGCGCTGGTGCTGGCCGGCGCGCTGTCGAGCGCACTGGTCGCCGGCATGTTCTACGCGTTCTCGTCCTTCATCATGGCCGCGCTGGCGCGCGTGCCGCCGGCCGAGGGCATGCGCGCGATGAACGCGATCAACCTGACCGTGATCACGCCGAGCTTCATGGTGCTGTTCATGGGCACGGCGGTGCTCGGCATCGGGCTTGCCATCTGGTCGCTGTTCTCGATCGCGCAGACCGACTCGCAGCTGGTGCTGCTGGGCGCCCTGCTCTACCTGCTCGGCTGCTTCGGCGTGACCATGGTCTTCAACGTGCCGCTCAACGACCAGCTGGCCGCCGCGCCCACCGAGGCGCCGTGGAACAGCTACCTCGAGACCTGGACCCTGTGGAACAGCGTGCGCACCGCCGCGGCCGCGCTGTCGTCGGTGGTGCTGGTGGCCGTGGCGCTGCGGCAGGCCGAGGGTTGAAGGCGGGATCGGACAGCCGAACGCAGAGGACGCGAAGGTTTCGCAGAAGTCGCAGAAGGAACAACCAAAAAATGGATGTTCTTCTGCGACTTCTGCGCTCCTTGGTTTTCGTTCTGCGTTCGGCTGTCCAAATTCAAGGCGCGCGCAGTTGCTCGCGCAGCTTGGCGCCGATCTCGGGCCGCTCGAGGAAGGGGTCCGCGGGGTTGGTGATCGAGACGATGTTCTCCATGCGGCTGCGCACATTGCCCAGCGCCTTCGGATGGCTGAAGACGTAGAACTGGTTGTCGCTGATCGCCTCGAAGACCTTGGCCGCGACCTCGGCCGCCGTGATCTTGCCGCTGCTCACCGCCTTGTTGCTCATGGCCTGGCCGATCAGCTGGCTCTTGGTGAGTTCGCTCTGCGCGGGCGCGTCGGGCCGGTTGCGTTCGCTGCTGGTGATGCCGGTGGGCACGAAGTACGGGCACAGCAGGCTGGCGCCGATCTGGTCGGTGACCAGGTTCAGGTCCTGGTACATCGTCTCGGTGAGGCTCACGACCGCGGCCTTGGCGGCGTTGTAGATGCCCATGTTCGGCGGCGTCAGCAGGCCGGCCATGCTCGCGGTGTTGGTCACGTGGCCGCGGTACGAGGGGTCCTTCGCGGCGGCCTCGAGCATCATCGGCACGAACAGGCGCACGCCGTGGATCACGCCCCAGAGGTCGACGCCGAGCACCCAGTCCCAGTCGGCCACGGTGTTCTCCCACACCAGGCCGCCCGCGCCCACGCCGGCATTGTTGAAGACGAAGTGCGGCGCGCCGAAGCGCTCCTTGACGGCGGCGGCCAGCGCTTCCATCTGCGCCGCGTCCGACACGTCGACCTTGCGCGCCAGCACCTGCGCGCCGGCCGCTTCCATCTCGGCCTGCGCCTTGTCGAGTGCGTCCTGCTGCACGTCGACCAGCACGAGGTTCATGCCGCGCGCCGCGCCGATGCGCGCGCATTCGAGTCCGAAGCCCGAGCCCGCGCCGGTGAGCACGGCGGTCTTGCCCTTGAAGTCCTGAATCATTGGATACGTTCCTTTGGAATGGCTCTGCGCCGAGCATTAGAGCGCGTCGGCGCGCACGCGGCTGTCGTTCGTGCGACGCAGCGCGAAGCCTTTGGTTTACGCATGGGCCGACGGGGCCGAAGGATGTCTCCGAAGCTACATACAAGCTGCCTATAAACCGCCGCAGCCCGCTCGCCGGTCCTTCATCCATCGAGAGAACACCCATGATCCATGCAGCGCCGAGGCCGACCTGGCAACTCAGAACTTTGGTACTCGCAGCGGTCGTCGCGTTGAGCGCGTGCGGCGGCGGCGGTGGCGGCGGAGGTGTCTTCCCCTTCGTCCCCCCACCACCCGCCGGCACCGCGCCACCGGCCGTGCAACCGCCGCCGCCGCCCGCGCCGACCTGCGCGGCTGCCGTTCCCGCCGATGCGCCGCTCGCGGCCATTCCCGCCGTGCAGGGCACGGGCCACCTGAGCCCGATGGCCGAACAGGCCGTGACCGTGCGCGGCGTGGTGGTCGGCGACTTCCAGCCCACCGGCACCGGCGATCCCCGGCTCAACGGCTTCTTCGTGCAGTCGCTGGTGCCCGATGCCGATCCGCTGACCTCCGAAGGCCTCTTCGTCTATGCGCCGGCCAACGCCACGCGCGTGGCGGTCGGCGACTACGTGCAGGTCTCGGGCACGGTCACCGAGTTCGGCCAGACCGCGGGCGCGGGTGCCAAGCCCGACAGCATCACGCAGATCGCGGGCAGCAACGACAAGCCCGTGGCCGTCTCCACCTGCGGCTCGGGCCTCGCGATCGCGCCGACGCCGATCATGCTGCCCGTGGCCGACGAGTCCACGCTCGAGCGCTACGAGGGCATGCGGGTCGAGATCGCGCAGCCGCTGGCCGTGTCGGAGCTGTTCGAGCTGGGCCGCTACGGCCAGCTGGTGCTGGCGCTCAACGGACGCCAGTTCAATCCCACCAACGGCAATGCGGCCGCGACGCACGAACAGAACCTGCTCGCGCGCATCGTGCTCGACGACGGCGGCTCGCGCCAGAACCCGAACCCCATCCCCTATCTCAGCGCCGCGGGCACCGACGGCACGCGCCGCATGGGCGACACGACGCAGAAGGTCACGGGCATCCTGAGCCACAACTTCGCGGCCTACCGGATCCAGCCGACCGAGGCGACCAGCTTCGCGCAGGCCAATCCGCGCCCGGCCACCGCGCCCGCGGTCGGCGGCGCGCTGAAGGTCGCGAGCCTCAACGTGCTGAACTACTTCACCACCTTCCAGAACGGCGAGAACGCCGCGGGCCAGACCGGCCAGGGCTGCACGCTCGGCAGCGAGGCCCCGAGCGCGGGCAACTGCCGCGGCGCCAACAACCGCACCGAGTTCGATCGCCAGCAGGCCAAGATCGTGGCCGCCATCGCGGGCCTCGATGCCGACGTGATCGGGCTGATGGAGATCCAGAACACCGACGTGGCGACCGACAACCTCGTGGCCGCGCTCAACGCGAAGCTCGGTGCAGGTACCTATGCCTCCGTGCGCAGCGGCAGCTTCGGCACCGACGCGATCAAGGTCGACATCCTCTACAAGCCCGCGAGGGTGCAGCGCGTCGGCGGCCTGGTGTTCCCCACCGGCAGCGATCTCAGCGACTACGTCGCGCCCAGCGGCCGGCCACCGCTGGCGCAGCGCTTCAGCGCGGTGGGCAACCACGGCGGCTTCTGGTTCGTGGTCAATCACCTGAAGAGCAAGGGCAGCTGCCCGGGCACGGGCGACATCGACCTCGGCCAGGGCTGCTTCAACCTCGCGCGCACGAAGCAGGCGACGGCGCTCAACAGCTTCGTCGCCAAGCTCAAGGCGCAGGGCGAAGCCGACGTGCTGATGATGGGCGACTTCAACAGCTACCTGCTCGAGGACCCGACGAAGGTGCTCGAGTCGGCCGGCAACGAGAGCCTGCTCAAGCGCATGCCCGCCAACGACCGCTACACCTACGTGTTCGGCGGCGAGACCGGCGCGCTCGACCATGCCTATGCCTCGGGATCGCTGGCCACGCAGGTCGCGGGCGTGGGCGTGTGGCACATCAATGCCGACGAGCCGACGGCGCTCGACTACAACACCGACTTCACGACCGACGACCGCTACGCGCCGACGCCGTTCCGCGCCTCGGACCACGACCCGGTGCTGGTGGGGCTGAACCTCGCGGCCGATCCGGCGGTGACGCTGCCGATCCTCGGCGGCACGATCCCCGCGAGCGCCAGGGCCGGCGAAAGCTACGGCGTGACGATCACCGAAGCCCTGCCCGGCGGCAGCGCCACCCTGACTTCGCTCTCGGTCGACTGGGGCGATGGCAGCGCACCGACGACCGCGCCGGGCGCGGGCACGGTGACGCATACCTACGCGGCCGCGGGCAGCTTCGACGTCGTGATCACGCTGACCAACTCGGCGGGCCAGACGGCCACGCGTTCCGGCAGCGTCGCCGTCAGCAAGATCGTGGTGGTTCCGCCCGGCGCGCCCGACCTGTTCTTCAGCGAGTACATCGAGGGCAGCTCGAACAACAAGGCGATCGAGCTCTACAACCCGACCGCGGCGGCGCTGGATCTGAGCCTCTACACCGTCAAACTGTATTCGAACGGCGCGAGCACCGCGACCAACACCCAGGTGCTCAGCGGCACGCTGGCCGCGGGCGCGACGCTGGTGCTGTCGAACAGCGGCGCCACTGCCCCCTTCAAGCCCGCGGGTTCGCTCGTCAGCAGCGTGGTCAACTACAACGGCGACGATGCGCTGACGATCGAGAAGTCGGGCACGGTCATCGACCGCATTGGCCAGGTCGGCGTGGACCCCGGCGCCGAATGGAAGAGCGGCAGCGTGAGCACGCTGGACCAGACGCTGCGCCGCAAGCCCACCGTCAAGGCCGGCGACCGCAATCCGTTGCTGCCCTTCGATCCGGCGCAGCAGTGGGACAGCTTCCCGATCAACACCTCGGACGGCCTGGGCTCGCACACGGTGAACTGACCGGGACCGCCGAGCCGGCGCTCGGCCGGTCCGGCGGATTCAGCCCTCGGCCTTCTTCAGCACATAGCCGATGCGCGGAAAGTGCACATGCACCCGCCCCGTGCGCTCGCCGGTGCGTTCCAGCGAGTAGTGGGTGCGCGTGGCCGCCACCAGGATGCCCGGCGTTTCCTCGAGCCCGAAGCTCTCGGCGCGCAGGGTGACGGCGCTGCCCAGCGGGATGCCGTGGTCGTCCTGGAAGGTGCTGTCGGTCAGCAGCGAATGCGGCGTCGCGGCCTTGGCGACGGCGATGGCTTCGTCGGCGCCGAACTTCTCGGGCGTGCCATGGCCGATTGCCGCCATGCGGTTCATCCAGTCGACCACCGCGGGCGTGAGGTCGAGGATGCCCTTCACCGCCTCGATGCGGCGCGTGTACCAGAGCGGGTGGTAGGCCGAGAAGTCGGCGATGCTGGGCACCTCGCCGAGCAGGAAGGGCTTGTCGTCGAGCATGTCGGACAGCCGGCGCAGGTACGACTTGTAGGCGCTGGTGGCATCGGCCGGGCGCAGCCGCGTCATGTTGCCGGCGCTCATCTTCGCGCGGTCCTCGCCGAAGGCCTTGGCGGCCTCGGGCGGCGCCTTGGCGAACACCTCGGCCGCGCCCTTGGGCTGCAGGTTCCAGGCCATCGCGGCCCAGAACAGCGTGGTGTCGGCCCACTGCGCGAGGATGCGCGACATGCCCTTCTCGGGCTCGGGGTACAGCGTGGGCGCGGGCTGCAGGTGCTCGAGCACGTCGGCGATCAGCGCGCTGTCGCAGTAGATGTCGGCGCCGATCTGCAGGAACGGCGTCTTGCGGTAGCCGCCCGTGAGCACCTCCACGTCGGGCTTGGGCATGATCGGCGGGATGAAGACCGACTTCCACGGCAGCGCCTTGGCGCCGAGGATCAGGCGCACCTTCTCCGAGAAGGGAGAAGTGGCGTAGTGGTGCAGGATCAGATCGGCCATCGTGGTTTTTCCTTGTGAGAGGGAGACAGTGTTCTTCTAGACCGGCTGCGCGCGCCGCACGATCGCATCGAAATCGGTGCCCGCGCCCAGCGTGCCGAAGGCATGGCCCCAGTCGCCGCCCAGGCGCGAGGCGCAGAACGCGCCCACCACCGCCGGCGGCGCGGTCTGCGCAAGCAGCGAAGCCTGCACGGCCAGCGCCACGTCCTGTGCCAGACGACGCGCCTCGACCTCGGAGGCCATCGCCTCGATGCGCGCGGGCAGCGCGTCGGCCAGGCGATCAAGCGCCGCATGCTGGCCGCGCGCGGGCGCCAGTTCGTGCGCCAGCGCCGCCACCGCGTCGCCCTTGCGCAGGCCGCGCAGCAGGTCGAGCGCCATGATGTTGCCCGCGCCCTCCCAGATCGAGTTGAGCGGCATCTCGCGGTAGACGCGCGCCATCACGCCCTCGCCGCCCTCCTCCACGTAGCCGTTGCCGCCCAGGCATTCCATCGCCTCCTGGCCCAGCAGGCTGCCGCGCTTGCAGATCCAGAACTTGGCGACCGGCGTCAAGAGCCGTGCCATCAGGCGCTCGTGCTCGTCGGCGGGCCGGTCGAAGGCGCGCGCGAGGCGGATCGCGAGCGCGGTGGCGGCCTCGCTCTCGAGCGCCATGTCGGCCAGCACGTTCTGCATCAGCGGCTGCGCGATCAGCGGCTTGCCGAAGGCGCTGCGCTGCGCCGTGTGGTTCAAAGCCAGTGCGAGGGCCTGGCGCATCAGCCCGCTGGTGCCGAGCGCACAGTCCAGCCGCGTCATCGTGCCCATCTCGAGGATCTGCGGAATGCCGCGCCCCTCCTCGCCCACCAGCCAGGCGCTGGCGCCGTGGAACTCGACCTCGGAACTGGCATTGGCCTTGTTGCCGAGCTTGTCCTTCAGGCGCTGGATGCGGATCGCGTTGCGCGTGCCGTCGGGCAGCACGCGCGGCAGGAAGAAGCAGCTGAGCCCGGCCGGCGCCTGCGCCAGCACCAGGAAGGCATCGCACATCGGCGCCGAGAAGAACCACTTGTGGCCCGTGATCTCGTAGCGCTCGCCCCAGCCATCGCTGTCCGCGCGCACCGCCTTCGTGGTGTTGGCCCGCACGTCGGAGCCGCCCTGCTTCTCGGTCATGCCCATGCCCATGGTCACGCCGGCCTTGTCGGCCACCGGCCTGAGCGCGGGGTCGTACACGAGGCTGCCGAGCTTCGCGCCCCAGTCGGCATGCACGGCCGCGTTGTCGCGCAGCGCGGGCGTGGCGGCGTAGGTCATCGAGATCGGGCACAGCATCGAGGGCTCGAGCTCGGTGAAGAGCATGAAGCCCGCGGCGCGCAGCACATGGGGCGACGCGGCCGCGCCGGGCTCGGCGCGCCACGGCGTGCCGTGCAGGCCCGCGCTCACCGCCGCCTTCATCAGCAGGTGGTAGCTCGGATGGAACTCGACCTCGTCGATGCGCCGCCCGAAGCGGTCGTGCGTGTGCAGCTCGGGCGTGTGCACATTGGCCAGCCGCGCATGGGTCTGCATCTCGGCCGAGCCCAGCGTCTCGCCCAGTTGCCGCAAGGCATCGGTCGGCAGCTGCGGCGCATTGAAGTTCAACGCATCGCGCAGGGGCCGGTTGGTGTCGAAGAGGTTGTAGCCGGCCAGTGGCGCCGGCTGGTTGAATACCTCGTGGGTCGCGTCCATGGCCGGCTCCTTCGCGTTTTTTCAGTGCCTCAGATCAGCTTGACCAGCTGCTTGCCGAAGTTGCGGCCCTTGAGCAGCCCCAGGAAGGCCTCGGGCGCGGCCTCGATGCCCTGCGCGACCGACTCGCGCGGCTTGAGCTTGCCGCTGCCCACCAGCGCGCCGAGCTCGGCCAGCGCCTCGGGCCACACCTCCATGTGCTCGCTGACGATGAAGCCCTCGACCTTGAGCCGGTTGATCAGGATCAGCGCGGGGTTCGCGAGCGGCAGCGGCTGGCCATCGTAGCCCGCGATCATGCCGCACAGCGCCACGCGCGCGAAGGCGTTGGTGCGCAGCAGCACGGCGTCGAAGATGTAGCCGCCGACGTTCTCGAAGTAGCCGTCGATGCCGTTCGGGCAGGCTTCCTTGAGCGCCGCGCTCATGGTCTTGACGTCGGGATGCTGGCGGTAGTCGATGCACGCGTCGAAGCCGAGTTCGTCGGTCACGTACTTGCACTTGTCGGGCCCGCCCGCGATGCCCACCACGCGGCAGCCGCGCGCCTTGGCCAGTGCGCCGAAGGCGCTGCCCACGGCACCGCTGGCGGCCGTGACGACCACGGTCTCGCCGGCCTTGGGCGCGATGATCTTGACCAGGCCGTACCAGGCGGTCACGCCCGGCATGCCGACCGCGCCCAGGTAGTGCGACAGCGGCACGTGGGTGGTGTCGACCTTCTTGAGCGCACCGGGCTGCGAGGCATCGACCACGCTGTATTCCTGCCAGCCGCCGAAGCCCACCACCTTGTCGCCCACGGCGTACTTCGAATGCTTGCTCTCGACCACCTCGCCCACGGTGCCGCCCTGCATCACCTGGCCCAGCGGCTGCGGCTGGGCGTAGCTCTTGGCTTCGTTCATGCGCCCGCGCATGTAGGGGTCGAGGCTCATGTAGTGGTGGCGCACCAGCACCTGGTTGTCCTGGAGCGCCGGGGTTTCCGCGGTCACGAGCTTGAAGTTGCTCGCGACGGCTTCGCCCTCGGGGCGGTTGTCGAGGATCTGCTGCTTGTTGGTCGGCATGGTCGGTTCTCCTGGAAGCTGGTTGGCGGCGCGCGAGGCGCCTTCGGACTGCGGCGGCGGAACGCGGTCCGCCGCCCCTGGACTGTTCGCCGTCAGTCGGTCGACGGCGGGCGCATCGCGTTGGCGCTCGCCGGGCCGGTCGGCAGCCGGCGCTTCACGTACTTGAAGGTGCCGGTGGCATGGGCGCACACGCGCTCCTGCTCGTCGTAGATCCTGGCCTCGGTGAAGGCCAGCGTGGCGGTGCGGTGGATCAGCGTGCCGCGTGCGTGCAGCGGGCCGACCGAGGGCTGCATGAAGCTGGTCTTCATCTCGATCGTGACCACGCCGGTCTCGGGTGTCACGCTGCGCGCGGCCGCGGCCATGCTGATGTCGAGCAAGGTCATGCAGGCGCCGCCGTGCGTCACGTCGAAGGTGTTGAGGTGCTCGGGCTTCGCCGTGTAGCGGATCTCGGATTCGCCGTTCTCGAACTTCACGAGCTCGAAGCCCAGGTGGCGCGCGAACGGGATCTGGCTCGTGTACGAGCGGATGTTGATGTCGTCGGAGTCTTGGGTCATTGCTTCAGAACGTGTTCAGGCCGCGCCCAGCACCACGCTCACGCCGCCGTCGACGGCCAGCCACTGGCCGGTGATGTGCTTGCCGGCATCGCTCGCGTACAGCAGCGTCAGGCCCTTCAGGTCTTCGTCGTCGCCCAGGCGGCCCAGCGGCGCCTGCGCGGCCATCTTCTCCTCGCCCAGCGACTTGATCAGGCCGGCCGCCATCTTCGTCATGAAGAAGCCCGGGCAGATCGCGTTGACGGTGATGTTGTACTTGCCCCATTCGGCCGCCAGCGTGCGCGTGAAGCCGATCACCGCGGTCTTGGAGGTGTTGTAGGCCAGGGTCTGCATCTCGGGCGGGTTGCCGTTGAGGCCCGCGATCGAGGCGATGTTGATGATGCGGCCGCTCTTCTTCGGGATCATGTACTGGTTGGCCACGTGCTGCGACAGGATGAAATAGCCGCGCACGTTGAGGTTCATCACCTTGTCCCAGGCCTCGACCGGGTGGCTCTCGGCCGGCGAACCCCAGCTCGCGCCGGCGTTGTTCACGAGGATGTCGATCGCGCCCAGGCGCTGCAGCGTTTCCTCGGCCAGGCGGCGGGTGTCCTCCTCCTTCGCGCAGTCGGCGGCGATCCAGCGCGCGTCGATGCCGGCGGCCTGCAGCTCGGCCGCGGCCTGCTCGAGATCGTCGGCCTTGCGCGAGCTCAGCATGATCTTCGCGCCGGCCTCGCCGAGCGCGTGGGCCATCTGCAGGCCCAGGCCGCGCGAGCCGCCGGTGATGAGCGCGGTCTTGCCGCGGAGGTCGAACAGTTGCTGGGTGGTGCGTGCGGTCATGGGAATGTCTCCGGGTGTCGGTGGTGTTCGGGGGTCAGAGCTCGTAATCCATGCACTGGCGCGCTTCGCGCACGGCGCCGATGAAGGGCTTGAGCGCGACGTGCTGCGGATGCTCTGCATAGGCCGCGAGCGCGGCGGCGTCGGTGAATTCCGAGTTGAGGATCAGGTCGTAGGTGGCTTCCAGGCCCGGCTGGGCCAGCGCGACCTCGAAGCGCACGGTGCCCGGAGACAGCGTCGCGCAGGCCCCGAGCAACGCCTTGGCCTTGGCGAGGTTGGCGGCCTTGTCGGCGCCCTCGGCGTGTTCCTTGAACTTCCACATCACGATGTGCCTGAGCATGGCCTTGCTCCTTACTTGTCGTTCATGCGCGAGCGCACGTAGATCAGCACAAAGCCCACGACGGTCGCGATGCCGCCGGGAGCGGCCATGGCCCAACCGGTGGCCGGCTCGGTGCGGCCGGTGGCGATGCCGAGGACGATGAGGAACAGGCCGCCGTAGATCAGGATCCAGATCCACTTCTCGAGGGTGGCATGCGGTTTCGGTGGCTTGGCGGGAGTGGGAGGGGTCATGGCAATGGAGGGCATCAGAATGCCTCTTCGGGCAAGGCGGTACAGGTCGGATCGCGGCTCTCGACCACGTTGAGCCAGGCGCCGTTCTTGGGCAGCTCGTAGTGGAAGAAATAGCGCGCGGCCGCCATCTTGCCAGCAGTCGCGGGCGCGGCCTGCGCCGGGTCGAGTTCGAGCGCGCGCTGCGCCACGTCGAGCCACAGCCAGGCCAGCACCGTGTGGCCGAAGGCCTGCATGTACGGCACCGCGTTCACCAGCGCCTCGGCCGGGTCGCCGGTGGACCAGGCGGCCTCGGTGGCGCTGCCCACGCGCTGCAGCGCCTCGCCCAGTGCCTTGGCGTGGGCGGCGAGCGCGGGCACCTGGGCGGCGCGGCCGATGGTCTCGGTCATGCGGCCGGCCAGCAGCTGCAGGCCGCGGCCCTTTTCCATCAGCACCTTGCGGCCCAGCAGGTCGGCTGCCTGGATGCCGTGCGTGCCCTCGTGGATCATGTTGAGGCGGTTGTCGCGCCAGTACTGCTCGACCGGGAAGTCGCGCGTGTAGCCGTAGCCGCCATGGACCTGGATCGCGAGCGAGTTGGCCTCGAGGCACCATTCGCTGGGCCAGCTCTTGGCGATCGGGGTCAGCACTTCCAGCAGCAGCCGCGCGTCGTCGGCGGCCTGCGCGTTGCCGGTCTTCTGCTCGTCGACCAGCCGCGCGCAATATAGCTCGAGCGCCAGCGCGCCTTCGCAATAGGCCTTCTGCGCCAGCAGCATGCGGCGCACGTCGGCGTGCTCGATGATGCGCACCTGCGGGCCGGCCGAATCCTTGACCACCTTGGCCTCGCCGCCCTCGGGCTTCTTCACGAGGCGGCCCTGCGGCCGGCTCTTCGCATAGTCGAGCGAGGCGTAGTAGCCGGCCATGCCGAGCATGGTGGCGGCGGTGCCGACGCCGATGCGCGCCTCGTTCATCATGTGGAACATGCAGTGCAGTCCCTTGCCGGGCGCGCCGACCAGGTAGCCCACCGCGCCGGCCTTGCCGCCGACCGGGTACTTGCCCTCGCCGAAGTTCAGCAGCGTGTTGGTGGTGCCGCGCCAGCCCAGCTTGTGGTTGAGGCCCGCGAGCGCCACGTCGTTGCGCTCACCCGTGAGTTCGCCCTGCGTGTTCACCATGCGCTTGGGCACGATGAACAGCGAGATGCCGCGCGTGCCCGGCACCAGCTTGCCGTTCTCGTCGGGGATCTTGGCGAGCACGATGTGCACGATGTTCTCGGTCAGCTCGTGGTCGCCCGAGGAGATCCACATCTTGTTGCCCGTGAGCCGGTAGCGCGGGCCCAGCGGATCGTCCTGGAAGCCCTCGCCATCGGGCACCGCGCGCGTGGCCACGTCGCTCAGCGAGGAGCCGGCCTGCGGCTCCGACAGGCACATGGTGCCGGCCCAGCGGCCGGAGAACTCGTTCTTGGCGAACACCTCCTTCTGCATGTCGGTGCCATGCACCAGCAGAAGGTTGGCGTTGCCGCTGGTCAGCATGTTCGAGCCGATGCTCACCGAGGCCATCGCGAAGAAGCTGTTGGCCGCGGCCTGCACCGTGTAGGGCAGCTGCATGCCGCCGATGTCGTAGTCCTGCGCCGCGCTCATCATTCCCGATTCGACGAAGGCCTTGTGCGCGTCGTGCGTGGCCTGCGGCAGGATCACCTTCTCGCCGTCGAAATGCGGCTCCTGCGTGTCGACGGTGCGGTTGAACGGCGCGTACTTCTCGCGCGCGATGCGCTCGCAGGTGTCGAGCACCGCGTCGAAGGTCTCGCGCGAGTGGTCGGCGAAGCGTTCGCGCGAGGCCAGCGTTTCGGCATGCAGCCAGTCGTAGAGCAGGAAATCGAGGGTGGGACGCAGGCTCATGGTGGGTTCCAGGAAAGCGGGATCGGGGTCGGACAGCGAGCGCGGAAGGCGCGGAAAGCCAAGAAAAAGTCGCAGAGAAAAACCAATGAAAATTCTGGTTTCTCTTCTGCGACTTCTGCGTAACCTTCGCGACTTCTGCGTCCGGAAGTCCGAATTCAGCGGTTCAGGACGAAGCTCAGATCACCTCGAACACGCCCGCGGCACCCATGCCGCCGCCGATGCACATCGTGACCACGACCTTCTTCGCGCCGCGGCGCTTGCCTTCGATCAGCGCATGGCCCGTGAGGCGCTGGCCGCTCACGCCGTAGGGGTGGCCCACGGCGATGGCGCCGCCGTCCACGTTGAGGCGGTCGGCCGGGATGCCGAGCTTGTCGCGGCAGTAGATCACCTGCACCGCGAAGGCTTCGTTGAGCTCCCACAGGTCGATGTCGTTGACCGTCAGGCCCAGGCGCTTGAGCACCTTGGGGATCGCGAAGACGGGGCCGATGCCCATCTCGTCGGGCTCGCAGCCCGCCACCGCGAAGCCCAGGAAGCGGCCCAGCGGCTTCAGGCCCTTGCGCTCGGCGTACTTCTCGTCGACCACCACGCAGGCGCCACCGCCGTCCGAGAACTGGCTGGCGTTGCCGGCCGAGATCAGGCCGCCGGGGATGGCCGAGCGGATGCCGCTGATGCCTTCCTTGGTGGTGCCGGGACGGATGCCTTCGTCGTTCTCGATCGTGACTTCCTTGGTGCGCAGGCCCAGCACCGGGTCGGCCACGCCGGCCAGCACGGTGATCGGCGCGATCTCATCCTTGAAGCGGCCGGCTTCCAGCGCGGCCGTGGCCTTCTGCTGGCTCGCGGCGCCGTATTCGTCCATGGCGTCGCGGCCGATGTTGTAGCGCTTGGCGACCTGCTCGGCCGTCTGCAGCATGTTCCAGTAGATCTCGGGCTTGTGCTTGACGAGCCAGGGGTCGGCCAGCATGTGCTTGTTGGCTTCGTTCTGCACGCACGAGATGCTCTCGACGCCGCCGGCCACGTAGACGTCGCCCTCGCCCGCGATGACGCGCTGGGCGGCGGTGGCGATGGTCTGCAGGCCCGAGGAGCAGAAGCGGTTGATGGTCATGCCCGAGGTGGTGATCGGGCAGCCGGCGCGCAGCGCGATCTGGCGCGCGATGTTCGAGCCGGTCGCGCCCTCGGGCGTGGCGCAGCCCATGATCACGTCGTCGACCTCGGCGGCCTCGATGCCGGCGCGGGCGATCGCATGCTGCACCGCATGGCCGCCGAGCGTGGCGCCGTGCGTCATGTTGAAGGCACCCTTCCAGCTCTTGGCGAGCGGCGTGCGGGCGGTGGAAACGATGACGGCGCTGGTCATGGTGAGGTCCTTTTCGAAGATGGAAGGGAAAGCCGGGTTACTGGGGCTGCGCCCCGGAGGCGTTGCGCAGCAGCTGCTGATAGAAGCCGATCATCTCGCCGTAGTTCGAGATCGCGAGGCGTTCGTTGGTGCCATGGAAGCGCGCGAGGTCCTCGTTCTTCATGCGGAACGGCGAGAAGCGGAACACCGCGTCGCTCAGGATCGAGAAGTGGCGCGAATCGGTGGCCGCGGTCATGAGGCCGGGCGCGACGACGGCGTCGGGGAAGGACTGGCGCACCGAGCGCTCGATGGTCCGGTAGCCGGCGCTGTCGGTCGGCGAGACCGGCGAGGCCTCGGAGTTGCCGGGGTAGCGCTTGATCTTGATCTCGTCGTCGCCCAGTTGCTTGCGCAGATGGGCCTCGACGCTGTCGATGGTGTCGCCGGGCAGCACGCGGAAATTGACGGCGGCCTCGGCGCGGCCGGGCAGCACGTTGTCCTTGTTGCCGGCGCGCACGATGGTCAGCGCGGTGGTGGTGCGCAGCATCGCGTTGCTGCTCGGGCTCTTCTGCAGCTGGCCTTCGACCAGCGGCGCCGTGAGCCAGAGGTTGGACAGCATCACGCGATTGATGCCGCTCATCTCGGGCGCGAGCGTGCCGAACATCTGGGCGGCCACGCCCTGGATGCCGCCGGGCATCGGGTGGGCCTCGAGCTTCGCGAGCGCCGCGCCCAGGCGGCCGATCGCGCTGTGCGCGGGCGGCATCGACGAGTGGCCGGGCGCGGTGTCGAGCGAGAGGAAGAAGGTGGCGTAGCCCTTCTCGGCCAGGCCGATCAGCGCCGCGGGCTTGCTCAGGCCCGGAAGCACGCCGTCGAGCACCAGCAGGCCCTCGTCGAGCACCCAGTCGAGCTTCACGCCGCGCGATTGGAGCAGCTCGGCGATCGGCAGCGCGCCGCGCAGGCCGCTGACCTCCTCGTCGTCGCCCATCACGAGGTAGACGGTCTGCTTCGGCTGGAAGTCGCTCGCGATCAGCAGCTCGATGGCCTCCATCTGCGCGAACAGGTTGCCCTTGTTGTCGAGCGTGCCGCGGCCCCAGACGAAGCCGTCCTTGATCTCGCCGCCGAAGGGGTCGACGCTCCAGGCCTTCTCGGTGCCGGGCGCGATCGGCACCATGTCCTGGTGCGCCATCAGCGCAATGGGTTTGGCCGCGGCATCGCTGCCGGTCCAGGTGTAGAGCAGCGCCTTCTGGCCCACCAATTCCTTCTTGAGGGTGGCGTGGACCTTGGGAAAGTTCTGCGCGAGGTAGGCGTGCAGCTTGTCGAACTCGGCCAGGTTGGCGGCCGGGTCGTCGAGGCTGGACACCGTGCGAATGGGGATCGCACCCGCGAGCCGCTTGGCGGCGGCCTGCAGGTCGATCTCGGGCTTGGGGGACGGCGCCACCGCGAGCTGGCGCGATGGCGTGGTCCAGGTCTTGACCGCCACGACCGCCGCCAGCGCGACGAGCACCAGCAGCAGTCCCAGGAAGATGCGTTTCAACATGGGCGGTCGAGATCCGTCGACATCAACCGAAGGACTTGCCTTCGGCCACCAGCTTCTGGATCAGCGCGGCGGGCTGCCAGAACTCGGCGTCGTCGCGCGGGTTCTTCGCGAAGCGCTTCATGGTCTCGGCCACGTTGTACAGGCCGACCTGCGAGGCGTAGTGCATCGGGCCGCCGCGCCAGATCGGGAAGCCGTAGCCCGTGAGGTAGACCATGTCGATGTCGCCCGACTTCGAGGCGATGCCGTCCTCGAGGATGTGCGCGCCTTCGTTGACCAGCGCGTAGACCAGGCGCTGCACGATTTCCTCGTCGGAGATCTTGCGCGGCGTGATGCCCAGTTCCTTGCGGTGGTCCTCGATCATCTTGTTGACGAGTTCCGAGGGGATCGCATCGCGCTTGCCGGCCTGGTAGTCGTACCACCCTGCCCCGGTCTTCTGGCCGAAGCGGCCCAGTTCGCAGAGCTTGTCGGCCGTGCGGCTGTACTTCATGTCGGCGCGCTCGACGGCGCGGCGCTTGCGGATCGCCCAGCCGATGTCGTTGCCGGCCAGGTCGCCCATGCGGAACGGGCCCATCGCGAAGCCGAATTTCTCGATCGCCTTGTCGACCTGCTGCGGCGTCGCGCCCTCGTCGAGCAGGAAGCCGGCCTGGCGGCTGTACTGCTCGATCATGCGGTTGCCGATGAAGCCGTCGCACACGCCCGAGACCACCGAGGTCTTCTTGATCTTCTTGCCGATGGCCATGACCGTGGCGAGCACGTCCTTGGCGGTCTGCTTGCCGCGCACCACCTCGAGCAGCTTCATCACGTTGGCCGGGCTGAAGAAGTGCATGCCGACCACGTCCTGCGGACGCTCGGTGAACGATGCGATCTTGTCGACGTCGAGCGTCGAGGTGTTCGAGGCCAGGATCGCGCCCTTCTTGGCGACGCGGTCGAGTTCCTTGAAGACCTTCTCCTTGACGCCGATCTCCTCGAACACGGCTTCGATGATCAGGTCGGCGTCCCTCAGGTCGTCGTAGCTCAGCGTGGTGCTCAACAGCGCCATGCGCTGCTCGTACTTGTCCTGCTTGAGCTTGCCCTTCTTGACCTGGGCTTCGTAGTTCTTCTTGATGGTGGCGATGCCGCGGTCGAGCGCTTCCTGCTTCATCTCGAGGATCTTCACGGGGATGCCCGCGTTGAGGAAGTTCATCGAGATGCCGCCGCCCATGGTGCCGGCGCCGATCACGCCGACCGACTTGATCTCGCGCTTGGGGGTGTCCTCGGGCACGTCGGGGATCTTCGAGGCGGCGCGCTCGGCCATGAACAGGTGGCGCAGCGACAGCGACTCGGGCGTGAACATCAGCGCGGTGAACAGGCGGCGTTCCTCGGCCATGCCCTCGTCGAACTTGAGCTTGGTCGCGGCCTGCACGGCGTCGATGCACTTGAGCGGCGCCGGATAGTTCTTCGACATGCCGCCGACCATGTTCTTGGTGAACTGGAAGTAGGCATCGCCTTGCGGGTGCTTGCACGGCAGGCTGCGCACCAGCGGCAGGTCGCCGCCCTTGGCTGCCGCGGCCTTGGCGAACTCGACGGCTTCGTCGAACACGGTCTCGGGCGAGGCGGCCAACTTGTCGAACAGCTTCTGGCCCGGCAGGCTCGCGAGCAGTTCCGACTTCACGGCCTCGCCGCTCACGATCATGTTGAGGGCGGTTTCCACGCCGAGCACGCGCGGCAGGCGCTGCGTGCCGCCGGCGCCGGGCAAGAGGCCCAGCTTGACTTCGGGCAACGCGACGTTGGTGCCCGGGGCCGCGACGCGGTAGTGGCAGCCGAGCGCGAGCTCGAGGCCGCCGCCCATGCACACCGAGTGGATGGCCGCGACGATGGGCTTGGTGGCGGCTTCGAGCGCGAGGATGACGCTCAGCAGGTTGGGCTCCTGCAGCGCCTTGGGCGTGCCGAATTCCTTGATGTCGGCGCCGCCCGAGAACGCCTTGCCGGCGCCGGTGATGACGATGGCCTTGACGGCATCGTCGGCATGGGCCTTCGACAGGCCGTCGGTGATGCCGATGCGGGTCGAGAAACCGAGACCGTTGACCGGAGGATTGGTCAGGGTGATCACGGCGACGTCGCCGAGCACTTTGTATTCAGCCGTCATGCTGCGTTCCTTGGTGTGTGAAGAGAAAAAAGAAAAAGCACGAGTGTTCTTTTTCCGGGGATTCTAGGCCTTTGGCGCGGCGCAACAATGGCACGCAGTCGCTGGAGGGACAAGGGGTGAAAACGGGGCCGGACGCAGAGGACGCGAAGGTTCCGCGAAGGACGCCAAAGAAAACCCAAACAAGTATTTGGCTGCTCTTTCGCGTCCTTCGCGTGATCTTCGCGTCCTCTGCGTCCGGAGGTCCGTTTTCGAAAGCCTAGTCTAGACCTCGAGCCATTCCTTGCGCGTCGCCCCGTCCGCGCGCAGGCTCGCGGGCGTGCCGTCGAACACGATGCTGCCGTGACCCATGACGAGCGCGCGGTCGGAGATCGCCATCGCGATGGTGAGCTTCTGCTCGATCAGCAGCACCGAGATGCCCTTGTCCTTGAGCGTGCGCAGGTACTGGCCCACGAGCTCGACGATCTTCGGCGCCAGGCCCTCGGTGGGCTCGTCGATGATGATCAGGTCGGGGTCGCCCATCAGCGTGCGGCACAGCGTGAGCATTTGCTGCTCGCCGCCCGAGAGCACGCCGGCCTCGGTGTGCTGGCGCTCCTTGAGGCGCGGGAACATGCCGTACATGTCGTCGAACTGCCAGCGGCTGCCCTTGCCCGAGCCCTTCTGCCCCAAGAGCAGGTTCTGGTGCACCGTGAGCTTGGGGAAGATGTCGCGGTTCTCGGGCACGTAGCCGATGCCCAGGTGGGCGATCTCGTAGGCCTTCTTGCGCAGGATGTCCTGCTCCTTCCAGCGCAGCGTGCCCTCGGCATGCACCAGGCCCATGATGGCCTTGGCGGTGGTCGAGCGGCCCGAGCCGTTGCGGCCCAGCAGCGCGACGATCTCGCCGGGCTGCACGTCGAAGGAGACGCCATGCAGCACATGGCTCTTGCCGTAGTAGGCGTGGATGTCGTGAAGCTTCAGCATCTTAGTGTCCCGCCCCTTGCGCATCGGCGACCGACGAACCGAGATAGGCTTCCTGCACGCGCGCATTGGCGCGCACGGCCGCCGGCGTGTCGAAGGCGATCACCTCGCCATAGACCACCACCGCGATCTTGTCGGCCAGGCCGAACACCACGCCCATGTCGTGCTCCACCGTGAGCAGGGTCTTGCCCGTGGTCACGTGCTTGATCAGCGCGATGAAGTGCGAGGTCTCGGTCTTGCTCATGCCGGCCGTGGGTTCGTCCAGCAGGATCACGCTGGCGCCGCCGGCGATGGTCACGCCGATCTCGAGCGCGCGCTGCTCGGCATAGGTGAGGTTCACCGCATGCACGTCGCGCTTGCGTTCCAGGCCGATCTGGCGGATCAGTTCCTCGGTGCGCGCATTCGCGTCGTCGAGGTTCGAGAGGAAGCGCAGGAAGGTGTACTTGTAGCCGAGGCTCCAGAGCACGCCGCAGCGCAGGTTCTCGAACACGCTGAGCTTGGGGAAGATGTTCGTGATCTGAAAGCTGCGCGCGAGGCCCAGCCGGTTGATCTCGTAGGGCTTCCTGCCGTCGATGCGCTGCCCGTTGAGCAGCACCTCGCCGCTGGTGGGCGCGAGCCGGCCGCTGATCAGGTTGAACAGCGTGGACTTGCCCGCGCCGTTCGGCCCGATGACGGCCACGCGCTCGCCGGCCTTCACCGCGAGGTCCACGCCGCGAATGATCTCGGTCTTGCCGAAGTTCTTTCGCAGCGCCTTGAGTTCCAGTGCGTATTCAGCGCTCATGTGTTACGCCGCCTCCCGACGCTTGATTTCCGTTTCGATCTCTTCCTGCGCCTGGCCCCAGACCCGCACGAAGCGGCGCCGCGCGACCTCGAGCGCGCCCAGGCCGATGGCCAGGATCGCGACCGCGCCGAGCCAGCTGCCCATGCCCGCGGTGTCGAGCGAGACGCCGAAGAAGTTCAGCCGCGAGCCCATCGCCGCGTTGAGCTGGATGTGGTAGATCATCTCGATCAGCGCGGCCGCGCCGATCACCACCGGCACCAGCGCCGCGGCGAGCGCGAGGTAGAGCCACCAGAAGCGGTCGAACTTGCCGAACTTGGCCACGCGCAGGTTCATCATGATCAGGCTCGCGATGCCGCCCGGGGCGAACATCACCATGAACACGAACACCAGCCCGAAGTACAGCTGCCAGGCCTTCGAGAGCTCCGACAGCAGGATCGAGGCGAACACCAGCAGCACCGCGCCGATCATCGGGCCGAAGAAGAACACCGCGCCGCCGAGGAAGGTAAACAGCAGGTAGCCGCCCGAGCGCACCGCGTTGAGGCTGTCGGCCGCGTTCACGATCTCGAAGTTGATCGAGGCCAGGCCGCCGCCGATGCCGGCGAAGAAGCCCGCGATGATGAACGCGAAGTAGCGCACGCGCTGCGTGTTGTAGCCGATGAATTCCACGCGCTCGGGGTTGTCGCGCACCGCGTTGAGCATGCGGCCCAGCGGCGTGCCGGTGAAGGCGAACATCAGCGCGGTGCACACGAAGCAGTAGAACGCGATCAGGTAGTACACCTGGATCTGCGGCCCGAAGGTCATGCCGAGGAAGGGCGTGCCGTAGACGCGGTCGGTGGTGATGCCGCCCTCGCCGCCGAAGAAGCTCGGGAACATCAGCGCCATGGCCGCCACCAGTTCGCCGATGCCCAGCGTGATCATCGCGAAGGTGGTGCCCGACTTCTTCGTGGTGACGAAGCCCAGCAGGATCGCGAAGAACATGCCGGCCAGTCCGCCCACGAGCGGGATCAGCACCAGCGGCACCGGCACCGCGCCCTTGCTCGCGAGGTTCATCGTGTGGATCGCGATGAACGAGCCCAGGCCGACGTAGACGGCATGGCCGAAGCTCAGCATGCCGCCCTGCCCCAGCAGGATGTTGTAGCTCAGGCAGATGACGATGAGGTAGCCCATCTGCGACAGCATGGTCAGCGCCAGGCTGCTCTTGAACAAGTGCGGCGCGACGATCAGGGCGATGGCGAACAGCGCCCAGATCAGGTAGCGGCCGATGTTCCAGGGCTTGAAGCGGTAGTAGCGCGAGGCTTGCGTGGTCGATGTCATGGCGTCAGTCCTCCCGGGTGCCGAGCAGACCCTTGGGCCTGAAGATCAGGATGAGGACCAGGAACAGGTACGGCAGGATCGGTGCGACCTGCGAGATGGTGAGCTTGAGCAGCTCGTAGCCGAAGGTCTGGTCGCTGACCGCGACGCCCAGCGCCTGCAGTCCGCCCGCCAACGACTGGTCCATGGCGACCGCGAAGGTCTGGATCACGCCGATCAGCAGCGAGGCCAGGAAGGCGCCGGCCAGCGAGCCCATGCCGCCGACCACCACCACCACGAAGATGATGGAGCCGACCGAGCCCGCCATCGCCGGCTCGGTGACGTAGGTGTTGCCGCCCACCACGCCCGCGAGACCCGCGAGCGCGGCGCCGCCGCCGAACACCAGCATGAACACGCGCGGCACGTTGTGGCCCAGCGCCTCGACCATGTCGGGATGCTTGAGCGCGGCCTGGATCACGAGGCCGATGCGCGTGCGCGTGAGCAGCAGCCACACCGACACCAGCATCAGCACCGCCACCAGCATGATGAAGGAGCGCGACTTGGGGAACTGGGTGCCGTAGAGCGAGAACAGCGGGCCCTGCAACTGCGCCGGCAGGCCGTAGGGCACGGTCGAGCGCCCCCACACCAGCTGCACCAGCTCGAGGATCAGGTAGGAAAGACCGAAGGTCACGAGCAGCTCGGGCACGTGGCCGAACTTGTGCACGCGCCGCAGGCAGTAACGCTCGAAGCCCGCGCCCAGCGCGCCCACGAGCAGCGGCGCGAGGAACAGCGCCGGCCAGAAGCCGATGATGTTCGACAGCGTGTAGGCGATGTACGCGCCCAGCATGTAGAAGCTGGCGTGCGCGAAATTGAGCACGCCCATCATGCTGAAGATCAGCGTGAGGCCGGAGCTCAGCATGAACAACAGCAGGCCGTAGCTCACGCCGTTGAGCAGCGAGATGACGAAGAATTCGACGTTCATCGGTCTTTCGGATCACATGAAAAAGAAAAAGGCCCGAGTGTTGAAGTCGGGCCTCGACCGTTCAGGGGCGTCCCGCGTTCAGGAGGGCCGCTTCATCTGGCACGTGGTGGGCGTGCTCGCCACGTAGGCTTCGTAGTACTTGACCGGGGCCAGCGTGTAGCCGGTGTTCTCCGGGCTGTACGGGTTCTTGGCGTCGGCCTTCTGCCAGCGCGTGATCCACAGGCCCTGCTGCAGCTGGTGGTCGGCCTTGCGCATCTCGACGTCGCCGTTGAAGCTCTTGAACTTCATGCCCTCGAGCGCCGCGGCCACCTTCACCGGCTCGGTCGACTTGGTGCGCACGAAGGCTTCGCTGAGCATCGCGTAGACGGTGTAGATGTCGGTGGTGTAGAGGTCGTCGTTGAAGCGCTTCTTGAACTCGCCCATCAGCGGCTGGACCGGGCCCGGCGCGTTGTAGTGGCTGTAGCCGACCTGGTAGACCTTGCCGTCCGAGGCCGCGCCCATGGCGGTCGGCGTGCCGTTGGTGACGGCGTAGTAGGTGTAGAACTTGACGTTGAGGCCCGCGTCGTTGGCCGACTTGATCAGGAGCGCGAGGTCGGAGCCCCAGTTGCCGGTGATCACGGTGTCGGCGCCCGAGGCCTTGATCTTGGCGATGTAGGGCGCGAAGTCGCGCACCTGGGCCAGCGGATGCAGGTCGTCGCCGACGACTTCGACGTCGGGGCGCTTGGTCTTGAGGTTTTCCTTCGCGAACTTCGAGACCTGCTGGCCGTGCGAGTAGTTCTGGTTGATCAGATAGACCTTCTTGATCTCGGGCTGGTCCTTCATGAAGGTGGTCAGCGCCTCCATCTTCATCGAGGTGTCGGCATCGAGGCGGAAGTGCCAGTAGCTGCACTTGCTGTTGGTCAGGTCGGGATCGACCGCCGCGTAGTTGATGTAGAGCACTTCCTTGCCCGGGTTGCGGGCGTTGTGCTTCTCGAGCGCGTCGATGATCGCGAGCGCCGGGCCCGAGCCGTTGCCCTGCACCACGTAGCGCGCGCCCTGGTCCATGGCCGAGCGCAGCGCGGCGGTGGTTTCCTGCGGGCTGAGCTTGTTGTCGATGCCGATGACCTCGAACTTCACGCCGGCCGCGTTCTTCTTGTTGAATTCCTCGGCGAGGAACTGGAAGGTCTTGAGCTGGTTCGTGCCGACCGCGGCCATCAGGCCCGACAGCGGGTCGAGCCATGCGATCTTGACGGTTTCACCCTTCTGGGCCAGGGCGCCGGCGGCGCTTGCGGCAAGGATGGCTGCGGTAGCGATTTTCAGAGTGAACTTCACGATCTATATCTCCTGGTCAAACCGAATCAAAAAAGCCTTGCACGAGCGTACAAGCGTTCCCTGCCCCTCCCCTCAGGGATTGCCCGTAAGGGGAGTGCCGGGAAGCCCGGTTTCTATCGCGCAGGCGACAGCGCATTTCTCCAATTTCTACCCGTCGGTAGGCTTTGCTACCTCCGGGTAGGAAATGCGCATGAACACCCTCAGGGGCGCTTCATCTGGCAGGTCGTCGGCGTGCTCGCCACGTACGACTCGTAGTACTTCACGGGAACGTTGGTGTAGCCGGTGTTCTCGGCGTCGTAGGGGTACTTGGCGCTGGCCTTCTCCCAGCGCGCGATGTACAGGCCCTGCTGCAGCTGGTGGTCGGTCTTGCGCATCTCGACCTCGCCGTTGAAGCTCTTGAACTTCATGCCCTCGAGCGCGGCCGCGACCTTGACCGGGTCGGTCGATCTGGTCTGGACGAAGGCGTTGTCGAGCAGCGCGAAGGCATGGAAGATCGACGCCTGCGTGAGGTCGTCGTTCATCTTCTTCTTGAACTCGCCGAGCAGCCGCTGGATGTCGCCGCCCATGTTGTAGTGGGCATAGGCCACGGTGTAGACCTTGCCCGCGGAGGCCGAGCCCATGGCGGTGGGCGTGCCGGCGCCGGGCGCGTAGTAGGTCAGGAACTTGACGTCGAGGCCCGCGTCGTTGGCGGCCTTGATCAGCAGCGACAGGTCGGAGCCCCAGTTGCCGGTGATCACGGTGTCGGCGCCCGAGGCCTTGATCTTGGCGATGTAGGGCGAGAAGTCGCGCACCTGGGCCAGCGGATGCAGGTCGTCGCCGACGATCTGGATGTCGGGCCGCTTGTTCTTGAGGTTCTCCTTGGCGTACTTGCTGACCTGCACGCCGTGCGCGTAGTTCTGGCCGAGGATGTAGACCTTCTTGATGTCCGTCTGGTCCTTCATCCAGGTGGTCAGCGCCTCCATCTTCATCGAGGTGTCGGCGTCGAGGCGGAAATGCCAGTAGCTGCACTTGCTGTTGGTCAGGTCGGGATCGACCGCCGCGTAGTTCAGGTACAGCAGTTCCTTGCCCGGGTTGCGCGCGTTGTTCTTCTCGATCGCATCGATGATCGCGAGCGCCGGGCCCGAGCCGTTGCCCTGCAGGATGTAGCGCGCGCCCTGGTCCTGCGCCGAGCGCAGCGCAGCCGTGGTTTCCTGCGGGCTGAGCTTGTTGTCGATGCCGATGATCTCGAACTTCACGCCCGAGGCGTTCTTCTTGTTGAACTCCTCGGCCAGGAACTGGGTGGTCTTGAGCTGGTTCGTGCCCACCGCGGCCATCAGACCCGACAGCGGATCGAGCCAGGCGATCTTGACGGTCTCGCCCTTCTGGGCGAAGGACGCGCCGGCACCGGCCAGCAGGGCGCACACGGCGATGGACTTGAGGGCAAAACGCATGAGGAGTCTCCAGGTTGTAGGGCCGCCCGATCGGCTGCCTCGGCAGCGTACAAGCGCGCTTTTTTCGGTCGCACAGGGATTGCCCGCAAGCCGGGCCGCGGCGGTGGCCGTGCTATCGCCTAGGCGACACGGCCAGCGCCGCGAACCGCGTCAGAGGCCGGGCAGCTTGTAGTCCTTGAGCTGCTCGCGCAGCCGGGTCTTGAGGATCTTTCCGGTGGCGCCCAGCGGAATCGCCTCGACGAACACCACGTCGTCGGGGATCTGCCACTTGGCGGTCTTGCCCTCGTAGAACTTCAGCAGTTCCTCGCGCGTGACCTCGGCGCCGGGCTTCTTCACCACCGCGACGATCGGGCGCTCGTCCCACTTCGGGTGGTAGACGCCGATGCAGGCCGCCATGGCGATGGCCGGATGCGCGACCGCGATGTTCTCGATGTCGATCGAGCTGATCCATTCGCCGCCGGACTTGATCACGTCCTTGCTGCGGTCGGTGATCTGCAGGTAGCCATCGGCATCGATGGTGGCGACGTCGCCGGTGGGGAACCAGCCGTCGATCAGCGGATCACCGCCCTCGCCCTTGAAGTATTCCTTGACGATCCACGGGCCCTTGACCAGCAGGTCGCCGTAGGCCTTGCCGTCCCACGGCAGTTCCTTGTTCTCGCCGTCGACGATCTTCAGGTCGACGCCGAAGATCGCGCGGCCCTGCTTGAGGCGCACCGTGAGCTGCTCCTCGGGCGACTGCTTCAGGTGCTTGTTCTTGAGCGTGCACAGCGTGCCCAGCGGGCTCATCTCGGTCATGCCCCAGGCATGCAGCACCTCGACGTCGTAGAGATCCTGGAAGGCCTTGATCATGGCCGGCGGGCAGGCGGAGCCGCCGATCACGGTGCGGTTGAGCGTGCTGAACTTCAGGCCGTTGGTCTGCATGTGGCCCAGCATCATCTGCCACACGGTGGGCACGCCGGCCGCGAAGGTCACGCCCTCGCCTTCGATCAGTTCGTAGACCGACTTGCCGTCGAGCGCCGGGCCCGGGAACACCAGCTTGCAGCCCACGAGCGCGGCCGAGTACGGAATGCCCCAGGCGTTGACGTGGAACATCGGCACCACGGGCAGCACCGAGTCGCGCGCCGAGATGCGCATCACGTCGGGCAGCGCGGCCGCATAGGCATGCAGCATGGTCGAGCGGTGGCTGTAGAGCGCGGCCTTGGGGTTGCCCGTGGTGCCGCTCGTGTAGCACATGCTCGAGGCCGAGTTCTCGTCGAACACCGGCCATTGATAGTCGGTGGACTGGCCGCCGACCCAGTCCTCGTAGCTCACGAGGTTGGGCACGCCGCTGTCGACCGGCAGCTTGTCGGGCCCGCACAGCGCCACCCACTTGCGGATGGTCGGGCACTTGGCGTGCACGGCCTGCACCAGCGGCAGGAAGGTCAGGTCGAAGCACAGGATCTGGTCTTCGGCATGGTTCGCGATCCATGCGATCTGGTCGGGATGCAGGCGCGGATTGATGGTGTGCAGCACGCGGCCGCTGCCGCTCACGCCGTAATAGAGCTCGAGGTGGCGGTAGCCGTTCCAGGCCAGGGTCGCGATGCGATCGCTGAACAGCAGTTGCTCGCCGTCCAGCGCATTGGCCACCTGCCGGGAACGCGATGCGATGTCGCTCCAGGTACAGCGGTGGATGTCGCCTTCGACCCGGCGCGAAACGATCTCGCCATCGCCGTTGTGGCGCTCGACGAACTCGATCAGCGACGAGATCAAAAGCGGTCGGTCTTGCATCAAACCCAGCATCTACAGGCTCCTTCTTTCAACAAAATTCAGCGGTTTCAGGACTAGCGCGATTCACGCAATTTATGTGCGTTCGCACAATGACAGAAACCCGCACTTCGCGGACACCGATCTGTCGTCCAGACGACAGCCGGCGCCCGCCGGAGCATGCAGGCGCCGTGGCGGCGTTGGCCGCCATGAGGGTGTCCGCCGCCAGTGCACCGTCTCAGGGCGCGCTGTTCTGCAGCTGCGTCTTGCTCGCGTCGAACACGATCTTGCGCGGCCAGTTGGGCCAGGTCACGCCCAGGCCCGCGTGGTTCGGATCGCCGGTGCGCGCGAACGCCGACAGGCTGCCCACCATCGCATCCGACAACGCCTCGCGGCCCGGCCGGTTCGCCTCGCCATAGGCGAAGGAGAAGATGTTGGTGCCGAAGTTGTGGAACATGAACACCGTGTCGAGCCCGTGCGTCGCGCCATAGACGGTGTTGAACGGCGCCACCTGCTGGCTCCAGTCGAAGCGGTAGTACCAGGTCCTGGTGGGCAGGTACTTGGCGACCGCGTCGATCTGCGGCGGCAAGGCGTTGAGGAAGACCACGTTGGTCGCGAAATCCGATGCGGCCTTCCAGCCGGTCAGCGGCTTACCTACCGGCAGGTAGGGTGCGTTGATCAGGTCGGCTTCGGTGAGCGTGGTCGGCACGTCGGGATTGAAGTTGTACTGCAGGCCGAAGCGCTCGTAGTCGGTGGGCTTGAAGCCCAGGCCCTGCCCCGTGAAGGTGCCGAAGGTGTTGGCGAACAGCGTGCCTTCGTCGCGCGTGTTGCCGATCAGCATCGGCACCTTGTTGAAGCGGCCTGCGGCCACCTCGGCGGCCGAGTTCACCGGCAGGACGGTGCCGTCCTCGATCGGCGCGGGCGCGTTGCCCAGCAGCGGGTTCGCGAGCACGATGGTCAGCAGCTTGTCGGCCGGCAGTCCGCGCAGGTAGGTCGCGATCTGCGCGTTGGTCTGCGAGGCGATCCAGGCATCGGCCGCAACCGGATCGGCCGCCTTGCCGTCGGCGATCGCGATGGCGTTGAGCAGCTTCTTCGAATAGGTCTGCGCGGTGGCGCGCGGCGAGAACGCAATCCCGCCACTCAACGGCACCGCCTTGTGCAGCAGGCCGGCCGACGCCGGCGAGACCACCAGGCCCCAGGTGTTGACCGCGCCCGCCGACTGTCCCATCACCGTGACGTTGCCCGCGTCGCCGCCGAAGGCGCCGATGTTGGCCTGGATGAACTTCAGCGCCTGCATCTGGTCGAGCAGCGCGAAGTTGCCCGAGTCGTTCTTCGCCTCGCCGGTCTTGAGCTGCGGCAGGTCGAGCCAGCCGAGCACGCCGAGGCGGTAGTTGATCGTCACGACGACGGCATTGCCGCGCCTGGCGAGCTGGGCACCGTCGTAGCCAGGGTCGGCGGTGTAGCCCGAGATGTTGCTGCCGCCGTAGATGTAGACGATTACGGGCAGCTTGGCGGTGTCGCCGGCCGGGCGCCAGATGTTGAGCGTGAGGCAGTCCTCGTCGCCCACCGGCTTGCCGAAGCCCTCGCGGTTGCCGAGGCCGAACGGCGCGTCGCCGGGCGCGGGGCTGAAGTAGCGCCCGCCCTGGGCGCAGCTGTGGCCGAAGCTGGCGGCGGAGCGCACGCCTTCCCAGGCCTTGGGATCGGCGGGCGGCGCCCAGCGCAGCGCGCCGACGGGCGCCTGGGCGAAAGGCACGCCCTTCCAGGAGAAGGTGCCGGTGGCGGCGCTGTCGTCCACGCCCTCGATCTTGCCGGCGGTGGTCTGGCGCACCATCGGGCCGTCGGCGGCCGGCGGGGGCGCGGGCGGCGGCGGGGGTGCCGGTGGTGGCGGCGCCACCGGGAAGAATCCGCTCGATCCGGAGCCGCCGCCGCCGCAGGCCACCAGCGCCATGCAGGCGGCCGCGATCGCGGCCATGGCGATGGCCGAGGCCACCTTCGTCTTCTGTCCTGCCGTACCCTGGCTTTTTGCTGCCGTTGCCATTGCTTGCATGTGTTTGTCTCCACACCGGGTTAATCGGAATTCCTGCATCGGTGTCCGACAGCCATACTCCGGCCCGCCGAACCCGAAAAAAATTCTAGGAACGGGTGCCGTTTCCACCGCTATCGCAAGCGAGCCAATCGAATGACTTCAGGAGCCTCCAACCCGCGCCACGCGCGCCGGCCCGCGCGCCGTCCGGGCTGCATGCCGCAGCCCGAGCTGCGCACGAGCTCGTCGGCCTGGCTCGAAGGGGTGCTGAGGATGTTCGAGGCCGAGGGCCTGGACGTGCCCTCGCTGCTGCGCGACGCCGGCTTCGACCCCGAATCGCTGCTGCGGCAGAACGCGCGCATCCCGGTCGACGAGGTCACCGTGCTGTGGCAGCTGGCCGTGGCGCGCGCGGGCCGACCCACGCTGGGCCTGCACCGCGGCCTGGCCGCCACCCACAGCAAGCTCGGCACCGTCGCCCACGTCATGGCCTGCTGCGTCGATCTCGGCGAGGCGATGGACCGGCTCGCGCGCTACATGCCCGTGATCTCCGATGCCACCGCGTTCTCGGTGCAGCCCGAGGCACGCGGCCGCTGGATGGTGATGCAGCACACGGGCGGCAGCCTGCCGATCCCGCGCCAGCGCGTCGAGTACGCCCTGCTCACCATGCTGATGCAGTGCCGCTGGCTGATCCGGCGCGAGATGGAGCCGCTGGCGATCGAGTTCGCCTATCCGCCCCCCGACGACGACCGGCCGCACCGCGAGGCCTTCGGCTGCGAGGTGCGCTTCGGCGCCCCGGCCAACCGCATGCTGCTGTCGGCCGCCAACCTGGCGATGACGCTGCCGACCAGCCACCCCGAGCTCGGCGAGATGCAGGAGCACCTGCTCGACGACCAGCTCGACCAGCTGGGCCAGACCACCACCAGCACCCTGGTCTGCGCCGAGATCGCGCGCCGCCTGCCGCACGGCGAGCCGCGCCGTCAGGACGTGGCCGCGGGCCTGGGCCTGGCCGAGCGCACGCTGCAGCGCCGGCTGCAGGAGGAGTCGGTGTCGTTCCAGGCGCTGCTCGATCGCACCCGGCGCGAACTGGCGCAGCAGTACCTGGCGCAGGAGCGCCACACGCTGACCGACGTGGCCGACCTGCTGGGCTTCGTCGACAGCAGCAACTTCTTCCGCGCCTGCAAGCGCTGGTTCGGCCTGCCGCCGGCGCAGTACCGCACGCGGCTGTGGCAGGGCGAAGGCGCCAACCTGCCCCTGCTGCGCGCCGCGGCCTGACCGCCCTCGGCCTGGGGTCTCGCGCTCTGCCGGACAATCGGGCCATGACGCCCACGAGCCCGCTTGCCGAAGAAACCCGCACCGACGCCACCGCCGCCCGGCCCGAGAACGCCGACCTGGGCCTGGAATGGGTCGAAGGCTTCGCGGCGCTGGGCCCGCGCTTCTTCACCGAACTGCGCCCCACCCCGCTGAGTTCGCCCACGCCGTCCTACTGGGTCGGCCACAGCGAGCAGGTCGCGCGCGAGCTGGGCCTGCCCGCGGACTGGCGCAACGACGCGCTGCTCGAGGCCCTGAGCGGCAACATCCCGCTCGCGGGCGCGCGGCCGCTGGCCAGCGTCTACAGCGGCCACCAGTTCGGCGTCTGGGCCGGCCAGCTCGGCGACGGGCGCGCGATCCTGCTCGGCGAGACCGCGGGCGGCCTCGAGATCCAGCTCAAGGGCGCGGGCCGCACGCCCTATTCGCGCATGGGCGACGGCCGCGCGGTGCTGCGCTCGAGCATCCGCGAGTTCCTCTGCAGCGAAGCCATGCATGGCCTGGGCATCCCGACCACGCGCGCGCTGTGCGTGACCGGCTCCGACGCGCGCGTGCGCCGCGAGGAGATCGAGACCGCCGCGGTGGTCACGCGGGTGGCGACCAGCTTCATCCGCTTCGGCCATTTCGAGCATTTCGCGGCCAACCAGCAACACGATGAACTGCGCGCGCTGGCCGACTACGTGATCGACCGCTACTACCCGGCCTGCCGCCACAACGAGCGCTTCGGCGGCAACCCCTACGCGGCGCTGCTCGAGGCCGTGAGCGAGCGCACCGCCACCCTGCTGGCCCACTGGCAGGCGGTGGGCTTCTGCCATGGCGTGATGAACACCGACAACATGAGCATCCTCGGGCTCACCATCGACTACGGGCCGTTCCAGTTCCTCGACGGCTTCGATCCGCGCCACATCTGCAACCACAGCGACACCGGCGGGCGCTATGCCTTCAACCAGCAGCCCAACGTGGCGTACTGGAACCTGTTCTGCCTCGGCCAGGCGCTGCTGCCGCTGATCGAGGACCAGGAGCTCGCGCTGGCCGCGCTCGAGTCGTACAAGACCGCCTTCCCGAACGCCTTCGAGAACCGCATGCGCGCCAAGCTCGGCCTCGCCGACGCGGCCGACGGCGACCGCGCGCTGATCGAGGACGCGCTCAAGCTGCTGGCGGCCGAGAAGACCGACTACACCATCTTCTGGCGCCGGCTCGCGCAGTACTGCGTCGACGGCAACATCGAGCCGGTGCGCGAGCTGTTCATCGACCGCGCCGGCTTCGACGCCTGGCTGCTATCGTTTCTGGAGCGCCACACCCATACACCGCGCGAGCAGGCGGCCGAATTGATGCTGCGCAGCAATCCGAAGTACGTGCTGCGGAACCACCTGGGCCAGCAGGCCATCGAAGCGGCTGGTCGGCGCGACTTCTCGGGCGTGGCCACCTTGCTCGGCCTTTTGGAATCCCCATTTGAAGAACATCCCGGCGCCGATGCGTATGCCGGGTTCCCGCCCGACTGGGCTTCCACGATCGAAATCAGCTGCTCATCATGAACACACCCGTCCAGAAAACCGATGCCGAATGGAAAGCGCTGCTCGCCGAAAAAGGCGCCGAGCCGGCGGCCTTCGAGGTGACCCGCCACGCGGCGACCGAGCGCCCCTTCACGGGCAAGTACGAAGCCCACTGGGACGACGGCACCTACCACTGCGTCTGCTGCGGCGCCAAGCTGTTCGAGTCGGCCACCAAGTTCGACGCCGGCTGCGGCTGGCCCAGCTTCTCGCAGGAAGCCGTGCCGGGCGCGATCCGCAACATCGTCGACCGCTCGCACGGCATGGTGCGCACCGAGAATGTCTGCGCCAATTGCGGCGCGCACCTGGGCCACGTCTTCCCCGACGGACCGACCGAGACCGGCCTGCGCTACTGCATGAACTCGGCCTCGCTGGATTTCCAGAAGAAGCCCTGAACGGCGACCTCCCCCTTTCCCTCCGGCCCCCTCGCCATCCGACTGCATGAAACTGATCCTCGACTTCTTCCCGATCCTGCTGTTCTTCGGGGCCTACAAGCTCGCCGACATCTACACCGCCACCGGCGTGCTGATGGCCGCCACGGTGGTGCAGATGGCGATCATCTATGCGATGGAACGCAAGCTGCAGGCGATGCAGAAGGCCACGCTGGTGCTGATCCTGCTGTTCGGCACGCTCACGCTGGTGCTGCACGACGACCGCTTCATCAAGTGGAAGCCGACCGTGCTCTACGGCGCGATGGCGGTGGCGCTGGCCGTGGCCCTGTGGGCCTTCCGCAAGAACTTCCTGAAGATGCTGCTGGGCTCGCAGCTCGAGCTGCCCGACCGCATCTGGATGCGGCTGAACATCGCGTGGATCGGCTACTGCCTGTTCATGGCCGCCATCAACGGCTACGTCGCGGCCTACTTCACGACCGAGGCCTGGGTCAACTTCAAGCTCTGGGGCTATGCGTTCCCGATCGTGTTCCTGGTGGCGCAGGGCCTGTACATCTCGCCGCACCTCAAGAGCGGCGACGACAAGCCGGCGGCCTGAGCATGAACGGCACCACCGCTTCGCATCCGCTGCCGACCGTGGCGGCCCTCGAGGCCGCGCTGCGCGCCGCGCTGCGGCCGACGGCGCTCGAGGTCATCGACGAGAGCGCCGCGCACGCGGGCCACGCGGGGGCCAATGCCGAGGGATTCGGCACCCATTTCCGGGTGCGCATCGCCTCCCCGCTGTTCGAGGGAAAGCCACGCGTGGCGCGTCATCGGCTTGTGTATGATGCCCTCCAACTTTTCATCGCACAGGGTCTGCACGCCATCGCCATCGAGGTGCTCTGAGTCGTCCATCCACCGCCAGCCGCCGGCTGACGGGCCCCGGTTCTCCGCGGCGGCGCTCCCTCCCCCTGTGTATTTGCCCCGGTTTCCTCCACGCGCACTTTCATCCAAGCGCATTTCTCAGCCCGACATTCAATCCATGAAAAAACAAATCTTGCAGGCCGTCGCGGCCGCAGCGCTGCTCGGTGCCGTTCCCATGGCCGCCCTGGCGCAGAACGCAGCCATCGTCAACGGCAAGGCGGTGCCCAAGGCACGCATGGACGCGCTGGCCCAGCAACTGGCCGCGGCCGGCCGTCCGGTCACGCCCGAGATGCAAGGTCAGCTGCGCGAGGAAGTCGTGGCACGCGAAGTGTTCATGCAGGAAGCGCAGAAGCAGGGCCTCGACGCCACCGAGGACTACAAGAACCAGCTCGAGCTCGCACGCCAGGCGATCCTGATCCGCGCGCTGTTCGAGAACTACCGCAAGACCAATCCGGTCTCGGACGCCGACGTGAAGGCCGAGTACGACAAGTTCGTGGCGGCCAACGGCGGCAAGGAATACAAGGCACGCCACATCCTGGTCGAGACCGAGGACCAGGCGAAGAAGATCATGGCCGACCTCAAGAAGGGCGCCAAGTTCGAGGACATCGCCAAGAAGCAGAGCAAGGACCCGGGATCGGGCGCCAACGGCGGCGACCTCGACTGGGCCAACCCCGCCAACTTCGTGCCCGAGTTCTCGGAAGCGATGATCAAGCTCAAGAAGGGCGAGACCACGCCGGCGCCGATCAAGACCCAGTTCGGCTGGCACATCATCCGCGTCGACGACATCCGCCAGGCCCAGCTGCCGAAGATGGACGACATCAAGCCGCAGATCACGCAGCAGCTGCAGCAGCAGCGCCTGCAGAAGTACCAGGAAGACCTGCGCGCCAAGGCCAAGATCGAGTGATCGCGGCGCCCCGGGCGCACATTCCTCAGCAAAGACGGCCTTCGGGCCGTTTTTCTTTGGGCTTGTTTCTTGCAAGAATCCGCGGCGCGCCATCGGCGCGGAGGGTGTCGACCATGGGCTTCTACCACTCGACCGAGGCGCTCGCGCCACGGCACAAGACCGAGTTCTGGCGCGAATCGGTATGTCGGCGCCTGATACCGGCGCGCGGCGAATTCGCGCGCGATTTCGACGGCTGCCTCTCGGGCCAGCAGCTCGGCAGCCTCACGGTGTGCCGCATGCAGTCGAAGCCGCACACCTTCATCCGCACCGACCAGCTCGCGCGCGTCGCGCCCGACGACGACATCGTGGCCGCCTTCTTCCAGCGCGGCCAGGCCAACATGGCGCAGCAGGGCCGCACGCTGCATGCCTCGGCCGGCGACATCGTGCTGTACGACGCGGCCCGGCCCTTCGTGCACGAGCTCGTGCCCGAGTCGCTGCTGCTGGTGCGCTTTCCGCGCCAGCAGCTGCTGTCGCGCTTCCCGAAGGCCGAGCACATGATGGCGCTCAAGATCGCCGACGGCAGCTCGCTGGCCGGGCTGCTGCACGGCATGGCCGAGGAGGCGCTGCGCTTCGAGGCGCGCGATGCCGCCCTGCCCGCGCAGGCACGCTTCGCCGCGGCCTTCCTCGACACGCTGAGCGCCGCGATGGAACTGCAGGACGTGGCCGAGGGCGCCGCCGCGGCCACGCGCCATGGCTCCATCTACGAGAAGGCCGTGCGCTACATCGACGCCCACCTGGACGACACCGGCCTGTCGATGGCCGGCGTGGCCGAGGCCGCACATGTCTCGCCGCGCACGCTCACGCGCGTGTTCGCGGCCCATGGCACGACCGTGATGCATCACCTGTGGAAGCGCCGGCTCGAGCAGAGCTTCCACATCCTGTCCGAAGGCCGCGTGCAGCAGGTCACGCAGGCCGCCTACCAGTGCGGCTTCAGCGACCTCTCGCATTTCTCGCGCGCCTTCAAGAGCGCCTACGGCACGACGCCCGGCAGCCTGCTGCACGGGGCGGCGAGCTGAAGCGCGCGCTTCAGCGCAGGTATTCGCCCGCCGCCTCGGGCTGGAACTGCAGCGCCACGACGCGCGCCGCGCCCTGCACGCCGGCCGGCGTGGTCCATTCCACCACCTGCCCCACGCGCGCGCCCAGCAGGCTCGCGCCCACCGGCGACATCACCGAGACCTCGCCCTCCGAAGGCTTGGCATCGCGCGGATAGCACAGCGTGATCGTGTAGCGCTCGCCGTTCGCGGGGTCCTCGAGCTCGACGCGCGAGTTCATCGTGACGAGGTCGGGCGACGCATCCCGCGGCGCCACGACCTCGCTGCAGTCGAGCATCTCCGCGAGGGCCTGCGCGATCGGATCGGCCGCGCCGCGCGTCTGCAGCGCATGCGCGGCGAGCTTGTGCAGGCGTGCGTGGTCGAGCTGGGTGAGGGTTCGTTCGAGTCGCGTGAACGAGGCGGTGGCTTGCATGGGTGGCTCCTGATGAAGTGAAGGCGTGCCCGCGGGCTCCATCGAGGGAGCGCAATGAGGCGGACGCGCCGGCGCGCGGGCTTGGAGGAGGCCCGGCGATCGGGAGGTGCGCGAGAAGAAAGGAAGGAGGAAGGATCGCCGGGCTCAGGAATGCCAGGGCGATCGGCGCTTGAGCGCCGTCATCCGCGCCGCGCGGCGCCGGCCACGCGCGAGCGCGCCCGGCAGGGCCGGTGCGGTCAGCGTGGAAGCGAAGATGCGCGACATGCGGCCGAGTCTACCGGCCCCGTCGCGCGGGCCGCGGCGAAAGTCCCCACCGGCCTTGCCGGATTGGAACCCTCGCCGCCGGCGATCAGCCCACCCAGCGGCGGGCGTTGCGCCAGATGCGCATCCAGGGGCTGCGCTCGCTCGCGTCGCCGCCGTTCCAGCTCATCTGGATGTTGCGGAACACGCGCTCGGGGTGCGGCATCACCGCGGTGAAGCGGCCGTCGGCCGTGGTCACCGAGGTCAGGCCGCCCGCGCTGCCGTTCGGGTTGAACGGGTACTGCTCGGTGGGCTGGCCCTGGTTGTCGACGAAGCGCATGGCCGCGATCGCCTTCGAGGCATCGCCACGGTGCTTGAAGTTGGCGTAGCCCTCGCCATGCGCGACCGCGATCGGCAGCCGCGCGCCGGCCATGCCCGCGAAGAACAGGCTCGGCGACTCGAGCACCTCGACCATCGACAGGCGGGCCTCGAAGCGCTCGCTCTGGTTGGTGGTGAAGCGCGGCCAGGCCTCGGCGCCCGGGATGATGTCGGCCAGCTCGGCGAACATCTGGCAGCCGTTGCACACGCCGAGGCCGAAGGTGTCGGCGCGGCCGAAGAAGCGCTTGAACTCGTCGGCCAGGCGCGGGTTGAAGGTGATGCTGCGGGCCCAGCCGATGCCGGCGCCCAGCGTGTCGCCGTAGCTGAAGCCGCCGCAGGCCACCACGCCCTTGAAGTCGGCGAGCCGCGCACGGCCCGACTGCAGGTCGGTCATGTGGACGTCGAAGGCCTCGAAGCCGGCCTCGCTGAAGGCATAGGCCATCTCGACGTGCGAGTTCACGCCCTGCTCGCGCAGGATCGCGACCTTGGGCCGCGAAGCCAGCACCGCGGGTGCGGCGGGCTCGGCGCCGGCCGGCAGGTGCCAGTGCAGGCCCGGGTCGGCAGGCTCGCCGGCGGCCGCGTGCTCGGCATCGGCGCAGGCCGGGTTGTCGCGCTCGCGCGCGATCTTCCAGCTCACCGAGTCCCAGACCTGGTGCAGGTCGTGCAGGCTCGCGCTGAACACCGACTTGGCATCGCGCCACACCTCGAGCTTGCCCTTGCCGGCCTCGATGGCCGAGCTCGCGGGCCGGGTCTTGCCGATGAAGTGGCTGTGGGTGCTCAGGCCGTGGGCGCGCAGCACCTGCATGACCTCGTTGCGCTCGGCGGTGCGCACCTGCAGCAGCATGCCGAGCTCCTCGTTGAACAGCGCCTTGAGCGTGAGCTCCTCGCGCCGCGCGCTGACCTGCTGCGCCCAGTTCTTGGCGTCGCCGGTCTCCATGCGGCTGTCGGAGATGCCATCGCCTTCGGTGACCAGCATGTCGACGTTGAGCGCCACGCCCACGTGGCCCGCGAAGGCCATCTCGCAGGCCGCGGCGAACAGGCCGCCGTCGCTGCGGTCGTGCATGGCGAGGATCTTGCCGTCGGCGCGCAGCGCGTTGACGGCATTCACCAGCGCCACCAGCTGCGCCGGGTCGTCGAGGTCGGGCACGGTGTCGCCGCTCTGGCCCAGCGTCTGCGCCAGGATGCTGCCGGCCATGCGGTGCTGGCCGCGGCCAAGGTCGACCAGCACCAGCGTGCTGTCGTCCTCGTTGGCGTCGAGTTGCGGCGTGAGCGTGCCGCGCACGTCGTCGAGCGAGGCGAAGGCGCTCACGATCAGGCTGACGGGCGAGGTCACCTTCTTGGTTTCGCCGCCCTCCTTCCACTGCGTGCGCATCGACAGCGAATCCTTGCCGACCGGAATCGAGACGCCCAGCGCCGGGCACAGCTCGAGGCCGACGGCCTTGACCGTGGCATAAAGCGCGGCGTCCTCGCCGGGCTCGCCGCAGGCGGCCATCCAGTTGGCCGACAGCTTGACGCGCGACAGCTCGATCGGCGCCGACAACAGGTTGGTGATCGCCTCGGCCACCGCCATGCGGCCCGAGGCCGGCGCGTCGTAGGCGGCCAGCGGCGTCCGCTCGCCCATGCTCATCGCCTCGCCCGCGAAGCCCTGGAAGTCGGCCAGGGTCACGGCGCAGTCGGCCACCGGCACCTGCCACGGGCCGACCATCTGATCGCGATGGCTCAGGCCGCCCACGGTGCGGTCGCCGATGGTGATCAGGAAGCGCTTGGAGGCGACGGTCGGGTGCGACAGCACGTCGATCGCGGCCTTCTGCAGGTCGACGCCCGTGAGGTCGAGCGGCTGGAAGCTGCGCGCCACCGACTGCACGTCGCGGTGCATCTTGGGCGGCTTGCCGAGCAGCACGTCCATCGGCATGTCGACCGGCTGCAGCGCGGCGCCCTCGTCGGCCACCAGCAGCTGGCGCTCCTCGGTCGCCACGCCGACCACCGCGAAGGGACAGCGCTCGCGCTCGCAGAAGGCCTTGAACTGTTCGAGCGATTCGGGCGCGATCGCCAGCACGTAGCGCTCCTGGCTCTCGTTGCACCAGATCTCCTTCGGCGCCATGCCCGATTCCTCGAGCGGCACCGCGCGCAGGTCGAAGCGCGCGCCGCGGCCGGCGTCGTTGGTCAGTTCGGGGAAGGCATTGCTGAGGCCGCCCGCGCCCACGTCGTGGATCGCGAGGATCGGGTTGGCCGCGCCCTGCTGCCAGCAGTGGTTGATGACCTCCTGCGCGCGGCGCTCGATCTCGGGGTTGCCGCGCTGCACCGAGTCGAAGTCGAGCTCGGCCGCGTTGGCGCCGGTGGCCATCGAGCTGGCGGCGCTGCCGCCCATGCCGATGCGCATGCCGGGGCCGCCGAGCTGGATCAGCAGCGAGCCGGCCGGGAAGCGGATCTTCTTGGTCTGGGTGGCGTCGATGCTGCCGAGGCCGCCCGCGATCATGATGGGCTTGTGATAGCCGCGCTGCACCGTGTCGCGGTCGCTCGCCAGGGCCTGCTCGTACTCGCGGAAGTAGCCCAGCAGGTTGGGCCGGCCGAACTCGTTGTTGAAGGCGGCGCCGCCCAGCGGGCCCTCGGTCATGATCTGCAGCGGGCTCGCGATGTGCTCGGGCTTGCCGTAGTGGCCGTCCTCGGGCCAGAGCTTCGAGACCGTGAAGCCGGTCAGGCCGGCCTTGGGCTTGGAGCCGCGGCCGGTGGCGCCCTCGTCGCGGATCTCGCCGCCGGCGCCGGTCGAGGCGCCCGGGAACGGCGAGATCGCCGTCGGGTGGTTGTGCGTTTCCACCTTCATCAGCACGTGGGTCAGCGCCGTGTCCTTCGTATAGGCCGGTGCGCTCGCGGCATCGGCGCCGCGCGGGATGAAGCGCTCGATCTCGCCGCCTTCCATCACCGAGGCGTTGTCGGCATAGGCGATCACCGTGTGCTGCGGGTTCTGGCGCTCGGTGTGGCGGATCATCGAGAACAGGCTCTGCGGCTGCGCCGCGCCGTCGATGGTGAAGTCGGCGTTGAAGATCTTGTGGCGGCAGTGCTCGCTGTTGGCCTGCGCGAACATCATCAGCTCGACGTCGCTGGGGTTGCGGCCCAACCTGGTGAAGGCATCGACCAGGTAGTCGATCTCGTCCTCGGCCAGCGCCAGGCCGAAGCCGGTGTTGGCCGCCTCCAGCGCCGCGCGGCCCTGGGCCAGCACGTCGACCGTGGCCATGGGCTGGGCCGGCAGCTCGCTGAACAGGCTGGCGGCCTGGTCGACCGTGGCGAGCACCGATTCGGTCATGCGGTCGTGCAGCGGGCCGGCCGCGGCGGCCAGCGCCTCGCCCTCGAGCACCGGCGCCTTGCCCAGCAGCGGCGACTTGAGCTTCAGGTGGTATTGGGTGACGCGCTCGACCCGGCGCAGCGCCAGGCCGCAGTTGTGGGCGATGTCGGTGGCCTTGGAAGCCCAGGGCGACACCGTGCCCAGGCGCGGCGTGACGACCACCGCCGCCGCGGCCTTGGCGGCGGGCGCCTCGAAGGGCTCGCCGTAGGTCAGCAGGGCCGCGAAGCGCTCGCGGCCTTCCGCGTCGAGCGCGCCATCGGTCACCACCAGGTGCACGAAGCGCGCGGCGATGCCCTCGATGCGCGGATCGACGGCCTGCAGCTTCGGCAGCAGCTGCCGGGCGCGGAATTCGCTGAGTGCGCTGCCGCCCTCGAAGATGGTTACGACGGGAAGGGCAGTGGAAACGGAAGCGGGCTGCGTCACGATGGGTGGGGCCTTGGGGCCGCGTTGGGCTTTGGAGAGGTCTGGAAATCCGTGGGCGGGCGGCCGCTGACTGGGGCCGTCCGCGCAGGACGCGAATTTTAGGTCATGCCGAAGCCCTCGCCCGCCCCGCCGGCCAGAGCCCGTGCCAGCGCCGATTTCTTCGGCCGGATGGGATAATTCCACGCATGAGCATTACCTACAAAGACGCCGCGGGCATCGCCGCCATGCGCGTCGCCTGCCGCCTCGCGTCCGAGGTGCTGGACTACCTCACGCCCTTCATCAAGCCCGGCATCACGACCAACGACGTCGACCGCCTGGCCGCCGAGTACATGGTCAAGCAGGGCACCACCTCGGCCACGGTGGGCTACATGGGCGCCAGCAGCGTCCCCTTCCCCAAGTCGCTGTGCACCTCGGTCAACCACGTGGTGTGCCACGGCATCCCGAACGACAAGCCCCTGAAGAAGGGCGACATCATGAATGTCGACGTCACCGTCATCAAGGACGGCTGGTTCGGCGACAACTCCCGCATGTACGTCGTGGGCGACGCCTCGATCGCGGCCAAGCGCCTGTGCCACATCACCTTCGAGGCCATGTGGCACGGCATCCTGCAGGTGCGCCCCGGCGCCCACCTGGGCGACGTGGGCCATGCGATCCAGAAGTTCGCCGAGGGCCAGGGCTTCTCGGTGGTGCGCGAGTTCTGCGGCCACGGCGTGGGCCAGCGCTTCCACGAGGAACCGCAGGTGCTGCACTACGGCCGCCCGGGCACCATGGAAGAACTCAAGCCCGGCATGATCTTCACCATCGAGCCGATGATCAACGCCGGCAAGCGCGACGTGAAGGAAGACTTCAAGGGCGGGCAGTACGACGGCTGGACCATCGTCACGCGCGACCACTCGCTCTCGGCCCAGTGGGAACACACGGTGCTGGTCACCGAGACGGGCTACGAGGTGCTGACCCTGTCCGAGGGCAGCCCGCCGCTGCCCTCGTTCGTGAGCGCCATCAAGACATGAGTCGCGCGGCCGGCCGCGCCACCCCACCGCCATGATCGAAGCCGCCCGACACGACGTCGCGACGCTGCGCGAAGCCTACCGCGCGAAGAAGCTCGCCCTTTTCGAGACCCTGCGCTTCGCGCGCGCGCCCACGCGCAGCGTGCACACGGTGCTGCGCCAGCTCGCGGCGCTGGCCGACGAGAACCTGCAGACGCTGTGGCAGGACGCCGATTTCGGCGACGGCCTGGCGCTGGTGGCGGTCGGCGGCTACGGCCGCGGCGAGCTGTTCCCCTACTCGGACGTCGACGTGCTGCTGCTGCTGCCGCCCGAGGGCGGCGAGCAGGCGGTCGAGCCGGCGCGGCTCGAGGCCTTCATCGGCCAGTGCTGGGACGCGGGCCTGGAGATCGGCTCGAGCGTGCGCACGATCGAGGAATGCCTGGCCGAGGCCGAGAAGGACGTCACGGTCCAGACCTCGCTGCTCGAGGCGCGGCTGATCGCGGGCGACAAGAAGCTGTTCGCCACCTTCCGCAAGCAATTCGGCACGGTGATCGACCCGCAGGCCTTCTTCATCGCCAAGTCGCAGGAGATGCGGCACCGGCACCAGAAGTTCGACAACACGCCCTACGCGCTCGAGCCCAACTGCAAGGAGTCGCCGGGCGGCCTGCGCGACCTGCAGACCATCCTCTGGGTCGCCAAGGCCGCGGGTTTCGGCAGCCGCTGGGACGACCTGGCGCGCAACGGCCTGGCCACGCCGTTCGAGGCGCAGCAGATCAAGCGCAACGAGGCGCTGCTGTCGCTGATCCGCGCGCGGCTGCACGTGATCGCGAACCGGCGCGAGGACCGGCTGGTGTTCGACCTGCAGACCGCGGTGGCCGCGAGCTTCGGCTACGTGAGCGAGTCGCAGCGCAAGTCGAGCGAGGCGCTGATGCGGCGCTACTACTGGGCCGCCAAGGCGGTCTCGCAGCTCAACCAGATCCTGCTGCTCAACATCTCGGAGCGGCTGCAGCCGGTGGACGAGCTGCCGACGCCGATCAACGAGCGCTTCTTCGAGCGCGCCGGGCTGATCGAGATCGCGCGCGACGACCTCTACGAGAGCGAGCCGCACGCCATCCTCGAGACCTTCCTGCTCTACCAGAAGACCATCGGGGTGAAGGGCCTGTCGGCGCGCACGCTGCGCGCGCTCTACAACGCGCGCCACGTGATGGACAGCAAGTTCCGCAACGATCCGGCGAACCACGAGACCTTCATGCGGACGCTGCAGCAGCCCTACGGCATCACGCATGCCTTCCGGCTGATGAACCAGACCTCGGTGCTGGGGCGCTACCTGCGCGTGTTCCGCAGCATCGTGGGGCAGATGCAGCACGACCTGTTCCACGTCTACACGGTCGACCAGCACATCCTGATGGTGCTGCGCAACGTGCGGCGCTTCTTCATCGCCGAGCATGCCCACGAGTACCCGTTCTGCTCGCAGCTCGCGGCCGGCTGGGACAAGCCCTGGCTGCTGTACGTGGCCGCGCTGTTCCACGACATCGCCAAGGGCCGCGGCGGCGACCATTCCACGCTGGGCGCGCGCGACGTGGCGCGCTTCTGCAAGCAGCACGGCATCTCGCGCGAAGACTCGAAGCTCATCGAGTTCCTGGTCTCCGAGCACCTGGTGATGAGCCAGGTGGCGCAGAAGCAGGACCTGAGCGACGCCGAGGTGATCGGCGCCTTCGCGAAGCGCGTGGGTAACGAGCGCTACCTCACGGCGCTCTACCTGCTGACCGTGGCCGACATCCGCGGCACCTCGCCGCGCGTGTGGAATGCCTGGAAGGGCAAGCTGCTCGAGGACCTCTACCGCTACACCCTGCGCGCGCTCGGCGGGCGCATGCCCGATCCCGACACCGAGGTCGAGTCGCGCAAACGCGAGGCGCTGGTGCAACTGGCGCTGCATGCCCAGCGCTTCGAGGCGCACAAGGCGCTGTGGGACACGCTCGACGTGGGCTACTTCATGCGCCACGACGCCAGCGAGATCGCCTGGCACGCGATGCAGCTGTCGCGCTTCGTGCCGCCGAAGAACGTGCCGATCGACCCGGCCGCGCCGCCGGTGGTGCGCGCGCACCTGTCGCCGGTGGGCGAAGGGCTGCAGGTGGTGGTCTACACGCCCGACCAGCCCGACCTGTTCGCGCGCATCTGCGGCTATTTCGACCAGGCCTCGTTCAGCATCCTCGACGCCAAGGTCCACACCACGAGCAACGGCTACGCGCTCGACACCTTCCAGGTGGTGACCACCTTCCTGCCCGACCACTACCGCGACCTGATCAACATGGTCGAGACCGGGCTCGCGCAGACCCTGACCGAGGCCGGCGCCCTGCCGGCGCCGAGCATGGGCCGGGTGTCGCGCCGGGTGCGCAGCTTCCCGATCAAGCCGCGCATCAGCCTGGTGCCCGACGAGAAGGCGCAGCGCTGGGTGCTCAGCATCTCGGCCAGCGACCGCGCCGGCCTGCTCTATTCGGTGGCCCGCGTGCTCGCGCGGCACCACCTGAACCTGCAGCTCGCCAAGGTCACGACCCTGGGCGAGCGCGTGGAAGACAGCTTCCTCATCAGCGGTCCCGAACTGCAAGGCCAGCGCACGCAGGCCGCGATCGAGACCGAGCTGATGGAAGCCCTGGAGGCCTGAATGGCCAGCCCGGCGGCCCGCTCCGCCGGGCCAGATTCGCGACAAAAGTTCACAGATTCCTGTGAATTGAATACCAAATGTTTCTTTTTTCTGTCCAAAAGGCAGAATGGACCCCATGGACACATTGCTGACCCAGCTTTCGAGTTCCGTATCGTCGGCCAGGACCCTCGAGGATCTGACCCGTCCCATGCTCGAGATGCTCGAGGCCGTGACCGGCCTGGAATCGACCTATCTCACGCGCATCGACCTGGAGCACGGGCTCCAGCACATCCTCTACGCGCGCAACGTGCGCCAGCTGCAGATTCCCGAAGGCCTTGCGGTGCCCTGGGGCGACACCTTGTGCAAGCGCGCCCTCGACGAGGGCCGCGTCTACACCGACAACGTCGCCGAATGCTGGGGTGATTCGGACGCCGCGCGCGAGCTCGGCATCCAGACCTATGTGAGCACCCCGGTGCGCACCGACAGCGGCGGCCTCTACGGCACGCTGTGCGCGGCCAGCGGCGAGCGCCAGCCGCTGCCGGCCAATGCCAGCAACGTGCTGGGCCTGTTCGCGCGGCTGATCGGCCACCAGGTCGAGCGCGAGCGGCTGTTCCAGCAGTTGTCGGAGGCCAACGCCGAGCTCGCCACCCATGCCGCGACCGACGCCCTGACCGGCCTGCCGAACCGGCGCGCCTTCCTCGACGGGCTGCGCCGCCTGCTGGCGCAGGGCCAGCGCGACGGCACCGGCGTGCTGGTCGCCTTCGTCGACCTCGACGGCTTCAAGAAGATCAACGACGTGCACGGCCACGAGACCGGCGACGACTTCCTGGTGGAGATCGCGCGCCGGCTGCACGCCACGCTGCGCGCCGGCGACCTGCTGGCGCGCCTGGGCGGCGACGAGTTCGTGGTGGTCGGCCCGGGCCCCGCGCTCGCGGGCGGCGAGTCGCCGGCCGCGGCCGAGGCGCTCGGCCAGCGCGTGGCGGCGGCCACGGTCGGCGATTTCCATCTCGGCACGGTCCGTATCGGCTACGAAGGCGCCAGCGTGGGCGCGGTGTCGGTCGATCCGCGCTTCACCACGGCCGAGGAGGCGCTGCGCCTGGCCGATGCCGCGATGTACCTGGACAAGCGCGGGCGCAGCGGGCGACCGCACGGATGAGCTGATGATCGGCCGGCCACGCGGGCGCCTCGAGCGCGTGTTCGGATCGCTCAAGGTCCGCCTCACCCTGGGCGGCATCGTGGCGCTGGCCGTGGGCATCGCACTGAGCACCAGCGTGCTGCTGGGCATCGCCGAACGCGACCTGCTCGCCGCGCAGCAGCAGCGCGAACTCGGCGAGTCGGCCCGTACCGCCGCCCTGCTCTCGCGCAGCGTGGTCCAGCTGCAGCGCGCGCTGCTGTCGGTTTCCGAATCGCTCGACGAGGCCACGCTGAACGACCCCGCGGCGCTCGCGCGCTTCATGGACAGCAAGCCGATCCTGCGCGGGCTCTTCACCGTGCTCTACATCGCGCGGCCCGACGGCGAGGTGCGCATCCTGGTCGATGCCGAGACCGGCGTCTCGCGCCCGCCGCTGCCGCTGACCCAGCGCAACTACTTCCGCCGCACCCTGGCCGAGGGCCGGGCGATCGTGTCGGAACCGCTGAGCGGCCCGCTGTCTGGCGAGCCGATCGTGGTCTTCACCCAGCCCGCGCGCAATGCGTCGGGCATCTACGCGGTGTTCGGCGGGGTGCTGCGGCTGTCCAGCCGCGACCTGCTCGACGGCCTGGTCGACCCGCAGGCCGGCGACGACAGCGCGCTGCTGGTCGTCACCACGCTCGACGGCCGCGTGCTCGCGCACCCCGACCACAGCCGCATCATGGGCTCGCTCGCCGACGAGCCGCGCCTGGCCCAGGCCTTCAAGGCCTGGACCGCCGAGCGCAGTCCGATGGAACCCGCGGGCGTGGCGCTGCCGCAGCCCGGCGAGATCGCCAGCGCCGCCGGCGTGGCCGGGCCCGACTGGATGGTGTGGCGTGCCCGGCCCCAGTCGGAGCTGACCGCGCCCTTCGCCGCCGCGCGCGCGCAGTCGCTGCGCTGGGCCGGCCTGATCGGCCTGCCGCTGGCGCTGGGACTGCTCGGCCTGCTGTGGTGGGGCCTGCGGCCGCTGCGGCTGCTGGAACGGCGCGCCCAGCACCTGTTCGACGGCAGCATGGGCGCGGCCGATGGCTGGCCGCGCGCGGGCGGCGAGATCGGCCAGCTCGGCAACGTGCTGCGGCGCGTGGGCATCCAGCGCGCCGAGCTCGAGCGCCTCAACAGCGAGAGCATCGCCAAGCTCGGCTCGGTGATGCGCGCGGCGCCGGTCGGCATCGCGCTGGTGCGCGACGGCCGCTTCGACCTCGCGAGCGATGAGCTCTGCCGGCTGCTGGGCTGCGCGCGCGAGGACCTGCTGGGCCGCTCGACCGGCAAGGTGCTGGTGCCGCCCGAGCCCGGCGAGACCCCGCTGGCCGCGCTCGAGGCGCTGGCCTTCGGCGCCGACCAGGCCTACGTGGGCGAATGCCAGGTGCAGCGGCCCGACGGCAGCCGCTTCTGGGCCCGGCTGCGCAGCAAGCCGGTGGACGCGGCGCGCATGGAACTCGGCACGATCTGGATCCTGACCGACATCGACCAGCAGCGCCGCACCCAGGCGGCGCTCGAGTGGTCGGCCGCGCACGACAGCCTGACCGGGCTGGCCAACCGCCAGCGCTTCGAGGCCCATGCGCAGCGGCTGATCGCGGGCCTGCCGGGCACCATGCCGGCCGCCATGGTCTTCATCGATCTCGATAACTTCAAGCGCGTGAACGACACCGGCGGCCACCTGACCGGCGACGCCATGCTGCGCGCGGCCGCCCGCGCCATCGCCTCGCGGGTGCGCGCGGGCGACCTCGCGGCGCGGCTGGGCGGCGACGAGTTCGTGCTGCTGCTCGAGCGCTGCCGCCATGCCGATGCGGTGCGCGTGGCCGAGGCCATCGTGACCTCGATCGCCGAGATCGCCATGCCCTCGCTGCCCGCGGACCTGCGCATCGGCGCGAGCATCGGCGTGGCCAGCCTCACGCCGCAGACCCTGAGCGTGGACGCCTGGCTGCATGCGGCCGACGAGGCCTGCTATGCGGCCAAGACGGCGGGGCGCGGCGTGGTCCGGGCGGGCTCCGCGCCGGCCGAGCGCATGTCGGGCTGAACCGGCCGACTCTCGACATCGATAGGAATTCATCGCCAACCCGCCAGCCCATGAAAAAAGCCGGTGCGACCGCGAAAAGCCCACTAATTCACGGTTCCTGGGGAAACCCCCGATCCAGCGAATCCATTTGGCTGACGAATACGTAACGCCTAAGTTACCAGTTCGAAGCGACGACCCGCCTTGGAGCGAACGGCCGCGAACCGCACAGAACGGAACAGACCGGAAAGCGACTGCTTCGTCACGAATTCCCGACAATCAGCCGTGAACTAATACCAACTCAGTAAACGATTGTTGTCAATCGTTAACCATTCCCAGAGAATGCCCCAGCATGGAAGAAACAAACGGGGTCATCGAACACTTTGAACGCCGGGCCTGCAGCGCGCAGTGGCTCGCATTCAATCGCGGCATGGCAGCCGAGCTCGCCGCCGGGCTTCCGCCCGAGGATCTGCACCAGCTTTTCTTCCGGATCGGCGAGAACGTGGCGCGCACCTTTCCGGTGCCTCCCTGCGCGAGCCTGGCGGAACTGGAAGCCGAGTTCAACGCCCGCTGGGACAGCATCGACTGGGGCTACGGCACCTTGCGCGAAGAGGCCGACGGCCTGCGCATCCGCCATGCCTGCAGCCCGCTGGCCATGGCTTTCGGCCCCGAATCCACCGGCTGGAGCAGCGGCTTCTTCGAAGGCGTCTACCAGACCTGGTTCGGCAGCCAGCGCCTGCCCGCCTCGCTGCGGGTGCAGGCGCTGCCGTCCCATCCGCAGCCCGGCGCGGTGATCGAACTCCGATTGGCGAGGTCTTCCCCATGAGCAACGACGATCCCTCGGCCGAGGACGTGGCCGGACTGTTCCGCAAGTTCGGTGGCGATTCGCATGTCTACAAGGAATTCGCACCGCCCGAGCCGACCGACGGCGATGGCCGTGTCGGCTGGCCGTTGCTGTCGGGCGCGCCGATCGAGCGCGCGCCCGAAGCGCCGGCTCCGCTGCCGCCGCCGCCCGCTGCGCCAATCCCGCCGGTGAAACCCGTCGTGCAGGCCGCGCCCGTGCCGCCACCGGCTCCGGTCATCGCACCGCCCGTGGCGGTTCGCCCCGCGCCGGCTCCGGCCCCGGTCATGCCGCCCGCGCGGCCGGCCGCGCCGCTCGCGAGCCCGTTCGGCCCCGCACCGGCCGTTCCGCCGCCCGCCCAGCCCGTGCCCGCCTGGGCCGCCGCGCGGCCGGCACCCGCCTTCGTCCCGGGGCCCGCCCCGGCCCATCCCTCCATCGCCACGCCGACACCTCCCGCCTCGGACGCACGGAGCCCGACCGAGCTGGACGCGCTGTTCGCGCGCCTGGCGGGACCGCAGCGCCCCGAGCCTCCGCCGGGCCCCATGTCACGCTGGCGCCGGCCGACGTGACCATGGTCGTCATCCCCGTCATTTCATCCAAGGGCGGTGTTGGCAAGACCACCGTCGCCGCCAACCTGAGCACCGTGCTCGCCGAACGCGGCCACCATGTGCTGGCGGTCGACCTCGATCCGCAGAACGCGCTGCGCTTCCACCTCGCCAACGATCCGCACCAGTGCGTCGAGGGCCTGGCCGAGGTCGCGGCCGGCCAGCTGACCTGGACCCAGGCGATGCGCCCCGGCCATGGCGGCACGGTGGTGCTGCCCTTCGGCACGGTCGACGACGAACAGCAGATCGAGCTCGAGCAGCAGCTCGCGCGCTACCCCGGCTGGCTCGGCGACACGCTCGCGCGCTTCGCGCTGCCCGACGACACGCTGGTGGTGCTCGACACGCCGCCCGGCCCCACGGTCTACATGCAGCAGGCACTGCGCACGGCGAACTTCTGCGTGGTCACGGTGCTGGCCGATGCCGGCTCCTTCGCCACCCTGCCGATCATCGAGCGCATGGTCGACAAGTACTGCCGCCCGCGCGCCGACTACGGCGGCAGCGCCTACGTGGTGAACCAGGTGGCGCCGAGCCGCCGGCTCAACCACGACGTGTTCGAGATGCTGCGCGCGCGCCTGCAGTCGGAACTGCTGGGCGTGCTGCACCAGGACGAATCGGTGTCCGAGGCGCTGGCCTCGGCGCTGCCGGTGCACCGCTACGCGCCCCTGAGCCAGGCGGCGCAGGACCTCTCGGTGTGCGCCGACCGGCTGCTGGCGCGCATCGCCGCGGCCGCCGCGATGCGCACCGCCCACGCACAGCCCGCGGCCGATCCGGCCTGGCAGATGGAGTCCCGATGAGCAGCAGCAAGGCGCAGCCGGCATCCGAGGCGGACTCCGCGCCGCCTCCCTCGCCCGATACCCCGCTGGGCGCCGACCGCCCGCCGCGACCCGCGCCGGCCTTCCTGCGCCTGTGGCCGGTGCGGCTGCTGGGCTGGCTGGTCCTGCTGACGGCGGCGCCGGCGCTGATCATCGCGCCCATGACCTTCGAGCAGCAGCTGGTGCTGTCGGTCGGCATCTTCCTGGCCGCGATGTTCGTGAACCGCTTCCGCGGCCATTTCGCGGGCCTGGTGCTGATGCTGCTGTCGGTGATCGTCTCCTCGCGCTACACCTATTGGCGCATCACCGAGACGATGTACATGGACAACATCGTCGACCTGGTGCTGGGCGTGGGCCTGCTCATGGCCGAGCTCTACGCCTTCGTGGTGCTGCTGCTGGGCTACGTCCAGACCGCCTGGCCGCTGGGCCGCAAGCCCTCGCCGCTGCCCGCGGACCCGGCCGAGTGGCCGACCATCGACCTGTTCATCCCGACCTACAACGAGCCGATGTCGGTGGTGCGCCCGACGGTGCTGGCCGCGCAGGCCATCGACTGGCCGCGCGACAAGATCAAGATCTACGTGCTCGACGACGGCCGGCGCCCCGAGTTCCGCGAGTTCTGCGATGCCGTGGGCGTGACCCACGTCACGCGCGACAACAACCGCCACGCCAAGGCCGGCAACATCAACGCCGCGCTCAAGAACACCAGCGCCGAGTTCGTCGCGATCTTCGACTGCGACCACATCCCCACGCGCTCGTTCATGCAGATCGCGATGGGCTGGTTCAACCGCGATGCGAAGCTGGCCATGGTCCAGCTGCCCCACTATTTCTTCTCGGCCGACCCCTTCGAGCGCAACCTCGACACCTTCGGCACGGTGCCCAACGAGGGCGAGCTGTTCTACGGCCTGATCCAGGACGGCAACGACCTCTGGAACGCCAGCTTCTTCTGCGGTTCGTGCGCGGTGCTGCGCCGCACGGCGGTCGAGGAAGTCGGCGGCATCGCGGTCGAGACCGTGACCGAGGACGCCCACACCGCGCTGAAGATGCACCGCCGCGGCTGGAACACCGCCTACCTCGCGCTGCCGCAGGCCGCGGGCCTCGCGACCGAAAGCCTCTCGGGCCACGTGGGCCAGCGCATCCGCTGGGCGCGCGGCATGGCGCAGATCTTCCGCGTCGACAACCCGCTGTTCGGCCGCGGGCTGCACTGGGCACAGCGGCTGTGCTACCTGAACGCGATGCTGCACTTCCTGTACGGGCTGCCGCGGCTCATCTACCTGACGGCGCCGCTGGCCTACCTGTACTTCGGCGCGAGCGTGATCCACGCCTCGGCATCGATGATCTTCGCCTTCGCGCTGCCGCACATCCTGCACGCCAACCTGACCAACAGCCGAATACAGGGGCGTTTCCGCTACCTGCTGTGGAACGAGGTCTACGAGGCGGTGCTGGCCTGGTACATCTTCCGGCCCACGCTGGTGGCGCTGATCAATCCCAAGCTCGGCAGCTTCAACGTGACGGCCAAGGGCGGCCTGATCCAGGAGCAGTACTTCGACACCTCGATCGCGAAGGCCAGCCTGGTGCTGCTGGCGCTGAACTTCATCGGCGTGGCGCTCGGCATCTGGCGCCTGACCTGGGTCGATCCGCAGAACATCGCCACCGTGTGGCTGAACCTGGCCTGGACCATCTACAACCTCATGATCCTCGGCGCCTGCGTGGCGGCCGCCAACGAGTCGCGCCAGGTGCGTGCCGCCCACCGCGTGACGCTCGACGTGCCGGCGGCGCTGTACTTCGCCAACGGCCACTCGATGCGCTGCAACACCTTCGACTTCTCGACCGGCGGCCTGGGCCTCGAGCTGCCGACCGAGGTCAAGCTGGCGCCCGACGAACCGATCGAGGTGGCGCTGTTCCGCGGCGACGCGGAATCGCGCTTCCCGGCCACCGTGCGCTTCAGCAACGGCAAGCGCCTGGGCATCCGCTTCGCGCCGATGAGCTTCGCGCAGGAGCGCGCGCTGGTGCAGTGCACGACCGCGCGCGCCGACATCTGGGCCGCGCGCTGGGGCAACCATCCGCGCGTGGGCGTGCACCGCGTGCTGGCCCACCTGACGAGCATCAGCCTGGTCGGCTTCAAGGACATGTTCTCCCATTACTACCGGGCCGGCCTCTCGCGGCTGCGGCTGCCCAAGCGCTCTGTCGGAACGAAGAAGGAACCCGCGTGACGATCACCTCGAAAGCGCCGCGCCGCGGCGCCGCCCCCTCCTTCCGTCCGGCCGCTGGCGCCGTGCTGGCCCTGCTGGCGCTGACTGCCGCCGGCACGGCCTCGACGCAGCAGCAGCGCCCGGGAGCACCCGCGGCGGCCGCGCCGGCCTTCGCACCGGCGACCGTGCCCACGATCGCGCCGGCCGCCGTGCCCACGCTCGCGCTGCCGCCGCAACAACTGCCCGGCGCGTCCGCGGTGCCGGTGCCCGTCGCCAGCACCGCCGCGGCCGGCGGCACGGTGCGCGAGCTCAACCTCACGCAGCTGGGCATCGACTACGCGATCCAGCTGCGCGGCATCAGCGGCACCATCGGCATCCCGTTCAACATCCGCGCCGACGAGCTGGTGACCTCGGCCTCGTTCCGCCTCAACTACGCCTACTCGCCCTCGCTGATCCCCGAGCTGTCGCACCTGAAGGTGACGGTCAACGACGTGCTGGTCGCGACCCTGCCGGTGAACCGCGCCGACGGCGGCAAGCCGCAGACGGCCGACATCCCGATCGACCGGCGCCTGATCACCGAGTTCAACCGCATCAACGTCGAGCTGATCGGCCACTACACGCGCGACTGCGAGGACCCGGCCCACACCAGCCTGTGGGCGCGCATCGACGCCTCGAGCACCTTGCGCCTGAACGTCTCGCCGCTCAAGCTGACCAACGACCTCGCGACGCTGCCGCAGCCCTTCTTCGACCGCCGCGACGTGCGCCGCGCGCGCATTCCCTTCGTCTTCGGCAGCGCCGAATCGGGCCCGCTGCTCGAGGCCGCGGGCGTGCTGTCGTCGTGGTTCGGCGCGCTCGCCGACTACCGCGGCGCGGTGTTCCCGGTCTCGCGCGGCCAGCTGCCCAGCGGCCACGCGGTGGTGTTCGCCACCCCCGAGACCAGCCTGCCCGGCCTGGTGTTGCCCTCGATCCAGGGCCCGGCGCTGGCCGTGGTCGACCATCCGCAGGACCCGACCGCCAAGCTGCTGCTGGTGATGGGCCGCGACGCCAACGAGCTGCGCACCGCCGCCGCCTCGCTGGCGCTCAACAGCCGCGCGCTGTCGGGCGCGACCAGCGCGATCGCCGCCTTCCAGGAGCCGCCGGCGCGCAAGCCCTACGACGCGCCGCGCTGGGTGCCCAGCGACCGGCCGCTGCAGTTCGGCGAGCTCACGACCGCGGCCGACCTCTCGGTGACCGGCTACAACCCCGACGTGGTGCGGGTCAACCTGCAGCTGCCGCCCGACCTGTTCACCTGGCGCAGCCGCGGCATCCCGCTCGACCTGCTCTACCGCTACACGCCGCGCGTGCGGCCCGACCAGTCGACGCTCAACGTCAACGTCAACGAGAACTTCATCGGCGCGATCCCGCTGCGCTCGGCCAACCCGGCCGGCGACCGCTGGTACAACCCGCTGGCCGTCAAGCTGATGCCCGACGGCACCCTGGCCGAGCGCAAGGAAGTGATCCTGCCGCCGCTGGCACTGGGCCCGCGCAGCCAGCTGCGGCTGCACTACTACTTCGAGCCCGTGGCCGGCCGCTGCATTCCGCAGCTCGACAACGTGCGCGGCTCGATCGACCCGACCTCGAAGATCGACGTCTCGGGCTTCCCGCACTTCATCGCCATGCCCGAGCTCGCGGCCTACGCCAACGGCGGCTTCCCGTTCTCGCGCATGGCCGACCTGTCGGACACCGCGGTGATCCTGCCCGACCAGGCCGACACCTCCGACACCGAGACCTACCTCGGCCTGATGGGCCAGATCGGCCGCGCCACCGGCTACCCGGTGCTGCGCGTGAAGGTGGGCCGCTCGGCCGAGGTCTCGCAGTGGGCCGACAAGGACCTGCTGGTGATCGGCAACCTGCAGAACCAGCCGCTGTTCACCCAGTGGGCCGAGCGCATGCCGCTCAAGCGCGCCGCGGCCGCCAACGGCAGCGGCGACGGCTCGCCGCAGTTCAAGCTCGCGAGCTGGATCGACAGCGCGATCGACTTCGTGATCGGCGCGCGCACCCGCGAGGACTTGCCGGGCTCGATGCAGATCGCGGTCAGCGACGACGGCCGCGACGCCGTGCTCGCCGGCTTCGAATCGCCGCTGCGCAGCGGCCGCAGCGTGGTCGCCGCGATCTCCAACGGCACCTCGAAGGATGCGCTGCTCAACGCGCTGATGACGCCCGACCTGCTCAAGCGCGTGCAGGGCAGCATGGCCATCGTGCGCGATGCGCAGGTGCACAGCGTGCTCGGCAGCGACACCTACTACGTCGGCCGCCTGCCGCCGATCGCCTGGCTGCAATGGAACCTCTCGCGCAGCCCGCTGCTGCTGGCGGCCCTGGTGGTGCTGCTGGCCGTGATCGGCGCCGCGGTGGCCTATGCCAGCCTGCAGATTCGCGCGCGCCGCCGCCTCAAGTGACGACCCGCGCCCCGGAGACCCGCCCCACGATGCCAGGTTCGAAGCCCACGCTTCCCTCTTCCGTTCCCGACCGGCAGCGCCGCTCGCTGTTCGCGGCGATGGCCGCGTCCGCGCTGGCCTGGACCGGCACGCGCGCGGCCGCGCAGGCCGCGCCGACCAGTCCTTCCGCGCCACCCGCCGCGCCGATGCCCGCCACCTGCCATCCCGCGGCCGACTGGAACGCCTTCGTCGTGCGCCATGTCCAGCGCGACGGCCGCGTGATCGACTTCAACTCGGCGCAGCAGCACTCGACCTCCGAGGGCCAGTCCTACGCCATGTTCTTCGCGCTGGTCCACAACGACCGCGAGCTGTTCGCGCGCGTGCTGGGCTGGGCCGAGACCAACCTCGCCAGCGGCAGCATCGCGAAGAACCTGCCGGCCTGGCAGTGGGGCCGCAAGCCCGGCGGCGGCTGGGGCGTGCTCGATCCGAATCCCGCCTCCGACGCCGACCTCTGGATCGCCTATGCGCTGATGGAAGCCGGCCGGCTCTGGAACGAGCCGCGCTACGCCAGCATGGGCCGCAGCCTGCTGGCGCTGGTGGCGCGCGAGGAAGTGGTCTCGCTGTCCGGCTTCGGCCGCATGCTGCTGCCCTGGCCCAAGTCGGTGGCCAGCGGCTCGGTGTGGCGGCTCAACCCGAGCTACATGCCGCTGCAGCTGCTGCGCTATTTCCAGCATGCCGATCCGCAGGGTCCCTGGGCCGCGGTGGCCGACAACACGGTGCGCCTGCTCGCGGCCACGGCGCCGCGCGGCTTCTCGCCCGACTGGTGCGCCTGGTCCGAAGATGCCCGCGCCTTCGTCGCCGATCCCGAGAAGGGCACGGTCGGCAGCTACGACGCGATCCGCGTCTACCTCTGGGCCGGCATGCTGCCCGAGCAGTCGCCCGACCGCCGTGCGCTGCTGCAGGCCCTGTCCGGCCCGAAGCGGCTGCTGGCCGACCGGCAGCCGATCCCCGAACTGGTCGACACCGCCACCGGCACCGTGCGCGGCATGGGTCCGCTGGGTTTCGCCGGCGCGATGCTGCCCTACCTGAAGGCGCAGGAACAGCCCGAGGCGCTGGCCACCGAGGTGGCGCGCCTGCCCAATTCGCGCGCCGACGGCCAGCCGTCGACCGCCCTGCTTCCCTACTACGAACAGATGCTGCTGCTCTTCGGCCAGGCCTGGCTCGACGGGCGCTACCAGTTCCTTCGGAACGGCCAGCTGCAAACCTCATGGAGACTGCTATGTCGACCCACCCGCACGGCATGACATCGCCGCGTCCGACCCGGTTGCGCCGCGCTCCGGCGGGCCTGCCCTCCGCGCGCTGGCTGGCCTGCCTGGGCCTGTTCGCCACGCTCGGTGCCGCCAACCCCGCGCATGCGCAGGCCGACGCCGCCACCGCCCTGATCGAACAGGGCAACTACTGGCAGTCGCAGGGCCGCGCCGACCTCGCCGAGGAGAGCTGGCGCAAGCTGCTGAGCGTCAACCCGCAGTCGGCCGACGCGATGTACGGCATGGCGCAGGTCGAGCTCTCGCGCGGCAACGCCGAGCCGGCGCGCAGCTGGATCGCGCGGCTGCGCACGGCCGCGCCCAACGATCCGCGCCTGTCGCGCCTGCAGCAGCAGGCACAGAACCCCGGACAGGGCAGCCTGCTGCAACGCGCCCGCGCGGCGGCGCGCGCCGGCCGCGCGTCCGAGGCGGTGCAGCTCTACCGCGACCAGTTCGACAACCGGCCGCCGCCCGAGGCGCTGGCGCTCGAGTACTACCAGACGCTGAGCAGCACGCCGCAGGGCGCCGACGAAGGCCGCCGCGGCATCGAACAACTGGTGCGCGAATATCCCGAGAACGCCAGCTACAAGCTCGCGCTCGCGCAACTGCGCACCTACAGCGAGGCCACGCGGCGCGAAGGCATCCGCAGCCTGGCCGAGCTGTCGAAGCAGCCGACCGTGGGCGCGGCCGCGCGCGCGAGCTGGCGCCAGGCGCTGATCTGGCTCGACGCACGCGCGCCCGACATGCCGCTGTACCGCGAGTTCCTCGCCAACAACCAGAACGACACGGCCGTGGCCGCGCGCCTCGAGGCGCTCGAGAGCGGCCGCACGACCGCGGCCTCCGGCCCGGGCGTGCCGCTCGGCGAGGGCTACCGCGCGCTCGACCGCGGCGACCCGGCGACCGCCGAGCAGCGCTTCCAGCAGGCGCTGCGCGCCAAGGCCGACGACAGCGAGGCGCTCGGCGGCCTCGGTCTGGTGCGGCTGCGCCAGGAGCGCTTCGCCGAGGCGCAGCAGTACCTCGAGCAGGCCGCGCGTGGCGGCAACACCAAGTGGAATTCGGCGCTGCAGAGCGCCACCTACTGGAACCTCGTGAACCAGGCCCGCGCCGCGCAAGGCCGCAACGACCTGCGCGGCGCGCAGTCGCTGCTCGAGCGCGCGGTACGCATCGACGCGCGCGAACCCGTGGGCCAGGTCGCGCTGGCCGACCTGCGCGCCGCCGCCGGCGAACTGCCGCAGGCCGAACAGGGCTACCGCCGCGTGCTCGAGAGCAAGCCCTCGGACGGCCAGGCCCTGCGCGGCCTGATCGCCGTGCTGGGCCGCCAGGGCCGCGCCGACGAGGCGCTCGAACTCTCGCGCCGCCTCACGCCCGAGCAGGCGGCCCAGCTCGGCGGCCTGCGCGACATCCAGGTCGAGCAGGCACGCGCCAAGGCCAAGCAGCAGGCCGATGCCGGCGACGCGGCCGGCGCGCAGCGCACGCTCGAGGACGCCATGCTCGCCGCGCCCGACAGCCCGTGGGTGCGGCTGGACCTCGCCAACATCTACCGCCGCCAGGGCCTGGTGGCGGAGGCACGCGGCGTGATGGAGGGCCTGCTGATGTCGCAGCCCGACATGCCCGACGCGCTGTTCGCGAGCGCCCTGCTGGCCTCCGAGACCGGCGACGCGGCCGCCGGCATGCAGTACCTCGAACGCATCCCGGCCGGCTCGCGCACCCGCGAGATGGCCGCGCTGCAGCGCCGGCTCTGGGCCCAGTCGCAGGCGCAGCGCGCGCAGGCGCTCGCGCGCCAGGGCCAGGTCGACGCCGCGCGCCAGCTGCTGGGCCAGGCCGAGGCCTCGCTGAGCAGCGACATGCCGAGCGAGATCTTCGGCCAGCTCGCGGGCGCCTATGCCGACATCGGCGACGCGCCGCGCGCCCTCGCGATGAGCCGCCAGCTGCTCGCGCGCACGCCGACGCCGACCGTGGCCAACCGCCTGCTCTATGCCTCGGTGCTGCTCAAGACGCGCCAGGACATCGAGCTGTCGGCCGTGCTGCGCCAGCTCGCGAGCACCAGCATGACCTCGTCCCAGCGCGCCGACTTCGACGCGCTGCGCATCGCCTACGCGCTGCGCCAGACCGACGCGCTGCGCGAGGCCGGCAACCTCGAGGCCGCCTACAACGCGATGGCGCCGGTGCTGGCCGAGCAGCCCGACGATCCGAAGGCGCTGGCCGCGCTCGCGCGGCTGTATTCGGCCGCGCGCGACGAAGGCCAGGCGCTGGCGCTCTACCAGCGCGTGCTGCAGCGCAGCCCGACCGACCTCGACACCCTGCTGGCCGCCGCCGCGAGCGCGAGCGCGCAGCGCAACCATGCCGATGCCGAGAGCTACGTGATGGCCGCGCTCAAGCAGGCGCCCGACGAATCGCGCGTGCTGACCGCGGCCGGCCGCGTCTACCGCAATGCCGGCGACAGCCGCAAGGCCGAGCAGTACCTGCGCGCCGCGGTCGAGGCCGACAGCCGGCTCGCGGCCGGCGGTTCGCCCGGCGCGCCCGGCGTGCCGGGCGGCCTGCCGCCCGCCAACCCCTTCGCCGGCATGACCGGCGGCGCCGCGCGCGCCGCGCTGCCGGTGCCCGCGGGCGCCGGCGGCAATCCCTTCGCCCAGGCACGGATGCAGCCGGTGGCCTATGCGGCGGCGGCGCCCGCGGCCGCCTATCCCGCCAGCTACCCCGCCAGTTACCCCACGAGCAATCCGGTGCAGTACCCGGCCTATCCCGCCGCGCCCGCGAACACCGCCTATCCGGGCGCGACGCCGTGGCCCACGGGCACGCAGCCCGCGGCCAACAACGCCAAGGGCCGCCGCACCACCGGCACCGCCGCGCCCGCCGCGAACACGCGCACCGCTGCGCGCACCGCCAACACACCCCAGGCCACGGCCTATATCGCACCGCCGTTGCAGCAGTACCCCGTGCCCGGCACGCAGACATCGCTGCCCCCGGTCTATGCCCAGGCGCCGCAGGCCTATGCGCAAGGCGGCGGCCTGCTGCCGCTGCCGCGCCCGGGTTCGGCGCCGGCCGACCTCGGCTGGAACGCGGCACCGCGCGCCCAGCCGCCGGTCGATTCGGCCGCGGCGGAACTGCGCGAACTCGAGGCCGCGCGCTCGGTGTCCTTCACCGCCGGCACCGTGTTCCGCAACCGCGCGGGCGAGGCCGGGCTGAGCCGGCTGACCGACTTCGAGATTCCGTTCGAGGCCCGCTTCCCGGTCGGCGACGGCAAGATCGTCGTGGGCGTCACGCCCACCTTCCTCGATGCCGGCTCGCCCGCGGGCGACTGGGCCACCGCCAGCCGTTTCGGCGGCGGGCCCGGCGCGGCCTTCACGGGCCTGGTCAACGGCACCACGGCCGGCCAGCAGAACGCCTCGGGCCTGGGCCTGAGCGTGGGCTACGAGGGCAAGAACTTCGGCGCCAGCATCGGCACCACGCCGCTGGGCTTCCAGCAGGTCAACCTGATCGGCAACGTCAGCTTCAAGGGCGCCTTCGGCGACTCGTGGTCGTACAAGGCCGACCTGTCGCGCCGGCCGGTCACCGACAGCCTGCTGTCCTTCGCGGGCGCGAAGGACGAACGCACCGGCGAACGCTGGGGCGGCGTGGTCGCGACCGGCGCGCGCGGCGACATCGGCTACGACGACGGCACCTACGGCTTCTACGGCTACGGCGCGCTGCATGGCCTCACGGGCAAGAACGTGGCGAGCAACTCGCGCTTCGAGATCGGCGGCGGCAGCTACATCCACCTGCTGAGCGAACCGGGCAACAAGCTCACGCTGGGGCTCAACCTCGGCATCATGGGCTACGACAAGAACCTCAGCTACTACACCTTCGGGCATGGCGGCTACTTCAGCCCGCAGAGCTTCGTGAGCCTCGCGCTGCCGGTGGACTGGAGCGGGCGCAACAACCGGCTGTCGTGGCGCGTCAATGCCTCGCTGGGCGTGCAGGCCTTCAACCAGAAGGAAGCGCCCTACTTCCCGACCGACAGCAGCCGCAACGGCGACGCCGGCCGCGCGGCCGCCGGCGCGGCGGCGCTCGGGCTCACCAACACGATCTACAACGGCCGCTATCCGAAGACCTCGAAGACCGGCCTGGCCTACAACCTCGCCGCGGTGCTCGAGTACCAGCTCGCGCCGAAGATGTACCTGGGCGGCTCGATCGGCCTGAACAACGCGCAGGACTACCGGCAGTTCACCGGCAGCCTCTACCTGCGCTACGTGTTCGACGGCTCGAGCACGCTGGGCGTGCCCACGGGCACGACGCTGCGGCCGCTGGTATCGCCGTACACGCCGCTGCTCTGATCGGCGACGGCCCATGAAGAAGCCGCGCGGCCCCGAGGGGCTCGCGCGGCTTTCGTTTTGTTGGAGGGCTCAGCCGCCCGCGGTCGACGGTCCCGTCGCGGGCAGCCCCGCCTGCGCGCGGTGCTGGTGCGGACCCCACAGCGGCACGCGCTCGAAGTCCTTGACCCACTGCGGGATGTCGCAGGCCGACAGCGGCATCGAGATGCCGTAGCCCTGGGCCAAGGTGCAGCCCATTTCTAGCAGCGCCTCGCCCAGATCGAGCGTCTCGACGCCCTCGGCCACGGGCGTGCGGCCCAGCGCCTTGAGCAGCGCGAGGATGCCCTGCACGATCGCGCGGTCCTGCTCGCTCTCGAGCATGCCGCGGATGAAGGACTGGTCGATCTTGACCGAGGACACCGGCAGCTGGCGCAGATAGGTCAGCGAGGAGTAGCCGGTGCCGAAGTCATCGATGGCCACCGGCACGCCCAGGCCCTTGCAGGCCTCGACGAAACGGGCCACGGTGGAGAACTTGCTGATGGCGGTGGTCTCGAGGATCTCGAGCTCGAGCGTGCCGGCGCCGAGCTTGGGGAACTGCGCCAGATGCTGCGCGAGCCGGTCGACGAAGTCCCAGCGCATCATGTGGCGCGGGCTCACGTTCACGCTGATCGCGGTGCGCAGGCCGGCCGAGCGCCATTCGTGCGCCTGCCGCAGCGCCGCGCCGATCACCCAGTCGCCCATGCGCTCGGCGAGCTCGTCGCCCTCGGTCAGCGGCACGAACTGCCCGGGCTGCAGCAGGCCGCGCTCGGGATGCTGCCAGCGAATCAGCGCCTCGACGCCGACCATCACGCCGCGCTGCATGTCGACCTTGGGCTGGTAGCAGAGGAAGAATTCGTCGCGCTCCAGGCCTTCCTGGATGCGCTGGCGCGCGCGAACCATCTGCTCGTCGGCATGGGCCTGCGGCGCGTCGAAGTAATGCACGCGGCCGTCGCCCGCGCGCTTGGCGAAGAAGGCCGCATGGCTGGCCTGGCGCAGCGCGAGCTCGGGCGGCGGACCGCTGGCGTCGAGCAGACGCGCGCCGAGGCTGGCCTCGAGGCTGACGGCATGGCCGCGCCATTCCCAGGGTTCGGACAGCGCGGTCAGCATGCGCTCGAGCACCTGGTGGCACTGCGAATTGCCGATGCCCGCGAACACGGCCGCGAACTCGTCGCCGCCCACATGCGCGATCAGGCCCTCGCGCGGCAGCTGGGCCTTGAGCCGGCGGCGCGCTTCCTCGAGCGCGGCGTTGCCGCCGGCCATGCCCAGGCGCTGGTTCACGTCGGCGAAACGATCGAGGTCGATGAAGCAGACGATGGCGAGCCGCTTGCCCTCGCGGGCCCAGTCGGCCAGCAGCGGGCGCAGCACCTCATCGGGCGGAAGGCGGTTGAGTCCGGAATCCGGCAGGGCCATGGCGGGAGGTTGCTTGGTCGACAAAGGGCTGAGTCCGGAAAATCGCAATCTATTGTTCTCTCAAAACTGACCGTGGAGCGATCCGGGCGGGGCGAATTGTTACGTTCGCGGTTCTCGCGCAACACCGAGGCATCGAAACAGGACCAAAGCATTCACGAATGGGTGCCCTGGCACGGGGAAGCGGGATCGAAGCGGCGGGCTCGGCTCTCTCTGCGTTCTCTTCTTATTGGCAGCTCGCCCCCACGATGCGGCCCGAGGGTTCGACCCTCACGTTGAGCCGGGTCGGATCGAGCGCCGGGTCGGGCGGGTCGGTGGCGAGCACGGTGCGCGCGAACTTCGCGCCGCTGCGCTGGCGCATTTCCTCGAGCAGCGCGGCGGTGACGCGCAGGCCCAGCGCGAAACGCACGCCTTCGGCCAGGCAGCTGTCGGGCGGCGGCGCGAAGGCCGGCGGCTCCGGCACTTCGGAGGTGAGCGGACGGTCCTTGGGCGGCGCCTGGCAGCCGGCGGCCAGCAGGAGCAGCGCCGCGAGAGAAAGCCAGTGTCGGCCGTGGATGCGCATTCGGGGGTTCCTTGAACGGGGCGTAGCTTAGTCGGCCGCGACGGCGAATTTCGGCGATCTCGCGGAAGCGAAAACAAAAGTATCGACAAAATTCACGATCTCCCTCCCGGTTTCAGGAGGGAAAACGTTTGCGCCATCTTGGCATGCGCCGAGGCAACGGGTCCAGCGGCGAGACACGCCCCTCTCCGACTGTGCCGCCGGCGCTCGCCACCGTATCCTAGGCGCACCCGGCCCGGCGCCGACTCCTCCCGAACCCTGGACACATCCCGATGAGCCCTGCCTCCAAGACCGCGGCACCCGCCGCCCTCCCCGGCCAACCCGCGCCGCACGACCTGCTGGTGAACGTGCCGCGGCTGATCTCGGCCTACTACAGCGGGCGGCCCGATCCCTCGGTGGCCGCGCAGCGCGTGGCCTTCGGCACCTCGGGCCACCGCGGCTCGTCCTTCGACAACGGCTTCAACGAATGGCACGTGCTCGCGATCAGCCAGGCGATCTGCGACTACCGGCGCCAGAAGGGCATCGACGGCCCGCTGTTCCTCGGCATCGACACCCATGCACTGTCGACGCCGGCCTTCAACAGCGCGGTCGAGGTGCTGGCGGCCAACGGCGTCGAGCTGATGCTCTCGCAGGACGACGAATACACGCCCACGCCCGCCGTCTCGCACGCGATCCTGGTCTACAACCGCGGCCGCAGCAGCGGGCTGGCCGACGGCATCGTGATCACGCCCTCGCACAACCCGCCCGAGAGCGGCGGCTTCAAATACAACCCGCCCAACGGCGGCCCCGCCGGCACCGACATCACCTCGGCGGTCGAGGCCGCGGCCAACGGCTTTCTCGCCAACGGCCTGCAGGGCGTGAAGCGCCTGCCGCTGGCGCAGGCGCTCCAGGCCTCGACCACGCACCGGCACGACTACCTGAACACCTATGTGGAGGACCTGGCGCAGGTGCTCGACATGGACGCCATCCGAGACGTGCCGATCGCGCTGGGCGTCGATCCGCTGGGCGGCGCGGGCGTGCACTACTGGCCCGCGATCGCCGGGCGCTACAAGCTCTCGCGCCTGACGGTGCTGAGCCAGGAGGTCGACCCGACCTTCCGCTTCATGTCGCTCGACTGGGATGGCCGCATCCGCATGGACCCGTCCTCGCCCGATGCGATGCACCAGCTGATCGCGCTCAAGGACCGCTTCGGCATCGCCTTCGCCTGCGACACCGACCACGACCGCCACGGCGTGGTGGCGGGCAGCAGCGGCCTGATGCAGCCCAACAGCTACCTCGCGGTGATGATCGACTACCTCTACACGCACCGCCCGGGCTGGCCCGCGGCCGCGGCCGTGGGCAAGACCGTGGTCAGCAGCCGCATGATCGACCGCGTGGCCCAGCGCCTGGGCCGCCGGCTCTACGAGGTGCCGGTGGGCTTCAAGTGGTTCGTCGACGGGCTGGTCGACGGCTCGCTGGCCTTCGGCGGCGAGGAGAGCGCGGGCGCGACCTTCCTGCGCCGCGACGGCACCGCCTGGACCACCGACAAGGACGGCATCGTGCCGGCGCTGCTGTCGGCCGAGATCGCCGCGCGCACCGGGCGCGATCCGGGCGAGCGCTATGCCGAGCTCACGCAGGCGCTGGGTCGGCCGGTCTCCGACCGCGTCGACGCGGCGGCCACGGTCGAGCAGAAGAAGCGGCTGTCGAGCCTGTCGCCCGCGCAGGTCCGCTCGACCGAGCTCGCGGGCGAGAAGATCGTCGAGGTGCTGAGCCATGCGCCCGGCAACGGTGCGGCCATCGGCGGCGTGAAGGTGATCACCGAGAACGGCTGGTTCGCGGCGCGTCCCTCGGGCACCGAGAACATCTACAAGATCTACGGCGAGAGCTTCCAGGGCCCGGAGCACCTGGCGCGCATCCTCGAGGAGGCGCAGCAGGTGGTCGACGGCGCGCTCGCCGCGCCCTGACACCGGTCGCGCGATGCGCACGTTGCCCCTGCGCCTCTCGCCCGGCGACGACCTGCGCGCGGCGCTCGACCGCGTGCTCGCGCAGCAGGCGGTGGAAGCGGCCTTCGTGCTCTCGGGCATCGGCAGCCTGCGCGGCGCGCGCGTGCGCTTCGCGGGCGCGCCCGAGCCCACGGCGCTCGAGGGAGACCTCGAGATCCTCACGCTCGCGGGCTCGCTCTCGCCCACGGGCTCGCACCTGCACATCAGCGTGGCGGACGCGCAGGGCCGCGTCTGGGGCGGCCATGCGGCGCCGGGCTGCGTGGTGCGCACCACCGCAGAAGTGTTGTTGGCATTGCTGCCCGAATGGCGCTTCTCGCGCGAGCACGACGAGGCCACGGGCTATGCCGAACTGAGGATGTACGAAAAACCGCTGGATCGCGACTGAGCCGGGTCGGGTTGTTCAGTGCGGCTTGTCGTTGAGGTCGTACTTCATGACGCGGCCATGCCGCCCCTCGATGTCGCGTTCGACCTCGTAGACGTCGCCGCTGTCGGGGCGGCGCTGCGCGAGCACCGCGTCGAGCGCCGCGAGGTCGGCCGCATCGAGCTCCAAGGCGAGCATGCGCAGGTGGTCGGGCAGATGGTCGCCGCGGCGCACGCCGACGATCACGGCCGCCACCTCGGGCTGCGCGAGCACCCAGCGCATTGCGACCGCCGACAGCGAGGTGCCGTGCCGCCGCGCGATCTTCTGCAAGGCTTGCAGCAGTGCCTGGAACAGATCCCAGCCGCCGAAGTCGTCGATGATCAGCTTGTATTTGACCAGCGAGCGGTTCTCGAGCGGCTCGGCCGGTTCGCTCACGCCGAGCCAGCGCTCCGACAGAAAACCGCCGGCCACGCTGCCGTAGCACAACAGCTTCACGCCGGCCTGCGCACACCAGGGCGCGAGCCGCGCGCGCGGCCGCTGGTCGAGCAGCGAGTACTGCACCTGCATGCTGCGCAGCGGCAGGCCGGCGTCGCCCAGCTCGCGCGCGCGCGGCGTGTCGAAGTTGGTGCCGCCCAGCAGCTCGATCTTGCCGGCGCGCTGCAGTTCGGCCAGCCAGTGCGCGACCTCGACATAGCGCGGCACGCGGTAGTCCCACCAGTGAAACTGCACCAGGTCGAGCCGCTCCACGCCGAGGCGGCGCAGCGAGCGGTCGATGGTCTGTTCGACCTGCTGCTTGTCGATGCTCGGCAGCAGCGCGAGGTCGGGCACGAACTTGGTGTGCACGCGCAGCTGCGCGAGGCTGTCGGCGCCGTGCCGCGCGCGGTGCTCGCGGCGGAATTCGCCGATCAGCTCCTCGACGCCGGTGTAGATGTCGGCGCAGTCGAAGGTGGTGATGCCGGCCTGGTAGTAGGCCGACATGTCGGCGATGGCCGCGGCGCGGTCGATGCCGCCATGGCCGCCGGCGAGCTGCCAGCCGCCCTTGAGCATGCGCGAGATGGAATAGCCGGGGGCGAGTTCGGTGCGGGGGACGGTGCTCATGGTCGAAGGTCGGAAGGGTGGACCACGGCCGTGGTGTCGGCGTGGCGGAAGACGCGCGTGCCGATGCGCGTGATGCGCAGGCGCGAGGGGCAGTTCGGATCGGGGCAGGCGATCTCGGCGTCGGTGCTCATCCAGTCGTTGCCCTCGGTGGCGCGCTGCTTGGCGGCCAGCAGCGGCAGCACCGCGCCCAGCGAGTAGATCGAGAAGCCCTGCCCCGGCGGCAGGTGCAGCATCTCGCCGCGCAGCTCGAAGTGGTCGCCGGGCTGGCCGCAGTAGATGCGCGCGCCCTCGGGCGCGACCACCTCGACGCGCAGGTCGTGCAGCGTGAAGCTGCGCTCGGCGGCGGAATCGGTCGGTGTGCTCATGGGAGGCTCCTGCTCAGGGATTGGGCGGCGTCACCGACAGGATGATCTCGGTCGGCGCCTGCGAGGCGTTGATGTAGCGGTGCGGCAGCCGCGCGTCGAAGGAGATGCTCTCGCCGGCCTGCACCGGGTAGTCGACGCCCGCGACCTGCGCCACCAGCGCGCCGGCCACCACGTAGACGCACTCGGCCGAGGCATGGCCGCGCGGCTCGTCGGCCGACATCTGGCCCGGCTGCAGCACCGCGCGCAGCACCTCGAGCTGGCCCACGCCGGCGGTCAGCCGCTCGTAGGCGACCTGGCCCTGCGGCGCCGTGAGCATCGCGCGCCGTCCCGGCCGGCTGACCCAGACGGTGGGCGGCGCGGGGTCGGAGAACAGCGAGGACACCGATTCGCCGAACACGCCCGCGAGCCGGCGCAGGGTCTCGAGGCTCGGGTCGGTGACCGCGCGCTCGATCTGGCTCAGCAAGGTGGCCGACACGCCGGCCTGGGCCGCGAGCTCGCGCAACGAGAGGCCGCGTGCGGTGCGCAGTTCCTTGAGCCGTTCGCCGATCATGGGTGGAGATTTCCTTTTGTGCAGTCTGGCAGCACGATGGAGCGATGCTATGTGCCATGAAGGTGCACGTCAAGACGGCTCGATGCCCAGAAAAGGCGCACGAATCACAAGGAAAACCCGAAGGCTCGCCGCTTGTGCCTCGTGCACTTTGGCTGCACACTCCGCGCCCATCTCGTGCAGCAGCACTTCACAGGAGTTTCGAATGGCCGGCCCGTCTCCCTCCTCCATCGCATCGCCTCCGCGCCGCCGCGCCTACCGATGGCTGCTGGCCTTCCCCTTCGTCTGGCAGGCCGGCCTCGCGCCCGTGGTCAACGACATCGCGCTGCGGCCCTTCGGCCTGCCGTTCCCGATGGCCTGGCAGATGGCGGGCATCGTGCTCACGAGCGTGGCGATCGCGCTGGTGTTCCGGCTCGACGCGCGCCATGGCGTGGAGGACGAGGAAGCCGACTTCCTCGCGCGGCACCAGGACGCCGGCACCGACGGCCACGGGAGCGCGCGATGAAGCTCGCGATCGTCCTCGCCATCCTGCTCGCCACGGTCGCGGGCGCCATCGCCTATGGCCGCCGCACGCGGCGCGCCGCCACCTTGGCCGAATGGGCCGTGGGCGGCCGCAGCCTCGGCACCCTGCTGTTCTGGTTCATGAACGCGGGCGAGGTCTACACCACCTTCGCGGTGCTCGGCATCTCGGGCTATGCCTGGGCGCTGGGCGCGCCGGCCTACCTGGCCTTCTGCTCGGTCTCGATGAGCTATGCGGTCGGCTACTGGCTGATGCCGAAGATCTGGCGCGCGGGGCGCATCGGGCGGCTGCTCACGCAATCCGACTTCTTCGCCGCGCGCTACGAGGCGCCCTGGCTCGGCGTGCTCACCGGCGTGGTCGGCATCGCCTCGCTGGTGGTCTACGTGCAGATCCAGCTCGTGAGCCTGGGCCTGATCGTGCAGCTCACGCTCGACGGCGCGGTGTCGAGCGAGGCAGCCACCCTCGGCGCGGGCCTGTTGATGATCGCCTTCGTGTTCGTGGCCGGCGTGCGCTCGGCGGCCTTCGCGGCCGGCGTGAAGGACGTGCTGATGGTGCTGGTCGTGGTGCTGCTGAGCGTGACGGTGGCGAGCAAGGTGGGCGCGGCCTCGCTGCTCGACCTGTTCGCGCTGGCCGAAGCGAAGCACCCGGGCATCGGCAGCTTCCCGGGCCTCGATGCGAGCTCGCCGACCACCGCGATCTGGCTCATGACCTCGGCCATCAACATCGCGCTGGGCAACTGGGTGTTCCCGCACCTGTTCCAGATGTCGTACACGGCGCACAGCGCCACCGCGATCCGGCGCAACGCGATCTGGCAACCGATCTACTCGCTGGCCTATTTCTTCATCATCCTGCTGGGCTTCGCGGCGCTGATCGCGGGCACGCAGCCGCCGGGCGGCAACCTCAACGCGGCGCTGCTGCAGTTCGTGTCCGACCGCTACCCGGCCTGGACCGTGGGCCTGCTCGCGGGCACCGGCTTCCTGCTGGCGCTGGCGCCGGGCTCGCTGCTGCTGCTGACGGCCGGCTCGATCTTCACGCGCAACGTGGTGCGGCCTTTCAGGCCCGCGCTCGGCGAAGGCGCGGCGCTGGCGCTGTCGCGCGGCTCGCTGGTGTGCTTCGCGGCGATCGCCGTGTGGCTGTCGATCAGCCAGAAGGGCTCGCTGGTGAAGATCCTGCTCGATGCCTATTCGGCCATCGGCATGCTGGCGCCCGGCGTGTTTCTCGGCTTCCTCTGGAAGCGCACCAGCGCGCTCGGCGTGCTGGCCGGGCTGCTCGCGGGCTTCGCGGCACTGCTGGCACCGCCGGCCGCGAAGTTCTGGGCGACCGCGCTGCCGCAGTGGGAGGCCGGGCTGATCGCGATGGCGATCAACGCGGCGGTGGTGGTGGCGGTGAGCCTGGTCACGCGGCGGCCGCGCGCCGCCGCGCTGGCACTGGGGCAGCTCGACGACGAGGCACCGCGCGCGGCCGGCGGCCTGCCCGCGCGGGCCGCCTGAACGCGCTTCAGCCTTCCAGCATTTCCACGCGCAGCGTCGCGACCGGCCCGGCCACGGCCGGGTGCGACTGCAGCGCATGCACCGCGAGATCGAGCGCGCCCTGCGCCATCGGCTCGGTCAGCACCAGCACCTGCGCGCCGGCCGCACTGGGCGCGGCCAGCGTCACCTGCCGCACCGGCACCTGCTGGCCCGCGAGCCAGGCCGTCACGGCCTCGATGCCGCCGGCCGCGTGCACCGGCAAGCGCAGGTAGTGCGCGCTGCGCACCGCGGCGCGCGGCAGCACCTCGAGCGCGTTCATCGCATGCGCATGGAAGCCCAGGTGCGGCACGCGCTGCGCGGCCGGGGTGCCGGCCAGCCGCGCCACGTCCACCAGGTCGGCGATCACGGCCGAGGCGGTCTGTTCCGAGCCGGCACCGGCGCCGTAGTACATCGTCACGCCCGAGGCATCGCCCTTGACCATCACCGCGTTCATCGAGCCGTTCACATGCGCCAGCAGATGCTCGGCGGGCACCAGCGCGGGCTGCACGCGCAGCTCGACACCCTCCTCGCGGCGGCGCGCCACGGCCAGCAGCTTGACGCGAAAGCCCAGTTGCTCGGCGCAGGCCACGTCCAGCCCCTGCAGCGCCGCGATGCCCTCGGCCTGCACGTCGGCGAAACGCAGCGGCATGCCGAAGGCATTGGCCGCGAGCAGCGTGAGCTTGTGGGCCGCGTCGATGCCCTCGATGTCGAAGGTCGGGTCGGCCTCGGCATAGCCGAGCGCCTGGGCCTGCGCGAGCGCGGCGCCGAAGTCCAGGCCCTCGTCGCGCATCTTGCTCAGAATGAAGTTGGTGGTGCCGTTGACGATGCCCGCCACCCATTCGATGCGGTTGGCCACGAGGCCTTCGCGCAACGCCTTCACGATCGGGATGCTGACCGCCACCGCGCCCTCGTAGGCCACCGCCACGCCATGGCGGCGCGCGGCCTCGAAGATCTCGTCGCCATGCTCGGCCAAGAGCGCCTTGTTGGCCGTCACCACGTGCTTGCCGTGGGCGATCGCGGCCAGCACCCAGTCGCGCGCCGCGCCGGTGCCGCCGGCCACCTCGACCACCACGTCGAGCTCGGGATGGGTCGCGACGCGCATCGCATCGTCGGTGAGCGCCACGCCCTCGCCCACGATGCCCGCGGCGCGCGCGAGGTTGCGCGCGGCCACGATGACGAGCTCGATGCCGCGGCCGGCGCGCGCGGCGATCTGGTCGTGGTTGCGCGCCAGCACGCGGAAGGTGCCCGAGCCGACGGTGCCGATGCCGATCATGCCCACGCGCAGCGCTCGCATGGCCTGGCTGGGCACGACGGTTTCTAGGGACTGGACGGGATCGCGGTACATGGGCTTCTCCAAACGACAAAAACAAAAACCCAGCTGCCAGAGCTGGGTTTCATTCGTTCGGGGGAAGAGCGATCACCAGGTGGCTGCCGGAACGGCCACCTGCGCGTGCTCAGGTGGCCGCGGTGGTAATGGTGGTAATCATTCGTGCATCCATTGCCCATCCGGTCCGCGCGGAAGCGGACGGCATCATGCGGCCCATGCGGGCGGCGCTCGATGCGAAGGCGGGGAGGAAACACGACATGGGGCCGGAGTGTACAGGACGCCTCAAGCCGGCTCGGCCGGCACCACGCGCGGCACGGCCGACAAGCGCCCCTCGAGCCACACGCTGTAGCGCGAGAGCCCGAAGCACAGCAGCCAGTAGATCGCCGCGATGAACAGGTAGCCCTCGAGGTAGAACGGCCGCCAGGTCGGATCGCCGCCGAGCGACAGGCCGAGCGCACCCGTGAGCTCGAACAGGCCCACCACCGTGACCAGCGAGGTGTCCTTGAGCGTGCCCACCACGTTGTTGGTCAGCGCCGGCACCACCAGCCGCAGCGCCTGCGGCAGCACGATGTCGCGCTGCACCGGCCAGCGGCCGAAGCCCAGCGCCATCGCGACCTCGGTCTGGCCGCGCGGCACGGCCTGCAGGCCGCCGCGGATGATCTCCGCCAGGTAGGCGGCCACGAACAGCGACAGCCCGGCCAGCACGCGCACCAGCACGTCGGGCTGCCAGCCCGCGGGCCACAGCAGCGGCAGCAGGAACGAGGCCATGAACAGCACCGAGATCAGCGGCACGCCGCGCACCAGCTCGATGTAGCTTGCGCAGAGCGTGCGCACCACCGGCCAGCCCGAGCGGCGCCCGAGCGCCAGCAGCAACGCGAGCGGAAAGGCCAGCGCCAGCCCCACCACCGCGAGCCCGATGGTCAGCGGCAGGCCGCCCCAGCGGTTGGTCGGCACGTGGCTCCAGCCGAACACGCCGCCGCGCATCAGCAGCACGAAGGCCGCGAGCGTCAACAGCCACAGCGGCAACAGCCACCAGCGCCAGCTGCGCGGCCAAGCACTGAGCAGCGTGACCGCCGACAGCAGCGCGACCGCGATCGCGGGACGCCACTGGTCTTCGTAAGGGAAGCGGCCGAACAGCATCGGCCGCCATTTCTCGGCCACCACGCCCCAGCAGGCACCGTGCTGCACCGCGCGGCAGGCCTCGGCGTCTGGACGGAACACCGCGTGCACCACGGCCCAATCGACCAGATGCCAGCCGGCCCAGGCCAGCAGCGCCGCGAGCAGCAGCGTGGCGAGCGTGCGCAGCGGCGAACCCCAGAGTTCGTGCCGCCAGGCGATCGGGCCTCGCACGACCCTCATCGCCAGCCCCGCAGCGCGACGCGCGCGTTGTAGCGGTTCATGCCCAGCGAGATCACGAGCGACAACAGCAGGTAGACCGCCATGATGATCGCGATGCATTCGAAGGCGCGGCCGTTCGCGCCGATGGTGGTGTTGGCCACCGACACCAGCTCAGGATAGCCGACCGCCACCGCGAGCGAGGAGTTCTTAACCAGGCTCAGCACCTGGTTCGTGAGCGCCGGCACGATCACGCGCAGCGCCTGCGGCAGGATCACGATGCGCAGCTGCTGCACCGGCGAGAAGCCCATCGCCTGCCCCGCGAGCACCTGCCCCTGCGACACCGACAGGATGCCCGCGCGCACGATCTCGGCCACGAAGGCGGCCGAGTAGAGCGACAGGCCCGCGACGATGGTCACGTACTCGGGGCTCAGCGCCGCGCCGCCGTTCACGCCGAAGTCGCCGCGCTCGGGCCATTCGAGGTGCGTGGGCCACCAGCCGCCCTCGCCCGCCACCGGCCACGGCACGCTGAGGCCGCCCTTGCTGAGCCACACGCCCGGCAGCAGCCGCACCGGCTCGGTCGGGTCGGGCAGCAGGTTGGCCATCACGAAGGCCAGCATCAGCAGCTGCACCAGCAGCGGCACGTTGCGCAGCAGCTCGACGTAGGCGGTGCAGATGCCGCGCACCAGCACGTGCGGCGCGAGCCGGCCGATGCCGATCAGGGTGCCGAGCAGCACCGAGAAGACGACCGCCGGCACCGCGGCGCGCACGGTGTTGACGAGGCCGGCGAGGAAGGCGCGCCACGAGGGTTGGCTGGCCTCGAAGTCGAGCCAGCCCTCGCTGATCGCGAAGCCCGCGGGCTCGGTGAGGAAGTCGAAGCCCGAGCGCACGCCGCGCGCGCGCAGCACCTCGAGCGCGTGGTGCACGACCCAGAAGGCGCCGGCCACCACGGCCAGCACCAAGAGCACCTGCACGGCCCAGGCCAGCCAGGCCGAGCGGCGCGCGCCGCCCGCGGCCCGCAGGCTCATCGCACCGGCGGTGCGTAGATCAGGCCGCCCTTGCTCCAGAGGTTGTTGGAGCCGCGCGGCAGCTTCAGCACCGACTTCGGTCCGACGTTGCGCTCGAAGATCTCGCCGTAGTTGCCCACGGCCTTGATGGCGCGGTAGGACCAGTCCTTGTCGAGGCCCAGCAGCTTGCCGAGGTCTTCACCGGCGCCCAGCAGGCGCTGCTGCGCGGGGTCCTTGCTCGAGGCCTTGAGCTGTTCGGCGTTGGCCTCGGTGATGCCGGCCTCTTCGGCCTCGATCAGCGCGTTGGGCACCCACTTGGCGATCGCGAACCATTCGTCGTCGCCGCGGCGCACCAGCGGCGCCAGCGGTTCCTTGGAGATCAGCTCGGGCAGGATCAGGTAGTCGTCGGGGTTCTGCGCTTCCTTGTTGCGCAGGCCGGCGAGCGCCGAGGCGTCGGTCGTGAACGCCTGGCAGCGGCCCGAGAAGAAGGCCTTGAACGAGGCCTCGAAGCTCTCGAACACCACGGTCTTGACGGGGATGTTCTGGGCCCGGAAGTAGTCGGAGACGTTCTTCTCGTTGGTGGTGCCCGACTGGGTGCAGATGGTCGCGTTCTTCAGTTGCTTGGCGCTCGTGACCTTGAGCTTCTTCGGCACCAGGAAGCCCTGGCCGTCGTAGTAGGTGATGGTCGTGAAGTTGAAGCCCAGCGAGGCGTCGCGCGTCAAGGTCCAGGTGGTGTTGCGCGCGAGGATGTCGATCTCGCCGGCCTGCAGTGCCGAGAAGCGCTGCTGCGAATTGAGCGGCACGAACTCGACCTTCTTCGCATCGCCGAGCACGGCCGCGGCGATCGCGCGGCAGGTGTCGACGTCGAGGCCCGACCAGTTGCCCTGCGTGTCGGGCGCCGAGAAGCCGGCCACGCCATTGGTCACGCCGCACTTGACGCTGCCGCGCTGCTTGACCGCGTCGAGGGTCTTGCCGGCGAAGGCGGGCGCGGCGGCGACCAGCGCGGCGGCGGCCGCGGCCAGGGCGAAGGCGGATCGGAATCGGGGCGTCATGGGTGGGTTCTCCTCAAGGGTCGCGGTCTGCGGTGGGGGTGTCTGCGCGGAGGCAAAAAGGCAGTGTACGAGGCGGCGCGCCGGGCCGCCAAAGAACAGGCGGTTGGATGCATATGCGAAGTCCGTGTGGACGCGAAGGACGCAGGCGCGGCTGCCTGCCGTTTCTTCACTACCATACGGCCCTCGCAACATTTCGAACCATCACCGAGGAACCCCGACCATGTTCAAGTCCGACGACACCGGCAAGCTCATTCTTCGCGTCGCCCTGGGCATCTTCATCCTGCTGCATGGCATCGCCAAGGTGACCAAGGGCGTCGACGGCATCGGCGGCATGCTGGCCTCGCATGGACTGCCGAGCGTGCTGGCCTACCTGGTCTACGTGGGCGAGATCGTCGCGCCGGTGCTGCTGATCATCGGCCTGTACACGCGGCCCGCGGCCGCGATCGTGGCGATCAACATGCTGGTGGCGATCTGGCTGGCGCACCGCAAGGACCTCGGCGCCCTCAACGGCCAGGGTGGCTGGGCGCTCGAACTGCAGGGCATGTTCCTGTTCTCGGCCATCGCGCTCGCGTTCACTGGCGGCGGCCGCTTCGGGCTCAACAACAAGTAGTCCGGCTCAATCGTCATCGGCCGCATCGAGGCCCGGGAACAGGACCTCGGTGTAGCCGAAGCGCGCGAAGTCGCGCACCCGCATCGGATAGAGCTTGCCCAGCAGGTGGTCGACCTCGTGCTGCACCACGCGCGCGTGGAAGCCGCTGGCCGTGCGGTCGATCGGATCGCCATAGGGATCGAAGCCCGTGTAGCGGATGTTCGAGAAGCGCGGCACCACGCCGCGCAGGCCGGGCACCGACAGGCAGCCTTCCCAGCCCTCTTCCTCGGCCTCGCCGATCGGCGTGATCACGGGGTTCAGCAGCACGGTGCGCGGCACCGGTGGTGCATCGGGATAGCGCGGGTTCACGACGTCGGTGCCGAAGATCACCAGCTGCAGGTCGACGCCGATCTGCGGCGCCGCGAGGCCGGCGCCGTTGACGGCATGCATGGTCTCGAACATGTCGCGCACCAGCAGGTGCAGTTCGTCGGTGTCGAAGGCGGTGACCGGCTGCGCGATGCGCAGCAGGCGCGGGTCGCCCATCTTGAGGATTTCGTGGATGGCCATGGCGCGGATTATCGCGAGGGCCCGCGGACCGCGCAGGCGGGCGCGCCGCGCCCACCCGCTTCACTCGGTCTCAATGACCCGGCAGGGTCGGCGCAATGTTCTGCGGCACATAGCCGGGCATGCCCGGCAAGGAGCCCGGAACGCCGCGGCCGGTGCCGGGCGTGACCGGCACGGTGCGCTGCGGCTGCGGACGCGGCAGCGCCACCGGCGGCACGCCCGCGGGCGGACGGCCACCGTTCCAGCCGGGGCGTCCACCGCCGTTCCAGCCCGGACGGGACGGGTACGGATAGCCGGGGCGGCCGTAGTACGGCCGGTCGCGGTAGTAGGGACGGCGGTCGTAGTAGGTCCCGCCGTTGATGTAGACAGGCGCGGGCTGCACCACCACCGGGTCGGAGTAGTAGGGATCCGAGTAGCCCCCGCTGTAGTACGGATCGCCGGGCACCGCGACGCAGCCCGTGAGCAGCGCGAGGCCGCCGGCCGCGAGGCATAAACCGAGAACACGAGTTTTTTGCATGAGGGTCTCCTTGTCAGCCTTCTGCGTTCGTTCAACGTCCCAGCTTGTAGACCCTGTTGACTGCGCTGATGTGAAGTCGCGTAACGGCCGGTAAGGAGGAGATGGTCTCCTCATTCCGCGGCCGGAGGCACGCCGTTGGCCAGTATGTCCAGCATACGTGCCTCGTCGATCACCTCGACGCCGATCTCGCGCGCCTTGTCGAGCTTGCTGCCGGCTTCCTCGCCGGCCACCAGGTAGTGGGTCTTCTTGCTGACCGAGCCGGCCACCTTGGCGCCAGCCGATTCCAGTTTGTCCTTCGCCTCGTCGCGGCTCAGCGTAGGAAGGGTACCGGTGATGACGAAGGTCAGTCCCGCCAGCGGCTTGGGCGCGCGCGCCGCGGGCTCGCCCTCCTCCCAATTCAATCCGCAGGCACGCAACTGCTCGACCACCTCGCGGTTGTGCGGCTGGTCGAAGAAGGTGCGCAGGCTCTGCGCCACCACCGGGCCGACGTCGTTGACCTCGAGCAGCAGTTCCTCGCTCGCGTCCATGATCGCGTCGAGCTTGCCGAAATGCTTGGCCAGGTCCTTGGCGGTGCTCTCGCCCACATGGCGGATGCCCAGGCCGAACAGGAAGCGCGGCAGCGTGGTCTTCTTCGAGGCCTCGAGCGCGTCGACCAGGTTCTGCGCCGACTTGTCGGCCATGCGCTCCAGCCCCGCCAGCGTGGTGAAGCCCAGCTTGTAGAGATCGGGCAAGGTGCGGATCAGGTTGGCATCGACCATCTGCTCGACCAGCTTGTCGCCGAGCCCGTCGACGTAGACCGCGCGCCGCGCCGCGAAATGCAGGATCGCCTCCTTGCGCTGGGCACCGCAGAACAGCCCGCCGGTGCAGCGGTAGTCGGCCTCGCCCTCCTCGCGCACGGCATCCGAGCCGCAGACCGGGCACTTGCGCGGCATGGTGAAGATGGCGCCGCGCTCGCCCTCGGGCCGCGCCAGGCTCTCGGGCGTGACGCCCACCACCTCGGGGATCACGTCGCCCGCGCGGCGCACGATCACGCGATCGCCCACGCGCACGTCCTTGCGGCGTGCCTCGTCCTCGTTGTGCAGGGTGGCATTGGTCACGGTCACGCCGCCGACGAACACCGGCGCCAGCTTGGCCACCGGGGTCAGCTTGCCGGTGCGTCCCACCTGCACCTCGATGCCGAGCACCTCGGTGACCTGTTCCTGCGCCGGGTACTTGTGCGCCACCGCCCAGCGCGGCTCGCGCGAGACGAAGCCGAGCTGGCGCTGCAGCTCGACGCTGTCGACCTTGTAGACCACGCCGTCGATGTCGTAGGGCAGGCTGTCGCGCTGGCGCCCGATGTTCTCGTGGAACGCGATCAGCTCGATCGCGCCGGTCGCGCGCGCGGTCTGTATCGCCACCGGGAAGCCCCAGGCATGGAACTGCTGCAGCCAGTCGAACTGGGTCGGGCAGTCGGGCCCGCCCTCGGCCGGCGGCGTGACCTCGCCGAGGCCGTAGGCGAAGAAGCTCAGCGGCCGCTCGGCGGCGATCGCGGGGTCGAGCTGGCGCACCGCGCCCGCCGCCGCGTTGCGCGGGTTCACGAACACCTTCTCGTTCTTCTGGCCGGCCGCGATCCTCTGCCGCTGGCGCTCGTTGAGCGCCTCGAAGTCGGCGCGCTTCATGTAGACCTCGCCGCGCACCTCGACCACCGGCGGTGCGTTGCCCTTCAAGCGCAGCGGGATCTCGCGCACGGTGCGGATGTTCTGCGTGACCTCCTCGCCGACCTCGCCGTCGCCGCGCGTGGCGGCCTGCACCAGCACGCCGTGCTCGTAGCGCAGGTTCATCGCGAGTCCGTCGAACTTGAGCTCGCAGACGTAGGCGATCTGCGGACCGTCCTCGGCCAGGCCGAGCTCGCGCCGCACGCGCGCGTCGAAGCTGCTGGCGCCGCCGGGCGTGATGTCGGTCTCGGTGCGGATCGAGAGCATCGGCACCTTGTGGCGCACCTTGACGAAGCCGTCGAGCACCTTGCCGCCCACGCGCTGCGTCGGCGAATCGGGCGTGCGCAGCTCGGGGAACTCGGCCTCGATCGCCTGCAGCCGCTGGAACATCCGGTCGTACTCGGCATCAGGCAGCGCGGGCGCGTCGAGCACGTAGTAGAGATGGGCGTTGTGGTGGAGCTTCTCGCTCAGGTCGGCGGCTTCGCGGGCCGCTTCGTCGCGCGTGGTCATGGGGTGTCTTCCGAAAAAACGATGCGGCCGCCCGACCGCTGCATGGCGGGCGGAGCGGCCTTGTGCATGGCGGCAGCGGTTTAGCTGAACAGCCGGCGCGCCAGCGGCGAGCCCGCCGCGAGGTCGCGCGCGTCGAGCGTGTCGTAGAGCTGCTCGAGGTCGGCGCCGATGGCGTCCATGGTCTCGTCGCGCAGCAGCTGGCCGTCGCTGTCGGTCACCACGCCGTCCATCTCGCGCGCCAACGTGGCGGCGATCTCGCGCATGCGCGTGAAGGGCTGCTCGCCGCGGTCGACCTGCGGCACGTCAAGGCTCAGGCTCAGTTCGCGAATGGCCGACTGCGCCGGATCGTCGGCCAGCGCGGCCTGGGTGTCGAAGGCCAGGCCGAGGATCGGCGGCAGGCCCAGCTCGCTGGTCGGCAGCACCATGCGGCCCGGGATGATGCCGGCCACGAAGCCCAGCCGCGCGGCGTTCTGCTGCACGTAGCCCGGGCTCCAGGCCGCATGCAGCGCGCGCAGCACGAAGCCCAGCTGCGCATCGTGCGCGCTGGCGAACTGGTCGAGCTCGCGCGCGCGCGCCACCTCGTCGAGCATCTCGGGAAATTCGGGCGCGCCGTTCAGCGCGTCGGCGAAGGCCTGCGCCTTGACCACGAACTCCGAATACTCGATCTCGTTGAGCGCGCCGGTGCGGTTGGCCAGCTGCACGCCGACCTGGAACGCGCCGTAGCGCTGTCCCGGCACGGGCGGCTCCCATTGGCGCGAGTGCTCGTTCAGGCCCTCGATGGCGACCGGCTTGCTGCCCGCGCGGCGCGTGGGCGGCATGGCGGCGATCGCGGCATCGCCCGAGGCCAGGCCGTCGAGCGAAATCGGCGCGATCACGTCGATCAGCGGATCGAGCCCGCCGCGCCGTTCGCCCGTGGGCACCGGCAGCGTGCCGGGCGCCGGCAGGTCAGGATCGAACAGCGGTTCGTGCCGGTCGTGCGTCGGCACCTGGCGCGGATCGATGTGCATCACCGGCTCGTAGCCGTCTTCGGACGGTGCGCGCTGCGCATCGGCCGGTTCGCCATCGGCGGCATCGGGCTGGCGCGGTGCGTTGCGGCGCGAGCGCAGGGCGTCGTAGCCGATCACGGCCGCGAGGACGAGGCCACCGAGGATGGCCAGGGCAAGCGTGAGATTGCTCATGGGTGCGCGCGCCTCAGGCTGCCTCGACCATCGAGGCCGCCGCTTCCATGTCGACCGCGACGATGCGCGAGACGCCCTGCTCCTGCATGGTCACGCCGATCAGTTGCTCGGCCATTTCCATGGCGATCTTGTTGTGGCTGATGAAGAGGAACTGGGTTTCGCGGCTCATGGCGGTCACGAGTTTGGCGTAGCGCTCGGTGTTGGCGTCGTCCAGCGGCGCATCCACTTCGTCCAGCAGGCAGAACGGCGCGGGATTGAGTTGGAAGATCGCGAACACCAGCGCGATCGCGGTCAGCGCCTTCTCGCCACCCGACAGCAGGTGGATGGTCTGGTTCTTCTTGCCGGGCGGCTGCGCCATCACCTGCACGCCGGAATCGAGGATCTCGTCGCCGGTCATCATCAGCTTGGCGTTGCCGCCGCCGAACAGCTCGGGGAACATGCGGCTGAAGTGCTCGTTCACGGTCTTGAAGGTGCCGCCGAGCAGGTCGCGCGTTTCGGCGTCGATCTTGCGGATGGCGTCCTCGAGCGTGGTGATCGCCTCGTTGAGGTCGGTCGATTGCGCATCGAGGAAGACCTTGCGCTCGCTCGCCACCGCGAGCTCGTCGAGCGCCGCGAGGTTGACCGCGCCGAGCGCCACCACCTCGCGGTTCAGGCGGTCGATCTCGCCCTGCAGGCCGGCCAGTCGCACCTTGTCGGTCTCGATCGAGAGCGCGATGGCCTCGAGGTCGGCGCCGGCATCGGCCAGCAGCTGCTCGTACTGCTCGAAGCCCAGGCGCGAGGCCTGTTCCTTGAGCTGGAATTCGGTGATGCGCTGGCGCAGCGGATCGAGTTCGCGCTCGAGCTGCAGCCGGCGTTCGTCGCTGGCGCGCAGCTTGAGCGTGAGGTCGTCGTACTGGCTGCGCGCGGCGCCCAGCGCGGTCTCGCGCTCGAGCTTGAGCGCGAGCGCGTCCTGCAGCCCGGCCTGGGCGGCGGCATCCGACAGCCGGCTCAGTTCGCCACGGGCGCGTTCGTCCTCGTCGGCCAGTGCCACCGTTTGCTGCGAGGCGGTCTCGATCGATCGGTTGAGTTCGCCGCGGCGCGCCTCGAGCGTGCGCTGCGCGAAGGTGGCTTCCTGCGCCTGGCGTTCGAGGCTGCGGTGCTGCTCGCGGCTGGCGGTCAGCGCGCGGCCGGCCTCGATCACGCGCTCGTCGAGCTCGGCATGGCGCTCCTGGCTGTCGGCCAGCTGCATGTCGAGCTCCTCGAAGCGGCCTTCGGCGGCGATGCGGCGCTCCTGCAGCTCCTCGAGCTGGGCGTCGACCTCGCCGAGGTCGGCCGCGAGCTGCTCGCTGCGCGCGCGGGTCTGTTCGGCCAACTGCGTGAGGCGCAGGGTCTCGACCTGCAGCTCGTGCGCGCGCGACTGCGTGTCGGCGGCTTCGCGCCGCGCCGACACCAGCCGCTGGGCGGCGTCGGCATAGGCGGCCTCGGCGCGCACCAGCGCGGCACGGGCGTCCTCGCTGATCAGCGCCTGGGCACGCAGCTGGCGGTCGAGGTTCTCCATCTCCTGCTGGCGCGCCAGCAGGCCGGCCTGTTCGGAATCGGGGGCGTAGAAGTTGACACCGTGCGAACTGACCGCGTGGCCGCTCTGCACGTAGATCGTCTCGCCGGGCTGCAGCGTGCCGCGCTGGGCCAGCGCCTCCTCGAAGCTCGCGGCGGTGTAGCAGCCGTGCAGCCAGTCGGCCAGCAGCGCCTGCTGGCCCGCGTCGTTGAGGCGCAGCAGGCTCGACAGTCGCGGCAGGCTGGCGGCGCCTTCGGGCACACCGGCGACCGGCGGGTTGTAGAAGGCCAGCTTGGCCGGCGGCGCGTCGTTGGCGAAGGCGCGGACCATGTCGAGCCGGCTGACCTCGAGCGCGCCCAGGCGCTCGCGCAGCGCGGACTCGAGCGCGTTCTCCCAGCCCTGTTCGATGTGGATGCGGCTCCACAGGCCCTGCAGGCCGTCGAGCCCGTGCTTGGCCAGCCAGGGCGCGAGCTTGCCGTCGGTCTTGACCTTCTCCTGCAGCGCGCGCAGCGCCTCGAGCCGCGCCGACAGCTCGGCATGGCGCGCACCCTCGCTGTTCACCGCCTGCTGGCGCGTGCGGCGGTCGTCGTCGAGCCGCGGCACCGCTTCCTGCAGGTCCTGCAGCCGCGCATCGGCCTCGCTGGCCGCTTCCTGCGCGGCCTCGAGCTGCTCCTGCATCGCCACCAGCTTCGCCTCGTCGGGCGCGGCCAGCGCCTTCTGGTCGGCGCGCAGCCGCTCGCTGCGCTGGTTGAGCTGGCGCGACTGCTCCTCGATGTTGCGCTGGTCGGCCGCCAGCACCTGGATCTGCTGCTGCACCTGCACCACGGCCGTGCGCTGCGCGTTGGCCTGGTCCTGCGCCCGCTGCTGCGCTTCCTCGAGTTCGGGCATGCGCGCGTCGTGCTCCTCGAGCTGGGCCGCCAGCAGCACGGCCTGCTCCTCGGCGTCCACGCCCTGCCCGGCCAGCGTCTCGATCTCGGCCTCGGCCTCGACGCGGCGGTTGTCCCACTGCGCGATCTGCTCGCGCAGCTGCACCAGCCGCTGCTCCACGCGCTGGCGGCCCTCGACCACGAAGCGGATCTCGCCCTCGAGCCGGCCGACCTCGGCGCTGGCTTCGTAGAGCTTGCCCTGGGCCTGGTTGACCAGGTCGCCGGCGCCGTAGTGGGCCTGGCGCACGGTTTCGAGTTCGTTCTCGATGTGGCGCAGGTCGGCGGTGCGCGACTCGAGGTCGTTGATCGCCTTCTCGGACTCGGCCTTGATGCGCGCCTTGTCGCTCTCGCTCTCGGCGCGCTTGAGGAACCACAGCTGATGCTGCTTCCTGGTGGCGTCGCCCTGCAGCGCGTTGTAGCGCGCGGCCACCTCGGCCTGCTTCTCGAGCTTCTCGAGGTTGGCGTTGAGCTCGCGCAGGATGTCCTCGACCCGGGTCAGGTTCTCGCGCGTGTCTCCCAGGCGGTTCTCGGTCTCGCGGCGGCGTTCCTTGTACTTCGAGACGCCCGCGGCCTCCTCGAGGAACAGGCGCAGTTCCTCGGGCTTCGATTCGATGATCCGGCTGATCGTGCCCTGGCCGATGATGGCGTAGGCGCGCGGGCCCAGGCCGGTGCCGAGGAACACGTCCTGGACGTCGCGCCGGCGCACCGGCTGGTTGTTGATGAAGTAGCTGCTGGTGCCGTCGCGCGTGAGCACGCGCCGCACCGCGATCTCGCCGAACTGGTTCCACTGGCCGCCGGCGCGGTGGTCGGCGTTGTCGAACACCAGTTCCACGCTCGAGCGGCTGGCCTGCTTGCGCGTGGTCGTGCCGTTGAAGATCACGTCCTGCATCGACTCGCCACGCAGTTCCGAGGCACGCGACTCGCCCAGCACCCAGCGCACCGCATCCATGATGTTCGACTTGCCGCAACCGTTGGGCCCGACCACCCCGACCAGTTGGCCCGGCAGCAGGAAGTTGGTGGGTTCGGCGAACGACTTGAAGCCCGAGAGCTTGATGGAATTGAGACGCACGACTTGTCGGCCTGTCCTGCGTGAATGTGTCCCCGGCTAGAGGGCCAGGTCAACAATTAACGCCAAGGTATTGATTTGTAAGGAAAATTGCACGGGCCCGCCGCTTGAAGCAGGCCGCCGCCCCAGCCGTGGATGATAACGTCAGGGCATGAGCGAATCCTCGGTTTCTCCCCTGAAAGACCGCCGCGCCTGGCTGCTCGCGGGCACCGGTGCCCTGCTCGGGCTCGGCGGCTGCGGCGCGTTCCAGAACACCCAGCGCGCCGAACCCTACGCCAACCAGGAATGGCTGCAGTCGAGCGCCAACCGCATCGCCAACCTCTCGCTGCGCGACAATCTCGAGTCGATACGGCGCGTGCAGACCACGCTCTACCGGCGCAATCCGCGCGAGTGGCGCAAGTCGGCCGCCAACATGGACGCCGCCAGCCAGCGCGCCTGGGCCGCCGTGACGCAGGGGCCCGACCTGCCCGAGCTGCGCGGCGCCACCGGCATCGAGGCGATCCGCCTGGCCTTCGACACCGGGCCGCAGGGCTACCAGGGCGACCGCGTGGCCGCGCTGGTGGTGGGCTGGGCCTCGATGCTCAAGCAGGCCAACGGCGACACCTGGGAGCAGAGCATGATCGACGGCATCAATGCCGAGAACAGCTACCGGGCCGCGCGCAACTTCGAGATCTCGCTGTGGCTGATCGCCTCCAAGACCGGGCCCGACGGCCAGCCGCTGTTGCTGGCGACCGAGATCAGCGAGCGTGGCCGCAACCTCGTGGCCGACCGCGAGTTGTCGAAGGTGGTCGCGCGGCTCGACCTGCTGGCGGCCCAGGCCGACGAGAAGTACCGGCGCGCGGCGCTCGATTTCGGGCAGAACTGGGTGATGGGCGTGGTGATGCCGTTCTTCACGCTGGTGCCGCGCTGACGCCGGGCCGGCGGCGCGCCGGCAACGGGCCAGGGATCATTCGGAAACATATTTCCGAATTTGCCATTTGCGGTAATATCTTTCCATGACCAAGCAGGAACTGATCGCCGCGCTGATCGCCCGCCGCGAGGCCGCCGGCCTCTCCGGGGCCGAGATCGCGCAGCGCTCGGGCCTGACCGAGCGCTCGGTGCGCAACGCGCTCGGGCCGCAGGGCAATCCGCAGATGTCCTCGCTGCTCGCGCTGGTCGATGCGCTGGGGCTCGAGCTGCAGCTGGCGCCCAAGGGCTTCGGTGCCAGTGCCTCGCTCGACACCGATGCCGGGTATCGCCCCGTTGCCACGCGCGTGGGTACCGCGGTGGCCGCCGTGGCGCAGTCCCCCACGCCGCCGCCCTATCCCCCCGGCGAGCCGACCCGGCGCGGCTCGCGCAGGCGCTCGCCATGAACGTCAAGATCCTCGAGATCGCGCTCGGCGCGCGCCGCTTCGGCAAGCTGTTCCAGTACGCCGACCTGTGCCGCTTCGTGGCCGAGCCCGAGATCGTCGCGGCGCCGCCGGCCGAGGTGCTGTCGCTGTCGATGGTGGCGAACGACGCCGCCTCGCAGGCGGCTCTGTGGAGCGACGTCAAGAACCCGCTGTTCAACGCCCAGGGCGGTCAGCTACCGCGCTTCTTCCAGAACCTGCTGCCCGAGGGCGTGCTGCGCAGCCACATCGCGCAACTGCGCGGCTGCCGCGAGAACGACCATTTCGAGCTGCTCGCGGCCTGCGGCGGCGACCTGCCGGGCGCGGTGAGCGCGCGCCCGGTGTCGGTGGACCGCGCCACCTTGCAGCGGCTCATCACGCAGGACCAGGACGCGCTCGAGATGTCGGTGGTCGAGCTGCCGATGCCGCAGGGCATCTCGGTGTCGGGCGTGCAGCCCAAGCTGGGCCTGCGCCGCCAGGGCGGGCGCTACGTGGCGCGCACCCGCGCCGGCGCCAGCACGCGCGTGATCGCCAAGCTGCCCGTGGCCGGGCGACTGCACATGCCGCAGCTCGAGATGCTCTCGCTGCGGATGGCGGCCGCCGCGGGCGTCGAGGTCTGCCATGCCGAACTCGCGCCGCTGTCCGCCATCTCGGCCGAACACAGCTACGCCCTGCCCGACGAACCCGAATTCCTCGCGGTCACCCGCTTCGACCGCGACGGTGCGCGCCGCATCCACTTCGAGGACTTCGCGCAGGTGCTGGGCTTCGACCCACTGCACAAGTACGGCGGCAGCTACCTCGACATGGCGCTCGCGATGCGGGCCTTTCCCTCGCTCGGCGAGGAAGCGGTGCTCGAGCTGGTGCGCCGGCTCGCGGTCAACGAACTGCTCGGCAATCCCGATGCGCACCTGAAGAACTTCGGCGTGCTCTATCCCGACGGCGCCTCGCCGCGCTTCGCGCCGGCCTACGACATCGTGGCCTATGCGGCGCTGCAGGGCGTCGAGGGCCATGCGCTGCCGCTGCTGCCAGCCACAGGCAGTTCAGCGCCTCGGCGCAGCGGACTGTTCAGCCCCGCCAACGTGCGCGCCTTCTGCTTCTCGGCCGGCCTGCACGAGCCGCAGGTGCGACGCGTGGTCAGCGACACCGCGCGCCGCGCGCGCGAGCAGTGGCCCGCGATGATCGACGGCGCCACGCTGCCCGCGCCGTGGAAGGCACGGCTGCAGCAGCGCCTGCAATCCCACCCCCTGCTGCAGGGAATGGCCCGGCGCGGCCAGTAGCGCCCCGGCACGGCGGAGCCGGCATCGCCGCGCGGCACGAGATACACACGCGCACAACTTTCCGCGATGATGCTTCCGCCCGGGTGACATAGTTCAACGCAACGTGACAGGAATTGGCGCATGCGAGTCGGTATCGTGGTTCTGGAGTTGTTGATCGACGCGGGCGCGGCCTGCGCCGCCCTGGGCCTGCTCGGTGCCGGCAGCGCCGCCTTCACGGCCGCGAGGCGCCGCTACATCGGCGGCGACGGCAGCCTCGCGGCGCCCTCCCCGCACGGCCAGTCCGACGACCACATCGACGGCGGCCCTGCGGGCGATTCGTCCCCGCGCCGGGAGTCCGCCACCCCAAGCTGAGGCAAACTGTCGCCGGCTCCCTGAATCTTCCACATCTACCAGCGACACCATGAGCTCCATCAATTTCATCGGCGGCGAAAAAGGCGGGGTCGGCAAGTCGGTCACGGCACGGGTCCTGGCCCAGTACTTCATCGACCACAGCCGCCCCTTCACGGGCTTCGACACCGACCGCTCGCACAGCTCGTTCACCCGCTTCTACGAAGGCTTCGCCTCGCCCGTGGTGGTCGACAGCTTCGAAGGGCTCGACACCGTGGTCAACGGCTTCGAGACCCATCCGCAGCAGAGCGTGATCGTCGACCTCGCGGCGCAGACGCTGGCGCCGCTGGCGCGCTGGATCAAGGAATCCGACCTGTTCGACGTCTTCGCCGAGATCGGCGTGACCGTCAATTTCTGGCACGTGCTCGACGACGGCAAGGACTCCTCGGACCTGCTCGGCACGCTGGTCGACACCTTCGGCAGCCGGCCCAACTACATCGTGGTGCAGAACTACGGCCGCGGCAGCGACTTCGGCACCCTGCTCGGTTCGCAGTCGATGTCCAAAGCCACCGCGAACGGCGCGCGCGTGATCGCGCTGCCGCGCCTGCACGAGGCCAGCATGCGCAAGATCGATGCGCAGAGCACCAGTTTCTGGAAGGCCGTGAACGACCGCGAAGGCCCGCACGCGCTGGGCCTGCTCGAACGCCAGCGCGTGAAGTCGTGGCTCGCGACCGCCTACGCGGCCTTCGACACGCTGCCGCTCTGAGCGCGAGCTAGATCATACCGCCGTTGACCGAAATCACCTGCCCGGTGATGTAGGCCGCCTCGTCGCTCGCGAGGAAGGCGGCCAGGGCCGCCACTTCCTCGGGCTTGCCGGCGCGCTTGGCGGGCACCATCTGCTGGATCAGCGCCGGGTCGAACACCGCGTCGGCCATCGGCGAGGCGATGATCCCGGGCGCGATCGCATTCACCGTCACGCCGCGCGAGGCCACCTCGAGCGACAGCGCCTTGGTCGCGCTGTTGAGCGCGCCCTTGGCCGCGGCGTAGTTCACCTGGCCCTTGTTGCCCACCAGCGCCGCCACCGACGAGATGTTGAGCACGCGCCCCCAGCGGGTGCGCATCATCGGCAGCAAGAGCGGCTGGGTCACGCGGAAGAAGCCGTTGAGCGAGATGTCGATCACCTTGTGCCACTGCTCGGCGCGCATGCCCGGCAGCACCGCGTCGTCGTGCACGCCCGCGTTGTTGACGATCACCTGCACCGGCCCCGGCTCGAGCATGCGCGCGCAGGCGGCGGCGCAGGCCTCGTCGCTGCGCAGGTCGAAGACATGGCATTCGGCCTTGCCGCCGGCCGCGACGATCTTCGCGGCCAGCTGCTCGACCGCTTCGGGGCGCGAGTTCGCATGCAGCAGCACGGTCGCGCCGTCGCGCGCGAAGCGCTCGGCCATGGCGGCGCCGAGCGCGCCGCTGGCGCCCGTGATCAGGGCGCGTTTTCCTTGGAGGCTCATGATTCCTTCGGGGTGTCCAGGGCCAGCGGCGTGTTCAGCACCACCACCGCGCGGCCGTCGGCCAGCGCACGGCCTTCGCCGTCCCTGAGCCAGAACTCGTACATCACCTGCCGGGCGTCGCCCGACAGCCGCCGCGCCTCGACCTGCAGGCGCCCCTCGACCTCGTCGAGCCGCGCCACCGTCGTGCGCACGCCGCGCGTGCTCGCGAGGAAGCCGGCCGAGGGCGTCGCGCCCTCGCTCGCCAGCAGCCCGCCATGCAGCGCCATCGCCTGCGCGGCGTACTCGACGGCATTCGGCGCCAGCAGCCCGCTGGCCGTGCGCAACGGGTTGTCGGCATCGCGGTGGGTGGCGGTGCTGCAGCGGATCGTTTCCGCATCCCAGCCCTCGAGCCGCTCGAGCAGGCACATGCTGCCGCGGTGCGGTATGCGCTGCGCGATGCCCTCGCGCTCCAGCGTCTGCGGCACGAAGCTCATCGCGCGCCCTCCGGCACCAGATCGGCCACCAGCAGCACATTGGCGAACGGCGTGCCTTCGCTCATCGGGATGCTTTGCACGCCGAAGCCCAGCCGCTCGAGCAGCGCCGTCCATTCGGCCAGCGGACGGCCCCAGGTCGGCGACACCTTGTGGCCGCGCACGCGCGTCACGGTGCGGTCGACCCACTGGCTGATCGCGAAGCCGCGGCGGCTCGAGGCATCGCCCACGCGCAGCAGCAGCCGCGCCCGGGGACTGCCGCCGCGCTGCAAGGCGTCGCGCACACGGCGCAGCACGCCTTCCTGCGCGGCATGGTCCACGTAGTGCAGCACGTCGAGGATCACCACCAGGTCGCAATCGGGCAGATCGGCCGCGCACATGTCGGCACAGAGCAGCCGCGGCGCGGGCTCGAGATGGCCGATGGACGCTTCGGCGCGCGCCACGTCCTTGGGCATCAGCTCGATGCCGGTGTATTCAGCGGCGCTCGGCGTGGCGCCCCAGCCAGCGGGCCAGCGGCCCTGCTGCTGCATGCGGCTCATCGAGGCCAGCAGGCTCGCGAACAGGCCCTGGCCGCAGCCGATGTCGACCACGCGGCGATGCTGCGCATCGATCAGCCCGCGCTCGAGCAGGCCGCGGAACACCGGATCGCGCCCGAGCTTGCCGCGCGCGAAATGCCAGGCGAAGCTGCCGCCCTTCCTGTAGGGCTCGGTGGCGGCCTCGTGCAGCTCGCGCCAGGCGCTGTCGGCCGAGAACACGGCGCTCATTCCCGAAGGCCCTCGGGCAGGGTCACGGCGCGCAGTCCATCGGCGCGCAGGCGTTCGAGCAGCAAGGGCAGTACCTCCAGCAATACGGGTTCTCCACGGGCGGTGCGCGCGGCATTGCCGTCGTGCAGCAGCAGGATGTCGCCGGCCGCCAGGCCGCGCGTCAGGCGCGCCAGCACGCGCTGCGCATCGCCCTCGCGGGTGTCGAAGCCGCGGCGGGTCCAGCTCACGAGCGACAGGCCGAGCCGGTGCAGCACCGGTTCCAGAAAGGGATTGCGCAGCCCGGCCGGCGCGCGAAAGCAGCTCGGGCGCTGGCCCGTGACCTCGGCCAGGATCTGCTGCGCCTGCGCGATCTCGCTGGCGAAGCCGCGCGGGCCGAGAAAAGAGAAGTTGTGCCGGTGCCGCGCCGTGTGGTTCTGGATGCTGTGGCCGCGCGCGACGATCTCGCGCGCCAGCGCCGGCTGGGCCCGCACGCGCTCGGCGATGCAGAAGAAGGTGGCGCGCTGGCCATGGGCGTCGAGCAGGTCGAGCACGCGCGGCGTCACCGCGGGCTCGGGGCCGTCGTCGATGGTGATCGCCACCTCGCGGCGCGCGATCGCCGCGGCCGGCAGCCGCGTGACGTTCGGGCCCAGCAGCCGGCTGCGCGGCGTGAGGCCGGCTGCGGTGATCAGCGCATGGTTGAGCACGATCGCGCCGAGGGCCCAGGGCCAGGCGCCCGGCACCAGCACGCCCGCGCCGACGGCGGCCGCGTGCCAGGCCGCGCTGGCACGGATGGCCGGCGGCCAGGGCCAGGATTCGGGAGTGACGGGTGCGGTCGACATGGCGCGGGATTGTGCGTCAGCCGCGCGCGCCGCCGCCCGAAGACCCCGTCTCGCCCGCGGGTGGTGCCGCGGGCGGCGTCACGCGGCGCGCGAAGGCCGCCGACAGCAGCAGCGCGAGCAGCGCGCCCGGCGCCACCACGCGGCCGATCGAGGACAGCGCGGGAATGTCGGAGATCGCGATCAGCCCGAACGAGACCACGGTCGTCAGGTTGGCGAGCATCAGCGAGGCCAGTGTGTCCTCGTCGGCCCGGCCCGTGGTGCGCAGCTGGTCGAAGAACAGCGCGTAGTTCGAGCCCACCGCCACGATCAGCAGCAGTCCCACCAGGTGCAGGATGCCGAGCGCGGCCTGCATCACGGCCATGCCGCCGAGCGTGAGCATCACGGCGAACAGCAGTGGCTGGCACACCGCCAGCAGGCGCCGGCCCGAGCGCAGGTAGATGCCCAGCAGCACGACCACGGCCAGCGCGCCCAGCAGCACCTGCACGAAGGCCTCGTGAAGGTAGCGCTGGTAGAGGCTGCCGAGCTCGCGGCCCACGTCGACCACCTGCACCTCGGGCACGCCGGCGAGCGCGGCCTCGAGCTTCGCCTGCTCGAACTTCGGTCCCGGATGCAGCGCGATCAGCGTCGACCAGCCGCCGCCCGGGCGTTCGTACATCAGCGAGCTGATCACTGCGCGCAGCGGGCCTTCGCGGAGTTCGTCGAGCTGCACCGGCTTGAGCTGACGCGCGGCCTCGACGTCGGCCACGAAAGGGGCGAGCCGGCTGGCCGGCAGCGGCAGGCCCTGCGTGGCCTCGGCCAGGCGGGTGCGCAGGGTGTCGGCATCGGGCAGGCTCGCCAGGCGCGCCTGCTGGGCCGCGATGCTCGGCAGCACGCGCGTCACGGTCTCGAAGCCGCCGAGCTCGCCGCGGTCGACCAGCGCATTGAGCCTGGCGCTCGCGGCCTCGTTGTTGCGCAGCGCCGCCTGGGCGTCGGCACCATTGGCCATCACGATGATGCCGCCGTCGCTGGTGCCGATGTCGTTGCGCAGCATCTCGTCGAGCTGCTGCTGCGCGCGCGGCACCGGGCTCATCGCGCTGAGATCGGCGCGCCACAGGTGGCCGCCCTGCCACAGCACCAGCGCCACCGCGGCCACGCCCAACGCGGCCAGCGGCCAGCGAAGGCGCGGCAGGTTGCGCACCATCAGGCCGGCGAAGCTTGCCATCTGGCGCCGCATGCCCATGCCGGTGGCGCCGTCGGGCGCGAGCATCGGCAGCGCGTAGCGGGTGGCGACGGCGGCCGCGACCAGGCCCGCGATCGAGAACACGCCGAGCTGGGCCAGGCCCGGGAAGCCCGAGAACACCAGCGCCGCGAAGCCGCAGACCGAGGTCAGCAGGCCGATGCGCACCGTGGGCCAGTGCACCGTGCGCCAGCGCTGCCAGCCGGTGCCGGGCACGGCGGCGCCGCGCGCCTGGATCAGGTAGTAGATGGCGTAGTCGACGGTCTCGCCGATCAGCGTGCTGCCGAAGCCCAGCGTGAGCCCGTGCACCGAACCGAAGACCCAGCTGACCGCCGCGGTGCCGATCACCACGCCGGTGGCCACCGGCAGGAAGGCGATCACCAGCGCGCGCGGCGAGGCGAAGGCCAGCAGCAGCAGCCCGCCCATGACGATGCCGCCGACGATCGCGAGATGGATCGCCTCGGTCTTGATCTTGTCGCGGCTGAGCACCGAGAACACCGGCGGGCCAGTCAGCAGCAGTTGCGGCTTCGCTTCGCCCAGGTCGCGCGTGGCCGCCTCGTGGGCCGCGTGCACGCGCGCGATCGCCACCGCCTGCGCGTCGAGGTCGCTGCCGGCGGCGCGCGTGGTCAGGATCATCAGCGCGCGCGGCGCGGTGCGCGACATCCACACGCCGTCCTCGCTGCGCGGCGCGCTGGCCGGCACCAGCTCCTCGGCGATGCGCGTGGTCTCGCCCGTGGGGTCGCGGTCGAGGAAGGGCTTGATCACGTTGCCGGCCGGCGTGCCGAGCAGCGACAGCGTCTCGTTGATCGCGTCGCGCAGGCCCTCGACCGTGAAACGCTCGGGCGCCACGCCCGGCGAGAGCTGGTAGCGGTGCTGGAACACCCAGGTGCCGGCCTCGGTCCAGTCGCCGGTGTCGCCGTTCTGGATCAGGTCGAACAGCTGGCTCTCGCGCATGCTCTTCGCCATCGCGCGCGACACCTGCGCGCGCGCCTCGGGCGTGCCGCCCTCGAGGCCCAGCATCAGGGTGCGCGAGGCCACGCCGCTTTGCAGCTGCTCGATCAGCACGCGCTGGCGCGCATCCGGGCTCTTGGGCAGGAAGGCCGACAGGTCGGCGTTGAACTGGGTGCGCGAGATCTCGAACACGCCGGCCAGCAGCAGCGCCACCCAGACCAGCAGCACGACCGCGCGGCGCTGCCAGCTCGGCGGCCCCTGCGGCGCGGTCGCGCTCACGGCGTGGCGCGCCCGGCCGGCGCCGCCGCCGGCCGGGGGCGGCCGCGGGACGGTCGGGCACGATGTTCATCACCGAGCGGTCGCCGCCGACGAACTCCATCTCGAGCCCGAGCACGTCGCTCGCGCGCCCGCTGATGCGCATGCTGCGCACCTGGGCCGCGAGCCGGCTGTCGATCGGCGTCAGGTCGAGCGCCCACTGGCTGGCCGAACCGGTCACGGTGCTGCGGAAATAGCGCTGCAGCGTGCTGCCGTCGCCGCTGAGCGTGCCGCGCATGGCTTCGACCAGGCCCAGCAGTTCGGGCATGCTGTCGAGCGCCAGCGTGCGGTTGCGGCCGCCGCGCGACAGGGTCAGCGTGTTGCCCTCGACCGCCATGGTCTCGACGCGCGGCGACAAGGTGCGGCGCACCAGCTTGTCGGGCGCGTCGAAGCTCAGGGTGCCGCGCGCATCGAGCGGGCCTTCGAGGCCGTGCACGAAGCGCTGCTCGGTGAAGCGGGCCTCGCCGCTCTTCTGCTTGGCCAGCAGGCCCATCAGTTCGTTGAGGTCGAAGGCCCAGGCCGGTGCGGCGCCGAAGGCCAGCACCAGCAGCAGCGCCTGGAAGAACCGTTCAAGCCGCCGCGGGCGCATCTGCATCTTCGAGCCAGAAATCATGGAAATTGAACCAGTTGTAGGGGTAGGCGCGGCACAGCGCCTCCAGGCGCGCCACATAGGCTTCGACCGCGGCGCGGATCAGCCGTTCGCGCTCGGCGGCATCGGCCGGGCGCTGGCCGAAGTCGGCCAGGCGTTCGAAGCGGACATCGTAGCGCGCACCGCCGTGGTAGACCCCGGCCATGAAGAACACCGGCCGCCGCAGCAGCGCCGCGAGCCGGAACGGCCCGTCGTTGAAGCTGGCGTCGCGGCCCAGGAACGGCAGCACGATGTTGTTGCCGCGCTGCTGCGCGGGCTGGTCCTCGCTGCCCGGCAGCGTGCGGTCGGCCAGCATGCCGCCCATGCCGCCGCCGTCGAGCCAGTCGCGCAGCGCGAGCATCGAATGCGGCCGGCCCAGCGCGATCACATGGGGCCGCGCCTCGGGCAAGCTGATCGCGTTGAGGATGGCGGTGATGCGCTGCGCGTTGTCGGGGTACATCAGCATCGCGAGGCGCATGCGCGCCTCGTCGGGCTGCTGGCGCTTGCAGGCACCCATGGCCTCGAAGCTGCCCACGTGCGCGCCGAGCAGGAAGGCGCCGCGCCCCTCGAGCGCCGCGCTCTCGAGCTCGACCTGGCCGTCCATGCGGAAGTCGAACAGGTCCATGCGCCCGCGCAGGAAATACACCCGGTCGAGCACCGTCGAGGCGAAGGCATGCAGCAGCTTGAAGCCGTCGACCCAGCCGGCCCGCGGGCCGATGGCGCGGAACAGGTAGCGCTTGATGTGGCGCCGCGGCGTGGGCGCGAACAGCAGGAAATACAGCGCGATCGGCGGCAGCAGCAGCCGCGTGACGCGGCGGCCGAAGAAGATCGCCATGAAGCAGATGAAGCGCAGCGCGAGCATGTTGCTGCGCTCGGGGGCGCGGGTCCAGTCGGCCGCGTCGGCGGAGGCGGCGGGAGTGGCGCCCGCGGGCGGCGCGGTCCGGGCCGCGGCGTTCACCGCGCGGGTCTCGGCCTCGGTGTGCTTCATCACGGCGACTCTGCCACGGGCGTCCAGCGGCCGGTGACGGCCACCACGCCGTCGCAGCGCACGTCGAAGCGCACACCGCCGCCGCCGGCCTCGGGATTCAGCTCGATCGCCAGCGCGGCGCCCGGGCGCACCGGCGCCAGGAACTTGGCCGCCGCCAGCGTGGGATGGGTGCCGAGCCGGGCCAGCAGCGCCGGCACGCGGCGGATCGCCTCCTGCACCTCGGCCAGCACCAGCGCGCCGGGCAGCAGCGGCTGGCCGGGAAAGTGGCCGGCGAACGCCGGATGGTCGACCGGCACCGTGTGCACGAGCCGCACCGGCGTGTCGTCCTCGGCCAGCTGCGCCAGCGCGAACTCGCGCAGCGCGCGCACCGTGAGCTTGCCCGTGCCCTCGCGCGGAAAACGCTTCACGTGCACCACGCGCCGCGGCACAAACACCGGCTCGAGCCGTTGCCGCAGCGCGCCCACGATGGCCGCCGCCGTGAGCTCGGGCGCCACCACGAAGGCGATCGGCCGCACCACGCCATCGGCCACCTCGTCGGGCAGCCAGAAGGCGCCGTCGTCCACGCCCGGAATGCTGTTGAGGTGGTAGTTGAGGTGGGCCAGCGAACTGCGCCGGCCGGCCACGTGGATCAGGTCGTTGGCGCGGCCGAACAGCCGGAAGCGGCGTTCGTCGAGCAGCTCGAGCACGTCGGCCATCGGCGTCGGCTCGGGCAGGAAGTCGCCGCTGAAGATGAAGCGCTCGTTGCCGTCCTCGCCGCCGGGCTCGGCATGCACGCGGATCTGGCCGAAGGTCTCCCAGACCTCGGTCTCGGTGGTGCGGCGCATCGCGACCTGGCCCGATTCGGTGCTGCCGTAGATCTCGAGCAGCACGCCGTGCAGCGCCTGCTCGGCCTGGGCGGCGAGCTGCGGCGACAGCGGCGCGGTGGCCGAGAGGATCAGGTCGACCTCGGGCAGCGCGATGCCCGACAGCAGCAGCGTCTTGAGGTGGAACGGCGTGGTCACCAGCGCGCGCGGCCGCGGCACCGAGGCCAGGGCCTGCGCCACGTCGGCCGGGAAGAAGGGCCGGCCGCTGTCGAAGGCGGCGCCGCCGAGCATGGCCAGCAGCACCGAGGATTCGAGCCCGTAGCTGTGCTGCACCGGCACCGTGGCGACCAGGGTCAGGCCCGCGAGCGAAGGCAGATCGAGCACGCGGCACAGGCGTTCCACCGCCACCGCCACGTCGCCCGTGAGGGTGCCCCAGGTCTTGGCATGCGGCTGGGGTGCGCCGGTGGAGCCCGAGGTCAGCAGGCTGGCCGCGTGGCGTGCGGCGTCGATCATCGGCACGGCGGCCAGGTCCGCCGCCTCGGCGGGCGACGGGCCGGCGCTTTTCTCGATCACCACGCGCGCCATGCCGGGCGTCTGCAGCGACGGGTCGTCGACCAGCGCGAACAGCCCGCCGCCATGCGATTCGCGCAGCCGCGACAGCGTGTCGGCGCGCGCATCGGGCGGCAGCAGGCTGGCGTGGCCGCGCACCAGGGCCGCAGCCATGCCGACGATGAAGTCGTAGCGGTCGGAACAGAGATTGACCGCGGCGCCGTGGGCCGGCAGTTGCGGCGCGAGGCGGGCCACGTCGGCCAGGAACTGGCGCGTGCTCAGCGGCACGCCGGCGCGCCAGGCGAGCGGCGCATCGGGATCGCGGTCGGCAAGCAGCGGCAGCAGGCCAGGATTCGGTGTCACGCGGTGCCTTTTCCTCTTTCGTGTCGGTCCGCCGGGCCGGCGGAATTCAGCGCGGGCCGCCGCCGGCGCTGCTGTCGGCCGACGAACTGCCGTAGAAGGCGCGCACCGCATCGACCATGCGGGCGCGCTCGAACTCGGGGTGCAGCCGGTAGCGCAGCAGGTGTTCGCCGACGAACAGCAGCGCCACGCTGGCGGGCGTCAGCACATTCGCCAGCAGCGACCAGGCCGAGAACGACAGCGTGAGGTAGACCACGATCGACGACAGCACCACCAGCGCGAAATAGCCGGTCCAGATGCGCGTGAGCTGCGTGGTGTAGGCGCGCATCGCGCCGCGCAGCGGATGCACGCGCTGCGCGAACTGGGTGATCAGCGGCGTGCTGTCGCCGCGCAAGGTGGAGCCGAACCAGCCGCACAGCAAGGCATTGATGGCCACGTGCTGGAACACGTAGAGCCGGTTGGTGTCGCCCGCCTCGCCGCTGAGCACCAGCGCGAAGCCCGCCAGGCCCAGCGCGACCACCGCGGCGAAGCCCCAGCGACCGAAGCGGCTGGCGGCGAAGCCCATGGCGGCGAGCCACAGCGGCCCCAGCAGCACGACCACCGCCCACGGCTCGGTGGCGTGGAACAGCATCATCCAGTGGGAAGCACCGGCATAGGCCACCCCCACCAGCAGCAGGAGCGCCAGGCGCCATCGTGACATGGGGTTCAGGCCGCGCGGTTCTGTGCGACGTGGGCCGCGAGCGTGCGCAACGACTGGAAGATCTGCTGGTTGCGTTCGTCGTCCGAACGCAGCTGGAAGCCATAGCGGCGCGAGACTTCGAGCGCGACCTCGAGGATGTCGATCGAATCGAGGCCGAGGCCTTCGCCATACAGCGGATCGGTCGGGACGATGTCGGCCGGTGCCACCTCGAGATTGAGCGCGTTCACCAGCAGCACGGCCAGTTCCTGCTCGATCGGCGACTGTTCGGCATCGCCATCGGCGGGAATGGGGGGCTGAGCAGTCGAAGACAAGAAAAACCTCCAGAAACTTTTTGCCGCAAGGGCGCGTGGGCCGTGGATTATAGGAGGGCGGCTTGATTAGACTGGCCGCCCCGACACGACCCGGAACCGTCCATGGCCGACTCTCTTCTGATCGCCCGCCACGAGAGCGTGGAATGCGCCCTCCTCCCGGCCCTCGCCAACCGCCACGGCCTCATCACCGGCGCCACCGGCACCGGCAAGACGGTCACGCTGCAGACCATGGCCGAGAAGCTGTCGTCCATCGGCGTGCCGGTGTTCATGGCTGACGTCAAGGGCGACCTGACCGGGATCAGCCAGCAAGGCGCCATCGGCGAGAAGATGGCCGCCACGCTCAAGGAGCGCGGCATCGAGCTGCCCGAGCCGCTGGGCTGCCCCGTCACGCTGTGGGACGTGTTCGGCGAGCAGGGCCACCCGGTGCGCGCCACCGTCTCCGACATGGGCCCGCTGTTGCTGGGCCGCATGCTCGACCTGAACGAAACCCAGGCCGGCGTGCTGAACCTGGTGTTCAAGATCGCCGACGACAACGGCCTGCTGCTGCTCGACCTCAAGGACCTGCGCGCGATGCTGCAGCACGTGGGCGAGAACGCGAGCCAGTTCACCACCGCGTACGGCAACATCAGCGCCGCCAGCGTGGGCGCGATCCAGCGCGGCCTGCTGCAGATCGAGACCCAGGGCGGCGACAAATTCTTCGGCGAACCGATGCTCAACATCGCCGACTTCATGCAGACCGTGGGCGGCAAGGGCGTGGTCAACATCCTCGCGGCCGACAAGCTCATGAACTCGCCGCGGCTGTACGCCACCTTCCTGCTGTGGATGCTGTCGGAGCTGTTCGAGCAGTTGCCCGAGATCGGCGACCCCGACCAGCCCAAGCTGGCCTTCTTCTTCGACGAGGCCCACCTGCTGTTCAACGAGGCGCCCAAGGCGCTGGTCGAGCGCATCGAGCTGGTGGTGCGGCTGGTGCGCTCCAAGGGCGTGGGCGTGTATTTCGTGACCCAGAACCCGCTCGACATTCCCGACTCGGTGCTGGCCCAGCTCGGCAACCGCGTGCAGCATGCGCTGCGCGCCTTCACGCCGCGCGACCAGAAGGCGGTGAAGGCCACGGCCACCACGATGCGGCAGAAGCCCGGCCTCGACATCGAGAAGGCCATCACCGAGCTCGCGGTCGGCGAGGCGCTCGTGAGCTTCCTCGACGAGAAGGGCCGCCCGAGCGTGACCGAGCGCGTCTACGTGCTGCCGCCCGGCAGCCGGATCGGTCCGATCACGGCCGCTCAGCGCCAGGCGCTGCTGGCCGGTTCGCTGGTGGCGGGCGTCTACGAGAAGGCGGTCGATCGCGAATCGGCCTACGAGAAGCTCAAGGGCCGCGCCGAGACCGCGCCCGGCGCACCCGCCGCGGGCAAGGCAGCGCCCGGCAAGCCGGCCGAAGAGGGTTCGGGCGCCGGCGGCATGCTCAACGACCTGCTGTTCGGCCACACCGGCCCGCGCGGCGCCAAGCACGACGGCCTGGTGCAGACCATGGCCAAGTCGGCGGTGCGCACCATGGGCACCTCGGTCGGCAAGGAGATCCTGCGCGGCGTGCTCGGCGGCATCTTCGGCTCGAAGAAGCGCTGAGCGGCGCGGCGACGGCCCCCATGTCCTCGGGCAAGCCTCCGGCCAGGGACATCGCGGCGTTCTGGGAGCGCTGCATCTGGCCGCGCGTGCTCACTCAATGCGAACGCGAGACCGCCTACAAGGCGCTCTACACGCGCGAGCACGGCCAGGGCGAATTCGTCTGCCAGCGCAACGAGATCGCCGACAGCTGGATCGGCGTGATCGAGGGCTTCCTGCGCGTGCAGGACACCTCGGCCGACGGCAAGCCCGTAATGTTCACGGGCGTGGCCGCGGGCGGCTGGATCGGCGAAGGCTCGCTGCTGAAGGTCGAGCAGCGCAAGTACGAGATCGCCGCCACCCGCCCCACCGTCACCCTGCACCTGCCGCGCGACACCTTCGCCTGGCTGCTCGACAGGAGCGTGCCGTTCAACCACTTCATGCTGTCGCATTTGAACGAGCGGCTCAGCCAGTTCATCGCCACGGTCAAGTTCGACCGCCTGCTCGAGCCCACGGGCCGCGTCGCGCGCGGCATCGCGAGCCTGTTCCATCCGGTGCTCTATCCCAACACCGACGCCACCCTGCAGATCAGTCAGGAAGAAATCGGCTGGATGGTCGGCGTGTCGCGCCAGCGCGTGAACGTGGCGCTGCACGAACTCGAGGCGGCGCAGCTCATCAAGACCGGTTACGGCTACATCAACGTGCTCGACCGGCAGCGGCTGTCGCGCTATCCGAACAACCAGCCCGGCTGAAACACCCGCGCGGCGGGCGCTTCGCTCGTTCGCTGCCTCAGAGCGGCGTCGACACCGGCGCGGCCGGCAGGTCCTGCCCGCCCGGGCCGCCGCGGAAGGTGGTCGGCGTCCACGGCACCTGCCCCACGCCCGGCTTGCTCCAGTCGCACACGCCATCGGGGAAGGTCGCCTGCAGCCGCACCTGCTGGCCGCCCGTGAAGACCGCGCCGGCGTAGTCGGCCGAGGCGAAGTCGATCGGCTTGAGCTGGCACTTGAACACGTCTTCCGAGAGCGGTCCGCCCGACACGATGCGCACCGATTCGTAGGGCTTGACCGGGCAGGCGGCGCTGCCGAAGCCGATGTCGACCAGCTCGGCAGTGGTCATGCCCGCGGTCGCAATGCACTGGTCGACCGCGTCCGAGGGCTTGTTCTTCACGACCTTCCTCTCCTTCGTGTCGGCGGACCTGTCGGCCTCCATGGCGCCGAGCCAGCGGTCCATCATCAGGAAGGCCTGCCGGGTCAGCGCGACGCCGGTGCCGGCGTTGCTCGCCAGCACCACGTGGTTGTCGTGCCCGCCGTTGCCCGCGTCCAGGCGCGCGCGCTGCTGGTAGGTGCGCCAGGCCATGTGGATGTCGGCGCCGAGCTCGGGCCGCAGGTCGATGACCGGCACCTTCGCGAGGTTCTTCGCGTAGCTGACGAGGCCGCTGCGGTAGAGCGCGGTCATCGCGCTGGCCTGCATCCGCGCACGCGCCGCGGGAATGACGGCCTTGTCGCCCGACCAGATCATGTCGGCGTCCCAGCTGCCGATGCCTTCGTTGAGCGCGACGAACTGCTCGGGCGTGATGGCGCCGGAGCGCAGGGCCTTGAGCCCGTACTGCACGCCCGCGTTGTCGTAGGGCAGGTTCGGCACGGTGTTGCCGTTGAGCTCGGTGGTGCCGAGGATCGCGGTCATCACGTCATGGATCGTGCAGCGCACGCCGTTGGGCCGCAGCGCCGGGTCGTACACCAGCGCCGCCGGAAAGCCGAGTCCGCAGTTGGTGGCCTGCACCGGGTTCTGCGGCGCGAGGAAGGAATAGACCCAGTTGGTGCAGTAGTCGGCCGTCGGATGGCCTTCGATGGCCGCGCGTGCCGCCGGCGACAGGCCCGCGCCCGGGCCGGTACCGTAGTAGCGCCAGAGGTTGCCGCAGTCGCGCGTCTCGATCCAGGTCGTCACCGCGTCGGGGTAGCTGTAGCCGGTCTGCAGGCCGTCGAGCAGGCCGGGCATCACCGAGGCCGGCACGGTCTGCATCATCGAGCCGCCCGAGCCGCCGTCGGACATGGTGTAGCGGATCTCGCCGTAGGTATCGATGATGTGCTCCTTGACCATCATGATGTTCTCGGTCGCGAGGAACTCGTTGTTGTTGTCGTTGTGGTTGGTGAGCTGCGAGTTGACCGTCATGAAGCCGGCGCGCAGCGCGTTGTCGTCGAACAGCGCCGTGCCCGGGTTCTGCTGGAAGCGGTTGCCCGAGGCCGAGGCGCCCATCTTCCAGAGCACCTTGCCGTTCCAGCCCTTCTGCGGCTCCCACGGCGTCCACGGCCTGGCGGGATCGAAGTACACCGCCACCTGGTATTCGCCGCGGCCCATCGTGCCCAGCTCCACGCGCAGCAGCGCCTTCACGGTGTCGCCGCGGTCGGTCGTGAAGTTCGCGATCTCGGCGTCCTTCGGCCGCTTGGCCGGGTCGTACTGCAGGAAGCAGGCGTAGGGACCGAAGGGCTGCTGGCCGCAATCGGTGCCCTCCTTTGCCTTCGGCTGGTAGTAGTAGGTGTAGACGGTGGGCGCGTTGCAGTCGGCGTCGACCGGGTCGGCGTCGAGCCCGCTCACCAGCGTGGTCGCGGTGGCCGAGAGCCCGGTGCCGGGCACCGTCACCGTCGCGACCGAACCGGCCTTCGTGGCGCAGATCCACGGCTGCACCGGCGTGCCCGCGAAGATGTTGCCGCCGCGCGCGAAGTTCTCGATCGCGAGCTTGGCGCCCGTCCGGGTCGACTTGAGCGTGGCGGTGAGCGTGTTGCTGCCCACGCGCAGCCCGGTCACGGTGCCGAGCACGCGGCCGTTGGCGCGCAGCGCGAAGGCGGAGGAGACGTCCTTGCCGTCGAGGTCCACCGCGAGGTCGAGTGCACTCTTGCCCTCGGGCAACACGATCTCGACGTAGGCATCGCCGTCGCTGATCATGTCGGCGCGGTTCGACAGCGTCCTGATCTTGAGTTCGCCCGTCGCCGCCGAAGGTGGCGGTGGCGATTCCGGCTGCGAGCCGGAGGGCGGAAGAATCGGCAGTGCCACGCCGCCGCCGCCGCTGCCGCCGCAGCTCGCGAGGGTGACGACCGCGCACAGGCCCAGGACCCGCAGTCCCGTTCTGAGGATGTCTCGCATCGATGTCTCCTGTTGTTGTGAGAGAAACGCGACGCGATTGCAATCCTTTCGCTCTTTTCGAACTGTTCAGCGAACGACATTTCGCCGCGGGACAGGGTTTGTCCCAGTGCGGCGTACGAGCGCTCGCAGGCCCCTACCAGCGCAGCAGCCGCGGCCCGAGCAAGGCGCCCACCAGCACCGGCACCGCGATCCCGCTCACGTACCAGACCGCGAGGAACGGCGCCGTGAGCTCCATGCAGTGCAGCGCATAGACGGCCGCGCCCACGCCACCGGCGAGCGCGCCGGCCGCCGCGCCCGCGAGCGCGGGGCGGGTCGGCGCGAGGCTGCGCAGCGCGGCCATGGCGCCGACGAACACCGGCAGCGCCATCACCGCGATGCTCAGGGCGCAGATGCGCCACGACTGGCCCATCAACGAGGGCATGCGCCCTTCCATCGGCGTGTCGAACCAGGCCACCACGGCCAGCGCCCAGACCGCCAGCACCGGCAGCACGGCACCGATCCAGGCCCGGCGCACCGGCACGCCCGGCCGCGCGAGCCGCTGCACCATCACGAAGGCGGCGCCCGCGATCGCCAGCGGGAACAGCAGCTTGACCCAGAACATCGGCCAGAACAGGGCCTGCAGCAGGTCGCGCCGCGGCCCGTATTCGACCAGCAGGATCGCGAGCGACAGCGGCGCGCCGATGGCCAGCGCCAGCCCCAAGCGCCGGCTCGCCGCCTGGCGCGGCACGGCCACCGGCCCGGCGGCGAGCATGGCGACCAGATCGTCGGTCTTCATGCGGCGCTCCCGAAGCGCGCGGCCAATGCCTTGAGCCCGCGGTGGATGCCCACCTTGACCGCCGACTCGGACATGCCCGTGAGGCTGGCGGTCTCGGCCACCGACAGGCCCTCGATCTTCACGTGCACGATCGGCAGGCGCTGGCGCTCGGGCAGGGTCTCGAGCAGGCCGCCGAGATCGCGGCGCGCGTCGCTGGCCTCGATGTCGGAGGCCGCGAACAGGCCCTGTTCATCGTCGATCGGGTCCTGCAGCGCCTCGCGCGAGGACTTGGCGCGCAGCAGGTCGATCATCTTGTAGCGCGCGATCGCATGCACCCAGGCCGTCAGCGGCTGGTCGCTCTGGTAGGTATGGCGCTGGTTGTGCATGGCGAGCAGGCATTCCTGGACGAGGTCTTCCACATCATCGGGCCAGCCGAACAGCCGCCGGCCCAGGAAAGCGCGCAGGTGCGCGCTGAGTCGCTGCAGGAAGTCGCGGTACGCCTTCGCGTCGCCGTCGAGGCCGCGAAGGAAGAGGCTGCGCAGCGCCGCCTCGGCGTCGCTCGTTTGCATCCTGCTGCCTTCGTTGTTTCGTGCCATCGGACCGGCTGGTTACAGCCTCGTCGAAAAAGTTCCGACGGATTGTGCCGCGCCGCCGCAAGGGCCCGCGCGGCCGCGGGCCTTGGCCCTGCCCCGGCGCTCGCTGGACTAAGCTGTTCGCCACCCCCTCAAGGAGCGCCCATGTCGTCCGGCATCGCCCCGGTGTTCAAAGGACTCGTCTCGCATCCGTGGGCCTACCCGGCACTGGAGGCGGTGCACATCGTCGGCATCGCGATGCTGTTCGGCGGCCTGCTGGTGTTCGAGCTGCGCGCGCTGGGCCTGGGCCGCGACCTGCCCGCGGCCCGGCTCGCGCGCCTCACGCTGACGCCCGCGCTGGCGGGCTTCGGCCTGTGCGCCGCCACCGGCCTGGCCATGTTCGCGGGCCAGCCCGGCGAGCTGCTGGCCAACCCGGCCTTCCGCATCAAGCTGCTGCTGATCGCGCTGGCCGGCGCGAACGCGGCGCTGTTCCATGCGCGCGGCGGCTCCGCGCTGCTCGACGGGCCCGCCGCAAAGACCGGACGGCTGCAGTGCCTGTTGTCGCTGGCCTTCTGGCTCGCTGTCATCATCTGCGGGCGCTGGATCGCCTATGCCTGAGCGGGCCCCGGCCCGCTCCCACCCTTCCTCCGAGGAGACCGCCATGCCGCTGCCAAGACGCGCCTTCGTCGCCACTTCGCTGGGCCTCGGCCTGGGCCTCGCGCTGCCGACGCGCGCGCACCATGGCTGGAGCAGCTTCGACCAGGAGCGCCCGCTCTACCTCGAGGGCCGCGCCACCCGCGTGATGTGGCGCAACCCGCATGGCGAGCTCGAACTCGAGCTGCCCGAGAAACCCGCGCTGCCGGCCGACCTGAAGCAGCGCGCGCTGCCGAAGCAAAGCGCCTCGGTCGACGGCCCTGCGCTGCTCGCCAGGGCTCAGTTGCCGACGCGGCGCGACCGCAAGTGGCTGGTCGAGCTCGCGCCGCTCACGCGGCTGTCGGCCTGGGGCGTGGAAGAGATCAAGACCGGCACGCAGCTCGGCGTGCTGGGCTTCACCTTCACCGGCGAGAAAGGCGATGCGGTGCTGCGCGCCGAGTACCTGTTCGTCGACGGCAAGGTCTACGGGCTGCGCTCCTCGCCGGCCTGAGCTTCCTTCCGCGTTTCCTCTCGCGCCCTCCGCCGCGTCGCGCACGCGGCGTTGTCCGTCGTTCCCCGGCTTGCAAGCCATGCGGTCGATCGGTACATTGCATTTTTTGAGGGCCATTCATGTCCGTCGACAGCACTGCGATCCCTTCGTCCTCCGCCTCCCCCGTTCCTCCCGCCGCGCCGGTGCCACCGGTTCCCTCGGCCTCCGCGCTCCCGGTCCAGACCGTCGTCCCCACGCCCAGCGGCCACATCCGGCTGACCTCGCACAGCGGCGGTTTCGGCGCGCTGCCGATCCGCTGGGGCGCGGCCACCGCCACCGAGCGCGGGCCGATCGTCGGCACCACCACCAGGCGCGCGCACCGCAACGTCATCGGCACCCACAGCGGCTCGTACAGCGTGTATCGCGCGCTCGCGGTGGCCGCGGGCGCGCTCAAGCGCGAGCACAAGGCCGACCTCACGAACACCGCGCCCACCGACATCATCGGCCCCTATCCGCAGTGGGGCGAGCCCGGACGCATCGTCTCGCTCGACCCCTGGGGCGCGCTGGTGGCCGATGCCTTCAAGAACGAACTCGCGGCCGGCTACGACATCCGCCCGACCATCGCCATCACCAAGGCGCACGTGATCCTGCCCGAGGTGATCGAGGCGCTGCAAAGCGGCCGCCTCAAGGCCGACGGCCACTTCCTCACGGCCGGCGGCGCCGCGATGGTGACCAAGGCCGCGATCGAGCCCGTCTGGTACCTGCCCGAGGTGGCGCGGCGCTTCGGCTGCTCCGAGACCGACCTGCGCCGCGTGCTGTTCGAGGAAACCGGCGGCATGTACCCCGAGCTGGTCACGCGCTCCGACCTCGAGGTGTTCCTGCCGCCCATCGGCGGGCAGACGCTCTACATCTTCGGCAACCCGCGCGACCTCGCCAATCCGGATGTCGAGCTCACGGCGCGCATCCACGACGAGTGCAACGGCTCCGACGTGTTCGGCTCCGACATCTGCACCTGCCGGCCCTACCTCACGCACGCCATCGAGGAGTGCATCCAGGGCGCGCAGCGCGGCGGCGTCGGCCTCATCGCCTACTCGCGCAAGGAAGGCCGCGCGCTCGGCGAGGTCACCAAGTTCCTGGTCTACAACGCGCGCAAGCGCCAGGTCGGCGGCGACACCGCCGACCAGTACTTCGCGCGCACCGAATGCGTGGCCGGCGTGCAGGACATGCGCTTCCAGGAGCTGATGCCCGACGTCTTCCACTGGCTGGGCATCAAGAAGATCCATCGGCTGGTGTCGATGAGCAACATGAAGTTCGACGCCATCGTCGGCTCGGGCATCGAGATCGGCGAACGCGTGAACATTCCCGACGAACTGATCCCCGCCGATGCGCGCGTCGAGATGGACGCCAAGATGGCCGCCGGCTATTTCACGCCGGGCCCGGTGCCGGACGCGGAGGAACTCAAGAAGGCCAAGGGCCGGGGACTGAACGAATGACGAGCAGCAACAACAATTTTCGCGACCACCTTCCCGTCGACGGCTCGGGCAGCCTGCGGCCCGGCGACGAGGGCCGGGTCGACCCCGCGATCGAGTTCGCGGTCGATGCCGGCCATGCCGCGGGCGCCGCGCGCCTGCTGCGCAGCACCGCCGAAGTGCGCCGTCGCGCCGCGGGCCTGCTGGCGCGCGCGCGCAACGGCGAATCGCGCTGGTTCCGCATCGGCGACGACAACGCGCTCGAGGATGCCGCGCGCACCGTGGCCGAGGTCACGCGCGAGCGCTATCCCTGGGACACCATCCCGTACCACAGCCGCTGGCGCCACTTCGAGGCTGGCGGCATCGACCGCCGGGCCCAGCTCGACGAGCTGCTCGGCGAGGCCGACGCACGCCAGCGCGCGCGCGCCCACATCGACCTGGTGCTGGTCAGCGTGCTGCTCGACGCCGGCGCCGGCCCCGACTGGCACTACACCGAACCGGCCAGCGGCGAGCGCTTCACGCGTTCCGAGGGCCTGGGCGTGGCGAGCTTCCATGCCTTCACCAGCGGCCTGTTCTCCTCCGACCCCGAGCGCCCGCTGCAGGCCGATGCCGCCGGGCTGCGCGGCCTGGTCACCGACCGGCTCGGCGCCGCCTTCCAGGTCAGCGAGGTCAATCCGCTGGTCGGCCTCGCGGGCCGCGCCACGCTGCTGCGCCGGCTCGGCGAGGCGCTGGCCGAGCAGCCCGAGGTGTTCGGCGAGGACGGCCGGCCCGGCAACCTGTTCGACGCGCTGGTCGGCCCCTTCGGCCCGGCCGCGCCGCCCACCGCCGAGATCGGCGCGCACGCGATCCTGTCGCTGCTGCTCGACTCGCTCTCGCGCATCTGGCCCTCGGCCAATGCGGTCGACAGCATCGCGGCCGATGGCAGCGACAACCTCGGCGGCATCGGGTCGGGCGATCCCGCGCTGGCGCTCGGCGACTGCTGGCGCCACAGCGCGGTGCCGGGCCCGGGCCTGACCAACGGCTGGATGCCCTTCCACAAGCTCTCGCAGTGGCTGACCTATTCGCTGCTCGAACCCTTCGAGTGGGCCGGCGTGAAGGTGCGCCACCTCGAGGCCCTGACCGCGCTGCCCGAGTACCGCAACGGCGGCCTGCTGATCGACAGCGGCGTGATCGTGCCCAAGGACGCCGCGCTGCTCGAGCGGCGCTGGAAGGCCGGCGACGAGTTCATCGTCGAATGGCGCGCGCTCACCGTGGCCCTGCTCGACGAACTGGCGCCGCGCGTGCGCAAGGTGCTGGGCCGCAGCGAGGAACAGCTGCCGCTGGCCTGCGTGCTCGAGGGCGGCACCTGGGCCGCAGGCCGGGCACTGGCACAGCGCTTGCGTGACGGTGCACCACCGCTGCAGATCGAGAGCGACGGCACGGTCTTCTAGGTCCCAGTCTCTTAGACTTCCGGGTTTCGCCAACGCAGAACGAATCGAAGAATTCCAATGAGCAACGTCCACCTCCTCGACCACCCCCTCGTCCAGCACAAGCTCACGCTGATGCGCCGCAAGGACGCGTCCACCAACAGCTTCCGCCGGCTCCTCAACGAGATCAGCATGCTCATGGCCTACGAGGTCACGCGCGACATGCCGATGCAGGACGTCGAGGTCGAGACGCCGCTCGAGACCATGCAGGCCAAGGTCATCGACGGCAAGAAGCTGGTGCTGGTGTCGATCCTGCGCGCCGGCACCGGCATCCTGGACGGCATGCTCACCGTGGTGCCCGGCGCGCGTGTCGGCCACATCGGCCTGTACCGCGACCCGAAGACGCTGACCGCGGTCGAGTACTACTTCAAGATGCCCGGCGAGATGGACAGCCGCGACGTGATCGTGGTCGACCCGATGCTGGCCACCGGCAACTCGGCGGTGGCCGCGGTCGAGCGGCTCAAGGAACTCAATCCCAAGTCGATCAAGTTCGTCTGCCTGCTGACCTGCCCCGAGGGCGTGGCGACCATGCAGAAGGCGCACCCCGACGTGCCGATCTACACCGCCGCGATCGACCGCGAACTGAACGACCACGGCTACATCCTGCCGGGCCTCGGCGACGCCGGCGACCGCATCTTCGGCACGAAATAAGGCTCGCCCCCAGGCTGCGCGGCGCTTCGCGCCTCTGTGCCAACCCCCTACCGGGGGCAACACCAGCGGCCCGGCAAAGCCGGTTCCGCGGTGTTTCCCGAAAGGCTTCGGCACGGGCACGCGGATTGCAAGACATTCATTTTCAACACCCGAGGAGAAGCACCGTGACAGCACGCCGCCCCCTGATCGTTCGTTCCATCGCCATCGCCGCGGCCCTCGCGGCCGGCCTTCCCGGCCTCGCGCTCGCGCAGGCCAAGCTCAAGGTGGCGGCGGTCTACACCGTCCCCTTCGAGCAGCAATGGGTGGGCCGCATCCACAAGGCGCTGAAGGCCGCCGAGGCGCGCGGCGAGATCGAGTACAAGGCCACCGAGAACGTCAGCAACGCCGACTACGAGCGCGTGATGCGCGAATACGCCACCGGCGGCAACCAGCTGATCCTCGGCGAGGTGTTCGGCGTCGAGGCCGCGGCGCGCAAGGTCGCCAAGGACTTCCCGAAGGTCGCCTTCCTGATGGGCTCCTCGCTCAAGCCGCAGGCGCCCAACTTCAGCGTGTTCGACAACTACATCCAGGAGCCGGCCTACCTCAGCGGCATGGTCGCCGGCGGCATGACCAAGAGCAACCGCATCGGCATGGTCGGCGGCTTCCCGATCCCCGAGGTCAACCGCCTGATGAACGCCTTCATGGCCGGCGCCAAGGAGACCAATCCCAAGGTCGAGTTCAGCGTGAGCTTCATCAACAGCTGGTTCGACCCGCCCAAGGCCAAGGAAGCGGCCTTCGCGATGATCGACAAGGGCGCCGACATCATGTACGCCGAGCGCTTCGGTGTCTCCGACGCGGCCAAGGAAAAGGGCAAGCTCGCGATCGGTAACGTGATCGACACCCAGGCCCAGTATCCCGACACCGTGGTCGCCTCGGCGCTGTGGAACTTCGAGCCCTCGGCCGACCGCGCGATCAAGCTGGTGAAGGAAGGCAAGTTCGCCGCCGAGGACTACGGCATCTACTCGCAGATGAAGTACAAGGGCTCCGAACTCGCGCCGCTGGGCACCTTCGAGAAGAAAGTGCCGGCCGACATCGTCGCCAAGGTCAAGGCCAAGCAGGCCGACATCCTCGCCGGCAAGTTCACCGTGAAGGTGGACGATGGCCAGCCTAAATCCACGGCGAAATGAGCCGCCCGATGACCCTGCGTTGGCGTTCCCTGCTCGCGGCCGGCGTGCTGGCCCTCGGCCTCGCGGGCTGCGTCGGTGTCTACAAGGGCTCCGGCGTCAGCATCAACAGCGGCACCCGGCTCGACGACACGCCGCGCATTGCGGTCATCTCGGCCTTCGAGCCCGAACTCAAGCTGCTGCTCGCGCGCCTGCAGGGCGCCGCGAAGCACGGCGTGAACGGCGTCGAGTTCACCACCGGCACGCTCGAGGGCAAGCCGGTCGTGCTGTTCCTTTCGGGCATCAGCATGACCAACGCGACCATGAACACGCAGCTCGCGCTCAACCGCTTCCGCGTCACGAACATCGTGTTCAGCGGCATCGCGGGCGGCGTGAATCCTTCGCTGCACGTCGGCGACGTGACGGTGCCGGCCCAGTGGGGCCAGTACCTCGAGGTGCTGATGGCGCGCGAGACCGCGCCCGGCAAGTACGCGGCGCCGCCCTTCATCACCGACGCCACCCTGCCTAACTTCGGCATGATGTTCCCGCGCCCGGTCGAGGTGCGCTCGGCCGCGCGGCCCGGCATCGAGCGCAAGTTCTGGTTCGAGGCCGACCCGAAGATGCTCGAGGTGGCGCGCGGCATCCGCAACGTCGACCTTGCGAGCTGCAGCGCCGGCAAGTGCCTGGCGCGCAAGCCCCAGCTGGTGGTGGGCGGCAACGGCGTCTCGGGCCAGGCCTTCATGGACAACAAGGCCTATCGCGAATACACCTTCAGGACCTTCCAGGCCAACGTGCTCGACATGGAGACCGCGGCCGTGGGCATGGTGGCCTACAGCAATGGCGTGCCCTACATCGCCTTCCGCTCGCTCAGCGACCTGGCCGGCGGCGGCGATGGCGAGAACGAGATGGGCACCTTCATGAACATCGCGGCCGACAACTCCGCGAAGGTCATGCTGGCGTTCCTGGCTGCCTGGAAGTGACGGCGCCGATCCGCCTCGTTCTGCTGCCCGGCATGGATGGCACGGGCGATCTCTTCGAACCGCTGCAGGAAGCCCTCGACCCGCGCACGCGCGTCGACATCGTGCGCTACCCAGGTTCCGGGCCGCAGGGCTACGACGAACTCGAGCCCCGCATCCGCGCGCAACTGCCGGCCGACGAGCCCTTCGTGCTGCTCGGCGAATCCTTCTCGGGCCCGCTCGCCATCGCGATCGCTGCCACGCCGCCGCCTGGCCTGCGCGGCCTCATCCTGTGCTGCAGCTTCGCGCGAGCCCCCGCGCCCGGGCTCGCGCTGCTGCGCGGCGGCCTGCTCGGGCTGGCGATGAAGTTCCTGCATGCGGCACCGCTGCGGGGCCCGATGCAACGCATGCTGCTGGGCCGCGGCGCCGATCCGCGCCTGGGCGCGCAACTGCAGGCCGCGCTCGGCAAGGTCTCGACGGCCGTGATGACGCACCGCCTGCGGGCGGTGCAGCGCGTGAACGTGACCGCGCTGCTGCCCCGCATCCGCGTGCCCGCGCTGTACCTGCAGGCGCTGCAGGATCGGCTGGTGCCCGCGAAGGCGGCCGCGATCATCGAGCGCGCGCTGCCGGCGCTGCGCATCGTCCGGCTCGACGGGCCGCACGGACTGCTGCAGGCCTCGCCCGCCGCGGCGGCTCGTGTCATCGACAATTTCTGCCGCGAGCGCGCCCTGTCCGCGCCCGCCACACCATGAACTCCAACGTGCTCCGGCTCGAAGGCATCACCAAGCGCTTCGGCAGCCTGGTCGCCAACGATGCCATCTCCCTCGACCTGCGCGCCGGCGAAGTGCTGGCGCTGCTCGGCGAGAACGGTGCCGGCAAGTCGACGCTGATGTCGATCCTGTTCGGCCACTACGTCGCCGACGAAGGCCGCATCGAGGTCTTCGGCGCACCGCTCGCGCCCGGCAACCCCAAGGCCGCGCTGACCGCGGGCGTCGGCATGGTGCACCAGCACTTCACGCTGGCCGACAACCTCAGCGTGCTCGACAACGTGACCATGGGCACCGAGCCGCTGTGGCGCCCGCTGTCGCGCCGCGCGGCCGCGCGGGCGCGGCTGCTGGAGGTGGCGCAGCGCTTCGGGCTGCCGGTGCGGCCCGAGGCGACCATCGGCAGCCTGTCGGTGGGCGAGCGCCAGCGCGTCGAAATCCTCAAGGCGCTGTACCGCGGCGCGCGCATCCTGATCCTCGACGAACCCACGGCCGTGCTCACGCCGCAGGAGAGCGAGGCGCTGTTCGCCACGCTCTCGCAGATGGTGGCGCAGGGCCTGTCGGTGATCTTCATCAGCCACAAGCTCGGCGAGGTGCTGCGCGTGTCGCACCGCGTGGCCGTGCTGCGCGGCGGCAAGCTGGTGGCCGAGGCGGCCACGGCCGACACCACGCAGGCGCAGCTCGCGCTCTGGATGGTCGGGCATGCGGTCGAGGCGCCCCAGCGCCGGCCCGCGAAGTCGGTCGGCGACGCGGTCTGCGTGCTCGACCGCGTGAGCACCGCGGCCTCGAGGAGCGGCGGCCAGGACCGGCTGCGCGAGGTGTCGCTGACGCTGCGCGCGGGCGAGATCACCGCGATCGCGGGCGTCTCGGGCAACGGACAGGTGGCGCTCGCCGAGCTGCTGTGCGGCACCCGCCGCGCCACCGCGGGCCGCGCGCAGCTCATGGGCCGCGCCCTGCCGCCCTCGCCCGCGCGGCTGGTGCAGCGCGGCGTGGCGCGCATTCCCGAGGACCGGCATGCGGTCGGCGTGGTCGGCGACCTGCCGGTGTGGGAGAACGCGGTGTCGGAGCGGCTGCGCAGCCCGGTGTTCTCGCGCGGCGCGATGTTCGTGAAGCGCGCGGCCGCGCGGCTGCATGCGCGCCGCATCGAGCAGGCCTTCGACGTGCGCGGCGCCGGCCTGATGGCGCCGGCGCGTTCGCTGTCGGGCGGCAACATGCAGAAGCTGATCCTCGGCCGCGCGCTGCTGCCGCCCGAGCAGCCCGAGCCCGGCCGCGACGAGCAACGCAGGCACCCGACCCAGGCCCCGCGCCTGATCGTCGCGCACCAGCCGACCTGGGGCCTGGACATCGGCGCCGTGGCCTATGTGCAGCAGCAGCTGATCGCCGCGCGCGACGCCGGCGCGGCCGTGCTCGTGATCTCGGACGACCTCGACGAGGTGCTGGCGCTCGGCGACCGCGTGGCGGTGATGCATGGCGGCCACCTGGGCGAGGCACGCGCCGCCTCGGCCTGGACGCGCGAGGCGATCGGCCTGGCGATGGCCGGCGCCACCGCCTCCACCGCCCGCACCGCGAAGGAGGCCACGCCATGATGCGGCTCGAACGACGCCACCAGGCCTCTCGCACCGCGCTGGTCCTGGCGCCCATCGGCGCGGTCGCCTTCACGCTCGCGATCAGCGCGCTGCTGGTGCTGTGGGCCGGCGCGCCCGTGGGCCGCACCTACGCGCTGCTGCTGCAGGGCGGCTTCGGCTCGGTGTTCGCCTGGAGCGAGACCCTCACGCGCGCGATCCCGCTGATCCTCACCGGGCTGGCCGCCACGGTCGCATTCAAGGCGCGGCTGTTCAACATCGGCGCCGAGGGGCAGCTCTACGCGGGCGCGCTGGCCGCGGTCGCCGTGGGCGGCATGCACGGCGGCACCGGCTTCGAGCTGTCGCCCTGGCTGCTGTTCCCGCTGATGATGCTGGCCGCCGCCGTGGCCGGCGCGCTGATGCTGCTGGGCCCGGCGCTGATGAAGAACAGGCTCGGCGTCGACGAGGTCGTGACCACGCTGCTGATCAACTTCATCGTGCTGCTGGGCGTGTCGGCGCTGCTCGACGGGCCGATGAAGGACCCGACCGCCATGGGCTGGCCGCAGAGCGTGTCGCTGCAGTCGGACCTGGAACTCGGCAAGCTGATCGCCCAGACGCGCGTGCACACCGGGCTGCTGTGGGCGGTGTCGCTTGCGGTGATGGTGTGGGCGGTCTTCAAGTACACGGTGCTGGGCTTCGACATCCGCGCCGTCGGCGCCAACGCGCGCGCCGCCGCCTTCGCCGGCGTGCCGGTGACGCGCACCGTGGTCTCGGTGGCGCTGCTGTCGGGCGCGCTGGCCGGGCTGGCGGGCGCGATCGAGGTCGCGGGCCGCACCAGCTACGTCACGCTCGACATGTCGCCCGGCTATGGCTACACCGGCATCGTGATCGCGATGCTGGCCGGCCTGCATCCGCTGGGCGTGATCGCGGCCGGCGTGTTCGTGGCCGGCGTGCTGGTCGGCGCCGACACCATGAGCCGCGCCGTGGGCGTGCCGACCTACATCGCCGACGTGATCGTCGCGGCCTCGCTGATCGCGGTGCTGGTGGCGACCCTGCTGACCCAGTACCGCGTGCGGAGGAGCCGATGACCGACCTGCTCGACATCCTCGCCAACCCTGCCTTCTGGGTCGCGGTGCTGCGCATCGCCACGCCGCTGATCCTCGGCACGCTCGGCGTGCTGCTGTGCGAGCGCGCCGGCGTGCTCAACCTCGGCATCGAGGGGATCATGGTCGCGGGCGCCTTCACCGGCTGGCTCGCCGTGTACCTGGGGGCGCCGCTGTGGGCGGGCGTGGGCATCGCGGCGCTCACGGGCGCCGTGTTCGGGCTGCTGCATGCCTTCCTGACCGTGGGGCTGGCGCTCTCGCAGCATGTGTCGGGGCTGGGCATCACCATGCTCGCGACCGCGCTCAGCTACTTCGGCTACCGCGTGAGCTTCCCGAAGGTCAACACGCCGCCGACCATCGTGCCCTTCGCGCCCATGGAGTGGCTGCACATCCCGGTGCTCGGCGCGCAGACGCCGCTGACCCTGCTCGCGCTGGCGCTGGTGCCCGCGGTGGCCTGGCTGCTCTACCGCACGCCGCTGGGCCTGGCGCTGCGCATGGTCGGCGAGAACCCGCAGGCGGCCGAGAGCCAGGGCGTGTCGGTCGCGGCCACCCGTACCGGCGCCATCGTTGCCGGCTCGGCGCTGATGGGCGTGGCGGGTGCCTTCCTCACGCTGTCGGCCTTCAACGCCTTCTTCTTCAACATGGTCAACGGCCGCGGCTGGATCTGCGTGGCGCTGGTGGTGTTCGCCTCGTGGCGGCCGGGCAAGGCGCTGCTGGGTGCGCTGCTGTTCGCCTTCTTCGACGCGCTGCAGCTTCGCCTGCAGCAGTCGGGCGATGCCTTCCTGCCGTACCAGCTGTACCTGATGCTGCCCTACCTGCTGTCGATCCTCGCGCTGGTGCTCGTGGCCCGCAAGGCCAGCTATCCGCAAGCGCTGATGAAGCCCTACCGCAAGGGCGAGCGCTGAGGCGTGGCGGCCGGCAACGCCGGTTCGCCGCCGCGGCGCAGCCGTTGCACCAGCGCACGCAGCGGCGCGGTGAGGCGCCATGAACGCGAGTTGCGCAGCTCGGCGAGCTGCCGCTCCAGCTGCGCGACGCGGCGGCTCGCGTTGGCCAGCTCGCGCTTGAGCGCGCTGCGGTCCAGCGCGGCATGGTTCGGGAACGCGAGACGCGGCGAGGCCGCGGCCTCGGCGGTCGGCTCGGCCAGTTCCCGTCCCACGCGCACCTTCGAGGGCTCCGCGACGCGGGCATGCGCGCGCAGGGCCGAGGCGCGATCGACACCGTCGCCCAGCGTGGCGCTCAAGGCACCGTAGAGATAGTCCGGGTCCTCGATGAAGCGCGGAAAGTCGAGCAGCACGATCGGCACGTTCCGCTTCACCAGCGCATGCAGCAGCTCGTGGAAACCCAGCGCGAGCAGGCGCGCCTGGTCGATCGGGTTGAGCGAATAGACCACCCCGCCCGCCGTCGTGCCCCAGGTCTCCCATTGCTTGCAGTCGTCGTGCAGGCCGGGCATGGCGTGGCGCGCGCGCAGCTCGTTGACGGTGCGGCTGGCGGCGGCCTCGACGATGCCGCGCATCGGGATCACGACGGCGTCGACCACCGTCTGCGGGTCGGCCAGCACGCGCTCCACGTACTCGAACAGCCAGGGCGACTTGATCACGTAGGGCGCGTCGGGGTCGTCCAGCGGCAGGTCCTCGAGGCCCGCGTTGGCGTCCTCGTCGTAGCCCCGGTACTGGTCGCGCGCGATGTGGGTGTCCAGGCCGCATTCGGCGAGGTACTGCACCAGGAAGGTCGTGCCCGCGCGGCCCGTGCCGGCGATCAGCAGGTGGTGCTTCATGCGCGGGCGCCCAGTGGGGCGACGACCGGCCGCGGCGCCGTGCCGAAGGCCAGCAGCAACGCCTCCACGGCGTCGGCCAGGCGGCAGGCCGAGGTGTCGATGACCAGGTCGGGCGCGACGGGCGGCTCGTAGCTGTCGGAGATGCCGGTGAAGGCCGCGATCTCGTTGCGGCGCGCCCGGGCATAGAGCCCCTTGACGTCGCGCTGCTCGCACAGGGCGAACGGCGCATGCACGTGGATCTCGCGGAAGGCCTCGCCGACGATCTCGCGCGCCATCGCGCGCTGCGCCTGCAGCGGCGTGATGGCCGCGACGATCACCAGCATGCCCTGCCGGCTCAGCAGCCGGGCGACTTCGGCCATGCGGCGGATGTTCTCGCTCCGGTCTTCCTGGCTGAACCCCAGTCCGCGGCTCAGGCCGCCGCGCACCTCGTCGCCGTCGAGAATGACGCTGGCCACCTGCTCGCCCTGCAACCGGGCCCGCAGGCCCTGCGCGAGGGTGGATTTGCCCGCGCCGGAGAGCCCGGTCATCCACATGACGCATGATGGACCGCCGGGATGCCCCGGCAGTGCCAGGACGCCAGGTCCGAAGTCAAGGTCGTCGCGCTTCATTGTTTTCAAAGCGTAAGCGGCACCCCTTCGACTTTTGTCTCTGCAAGGTAAAAAATTCTGAGTAGAGAATTACGACGGTCCGCCATCGCCCTCAACACACCCATGCCGAACCTCCTCCAATCCGCCTCGATCGCCGCCGTGCTCGCATGCGGCGCGGCCGCCCATGCGCTGGGCACCGACTACGGCTACGAACGCTTCCAGACGCCCGATGCGGTCACCTGGGTCCAGCTCTGCGGCACCTGGGGACCGAACCACCAGGGCACCTACCGCGTGGTGCATGCCGAGCAGTACGCGCAGTCCTTTCTCTACGTGCAATGGATGGCGCGCGATGCCAACGGCAGCCTGCAGGCCGCGCACACGGTGGCCATCGCCGAGCTCGACAACGACCATGCCGAGATCGCCCTCAGCGACCTGACCTGCCGCGCCACGCCGCGCGGCATCGTGCTCACGGCCAAGGCCGACTCGGGACACGACGACAAGCTGCGGCGCGTGACCATCGAGGTCGGCCCGGCACCGGGCCAGTACCGCTTCCGGCCGCAGCCCTCGCGCTGAAGCCAGCCAGACGGCCACGCCAGGCCGAATCTCCCCACAACGATCCCCAAGCCCCCACGATGCTCGACCTCCTCGTCACCAACGCCACCCTCCCCGACGGCCGCACCGGCATGTCGATCGCCGTGCAGGACGGCCGCATCGCCGAAGTCACGGCCGGCCTGGCCGCGCCGGCGCACGACACGCTCGATGCCGCCGGCCAGCTGGTCGCGCCGCATTTCGTCGACCCGCATTTCCACATGGACGCCACGCTGAGCTACGGCCTGCCGCGCGTCAACCAGAGCGGCACGCTGCTCGAGGGCATCGCGCTGTGGGGCGAGCTCAAGCCGCTCCTGACGGCCGACGCGCTGATCGAGCGCGCGCTGGCCTATTGCGACTGGGCCGTGGCCAAGGGGCTGCTCGCGGTGCGCTCGCATGTCGACACCAGCGATGCCAGCCTGCTGGCGGTCGATGCGCTGCTCGAGGTCAAGCGCCGCGTGGCGCCGTACCTCGACCTGCAGCTGGTGGCCTTCCCGCAGGACGGCGCGCTGCGCATCCCGGGCGGGCTCGAGAACATCGAGCGCGCGCTCGACAAGGGCGTGGACGTGGTCGGCGGCATCCCGCACTTCGAGCGCACCATGGCCGACGGCGCGACCAGCGTGAAGCGGCTGTGCGAGATCGCGGCCGAGCGCGGCAAGCTGGTCGACATGCACTGCGACGAATCCGACGACCCGCTCTCGCGCCACATCGAGACCCTGGCCTTCGAGACGCAGCGCCTGGGCCTGCAGGGCCGGGTCACGGGCTCGCACTGCACCTCGATGCACTCGATGGACAACTACTACGTGAGCAAGCTGCTGCCGCTGATCGCCGAGGCCGGCGTGAGCGTGGTCTCGAACCCGCTGATCAACATCACGCTGCAGGGCCGCCACGACAGCTACCCCAAGCGCCGCGGCATGACGCGCGTGCCCGAGCTGCTGGCCGCCGGCGTCAACGTCGCCTTCGGCCACGACTGCGTGATGGACCCCTGGTACGGCATGGGCTCGGGCGACATGCTCGAGGTGGCGCACATGGGCCTGCACGTGGCGCAGATGACCAGCCAGGCCGGCATCCACCAGTGCTTCGAGGCGGTGACCACCAACGCCGCGCGCGTGATGCACCTCGAGAACTACGGCCTCGAGGCCGGCCGCGATGCGAGCTTCGTGCTGCTGCAAGCGCGCGATCCGGTCGAGGCGATCCGGCTGCGCGCCACGCGCCTGAAGGTGTTCCGCAAGGGCCGGTTGCTGGCCGAGACGCCGGCGGCGACGGCCTTGCTGCATCTGCCGGGACGCGGCGATGCGACGAGCTGGAGCCTGCCGAAGGCCTGAGCTTTCGCGCCAGCAACGCACACGCCGCCGATGAAACGACTGCTGCCTTTCGGGTTCGCGCTGCTGCTGGCGGCGGTGGGCGCGGCGACGCTGCCGGCGGCCGCGCAACCCGAAGCGGCCGCCGCCGCGCCCGTGGCCGGGGTGCGCCGCATCGCCGACCTGCCCTACGGGCCCGATCCGCGGCAGCGCATGGACGTCTACCTGCCCGCGAACGCCCGCACGGCGCCCGTGCTCGTGATGGTCCACGGCGGTGCCTGGATGTTCGGCGACAAGGCGGCAGCCTCGGTCGTCGACCTCAAGATCGAGCACTGGGTGCGCGAGCAGGGCTTCGTGCTGGTGTCGGTCGGCTACCGCTTCGTGCCGCAGGTCGACGTGGCGCAGCAGGCGCAGGACGTGGCGCGCGCGCTCGCGGCCGTGCAGTCGCAGGCGCCGTCCTGGGGCGGCGATCCGTCCCGCGTGGTGCTCATGGGCCACTCGGCCGGCGCGCACCTGGTCGCGCTGCTGGCGGCCTCCGCGCCGCTGGCGCGGCAACAGGGCGCGCGGCCCTGGCTCGGCACGGTCGCGCTCGACAGCGCCGCGCTCGACACGGCGGCGCTGATGGAGCGGCCCCACCTGCGCTTCTACGACCGCGTGTTCGGCGCCGACCCGGCCTTCTGGCGCCGCGTGTCGCCGACCGAGCAACTCGCGCCGGGCACCGCGCCGCTGCTGCTCGTGTGCTCGACGCAGCGACGCGATGGCTCCTGCGCGCAGGCCCGCGCGTTCGCCGATCGGGTGACCGCGCGCGGTGGCCACGCCGAACTGCTGCCGCAGGACCTGTCGCATGGAGCGATCGATGCGGAACTCGGCCTGCCGAGTGGCTACACCTCGGCGGTGGATGGCTTCATCCGCTCGTTGCGCTAAGCCGTGCGCGATTCGGGCGCCAGCGCCTCGGCCAGGGCCGCGAGCGCCTCGCCCACCGGCCGCTCGACCTTGAGCGCCAGCAGCTCGTCGGCCCGCGTGCGCCCGAGGTTCACCGCCGCCACCGGCTTGCCGGCCGCAGCAGCCGCCTGCACGAAGCGGAAGCCCGAATAGACCATCAGCGACGAGCCCGCCACCAGCACCGCATCGGCGGCCTCGAGCGCCGCAAAGGCCGCGGCGACGCGCTCCCGCGGCACGCTCTCGCCGAAGAACACCACGTCGGGCTTGAGCAGGCCGCCGCAATGCGCGCAGGCCGGCACGTCGAAGGCGGAGAAGTCATGGCCCTCGAGATCGGCGTCGCCGTCGGGTGCCGCGCGCGCCTCGAGCGCGGCCCAGCGCGGATTGCGCGCGCGCAGTTCGCGCTGCAGTTCCGCGCGCGGCATGCGGCGCTCGCAGCCCATGCAGCGCACGGTGTCGATGCGCCCGTGCAGGTCGATGGTGGCGCGGCTGCCGGCGGCCTCGTGCAGGCCGTCGACGTTCTGGGTCAGCAGCAGGCCGACGCGGCCGGCCACCTCGAGCCGCGACAGCGCGTGGTGCGCGGCGCCCGGCCGGGCCAGCGCCATGGTCGGCCAGCCGATCAGGCTGCGCGCCCAGTAGCGGCGACGTGTCGCCTCCTCGCCCATGAAGGCTTGGTAGGTCACGGGCGACGGCCGCTTCCATTCGCCGCGTGCATCGCGGTAGTCGGGGATGCCCGATTCGGTGCTGCAGCCCGCGCCGGTCAGCACGAACAGTTGGCGGTGGCGCGTGGCGAAGTCGGTGAGCGCGGCGGCGGTGGCGTCCATGCGGGGAGCATACGTGGGCCGGGCCATGGCCGTGCGCACGGGGGAAATCGCGGACAGCGACGCGCCGCCGGCCTCCAGGCGCCTCAAGCGGCCGCGATGCGCCCGTCGCGAAAGTGCACGACGCGGTCGGCCACGCCGAAGTAGCGGTCGTCGTGCGAGATGACCACCAGCGTGTGGCCCCTCGCGCGCAGCTCCGGCAGCAGCTCGGTATAGAACTGGTGGCGAAAGCTCGGGTCCTGGTCGGCCGCCCATTCGTCGAACACCATCACGGGCCGCGCCTCGACCCAGGCATGCACCAGCGCGAGCCGCTTGCGCTGGCCAGTCGAGAGGTCGATGGTGCTGAAGATGCCGTCGTCGACCGCCACCTTGCCATCGAGCGCGAGCCGCGCCAGGCCGGCGCGCGCGATCTCGTCGCGCTGTGCGGACGCGAGGCCGGGCTCGTCGGGCAGCGCCTCGAACAGGTGGAAATCCGAGAGCACCGGCGAGAACAGCTGGCGGTAGGTGTCGCGGCTGGCGTCGGTCACCGCCTCGCCATCGACCGTCAGCGTGCCGGACTGCGGCAGGTAGAGGCCGGTCAGCAGCTTGAGGAAGGTGGTCTTGCCCGAGCCGTTGTCGCCCGCGATGAAGAGGATCTCGCCGCGCGCGATGCGCAGGTCAATCGGGCCGAAGACGAACGGCGCGGCGACCTGCGCGGCTTGAGCGCCCTCCTCGGCTTCCGCGGGCGCGAAGGCGTAACGGATGCCGCTGAGCGCGATGGCCTCGGCGAAGGCCGGGCGCGCGCCCGTGCCGACGAGCGCATCGGCCAGCCCGGGTTCCGGGCTCTCGAAGCGTTCGGTCAGTTCGGCGACCCGGCCCAGCGCCACGCGTGCCCGCGCGAAGAACGGCAGGAAGCCCAGCACCTGGTCCATCGGCCCCTTGAGGTAGAGCAGCGCCAGCACGAAGCCGCTGAGCGCCTCGGCCGACAGGTTCCAGAACCGGGCAGCGCTGAAGACCACCGCGATGAACAGGAAGTACAGCGCCGAGCCGGCCTCGTGCGCGAACGAGAAGGCATCGCCGGCCTTCACGCTGGCCTGGCGGATGTCGTCGACGCTGCGCAGGATCTCGCCCTGGTAGACCTGCGCGCGACGGCCGCGGCTCAGGCGCAGTTCCTTGGCCGCGTCGCCGAGCCGCCGCCAGGCTTTGTGCAACGCATCCTCGCCCTCGCGCGCCGCGTCGAAGCCCGCGATGGCGCGCTCGAGCGCCAGCCGGTGGATCGCGATGCCACCCGCCATCACCACGGCCAGCAGCGCCGCGAGCTGCCACGAGAGCCAGACCAGCCACCCCAGGCAGCCGAGCACGATGGTCGCGGCGACCACCGTCATCGGCAGGCTCAAGCACAGGCCGCTCACCATGCCGATGTCGTGCGTGAGCACGGGTGTCAGGCGGTGGGTGCGGAAGCGCTCGAGCTCGTCGATGGGCGCGTCGAGGATCCGCTGCGCGAGCCGCGTCCGCAGGCTGCGCAGGATGTCCTGCCCGATGCGGTTGGTGAGCGCGTCGGAGAGCACGCGCCCGACCAGCGTGAGCAGCGCGAGGCCGACGAAGGCCAGCGCCAGGCCCGAAGCCAGTCCGCCTTCGGCGTGCAGCATGCGGTTGATGAGCGCGAGCAGCGCGACCGTGGCGGCGCTGCCGCCGACGCCGGCCAGTGTCGCCACGCCGAGGCCGAGCGCATGGCGGCGCAGCAGGCTGTTCGGGCCCACGAAGAGATCGGTGGTGGAGGCTTGGGCTTGGGGCATTCGGGCTGGTTCGGCGAAACGAAGGCCGCATGGCGCGGTCCGGCAGCGAGAAGGCCGCGGATCGTAGCAGCCGGGCGAGCCCGCCCCGCTCCGAAGCTCAGCCTTGCAGGTGGCCGGGCTGCAGCAGGTCGCACCACATGTGCACCTTGCCCAGCAGTTGGCCGTCGAGCGCGATCGCCAGCGGCTCGACGCCGAAGGGCTGGAAACCGCAGCGTTCGTAGAGCCGCTGCGCGGCATCGTTGCCCTCGGTCACGGTGAGCTGCACCAGGCGCAGACCCGGCCGCTGGCGGGCGTGCTCCAGCAGCGCCAGCACCAGCCGGCGGCCGAAGCCCGCCTGCCGGGCCGATTCGGCCACCGACATGCCGAACAGCGTGGCCTTGTGCCGCGCGCGCTCGCGCCGCTCGAAGCTCAGTCCGGCCGCGCCGACCAGCCCGCCGGCATCGAAGGCGCCGTAGACCACGTCGGCCGTGTCCTCGCCTGGCGCCAGCCGCTCCTCCCAGAAGCGCAGCGGCAAGGCGCCGCGCTCGGCCACAGTCGAGGTGAAGGCGCTCGGATGCCGCTCGTAGGCATCGAGCATGCGCGCGCGATAGGCCACGGCGTCGGCCGGCACCAGCCGCCGCACGACATTCACTTCGGTCCTCTGTTCAGAATCGGACACGAAAAGCTCGCCTTTCCATCGCCGGCCTGGCGCCTGCGTGGGGCTCAGCGCGACGGCGCGATCGCGTCGGCATAGTCGTAGAGCGCGCCCAGCAGTTCCTCGCCCTGCTCGTCCACCGTCTCCGACAGCGCATCGATCTCGGCGAACAGGCCCTCGACCGTGCGGGCGCCGCCCTCGCCGTCGAACAGCTTCGCCACGCGGTGTTCTTCCCAGCGCTGCGCCTCTTCCTCGCTCAGCGTCTCGGGCCAGTTGCGCGCGCGGTAGCGGAACACGATCTCCTCGAGCCGCCCGTCGTCGAAGCCGGTGCGGTCCTTCGCGAGCTCGGCCGGCGAGAGCGCGCGCAGCTGGTTGAGCCGGCGCCGGTCGCCGTTGCCGACGAAGCCGCCGTAGAGGTCCTCGTCGACGTCGGGCGCGTCCTCCTTCGGCCGCTCGTAGACCTTGGCCCAGATTGCGCTCATGTCGGGCAGGTCGCGCGCGATCGCGGCATGGCGCAGGGCCGTGTCGAGATCGATGCCCCAGCGCTCGGCCATGGGCGCGGCCAGCGTGCGCAGGTTGCCCACCACCATCGGCGACTTGTTGAGGTGCACGCCCTTGATCGGCAGCCGCACCACGCCCTCGGGCAGCTCGGCGGCGCGCGTGAACATGCGCAGGCGCACGGTGTCGGCATCGAGGTCGCGCAGCTCGCTCGGATCGTGCGCGAGGTCCCAGGCCAGCAGCTCGTTCTTGTTGGTGGGATGGCTGGCCAGCGGCCACATCACGGCCAGGCAGCCGCGCTCGGCCGGGAACATGCCCGAGACGTGCAGGAAGGGCTTCGCGGTCTCGCGCACCGCCGGCAGGCCGAGCTCGCTGGCCACGCGGTCCTTGCGGTGCAGCGCGAAGGCGAAGTCGAACAGCTTGGGCTGCGCGTTGCGGATCAGCCGTGCCAGCGCGATGGTGGCGCGCACGTCCGACAGCGCATCGTGCGCCGACTCGTGCAGCAGGCCGTTGGCCTTGGCGAGGTCCTCGAGCTTGAAGCTCTGGCTGCCGTCCTCCTTCTTCGGCCACTGGATGCCGTCGGGCCGCAGCGCATAGGTCAGGCGCACCACGTCGAGCAGGTCCCAGCGGCCGCACTCGTTCTGCCACTCGCGCGCATAGGGATCGATGAGGTTGCGCCAGAACAGGAAGCGCGTGACCTCGTCGTCGAAGCGGATGGTGTTGTAGCCCACGCCGATGGTGCCGGGCTGCGAGAAGGCGCGCTCGATCTGCGCCGCGAACTCGTGCTCGGGCAGGCCGCGTTCGAGGCACAGCTGCGGCGTGATGCCGGTGATCAGCGTGGCCTCGGGACTCGGCAGGTAGTCGGGCGCGGGCTTGCAATAGATCATCAGCGGCTCGCCGATCTCGTTGAGCGCCGCGTCGGTGCGGATGGCGGCGAACTGCGAGGGCCGGTCGCGGCGCGGCACGGCGCCGAAGGTTTCGTAGTCGTGCCAGAGGAAGGTTTGAGCGGTCATGTCGTTGGGGAAAAGCGAAAGCGGATACCGGGTGCGGCGCCCGGCCTCAGAGCAGCGGCGACGACAGCCGCGCGACCGAGTCGCCGAGCCGTTGCCAGAAGGGCTGGGGCCGGTGCGCGCGCACGGCGGCCGAGCTGTGCAGGTCGGTCTCGAACTGCGCCGCCAGCGGTCGCGCCAATGCCGGACCATAAACCACCGCGCAGACCTCGAAGTTGAGGCGGAAGCTGCGGTTGTCGAAATTCGCGGTGCCGATCATCGCGCAGTCCTCGTCGACCACCAGCGTCTTCGAGTGCAGCATGCGCGCCTTGTACTCCCACACCTTCACGCCGGCGGCGATCAGTTCGTCGAAGTAGGAGCGCGCGGCGGCGCTCACGATGGCCGAATCGCTGCGCCGCGGCACCAGCAGCCGCACGTCGACACCGCGCAGCGCGGCGCTCGTGAGGGCCATCAGCGCGGGCTCGCCGGGCACGAAGTACGGCGTGGTGAGCCAAGCGCGGTGGTTGGCGTTGTGGATCGCCTCGACGTGCATGCGGTGGATGGCCTCGAGCGTGTTGTCGGGTCCGCTGGTGACGATCTGCACCGGGATCTCGCCGGCTTCCACCTTGGGCAGCATGGCATCGAGGCCGTCGCCGAAGCTGTGCAGGTCCTCGCCAGTGGCATAGGTCCAGTCCTCCATGAAGGTGGTCTGCAGCCAGCGCACGGCACTGCCTTCCACGCGCAGGTGCACGTCGTGGTAGGCGTCGGGCCGCGTGCGCTTGTCTTCCTCGTCCGTGATGTTGACGCCGCCGGTGAAGCCCACGCGGCCGTCGCACACCACGATCTTGCGGTGGGTGCGGTAGTTGGTCACCGGACGCAGGCGGCGGCCGATCCTGGTGTCGTGGAACAGCGCCACCTGCACACCCGCGGCCAGCATCGGCGCCATGAACTTGCGGCCGATGCGCTGGGAGCCTAGCGCATCGATCAGCAGCCGCACCTTCACGCCCTCGCCCGCGCGTGCCACCAGCAGGTCGCGCAGCGCGGTGCCGATGGTGTCGGGCTCGAAGATGTAGTACTCGAGATGCACATGGTCGCGCGCCGCGCGCACCGCCTCGAAGATCGCGTCGAAGGTGCGCGCCCCGCCCGAGAGCAGCTCGACGCCGGTGGCGCTCGATACCGGGATGCCGCAGGTCGCGGTGCCCAGCCGCGCCATCTGCTGCAGCGCCGGCGGCGCATGCTCGGCCGCGTCGCGCAGCCGCGCCAGGTCGGCCTGCGCGTTGGCGTTCGCGCGGGTGCGCAGGCGCTTGAGCCGCTGCTTGCGCAGGCGCTGCGGCCCGAGGAAGTAGTAGATGACGAATCCCGCGAACGGCAGCAGCGCCAGCGAGAGGATCCAGCTCATCGTCGACACCGGCGCGCGCTTCTGCATCACGATCCAGACCGACAGCACGGCGATGTAGCCGCTCCATGCCAGGGAGAGGCCGGTTTTCCATTCGGGACTGAGTTCGGGGAGGATCAAGGCGAGGGGCGGACCCCTCAAAAAGAAAAAGGCCGGCAGCGCGATGCTACCGGCCTTTGGGGGCGCTTCCGCGGCCTCGTCGGCCACGGAATGCCCAGTTCCTTCGCTTGTCTTAACCGGCCGCGGCCTCTTCCGCTTCGGGCTTCGACTTGCCTTCCTTCTTCGGCAGCGGCTGGATGTCGAGCAGTACCTCGTCCTTCTCGTCGAGGTCGACTTCCAGGCGCCCGCCTTCGGTCAGGCGGCCGAACAGCAGTTCGTCGGCCAGTGCACGACGGATCGTGTCCTGGATCAGGCGCTGCATCGGCCGTGCGCCCATCAGCGGATCGAAGCCCTTCTTCGCCAGGTGCTTGCGCAGCTTGTCGGTGAACGTGACCTCGACCTTCTTCTCGGCCAGCTGCGTTTCGAGCTGCAGCAGGAACTTGTCGACCACGCGCAGGATGATCTGCTCGTCGAGCGCCTTGAAGTTGACGATGGCATCGAGCCGGTTGCGGAATTCGGGCGAGAACAGGCGCTTGATGTCGCCCATTTCGTCGCCGGCCTGCCGCGGGTTGGTGAAGCCGATGGTCGCCTTGTTCATGGTCTCGGCACCCGCGTTCGTCGTCATGATGATGATGACGTTGCGGAAGTCGGCCTTGCGCCCGTTGTTGTCGGTCAGCGTGCCATGGTCCATGACCTGCAGCAGCACGTTGAAGATGTCCGGATGCGCCTTCTCGATTTCGTCGAGCAGCAGCACCGAGTGCGGCTTCTTCGTGACGGCCTCGGTCAGCAGACCGCCCTGGTCGAAACCGACGTAGCCCGGAGGCGCGCCGATCAGGCGGCTCACCGCGTGACGCTCCATGTACTCCGACATGTCGAAGCGGATCAGCTCGATGCCCATGATGTAGGCGAGCTGCTTGGCCGCTTCGGTCTTGCCGACGCCCGTGGGACCCGAGAACAGGAACGAGCCGATCGGCTTGTCGCCCTTGCCCAGGCCCGAACGCGCCATCTTGACGGCCGAGGCCAGCACCTCGAGCGCCTTGTCCTGGCCGAACACCACGCTCTTGAGGTCGCGCTCGATCGTCTGCAGCTTGCCGCGGTCGTCGTTGCTGACGTTGGCCGGGGGAATGCGCGCGATCTTCGCGACGATTTCCTCGACCTCGGTCTTGCTGATGGTCTTCTTGCGCTTGCTCGCCGGCAGGATGCGCTGCGCCGCGCCCGCTTCGTCGATGACGTCGATCGCCTTGTCGGGCAGGTGACGGTCATTGATGTACTTGGCGCTCAGCTCGGCCGCGGCCTGCAGTGCGGCCACCGCGTACTTCACGCCATGGTGTTCCTCGAAGCGCGACTTCAGGCCCTTGAGGATGTCGACGGTTTCCTGCACCGAGGGCTCGACCACGTCGACCTTTTGGAAACGACGCGACAGGGCCGCGTCCTTCTCGAAGATGCCGCGGTATTCGGTGAAGGTGGTCGCGCCGATGCACTTGAGCTGGCCGCTCGAGAGCGCCGGCTTGAGCAGGTTCGACGCGTCGAGCGTGCCGCCCGAGGCCGCGCCGGCGCCGATCAGCGTGTGGATCTCGTCGATGAACAGGATCGCGTTCGGCTTGTCCTTGAGCGACTTGAGCACGCCCTTCAGGCGCTGTTCGAAGTCACCGCGGTACTTGGTGCCCGCGAGCAGCGCGCCCATGTCGAGCGAGAACACGTTCGACTCGGCCAGGATCTCGGGCACGTCGCCTTGCGTGATGCGCCATGCCAGGCCCTCGGCGATCGCGGTCTTGCCCACGCCGGCCTCGCCGACCAGCAGCGGGTTGTTCTTGCGCCGGCGGCACAGGATCTGGATCACGCGCTCGACCTCGTACTCGCGGCCGATCAGCGGATCGATCTTGCCGTCCTTGGCCATCTGGTTGAGGTTCTGCGTGAACTGTTCGAGCGGCGAGGCCTTCTCGTTCTTCTCTCCGCCGCCCTCTTCGCTCTCGTTCGAGGAGGCTTCGCTGTTGCCCTTGACGGCTTCCGGCGGATCGCTCTTCTTGATGCCGTGGGCGATGAAGTTCACCACGTCGAGGCGGGTCACGCCCTGCTGGTGCAGGTAGTAGACCGCGTGCGAGTCCTTCTCGCCGAAGATCGCGACCAGCACGTTGGCGCCGGTGACTTCCTTCTTGCCGTTGCCGGTGGACTGCACGTGCATGATGGCGCGCTGGATCACGCGCTGGAAGCCCAGCGTGGGCTGGGTGTCCACATCGTCGGTACCCGCCACCTGGGGCGTGTTGTCCTTGATGAAGTTGGTGAGCGACGCCCGCAGGTCGTCGACGTTGGCCGAGCAGGCGCGCAGAACTTCCGCGGCGCTCGGGTTGTCCAGCAAAGCGAGCAGCAAATGCTCCACGGTGATGAACTCGTGGCGCTGTTGCCGGGCCTCGACGAAGGCCATGTGCAAGCTGACTTCCAGTTCCTGGGCAATCATGTGATTTCCTTTTTGCCTTGCTGTAAATAAGTTCTCAGATGGGTTGGAGCTTGCCTAAATCAACAGGTTCATTCCACGGGTTCGCTGACACATTGCAAAGGATGCCCTGCCTGCTTGGCCGCCTCCATCACCTGGTTGACCTTGGTGGCCGCCATGTCGCGGGAATAGACCCCACAGACGCCGCGGCCATCGAGGTGGATCTTGAGCATGATCTGGGTGGCGCTTTCGCGGTCCTTGCTGAAGTACTCCTGCAGGACGACGACCACGAACTCCATGGGCGTGTAGTCGTCGTTGAGCATGACCACCTGATACATCTGGGGTGGCGCCGTTTTCTGCGGACGCCGCTCGAGGACGACCGAATCTCCGTCGTCTCGCGCCGGTTTACGCACCGGTGGCGTGGGAGGGGTCGAAGGAATTCTCGTTGCCATGAAAAAGATTCTATAGAGCGTGCAAGCGCCGTGCCGGCTCGGGAAAAGCTGGTGGCGAGAATTCGACAAATCAAGAGGCTTGCGGCTCATACGCCGTCAAAAATCCGTTCAACGGATTTTGACGATATCCCGCTCAGATATTCCGCAGAACAGGCTTTCGGGGAGCCGGCAATTTGCGCCTTTGGCCGTGCTCGGCGGCCGGCAGTTCCGCAGGGAGGGCGTCGATGTCCTCGTCGCTGAGCTCGAGCAGCCCGCGTTCCGGGGCGGGAACGGGCTTGGGCGCTGCCGTGGGCTCGGGCTCGGGAGGCGACACAACCAGGTCGGCGGCGAAGAGGATCGTCGCGGGTTCCTCGGGCCCGGCGCCCTCCTCCACGGCCCGCGGCGCCTTGCGCCTTGCCCGCAGTAACACCCAGGCCGACACCCCGCCGCCGAGCCAGCCGATGGCCACGGCTCCCGCGAGCAGCCATGCCGAGGGGAGCGAACTCACCGCCCGGCCTCCCATTTCTGCAGCAGATCCTGCGGGATCGCCCCGACCACCTCCGAGAACGGCTTTCCGACCAGGTTTTCGGCCTGGCGCAGCAGCACGACGACCGGGGTGCTCGGCTCATGGACCTCGAACCAGGCCCGCACTGCCCGGATCGCGCTGAGCGCTTCGTCGCGCGAAGCGGGCCGTGCAACCGTCACGGCGTCGTCGAGACGCATGGCAGGTACCGGCGAGGCGCGCCGGGCGGGCGGTTCCGGCGCAGCGACACCGAACGGCTCGAGCAACTGCTCGAGCGCGCGCAGTTCGGGTGCATGGCCGCCGAGCTGTGCCCGGCTCCAGCGCGCGATGCCGTCGAGCGACCGTGCGGCGCTCGCCAACCGATTCAACGGTGCCTGGGGGTCCGCGGCCGATGTCCGCCTCAGCTCGGACAGCTGCTGGACCACGGAATCCCGTAGCGAGGCACCGGCGGACACGCGCGATGCCCGCTCGACATCGCGCACGCTCAGACGCGCGGCGGTGCTCGTCTCGATCACGATGTCCCGGACGTCGCCGACCAGTCCCTCCGGATCGGCCAGCGCCGCGACGGCGTTCGCGCGCACCGTTGGGTCCTCTTCGCCCTCGATCACGCGCTGCGGATGCACGGCGTCCGGCCAACGCGGGAGGACCGCGGCCAGCAGCGCGAGCGCCTGCGCTAGCCCCGCGGCGCCCGCGAGCCGGGTGCGTGCGCGGCAGAGCCAGACCAGCACATGGATGTCGCGGGTGCGCGCCAGCAGCTGCGCGCAATCCCGCTCGATGTCGCCCCAGTTCGGCGCCTCGGGAAGGCCGATGAAATCGCCGTACTGCGCCTCGACGCGCGGCACCATGCGCGAACGCAGCACCGCATAGTCCGGGTCGTACTCGAGGCTCGGGCCGCAGGGCGCCGCGGGGCTCACGGGGAGCAGCCACTGGTGGCCCCAATCCACGGCTGGCTCGGGCACATCGAGACTCGAATTCATCGCGACTCCGGCGTGCCGACGTACTGCTCGGGCTCGAAGACCATGCCCGCCGTGTGGCCCTCGGCGTCGCTCTTCGCCGCGTCGTCCCCGCCCAGCCAGGTCGACCATCCCAGCCGGCGCAAAGCCTCGAGGCGCGCGGGCGGCCGGCTGTCGCGGCGGATCCGCAGTTCGACGTCCCAGACGAACTCGTGGCCGACGAAGGCACGGACCCACTCGACCAGCAACGGGAGATCGCGCCCCTGCGGCGTGAACCGCAGGTAGCGCTCGAGCGTCAGCGGCCCGAGCACCAGCCGGAACCTGGACTGCCGGTCGGCGACCACCTCGCCGGCCAGGGCGCCGTCGCCCATCACGCTCGATGCGCGGGCACTTCCCAACTGGCTGCACTCCTCGGGTGCGATGCGGATCCACTGCGGCATGAATTCCCGCAGTTGCACCGGCATGGAGAAGAAGCGCGCCAGCGTGCCCGCCAGGCCGTCGGGATCGCGCGCCTCGCGAACCAAATGCGAAGCGGCGGCCAGCCGCGCATGCGACGGCAGCACCGAATCGAGAATCTCGTTGGGATCGTGTCCGCTCAGGCGCGCGACATAGCGGCTGAAAGGCTCGTCGCCGCGGCGGTCCAGCCCCGCCGCCGCCTGGCTCTGCGCCCAGGCACGGTACATGTGCGTGAGATAGCGGTGATGGAACAGGTCCAGGAAGTCCGCGAGCGTGCTGTCGTTCGCGTTCTCCATGCGATCGCGAACGATCTCGGTGAAATGCAGCGGCAAGGGACCGTTCGATCCGAGCATGCCCAGTCCGTAGAGCCGGATCAGCGGTCGCGACGGATCGTTGCCGCCGCGGTGCGGCCCGGCTCGCGGCGCCACGGCTTCCGCCGGGTCAGGCCGAAGCGGCAGCACGATTTCGGCGATTTCGCGCGGCGCGAAGGCCAGGGCCGCCGCCTGCCCCAGCCTGAAGCCTTCCTGCTGCGGCCTCGCCGCCAGCCCGATCGGCGGCCTTTCGGGGCTGGAAGCGGCCAACCGGCGCAGCAGCGCGAAGAAGCCGAACTTCCAGGGCGTGCGGCTGGCTTCGTCGAGCGCCGCCGCGGTCTGCCGTGCCGCCGGACCATCGTCATGGCACGCATCGTTCATGTCGCCGCTTCCTCGGTGTCGCCCGCGCGTCCGCCGATGCGGACATGGCTGTCGGGCGCGATGTCGTGGTGCTCGCGCCGCGTCAATCCGGGCAGGTCGAAGCCGGCCTGCCGCACGAGTTCGGGAGCGAACGCCGCGAGCACGTCGGCCGGCGGCTCGAACGCCAGCAGATCGGGACCGTCGAGCCGGTCGAAGCCTTCGATCAGTTGGTCGATGCTGCCGCGCGCATGGAGGATGTCGAGCAACGAGGGAAACGCGGCGCCCTGCGCGCTCAACTGCGCGAGCGTCGGTGCGGCCGGCCCCTCGGGCTCCGGAGCCTGCCGCCAATCGGCATGGCCGGCGAGTGCGCGCGGATCGCGCACCGCGCGCTCGAACGCTTCGTGCCATCGATCGAACAGCTCGCAGGCCCCAGCCGCCCGTCCGATGGAAGAAGACCGCCCGTTGCGGCCCGAAAATGGCTCGAGAGGCCGCGCCATCGGCGGCCCCTCTTGGAGCAGCGAGGTCACGACATCGGCCTGCGGCCGGCGCCGGGCGCCCGCGATGTCAAGCACGCCGAAAGGATCGTCCGCGCTCATGGCAGCACATCCCAGGCCGGCTGCAGCCGGTGGCTGGCATCGACGAAACGGCCCTCGGCGTCCTGCAGCCAGAACGCGTTGCCGGCGTGCGCGCTCCATGTCCGGTCTGGCCAGTCGGACCAGGGCAGATATCGAACGCCGCGTACACGCGCGGCGGGGTCGGCCACCGGTCCCGCCCCGATCCAGCGGTCGATCACCGCCTGCATCCGACGGCGCCGGGCATCGTGGCCCTCGACGCCCGACTGCTCGACCCAGAGCGCCTGAACGGCGAACACCAGCGTCCGGAAGCTCGCGGCTTTGCCCGTTGCCACATGGCGCGCGAGCATCCGGGCCAGCCAGAACTGCCAGTCGCAAGGCTGCGCCGCATGGCTTTGGTAGTGTTTCCTGATCCAGTGCGGCCTCGCCGCCTGGTAGACGATCAAGGGATGACGACGCCCGAGGCTGTCGCAGGAAGGAACGATGACGCCGAGAACGCACTGCCGCGCAGCGAATGGCAGCGTCCCGGGCGACAGCACGAAAGCCACCGGCAGTGCACGGGCTCCTTCGCCGCGAGGTCCCGGCACCACCGCCCCCTCGCCCGCTGGCATGCCGCATCGCCGGCCTTCCAGCGCCAGCCAGGCGCGCCAGGCCGAGATCTCGCCGAGCCCGGTGTCGAAACGGACGAAGTCCGCGTGGCCGGGCAACTTGCCCCAGATGGCGGGTGGGGTCACCTGCCACGATGCGATCAGTTCGCCGAGCATCGGATCACCCCCTGCGCCCGGGGCAGCGAAACCCCTTGAGCAGATCGCTGTTGAACGGATTCGGCTGGCTGCCGGCGCCGATATCGAGCAGCGCCCGACGCCCGTCGAACTGGAATTCAACGCCCACGCGGCCCGGGGTCGCCGTGTTCACGATGCGGCCCTTGTCCAGCAGCCGCAGCAGCGCCCAGGGTCCGCTGCCGCCGAGGGTCGAGGTCGGGCCCGACACCCGGGGATTCGCGCTCAGCTCCGCCATCGATCCGCCACGCGGTCCGGGCCAGAGGACGGGAAACGCCTGCACCGGCCCATGGACATAGCGCAGGCCCTGCCCGTCGATGTCGATGCTCAGGTCGGTGATGCTGGGTTCGAGTTCGAGCACCTTGAGCTCCAGCCGCCAACCGAGCTTCCTGCCGCCCGCCTCGCGGAAGAAGAGATCGCGAATCTGCTGCGCCCGGTCGAAAGTTTCGAGGTCCGGACCGCCGCGCGCCAGCAGCTGGAGCAGTTCTCCCGTGAGGGTGGGACCGGTGGCGGCCGTCGCCGCGATCGGCGCCGCCGGACTCGCGGGCGCCTCGGGCACCGCGAGACCCGCGGTACTGCCAGGATCCTTGTAGCGCCAGGGACGCACGCTGGTATCGACGTAGATCGCCAGATGCTTGCCGAAGAATTCGTCGGCCGCGCCTCCCGCGGCGAACATCAGCGTGAAGTCCTCGATGGAGGCATCCTGCGACGTCGACGCCAGCGGATACCGGCCTTCCACGCCGCGCCTGCAGGGCTCGCCGACCTGCTGCCCCATCAGGCCCATGAGGCGGTCGAACTGGAGCTGGGCCTGGCCACGCAGGATTTCGGTCGCGCCCTGCACCACCTTGCCGCCGCCGCTCGTGGCCAATGCCGTCAGCACCTCCCGGAACGGCGACGGCAATTTCCCGGCCTCGAGCAGCAGGCGCGCACCGACCTCTGCGCCGCCGGGTGGCAGGCTGCGCGCGCTCAGGGCCGTGTCCGCCACCACGAGCAGGGTGTAGAACTCGTTGACCAGGCCCGTGACGGTTTCGAGCCCCGGCCGGATGGCGCCCGTCGTGCCGGCGGACACCATGCCCGCGTCGGGCTGGCCGGTGACCAGTTCGCGCAGCGCGGCGAAACGGTTGTCGACGAGCTGCCGCTCCATCCGCTCCTCGGCACGGATGCCGAGACGGCGTCCCACCGCCTGGGTCTGCCGGCTCAACTGCTCGGCCGCCTTGTCGAGCAGGCCCTTGGCCTCTTCCGGCTGAACCATCAGCGGGCGCGACAAGGTGGTTTCGCGTGCGGCGGCTCGCGCCAGCCGGCTCAGCGGCGAATCGGGCGCCGCGAGCTGTCGCAGCACGCTCAGGTCGAAACCCAGGTTCGTCGCCGCCGCATCGCTGCCGCCGACCGGACGGATCGAGCCCAGAAAGTGCTCCCAGTGCTGCGCGTACTCCTCGAGGTACAGGCGCCGGATGTCGTCCAGCCGCGGATCGCCGTCGGCCTCGCGCACCGGGCCCCGGGCCGACGAAGCAGCGCCGCGTCCCATGACCCAGCCGTCGTCGTCGAAGGCACGCGCCATGAAAACCGGCAGGCGCTTGCCGAAGACCTCGTGGTAGCCGTCGTAGGTGAAGAGCCCCGGCACGCCTTTCTCGAGCGGCAACCCGCCGTCGCGCGCGAACACGGTGCCGGCCTGCGGCCCGACCGCGCGAACCAGCGTGAACGCCTGGGGCGCCTCGGCTTCCATCGTCGCCTTCGCGCGCTCGTAGACCCGCTGGGTGGCGGCCTGGGTGCCGAGAAAATCCTGCGCCGCGCGCACCAGCGCTTCGTCGGGCAGCGCATCGAGTTCGAGCGCCCGCTCGCCCGAGAAGAGCGCGGCCGCATGCTCGGCCACCGACGCCCGCCCGTGGAACACGGCGGCGCTGCCGGGGGTCGCCCCGTCCTTCAGGACCCAGTTGCGCACGTCTGCGGCACCGCCCTGCATGTAGCGCTCCCGGTCGAACAGCAGCTTGTAGGCCCGCAGCGCGTCGTAGGCCGCCTTGGCATCGCCCTCCTTCACGCGCTGCGACAACGCGGCTTCCATGCGCCGCACGATGATCGGCAGCAGCATGCGGTTCTGCAGTCGGGCATAGGTCTCGTCGGTCGCCGCCAGCACGTCGGGGGCAGCGTAGAGGCCGTAGAGATAGGCGCTGCCCGGGTGGTCCAGATCCAGCCCGGGCTGTCCCGGCAGTTCGCGCGCCGCGTTCAGCGCATCCGGAACGTCGATGGCCCTGAAGCGTTCGAACAGCGAGCCCACCTGCAGCGCCAGCGCCTGCGTTCGCTGGCCCGCCGCCTCGAGGTAGCGTCGATTGTTCGCGAAACTCGAGGCCAAGGCGCCAGCCAGCCAGACGAAGAGCACGACGACCAGCGCATGGCCCAGGGTCCGCAGCAGCCGATAGCGGAATTCCCACCGCAGGTTCGGGCGCACGAGATGCGCTTCGGGAACGATCACGCGCGCCAGCACATCGTGGATGAAGAAGCCTTGCCGGCCGTGCGTCGCGACGGTGTTCTCCTGTTCCTCCGGGCGATCGGATGCGGGCATGCCCTGCTCCCGCTCTTGCGCTTGTGCGAGGCGCCGCCGCATCCGCTGCAGCAGCGTGCGGCCATCCGCCGGCAACTCGCAGCCCGACTGGGCGCCGCTCGTGAAATAGACGCCGCGAAGCGCCTCCCGGCTTTGCGTATCGTCGAACCGGGACGAGAGAAAGATCTGCTCGAGCAGCGGCGCCAGCCGCGATGAAAGCCCCGCCAGCTCCTGCGGCAGCGCAAAGAGGCGCCGCCGTCGCTCCACATCGAACTCCTCGTTCAACCGGGCGCGAAGCCCGGCCTCGATCCGCTCCTGGAGCGTGGCGAGCTCGGTGCGAACCCGCTGGTGCAAGGCCTCGCCGTCCAACATCGGGCTGCCGCGCGAACCGATGCGCCCCGCCTTTTCGAGCGGCAAGGTGAAGCCCCAGGGCTGGGTCCGGCTGTCGCTCGTGAGCGAATGAAAGTACTCGCCGAAGCCGCGCAGCCGATCCATCTGGGTCACGATCACGTACACCGGGAAACGGATGCCCAGTTCCCGGCGAAGCTCCGCGAGGCGATCGCGCACCAGCGCCGCATGCGCGGACCGTTCGGCGTCACCCGAGCCCAGCAATTCCGTCACGCTCAGGACGACGACGACGCCATTGATCGGTGCGCGCACGCGATGCTGGCGCAGCAGGGCCAGGAAGCCGAGCCACTCGGCGGCATCGCGGGTGGCATGGCGCTGCTGGGTGGTGTAGCGGCCCGCGGTATCGATGAACACGGCCTCGTTCGCGATCCACCAGTCGCAATGCGGCGTTTCGGCCGGTGCATCGGACGGCGTCGTTCGGGCGCCGAGCCCCATCTGGCGTGCCAGCGGGAACTGGAGTCCCGCGCCGAGCAATACGGACGTCTTGCCGGCGCCCGGACTGCCGACGACCAGGTACCAGGGCAGTTCGTACAGGTGGCGCTTGCCATCCAGCATTCGGCGCAACCCGCCGAGCCCGCGCATTTTTCGCAGCGCCGCCACTGCGGCCTGAACTGCCGCGGCCACGCGCCTGAGTTCTTCCTTCGCGACCTCGTTGCCATGGGTCTGTGTCTTGCGAAACAGGAGCTTCGCGAGCAGGTCGTCGTCGTTGCGCAAGGCCTGCCAGAGGCGGAAGCAGCCGTAGAGGGCGTACAGCAGCAGCACTGCGGCGATCAGCGCAACGCGCGCCCAGACCGGCGAAAGCGGTTGGGCCTCCCCGATCGCCAAAGTCGGCCCCGCCTGCCATACGAGCAGGCACAGCGCCGCGACGCCGAAGAGGCTGTAGGGCCCCGAGGCCAGCCAGAGGATGCCGAGCAGCAGCGACAGCACGATCAGCGCCAGCCGAACCTCTTGCGCAGCAAGGGGGCGCACACCGTTGACGGCGAGCAGATCGCCCGCGAACCAGATGGCGCAGCCCGCCAGCACGACCGCCAGCAGCGCCAGGATGGGCCGCGACACCAGGAATGCGCCCACTTGCTTGAGGTATGGCATGGAGCTGCGACCTTTCTGCTGTCTGTTCAACGAGGAAGCGGCGGCAGGCTTTCGCCCCGCACGGACGCGGCGGCCCGGGCCTGCGGATCGATGCCCGCGTCTTGGGACACCACGATGTCCACGCGCCGGTTGCGAGCGCGCCCCTGGACGGTGGCGTTGTCGTCCAGCGGCGAGGTCTCGCCTTGTCCCGTGCTGCGGATGCGCGAGGCCTCGACACCCTTGTCGAGCAGCACGGCGGCGACGGCCGCGGCGCGCTTTTCGCTCAGCACCTGGTTGTCGGGAAACTCGCGCGTGCGTATCGGCAGGTTGTCGGTGTGCCCGATGACCTGCACCGTGCCGGCCACCTGATTGATCTCGTCGGCCACCTTGCCCAGCGCCGCAAGCGTCCGCGCGTTGAGACTCGCGCGGCCCGGCACGAACATCTGGTCGCCACGGAAGCTGACGGCGCTGCGCTGCGCATCCTCCTCGACGCTCACGCTGCCGCGCGCGATCTCGGCCGACAGCAGTTCCTTCAGACGCAACGCCCTGGCCGGCGGAACCATCGCCGCGGTCGGCGGCCGCATCCGGCCGATCGCGGCAATGCGCTGCGTCAACGCCGAGCCCATGGCCGAGAGCTGGTACCTGTACCAGCCGAAAAGCCCCGAAAGAACCAACACGGCCACGAGGCCCGTGACCCACACCGGCAGGCTGCGCGCCAGCCGCAATCGCCCCGCTGGCGCGCCCTTCCAGTGCGGCGACAGCGCATGGGGCACCTCGACGCGAACCGTCGCGAGCAGCTCGAACAGGCGATGGCGCACGGCTTCGAGCTGCCGCCTGCCGTGCGCGGCCGTGCTGAAGCGGCCCTCGAAACCCAGGCCGAGGACCTGGTACATCAGCTCGAGCAGATCGGCGTGTTGCTCGGGGTCGGTGGCCAGCCGGCCGATCAGCAGGAAGAACTTGTCGCCGCCCTTGGTATCGCCATGGAACCTGGCTGCGAGCTGCAGGCCGGCCCAGACGCCCGCCTCGCCCGCCTGCCCGCCGCCCCACGCGGTGCTGTTCGCGGCTTCGTCGATCGCGGTGCACAAGGCGTAGCTCGCGGCCAGCGCATGCTCGTGGCGGATCCTCGCGGCGGCGCAGATCGACTGGAACGCCGCGACCTCGCGCTCGAGCAATCCATGCCACAGCTGGACGCCCTCCGCGCCCAGGGTCGGCGGCAGGTCCGCCAGCGCACGCAGCAAAGGACCGGCCGCTTCGAGCAAGGGATTCCGGGCCGCCGCGATGACGGCCACGCGCTCCCGCACCGAACCGCCCTCGGCGGGCGATGCGTTCGCGCGATCGGCGCCGTCCGCGAACAGCGGATCGGCCAAGCCGTCGTGGAAGTCATCGGCACCGAATGCCGGATCGCTCTTTTCTTCGAAGTCGTGCATGGTGGCGTTGGCAAGCGAAAAAAAGGGGTTCGAACGACGTGGCGTCAGGCCTCGCACTCGGATCCGTCGTCGACGATCCGCTCGAAGCGGCTGTTGCGGATATGGCAGCTCCGCATGCGGGCATCGGTCATGCGCCAGACGCCCGTGCCCTGCGTGTTCTCGATCACGACGGTGGCGGCCAACGGCACGCCGCGGCTTCGCTGCCGGCCGATCACGAAACTCGTGTGGTCGAAGCGGCAGCCCTCGATCACGAGCCGCGTTCCGGCCACGAGAACGGCGCCGCTGCCCGTGCAGTTGGCAAAAGTCGTTTCGCCCGTGCTGCCGATGCCTTCGCGTGCATGCGGCGCCGCATCGCCACCCGAGAAGATGCACTGCTCGAAGACCACGCCGGTGCTTCCGTCCCGGCCGCCGAAGACCGCGTGTCCGAAGCTTCGGCAACGCACGAAGCGCACGTCGCTCATCACGCCGAAGTCATGGCCTGGCGCGACGAATCGGCAGTCGACGAAGCGGCAACCGGACATGGCATCGAGCCGCAGATGGCACTCGCCCGCGAAGTCGCAATCGACAAAGCGCAGGTCGTGCCAGGCCACGCCTGTGAAGAATCCCGCGGCCAGGTCGGCGCCGGTGATGGTCATGGGCGCGCCGCCACCGTCGAGCAGCCGGGCGTGCTCTTTGGGGAGTTGGGCAATCGGCGTGCTCATGCCATCCCCCCTGGCCACCGCGCGGCACGGGCATCGCGATGCAGGACGCGCTTCATTTCTCGCGCACTCCCCAGAGTTCCATGCGCAGCCCCGGAAACTCCGCCGCCACATGCAGCGCCAGGCCGCCATGGCGGACCATGTGCTCCCAGAGGGCGCCCTGCGGCTCGAGCTGGACATAGACGAAGCCGGCGTTGAAAGGAATCTGTCGCGGCGGCACCGGGAGAACCTGGAGCGGAATGCCCGGCAGATGCGAACGGATGAGTTCGGGCAAGCGGTCGCTGGGCCCGGCCTTGCAGCAGGCGACGAACTGGCTCGCGAGTTGGTCCGGCGGCAGGTGCGCCGCCACGGCAAAAACCAGGCTCTGGAAACCCCGAAGCTCCGCGGGCTCGACGCTCGCGACGTGCACGCCGTTGGCCCGCTGCGCCAGCGCGATGGGCTGGGCACTGCGCACCAGCACGTCGTTGAGCAGCGACTGCACGTCAGCCACCAGCCCCTTGAACGACAGATAGGGGTCGACATGCCGGTAGCCGCCATGGGCCGCGGGGCGGCGACTGCCGGCACGCACGAAGGTGGCCAGCTCGGCGCCCAGCGCGCGCAAGGTCACGAACAGCTGCTGCGGCGAGGTGTCCCTGACCTGCAGCCAGTGCTCGAGCAGCGGCTCGTAGCGGTTGAGGATCTGCAGCAGCAGGAAGTCCGACACCTCCGCGGTCTCCCTGGACTTGCCGTCGCTGCCGCTCAACCGCGCGGCGAGCGCATCCGCACGCAGGCGGCACAGCCCGTGCAAGTGCGTCATCCAGTCGCTCAACAAGGCACTGGCGCCATAGCCCGAGACGGGCGGGATCAGCCGGCTGTCGAGCGCGATGCTGCCGTCGGATCGCAGAACGGTGACCTTGGCGAGCGGCAGGCCGATCCAGGCGTCCGTCAGTTCGCGCTCGGGCAGCAGCCGCAGACGCAGGCGCGAGAGCTGCACCAGCTTCGGTCCCTGGCCGATCGAGTTGGCGTCGCGCAGCTCGGTGTCGAACACGCCGAAGCGCGCGAGCGAACCCGCCGACGTCGAGGCATCGTCGAAAGTGGTCTCCTCGCCGTTCGGTGTACGGATGGGCACCGCGAGGTGAATGACCTGGTCGATGTGCTCCGGCCCCACCGTGAGCGGTGCCGGTGGCAGGGCGTGGGCGGGCGCGTCGAAGGGCGTACCGTCCTGGAAGATGCCCGCCGCGTCGGCCAGCACCAGCTTGCCGAGCGACAGCGACTCGGCATCGATCGCATACCGATGAAAACCCCAGTAGAAGGGATCGAGCGCGGCCGCGCGCTTGTGGGCCAAGTGCTCTAGATAACGCTCCTGCTGCTGGAACAGCTGCGGGCGCAGGAACAGCCCTTCGCTCCAGACGACCTTGTTGTACCAGCTCATGGTTCGGTGCTCGCTTGCATGGCCGGCGCTCAATCGGCGGGAACGAGCCGGATGCCCCTGGCCTGCAGCCGGACCTCCAGCTTGAGCTTGCGGGCCGGCAGCACGGCGCGGTACCAGGCGATCTCGGGCGCGGCCTCGACCTGCCGTACGGCGCGCCAGTCGGAGGCCCCCAGCTCGCGGTAGCCCGCCAGCACGCCGATCGCAGCCAGGTCGGGATGCGACTTGCGGCGGATCGAGCGCGTTTCGCCGGGCCGCAGGATGAACTCCTCGCGCACGAGCATGTCGGTACCGATCAAGGCCTTGTCGTTGCCGTGCAGCGTGAAGTAGTCCGCCGTCTCGAACGCGGCGCTGGACTTCAGTTCGTAGACGCGAACCAGGATCGGCGCCGGCCGGCCCTTGTCGTCGGGGTTGACCTCGGCTTCGGCGATGACCGCGAGCTCCAGCCGGGTCTGCTCCCTCGGATGGGAGAACTGGGCCATCGCCGGCATCGCCATCAGCGGCATGACGACGAGCATGCAAAGTCGGAGCAGGCGCATGGGAGTGACAGGAGGCAGAGCAGCCGGACGACGCAGGTCGGGACCCGGTTCAGGACTCCTTGTTGCCCTTGATGTCGTAGCCCGCGGTCACGGCACCGGCGCTGCCGCCCTGCGCGTTCTGCACCGCGTACTCCTGCTTGATCTTCGAGAACGAGAGCCGCACGCGTTCCTTGATGCGCAGCGCGTCGGAGTTCGCGCCGAAGGGATGGACGGCCGTGACGATCACGTCGGTGAAGGTGTACTTGAGGTACTCGAGCGGGCTGCCGCCGGCCTTGCGCACCGTCAGCTTCGCTTCCTGGACATGCTTGCCGGTCAGGCAGTACTTCATGAGGTTGGGGCTGGCGCGATCGATGTAGTGGTCGAACTCGAGGTCTTCCACCGTGGCCTTGCCGGCGCCGCCGCCCGAGCCGGCATGCATGAACGACTCCTGGAACGCCTTCCAGTTGAAGGCGAGCACCTCGATCTCGTTCTTGTGCTCGGCATCCAGCGACTCGCCCTCGATGCCGTCGATCTTCAGAAAGATGTCTTGAGACATGCGAACTCCCTGTTCTCTCGTTGTTGGTTTCGAGCCGCCGCATGGACCGCGGGGCCTGGTTCGAAGAAGCGGACGGCCCGCTCAGGCCTCTTCCCTGAGGGACGGCAGCCGGGCCACGAGCCGCAGCGAGACCGTCAGACCCTCGAGCTGGAAGTGCGGGCGCAGGAAGAACTTGGCGCCGTAGTAGCCGGGGTTGCCCTCGATGTCCTCGACCACGACCTCGGCGGCCGCGAGCGGCCTTCGCGCCTTGGTCTCCTGCGAAGAGTTCGCGGGGTCGGCATCGACGTAGTTCATGATCCAGCCGTTGAGCCAGCGCTGCATGTCGTCGCGCTCCTTGAAGCTGCCGATCTTGTCGCGGACGATGCACTTGAGGTAGTGCGCGAACCGCGTGCTGGCGAAGAGGTACGGCAGACGCGCCGCCAGGTGGGCGTTGGCGGTGGCATCGGGGTCCATGTATTCCTGCGGCCGCTGCATTGATTGCGCGCCGATGAAGGCCGCGCTGTCGGAGTTCTTCCGATGCACGAGCGGGATCAGGCCCGCCTTGGCGAGCTCGGCCTCGCGCCGGTCGGAGATCGCGATCTCGGTGGGGCATTTCATGTCGAAGCCGCCGTCGTCGGTCGGAAAGGTATGGCAGGGCAGGTTCTCCACCGCGCCGCCCGACTCGACGCCTCGGATCATCGTGCACCAGCCATGGTGCTTGAAGCTGCGGTTGATGTTGACCGCCATCGCATACGAGGCGTTGCTCCAGACGTAGTTGCGATGGTCGGCGCCCTCGGTCTCCTCCTCGAAATCGAAGGCGTCGACGGGATTGGTCTTCGCGCCATAGGGAAGCCGGGCCAGGAAGCGCGGCATGGCGAGGCCGATGTAGCGCGAGTCCTCGATGCCGCGCAGCGAATTCCAGGGTGCGTGCTCGAGGTTCGAGGTGATCCGCGCGAGATCCCTGGGATTCGCGAGCTCCTGCCAGGACTCCATGCCGAGCAGCGAGGGCGCGGATCCGGCGATGAACGGCGCATGCGAGGCAGCCGCCACCTTGGCGATCGCGGCGAGCAGTTCGACATCGGCGGGCGTGTGGTCGAAGTAGTAGTCGGCCACCAGACAACCGTAGGGCTCGCCGCCGAGCTGGCCGTACTCCTCCTCGTAGATGCGCTTGAAGACCGGGCTCTGGTCCCATGCCGTCCCCCGGTGGCGGCGCAGCGTGCGGCGGATCTCGTCCTTCGAGACGTCCATGAAGCGGATCTTGAGTTTCTCGTCGGTCTCGGTGTTGCTGACGAGGTGGCTCATGCCCCGCCAGGCCGACTCGACCTGCTGGAATTCCTCCTTGTGCAGCACGAGATTGATCTGCGCCGAGAGCTTGCGGTCGATCTCGGCAATGATGGCCTGGATGCTGGTGTAGGCATCGTCGGTCATGGTCGCGGCATGGACCAGGGCCTGTTGGGCCAGGGTGCGCACCGCGGCCTCGACGGCGCCGCGGGCTGCGTCGGTCTTGGGGCGGAACTCCCGGTCGAGCAGGAAAGAGAAGTCCGAGACTTCGCCGTAGCCGCGAGGTGCGGGCTCGGCGAGGACGATGGCGTCGCTGGATGACATGGCGTTTCCTTGAAATGGATCGACCGTCAGGCGGCCGCCGCGATGTCGGCGTCGCATCCGAGTTCGGGCGCGGGCCTGGCGGCGGAAGCCAGCGACTTCATGAGCGCGGGGTCTTGCAGCAGCCGGTTCATCAGTTCCTCGGCACCGGCCTTGCCGTCCATGTAGGTCTGCAGGTTGGCGAGCTGGCTGCGGGCCTCGAGCAGGCGTGCGAGCGGCTCGACTTTCCGTGCGATGGCCGCCGGCGAGAAGTCCTCCATGCTCTCGAAGCTGATGTCGACCAGGAGCTGCCCTTCGCCCGTCAACGTGTTGGGAACGGCGAACGCGACGCGCGGGGCGACCGCCTTCATGCGCTCGTCGAAGTTGTCGACGTCGATGTCGAGGAACTTGCGCTCCGCGACCGGCGGCAACGGCTCGGCCGGCTTGCCCGACAGATCGGCGAGCACGCCCATGACGAAAGGCAATTCGATCTTCTTCTCGGACCCATAGACCTCGACGTCGTACTCGATCTGCACGCGCGGCGCCCGATTGCGGGCGATGAACTTCTGGCTGCTGTTGTCGATCATGAAACCCCTCCTGAAAAAGACAGTGAATGACGGGCCCGCACGAACAGGCCCTTGAGCGAAAGCGAAAACCCGGATGCCGCGGAGGGCCCCTCAGGCGTACTCGACGTGGCAGGCGATGCGCTTCTCGGCGGCGCCCTGCGCCCCGGTTGCAGGCCCTTGCGCGTCGTGGCTTCGAAGGCCCACGTGCATGCGGGCGATCTCTCGCTTGCCCTGCAACGCATCGAGCCAGTGACCCGACAGGACCGGCAACAGCTGCTGCTCCATGAATGCGGCAAGCTGCCGGGCTCCCGTGTCGTGCATCGGGCATCGACCGATGACGTGGGCGATGAGGTCGTCCGCGTAGCTCAGATCGATCCCGTGCTGCTCTCCCATCCGGTCCGCGATGCGCTGCAGCTGCAGCGCGGCGATGCCGGCCATGACCGGCGTCGACAGCGGCAGATACGGCACCACCGTCACGCGACCGAGGAAGGCCGCGGAGAACACACGCCGCAGCGGTGCGGCCAGACCCGCGCACAAGGCATCGATCGAGGGCATCGACGCGGGATTGCCGCAGGCCTTCTCGATGAAGGCCGCGCCTGCATTGCTGGTGAGCAGGATCGTGGTGTGGCGAAAGTCGATGCGCTGCCCCTCGCCGTCCTCCATCCACCCCTTGTCGAACACCTGGTAGAAGACCTCGTGCACGTCGGGATGGGCCTTCTCGATCTCGTCCAGCAGCACGACGCCATGCGGCCGGCGGCGAACGGCCTCCGTGAGCACGCCGCCCTCGCCGTAGCCGACGTAGCCCGGCGGCGCGCCGCGCAGCGTCGCCACGCTGTGCGGTTCCTGGAACTCGCTCATGTTGAGGGTGAGGAGGTTCTGCTCGCCGCCGTACATCGCCTCGGCCAATGCCAGCGCGGTTTCGGTCTTGCCCACGCCCGAAGGGCCGGCCAGCAGGAACACGCCGACGGGCTTGCACGGATCCGTGAGCCGCGCGCGCGCGGTCTGGATGCGCTGCGCGACGATGTCGAGCGCACCCGACTGGCCGAGCACGCGCCGCTCGAGCGCGCATCGGAGCTGAAGCACGGCCGCGGCCTCGTCGGTGAGCAGCCGGCCGGCGGGAATGCCGGTCCACTCGGCGACGATCTTCGCGACCACCGCTTCGTCGACCTGGAGAAAGACCTGCGGCGCGCCTTGCTGGAGTGCCTGGAGTTCCTCCTCGAGCGCCGAGACATCGAGATGCGGAGGATGGTCCGGCTCATCCTCCCCCTCCTTTCTTTCTTCTACCCTCAGCGCCTGGATCCGCCGGACCAGCGCCTTCTCCCCCTGCCACTTGTTCTTCTGCGTCCGGAGTTCGTCGCGGATCTTCTCGAGCGACTCGCGCGCCGAGATCATTCGCGCGAGCCGGGTCTCGCAGCCCTGGGCGATCCGGGTCTCGTCGCGCAGCAGTTCGACCTCCACCGCGAGCGACGCGATGCGCTGCCGCAAGCCCATCACCGCGGGTGGCGGCACGTGCAGCGACATGGCGACGCGTGCGCAGGCGGTGTCGAGCAGGCTGATGGCCTTGTCGGGCAACTGACGCGACGGCAGGTAGCGCTGCGACAGCACGACGGCGGCACGCACCGCCTCGTCGAGCACGGTCACGCCATGGTGCGCGGCGAAGGTGGCCGCGAGTCCGCGCACCATGTCGATGGCGGCGGCCGCGTGCGGCTCCATGACCTGCTGCACCTGGAAACGGCGCGCGAGCGCCGGATCCTTCTCGATGTAGCGCTTGTATTCGCGCCAGGTGGTCGCGCCGATGACGCGCAACGCACCGCGCGCGAGCACGGGCTTCAGCAGATTTGCGGCATCTCCCGTTCCGGCCTGGCCGCCCGCGCCGACCAGCACATGCACCTCGTCGACGAACAGGATCACCGGCTGCGTCGACTGCACCGCCTCCTGCAGCAGCGACTCGAGCCTGGCCTCGAACTCGCCGCGCATGCCGGCCCCCGACAGCAATGCGCCGAGATCGAGGCTCAGCAGCCGTGCGTTGCGCAGCTTGGGCGGAACCTCGGCCCTGGCGATCGCCAGGGCGAGCCCCTCGACGACCGCGGTCTTGCCCACGCCGGCCTCGCCGGTGAGCAAGGGGTTGTTCTGGCGCCGACGCAGCAGGATGTCGGCCATGGCGCCGATCTCCTGGCCGCGACCGACGACGGGATCGATCCGGCCGGCGCGGGCGCTTTCGGTGAGGTCGGTGCAGTAGGTGGCCAGTGCCGAGGCCGCCGTGGTGGCGGACACCGCCATGGGGATGGCTTCGCCACGCGTCGTTGGCGTCGCGCGCGAGCCGTCGTGCGGTCCTTCCGTTGCCTCGGGCGAGCCCTTCACGAGCGCGAGCAGTTCATCGGGCTGCCGCTCGACCGCCAGCGCACGGAACGCGGACGAGATCTCGAACAGCACACGCCGCAGGTCCGGCGTCTGCAGCAGCGCGCGCATCAATTGCGCACCGCGGATGCAGGAAGTGCCGAACTCGAGGCTGGACAGGAGCCAGGCCCGTTCGACCGCGGCTTCGATGTGATGCGAGAAATCGCTCAACGACGAGGCACCGGCGGGCAGGCTCGAAAAGGCGTCGCCGAAGTCCTTGTCGAGCAACTGCGGGTCGATGCGATGGTGATGGCAGAGGCGATGCAGGTCGCTGTCGCCAGCCTGCCGAAGCTGGTGCAGCCAGTGCACGAGTTCCACGTGCGAATGGCCTCGCACCCTCGCGAATGCCGTCGCCGATTCGAGCGCGCGAAACAGCGTGAGGTCGAGCTTGCCGAACAGCGCGCGGCGGGACAGCGTCATGGCCGGCCCTCCCCGCGCTCGAATCGCATGCATGCCGGCACGAGACGATGCGCGGCTTGCGCGTGCGACGGCATCGATCGCTGCGTTTTGCTCTCCCTCATTTCACGCTCCCCTGGTCCTCGATGAGCGCGATTCTGTCGAGGGGGGCGCGTGTTTTTTCGTCCCCAGTTTCTAGCAATAGTTAAATGCGCACAGGCATAACTTCAACCGTGATCTTTGCCCCCAATGAGTCTTTCCGGACCGTCAAAAACGAGAAGCGCGCACCCAAAGAAAAAGCCCCCGGGGTTCGCGAGAACCCCGGGGGCTTGTGACTGTCGCTTCGGCGTTCGAGGACGCCGAGCGCGGGATCACATGTTGTCGATCATCACCTGGCCGAAGCCCGAGCAGCTCACCTGCGTGGCACCGTCCATGAGGCGGGCGAAGTCATAGGTGACCTTCTTGCTGGCGATCGACTTCTCCATCGCGCTGATGATCAGGTCGGCGGCTTCCTTCCAGCCCATGTGGCGCAGCATCATTTCGGCCGAGAGGATTTCGGAACCGGGGTTCACGTAGTCCTTGCCGGCGTACTTGGGCGCGGTGCCGTGGGTGGCTTCGAACATGGCGACGGTGTCGCTCAGGTTCGCGCCCGGGGCGATGCCGATACCACCGACCTGCGCGGCCAGCGCGTCGGACACGTAGTCGCCGTTGAGGTTGAGCGTGGCGATGACGCTGTATTCGGCGGGACGCAGCAGGATCTGCTGCAGGAACGCGTCGGCAATGCTGTCCTTGACGGTGATGTCCTTGCCGGTCCGCGGGTTCTTGAACTTCATCCACGGGCCGCCGTCGATGAGTTCGGCGCCGAATTCCTTCTGGGCCAGGGCGTAGCCCCAGTCACGGAAGCTGCCTTCGGTGAACTTCATGATGTTGCCCTTGTGCACCAGCGTGACGCTCGACTTGTCGTTGTCGATCGCGTACTGAAGCGCCTTGCGCACCAGACGCTCGGTGCCTTCCCGCGACACCGGCTTGACGCCGAGGCCCGAGGTGTCGGGGAAGCGGATCTTCTTGACGCCCATTTCCTCCTGCAGGAACTTGATGAGCTTCTTGGCCTTGTCGCTCTCGGCTTCGAACTCGATGCCGGCGTAGATGTCCTCCGAGTTCTCGCGGAAGATGACCATGTTGGTCTTGTGCGGCTCGCGCACCGGGCTGGGCACGCCTTCGAAGTACTGGATGGGACGCAGGCAGACGTAGAGGTCGAGTTCCTGGCGCAGCGCGACATTCAGCGAACGGATGCCGCCGCCGACGGGCGTGGTCAGCGGGCCCTTGATCGAGACGACGTAGTCGCGCACGGCGTGCAGCGTTTCCTCGGGGAGCCAGACGTCGGGACCGTAGACCTTGGTCGACTTCTCACCGGCATAGACCTCCATCCAGTGGATCTTCTTCTTGCCGCCGTAGGCCTTGGCCACCGCCGCATCCACCACTTTCAGCATCACCGGCGTGATGTCCAGACCGGTGCCGTCGCCTTCGATGAAGGGGATGATCGGCTGGTCGGGCACATTGAGCGAGTTGTCGGCGTTGACCGTGATCTTCTGGCCTTCGGTCGGGACTTTGATGTGCTGGTAGCTGGACATGAGGGGGAGAAGACTCCGGAGTGGCAGTAATTCGAGACGACTGTCTGCGAATTCAGACAGCGAGGGGGATTCGCTGTACAGCGCGCGAACAAATCGCTGTACATTTTAGACGCAACCCATCAGTGGGCGTTTGTCAACCTGCGGGCCGCCGGCCTCGTTAGTGCCTGACCTTCTGCTCGCCGGGAGGCGTTTCCAACCAATTCTCGATAGAGGAATCCATCAATGAGCAAACTTCTCGCAGTCATGATCGCTGGCCTGTTCGCAGCCGGCGCCTATGCCCAAAACCCGGCTGGCACCACCCCCGAGCAAGGGAACGCCAGCAACAGCAAGGCGCAACAACGCGCTGAAGCCCGCAAGGACGCACGTCCCGCTGGCAAGGTGGCCGCTCCCGCTGGCGACATCGCCAAGACGCCCGAAGGCGGCGCCATCGGCACCGACAAGGCTGCTACCTCCGGCGAGAAGCGCGCTGAAAGCCGCGACCAACGTCGTCGCAACAAGGACGGCAGCGTGAAGCGCAAGTCGACCCAAGGCGGCACGCCCCAGTAAGGATTCGTCCTCTTGAAAGAAAGCGCTCCATCGGAGCGCTTTTTTTTCGCCCTCATTCTTTGCTCATTCTTCCAGGGCCCGCACTGTCAACCGCAACGAATGCTTTCCGTTGAACACGCACCTCCACAGGGAGGTGGTCCATATCTAACAATCTCAAAGGATTTGTCATGAAGAAGCTGTTCGCTGCCCTGGTCGCCGGTCTCGTCGCATTCGGTGCCTTTGCTCAACAACCCGAACCCGCAGCAGCAGCTCCCGCCGCTGCCGCCACCAAGGCCAAGGCACCGGCCAAAAAGCACGCCGCCGCCAAGAAGCACAAGGCACGCAAGGTCGCCAAGGCCCACGTCGCCACCAAGAAGGCGTAAGCTAGCCGCCTTCACAGGCCATGCCCGCCAGGCCCGCGTCAGCGGGCTTTTTTCATGGGGCCGGGCACGGCCTCTTTGTATGGAAGAGTCTGAAAGAACCCCGATGCTCCAGCGTTTTGCCGCCCTGTTGGCCTTCTCCGTCGCCGTTTCCGCCACCCTGCTCGCACCGGCCCACGCCCAGCAGGAACCTCAAACCAACCTCCCGCGCACCAAGTTGTCGATCGGCCTGTACACCATCGATGCGCAGATCGCCCAGGCGCCGGTCGAGCGCCAGGTCGGCCTGATGTTCCGCAAGGAGATGCCGCAGGCCGAAGGCATGATCTTCGTGTTCGAGCAGCCGGCCACCCAATGCTTCTGGATGCGCAACACGCTGCTGCCGCTGACGGCTGCCTTCGTGGCCGAGGACGGCCGCATCGTCAACCTGGCCGACATGAAGCCCCAGACCGACGAGTCGCATTGCTCCGAGGAGCCGGTGAAGTACGTGCTCGAGATGAACCAGGGCTGGTTCAAGAAGAAGAACATCAAGAAGGGCGCGAAGATCACCGGCGAGTTGTTCGCCGCGGGCAAGCGCTGAGTCCCGCCGCATCCGCACGCCGCCAACCGGTACCGGTTGGCCCAGCAAAAAGCCCCGCGTGCGGGGCTTTTTGCATGAAGGCACCGTGATGGTGCCTTGCGTCGATCTCAGCCGAAGTTCTTTTCGGCGAAGCCCCAGTTGACCAGCTTGGCCAGGAAGGTCTCGACGAACTTGGGACGCAGGTTGCGGTAGTCGATGTAGTAGGCGTGTTCCCAGACGTCGACCGTCAGGAGCGCCGTGTCGGCGGTCGTCAGCGGCGTGCCGGCGGCGCCGGTGTTCACGATGTCCACGCTGCCGTCGGCCTTCTTCACCAGCCAGGTCCAGCCCGAGCCGAAGTTGCCCACGGCCGACTTCACGAAGGCTTCCTTGAAGGCGTCGTAGCTGCCCCACTTGGCATCGATGGCCTTGGCCAGCGCGCCGCTCGGAGCGCCGCCGCCTTGCGGCTTCATGCAGTTCCAGAAGAAGGTGTGGTTCCAGATCTGGGCGGCGTTGTTGTAGATGCCGCCGCTGGACTTCTTGACGATGTCTTCGAGGGGCATCGACTCGAACTCGGTGCCCTTCTGCAGGTTGTTGAGGTTCACCACGTAGGCGTTGTGGTGCTTGCCGTAGTGGTACTCGAGGGTCTCCTTCGAGTACTCGGGTGCCAGCGCGTCGAGGGCGTACGGCAGGGGTGGGAGCACATGTTCCATGGTTTTTTCTCGTGGGTTGGTTGTGGGGAATCGATGATTCTAGAAAGGAATCGTGGCACTCACGTCGGACGCGTTCCCGTCGGGCCGCGTGACACGACGGTCAGATCGACGGAGCCATCGGACAGGCGGGCAACGACGGCATCGCCGGGTGCGAGCGCCTTCGCGCTGACGACGGCGCGCCCGTCGGCGTCGGTGATCCAGGCATAGCCGCGCTGCAGCACGAGCGCGGGATCGAGCAGCCTCAGCCGCAGCGCGACGCGCTCCAGGCGCTCGCGGCGCTGCACCAGCGCGCGCTCGAACTTCGCGGGGAAATCGCCGGCCAGCGCCTGGGCCGCCTGCGATTGCCGCTGCGTCCTCGACAGCACTGCATAGTGCAGGCGCTGCGCATGGTGCGCGAGCCGCAACTGCTGACGCGCGACCAGCGACGAAGGACGACCGAGCCGGCCCGCGGCCTGGTCGAGCCGCTGGCCCAGCACGTCGAGCCGCGCGCCGATGGCGTGGTCGAGGCGCTCCTCGAGCAGTGTCAGGGCATCGAGCCACAGCGCCTGCGGCGCGCTGACCAGCTCGGCCGCGGCGGTGGGCGTGGGCGCGCGCAGGTCGGCGCAGAAATCGGCAATGGTGAAGTCGGTCTCGTGGCCCACGCCGCTGATCAGCGGCACCGGGCTCTGCACGATGGTGCGCGCCAGGCTCTCGTCGTTGAAGGCCCAGAGGTCCTCGATCGAGCCGCCGCCACGCACCAGCAGGATGACGTCGACCGCCGGCTGCAGCGCATAGAGCGATTGCAGCGCGCGCACCAGCTCGCCGGGCGCGCCGGCACCCTGCACCGCCGCGGGCGCCACCGTCACCGGGATGTGGGGCACGCGCCGGCGCAGCGCGGTCACCACGTCGTGGAGCGCCGCGGCGCCCAGCGAGGTGACGACGCCGATGGCGCGCGGCATCACCGGCAGCGCGCGCTTGCGCGCCGGATCGAACAGGCCCTCGGCCTCGAGGCGCGCCTTGCGCTGCAGGAACTGCTCGAACAGCGCGCCCTGCCCGGCCCGGCGCAGGCTCTCGACCACCAGTTGCAGGTCGCCGCGCGGCTCGTAGACCGCGAGGCGCCCGCGCACCTCGACCTGGTCGCCGTCGCGCGGCGAGAAATCGAGCAGGCCGGCCGCGCGGCGGAACATGGCGCAGCGCAGCTGGCCCGATTCGTCCTTGAGCGAGAAGTAACAATGTCCGCTCGCCGCGCGCGAGAAACCGGAGATTTCGCCGCGCACGGAGACCGGATTGAAGCGGGCATCGAGCGCGTCGGCGACCGCGCGGCACAGCGCGCCGACGGCCCACACGCGCGGTCCGGCGGCCGGGTTCGGGTCATGCAAGTTCACAGAACCGCCGAATCGTGATTTGCCACTCTTCCACAACGGGTGCCGTGGCTCGGGTGCCAGGCCCCGGGGGTCGGACAATTGCACGGTTTCTCGTGCAAGTTGTTGATTTCATTTAAAAAAGCGGTGCCCAAAATTCAATCGATCCAATGGAAAGCCCAGTTGGCGCGGCTCGCGGCGACTTGCGCAGCGGGTTAATCACAAAGTTATCCACAGAATCTGTGCGTCTTGGCCGACACGCAAACAAGCGCTGTGGCGATGGTGGCTCGGTGGATAATCGCCGCGCATTGACAGCCTACGGGGCCGGAGGATTCCTTGTTTTCCATCATAGTTGCTGCAGGTTGGCCCATCTGGCCGCTGCTCGCTTGCTCGGTGATCGCACTCGCGCTTGTTATAGAACGTTTCACGAGTCTCAAGACGGTGAAGGTGCTTCCGCCCAAGCTGCTCGAAGAAACCATCACGGTGTCGCACAACGCGGTGCCGGGGCCCGACGTGGTGACCAAGCTGGAAAACAACTCGATGCTCGGCCAGGTTTTGGCCGCCGGGCTTCGCGCGCTGAACGCCAATCCGCGCTGCACCGAGGACGACCTGCGCGCCGCCATGGAGGCCTCGGGCCGCACCGTGGCGCTCCGGCTCGAGCGCTACCTGCCCGCCCTCGCCACCATCGCCTCGGCCGCTCCGCTGCTCGGGCTGCTGGGCACGGTGATCGGCATGATCGAGATCTTCGGCTCGCAGTCGCCGACCAGCGGCGCGGTCGGCTCGGGCAATCCGGCGCAGCTCGCGCACGGCATCTCGATCGCGCTCTACAACACCGCCTTCGGCCTGATCGTCGCGATCCCGACCCTGATCTTCTGGCGCTATTTCCGCAGCCGCGTCGACGAGTACCTGCTGAACCTGGAACTCTCGGGCGAGCGCTTCGCGCGCCATCTCAACGCGCTGCGCAAATGAGGGCGCGCACCGCCGCCATGGCCGCCGCCGGGAGCGCCCGGTGAGCCGCGGCCGCATGCAGTTTCGCCACGGCGCGCGCGACGAGCCCGAGATCAACCTGATCCCGTTCATCGACGTGCTGCTGGTGGTGCTGATCTTCCTGATGCTGTCGACCACCTACAGCAAGTTCACCGAGATGCAACTGCGGCTGCCGACGGCGGACGTGGACGCGCAGCGCGACTACCCCAAAGAAGTGATCGTCGGCGTGTCGGCCGACGGGCGCTATTCGATCAACAAGACGCAGCTGCCCGACCGCAGCGTCGACACCGTGGCGGCGGCGCTCGCCGCGGCCGCCACCGGCGGCAAGGACAGCGTGGTGATCATCAGCGCCGATGCCAGCAGCCCGCACCAGGCCGTGGTGACGGTGATGGAGGCCGCGCGCCGCGCGGGCCTGATGCAGATCACCTTCGCCGCCCAGTCGACGGCGCAAGCCGGGCACTGAGTTGCCGTCGCAGGGGCGCAACGGCACCGACGCCGGCGCAACCGCCTCCCGGCTTCGGCACGCCTGGCTGCGGCGCGGCCCGCTGGCGATGCTGCTGTGGCCGCTGTCCCTGCTCTTTCGCACCCTGGTGGCGCTGCGCGCGCTGCTCTATCGCCTCGGCTGGCTGCCTACCGAACGCGTGCCCGTGCCGGTGGTGATCGTCGGCAACGTGATCGCGGGCGGCGCGGGCAAGACGCCGGTGGTGATGGCGGTGGTGCAGCATCTGCGTGCGCGCGGCTGGCGGGTGGGCGTGGTGTCGCGCGGCTACGGCCGGCATACCGACGACTGCCGCGAAGTCCTGCCCGACAGCGATCCACGCGAGGTCGGCGACGAGCCGGCGCTGATCCGTCGCAGCACCGGCGCGCCGGTGTTCGTGGCGCGCCGCCGCGCCGAGGCCGCGCGCGCGCTGCTCGCGGCCCATCCCGCCACGCAGCTCATCGTGAGCGACGACGGCCTGCAGCATCTGGCACTGGCGCGCGATATCGAAGTCTGCGTGTTCGACGACCGCGGCATCGGCAACGGCTGGCTGCTGCCGGCCGGCCCGCTGCGCGAACCCTGGCCGCGCGCTTGCGACCTGGTGCTGCACAGCGGCGAGCATCCGGCCTTCGCCGGCGGCTTCACCGCCACGCGTCAGCTCGCGACCTACGCGGTAGCGAACGACGGCACCCGAACGCCGCTGGCCTCGCTGGCTGCGCGCCCGGTGACGGCGCTGGCGGCGATCGCGCGGCCCGAAGCCTTCTTCGAAATGCTGCGCGCGCAAGGCATCGAACCCGAGCGAACCATCGCCCTGCCCGACCACCACGATTTCGCCGACTGGCACGACGACCTGCCGGCCGACCACCTGCTGCTGTGCACCGAGAAGGACGCGGTCAAGCTCTGGCGCAAGAGGCCCGATGCGCTGGCCGTGCCGCTGCTGTTCACCCCCTCCGAAGCCTTCCTCGCGGCGCTCGACGCAAAGCTATCATCGACCGATGGACACCAAGCTGCTTGAACTGCTCGTCTGCCCCGTCACCAAGGGCCCCCTGACCTGGAATCCCGAGAAGCAGGAACTCTGTTCGCGCAGCGCGCGCCTGGCCTATCCGGTGCGCGACGGCATCCCGGTGCTGCTCGAGAACGAGGCCCGCACGCTGTCCGACGACGAGCTCGGACTGTGAGCTTCACGGTTCTGGTGCCGGCCCGGCTGGCGTCGACGCGGCTGCCCGACAAACCGCTGGCCGACATCGCCGGCGTGCCGATGGTGGCGCGCGTGGCGCAGCGCGCGGCGCAGTCCGGCGCGGCGCGTGTCGTGGTGGCGGCGGACCATGCCTCGATCCTCGCCGCCTGCCAGGCCCACGGCGTGGAGGCGATCCTCACCCGCCAGGACCATCCGAGCGGCAGCGACCGTCTCGCCGAGGCCTGCGAACAGCTCGGCCTCGATGGCGACGCGGTGGTGGTCAACGTGCAGGGCGACGAGCCGCTGATCGACCCGGCGCTGATCGACGCCGTGGCCGCCGCGCTGCTCGCGCGGCCCGACGCCGCGATGAGCACCGCGGTGCATGCCATCGATTCGGTGGCCGACTACCTCAATCCGAACGTCGTGAAGGCCGTGCTCGACGCGCAGGGCAACGCGCTCTATTTCAGCCGCGCGCCGATTCCCTGGTGGCGCGACGGCGCCGCGCCGGGCGTGCCGCCCGCGCAGTTGCCCTCGCCCGCGCCGCTGCGCCACATCGGCATCTACGGCTACCGCGCGGGTTTCGTGCGCCGATTCCCCGCGCTGCCGCCCTCGCCGCTCGAAGGCATCGAGGCGCTCGAGCAGTTGCGCGCGCTGTGGCATGGGCACCGCATCGCGGTGCATGTGAGCGACGCGGCGCCGGGGCCGGGCGTGGATACGCCGGAAGACCTGGCGCGGGTGCGGGCGCTGTTCGCCTAGACGCGCGACCGGGTTCAGGCGCGGCCGGCCAGCTTTTCCAGGTAGGCCGCGGCCTTCTCGAAGCCCAGGTCCGCCGCCGCCCGCAGATCCGCACGCCCGCGCGCTTCGTCCCTGGGCACCCCCTGCGAGGGAAGCTGGCCCAGCCGCATCAACCCCACCTGGTAGAGCGCCAGCGGATGCCGCTGATCCGCGCTGCGCAGGAGGAACGGAACGCCCCGGACCAGATCGCCGAGCCCCTTCTGGTGGTGCTCGAACAGACGGTACGAAGCCAGCCCGTCACCCGCCTCGGAGGCGAGCTCAGACGCTTTCAGCGCCGTTTCGTCCAGAAGGAAGCGCGTCGCGCCGGTGATCGGATCCACGTTCATTGCGCCTTTCTCGTCAAGGGCATCGCCGATGCCGCTTCTGCGGCTTGAAGCGCCGCATGGTCCCCGGGTTCTTCGTGTCCGGCAAGGCCGGGTTCGCCGGATCGCGGGGCGCGGGCAGCAAGGCGCCGTTCGAGTAGTACCACAGCAAGGTGTCCGGGGCCCGCACCGTCGCGCCGAGTTCGTTGGCGAGTTGCTGGGCATAGCTGGCCGAACCGGCACCGGTGGAGCATGACAGCAGGTCGACGCCCATGCCCTTCTTGTACTTGGAATGGGCCCGGATCTCGTCGGCGATCTCCTGCACGGTGAGGGGGACGTTGTTGCAGTCATGAAGCGGCGTACCGTGGCCGCCCACCGAGATCCGCTTGGGGTTGTCGGGCACCAGGTCGGCGAAGCCGCAGATGCTCTCGTGCGAGGGAAAGTGCTTGATGTCGACCAGCCCGAGCGGATCGACCCACCCCGTCGGATTGGGTGCATACGCGAACAGGTTGATGCCGCCCGAGAGCCCCATCGGGTCCTGGCTGGCGAACCGGCCGCAATCGGGGTCGTAGTACCTGAAGCGGTTGTAGTGGAGGCCGGTCTCGTCGTCCCGGTACTGCCCCTGGAACCGCAGGTTCTGCACCACCTCGCCCTCCTCCTGGCCGGCGAGGCGCTCGGCATGTTGCTCGAGCCGCCAGGTGTTGCCCCAGGCCTTGTAGCTGGTGCGCCAGAGGATCTCGCCCGCCTCGCTGCTCAATTCGCGCGGCGTGCCGAGATGGTCGTTGTGGTAGTAGCGCGCGCGCCAGTCGGCCAGCCGCGCAACCGTCGCGCCGGTCTGGCCATCGTCGTGCGCCTTCCCGTCGTCGGGCGCGGCCTCCGCCTCGCCCCGCGCCACCGCACGGATGCGCCGCTGTTGCGCCAGCATCCGTTCCATGAAGACGGCCTGCGACTTTCGCGGCTGCCACTCCTCGTCGCCGGCAGCGTCGGCCGCCACCGGTGCCGCGGGCATGGCCGGGGGCTGCTGTGCGGCCGAGGCATCGCTCACGATCTGCGCCAGTGGAACGAAGCCGTCGCCCTCGTAGAGGTAGACGATCCGTCGGCTGCCGCGCAGCTCGCCGCACAGACGGTTGCCGTCCCAGTCGAACAGGGTCTGGCCGAAGCGGTCTGTCTTGCGGATGCGGCGGCCGAAGGCGTCGTAGGCATAGTGCGTGACCAGCGGCGCGGCGCCCGCGTCGCCGCCGCGGGTGACGACGGTGCGCTGGAGCCGGTGCTCCACGTCCCATTCGAAGCGGATCGCGGTGTGCTTGCCGATGCGCTTCTCGATCACGTTGCCATGGCTGTCGTAGCGGTATCGCTTGTCCTCGAAGACCTCGACGCGGTTGTCGCGCACGAGGCCCGCAGAGCTGCCCGCGGGCGCATCGGCCGCCAGCAGGTTGCCCGCCGGATCGAAAGCGAAGCGTTCGGCGAGGTCCGGCTGCGCGGCGGCGAGCAGGCGGCCGACCGGATCGTAGGCATAGCGCACGGCACCATGGCGCGCATCCATCGACTCGGACAGATTGCCGGCGCGGTCGTAGGCGTAGCGGCGCCGCAGCACCGCCAGCGACGGCCCCTCGATTCCATCGGGCCCGGCCTGCGCCTCGGCGGCCCAGGCGGTCTGCTCGGCCAGGCGCCCCGCCGCGTCGTAGCGATAGCGGCTGTGCAGACGACCCTGGCTGCGGGCCGTCTCGCGGTGCAACGAATCCCGCTCGATGTCGCAGACCACGCGTCCGTCGATGTTGACCTGGTGCAGATGCCCCGAACCGTAGTGCAGCCAGTTCAGCGTCCGCCCGTCGGGCAGGAGGGTCGACACACGATGGCCCAGCGGGTCGTAGCGGTGGCGCCAGCGGGCCTCGGGGCCCATGCCGGTACGGCTTTCCTCGATCAGTTGCCCCACCGCATCGAACACGAAGCGGCTGCGGCTGCCCGCGTCGTTGACGGCCTCGACGAGCCGGCCGGCGGCGTCGTGGCGGTAGCGCGTGACCTTGAACTGGGGCCGGCTCACCCCATCGGGCCCCACCGCGTGGCCCGCGACCTCCTTGCGAACCAGTCGTCCCGCGGCATCCCGCTCGTAGTGCGTGACGATCGCATGCCCGGGCAGCGCGGAACTCGGGGCCACCTCGTCGGCCAGGCCGAATCCCCACGGGTCCTCGTAGGTCGGGGCCGAGCGCTGCCGCGGCAGCCCGCCCCGGCCCGCGCCCTCGCGCTGCTGCTCGAGCGCCAGGCGGCGCGCGAGCCGCTGCCGGCGGTCCAGGCAGCCCAGCTCGATCCTGGCCAGCATCAGGCCGCTGGGGTCGTAGCGGCGCCGGACGTGCCGGCCGTCGAATCCGGTCTCCTCGACGATGCGGTCGAGCGCGTCATGGACGAAGTCGTGGCGCACGGCGTTCTCGTTGTAGAGGGCGACCAGCCGGCGGGCCTTGTCGTACTCGTAGCGCAGCTCGTGCCCCAGCGCGTTGCGCCGCAGCACCGGCAAGCCGTCCACGGCCAGCTGGTACTCGGTGCGCCGCCCCAGCGCGTCCACGTGCTCGACCAGGCGTCCCGCCGCGTCGTAGACCTGGCGTTCGCAGGCGCCGTCGGCGTACTGCACCGACAGCAGCCGCCCGAGGCTGTCGTGCCGGTAGGAGGTGGTCTGCCCGAGCGGGTCGGTCACGCTCGCCAGGTAGCCCCAATCGTCGTAGGCATAGGACGTCGCGAGGCCCGAGCAATCGACATGGCGAACGATCCGGCCGGCCGCGTCGTAGGCCATGCGCCGTGTCTTGCCCAGCGCGTCGACGATCTCGACGGGAAGGCCGCGCCCGTCGTACGCGTAGCGCGTCTCCTGCCCGAGCGCGTCGACGGTCGCCACCACGTTGCCGCGCTCGTCATGGCGATGCTCGATGGTCGCGCCAGCCGGGTCGACGATGCGGCTGGGCAGCCCCAGGCGGTCGTCGTAGGCGACCCAGGTCACCAGCGACTCCTGCGCGGTGGGGCCGGGCTCCTGGATGCGCGTCGGTCGGCCCTGGCCGTCGTAGGCGTAGCGCCGGGTGCGGCCCGCGGGATCGGTCTGTGCCAGCAGCATGCCGAAGGCATCGAGCTCGCGCCGGGTCCGCCCGCCCATCGCGTCGACGGTGCCGATCCATTCTCTGTGCTGGTTGAATTCGTAGACCTCGACGCGGCCCAGCTGGTCCCGCACGCGGGTCTCGCGCCCGGCGTACTCGAAGCGATAGGACTCGCCGTTGTCGGCATCGCAGCGCAGCACCTTGCCGCGCGGCGCGCAGACGTCGTATTCGTAGCGCACCCGCATGCCGTCGGGCCGGGTGTGCGAGACCATCATGTGCTCGATGTACTCGAACTCGCGCGCGACATGGCCGCTGCGATCGACGACCCGGACCAGGTCGCCCTCGGCGCTGTAGTCGTAGGTCACCAGCGTCACCGGCGGCTGGCCCGCCGTGCGCTCGAGCGCGACCCGGCGGATTCGCACGGCCCCGCCGGCCAGCGTCTCGAAGACCGGCAGGAACGCCCTGCCGGCACTGTCCTCGATGCGCACCGGCAGGCTCTGCGCGCCATAGCGAATGCGCAGTGCGTTGTCGTTGCGGTCGACGATCGCGTCGAGCAGATAGCGCGTGCCGGCCTTCCCGAAGACCAGGCGCGGGCTGCCGGCGGGGCCGAGCAGTTCCAGGTGGTCCGCGTCGGGCGCGCTCAGCGCGAATTGCTCGAACTCGTTGTAGTGGCGCCCTCCCGGCGCGAGCAGGGGGAACATCACCTCACGGCCGTATTCATCGATCAGCACGAGCCGCCGCCCGCCGGGCGTGCGCCGCGTCTCGATGCGCGCGTCGAGCTTCAGCGCCCATCCCTGGCCGAACCAGCCCGAACGCGCATTGCTCGAGGTGTAGGTGCGCTGCCAGACCAGCGGCATGAGCGCGGGCAGCTCGAAGTCCAGCTCCATGCCGTCGGCCAGCACCTTGCAACCCAGCACCGGGTTCACCGGATGGGCCACGAGCGGGCACACCACGCACGGCGGCGATCGTCCATCCCCCGGCGTGCTCGAGTCCTCCCCATCCGCCAGCCGGCGCGGATGCGGCTCGCCGCCCTCGTGCGGCCGCTCCTTGTGCTTCTTCTTGAACTCCTTGAGCTTGCGGATCGCCGCGGCGATGTCGTCGCCCTTGGTGATGCCGGCCTTGGCCATCAGCTGCGCGGCCTTGGTCGCGCCGCCGGCCGCGGCGCCCACGCCGGCCGTGGCCAGCGAGACGGCCACGGCTTCCGCCGTCTGGCCGAGGATCACGCCCACGGCCTCGCAGCCCTTGCCCTGCTTGACCATCTCCTCGACCTGGGCCGCGATCTCGCAGAGCTGGTCCTGCAGCATGTCGGCCGCGAAGTCGAGCAGGTCGTCCATGGTGATGGAGCCGTCGCGCAGGCCGTTGATCACGCCCACCACCTGCTTGCCCGCCTCCACCGCCTGGGTGCCGAACTTCTGCAGCCCGTCGACCGCGCTGCCCATCGAGCCCAGCGGATCGGAGAAGAAGGCCTTGATGCCGCCCCACACGCTGCCGAGCATGTCGCCCACCGCGGCCACGTCGCCGGTGATGGTGTTCCAGGCGCCCGAGAGCACGTCCTTGCCGCAGCCCGCGGGGTCCGCGAACATGCGGTCCTTGCTGGCCACGCCGAGCGCGGCCATGTTGGTCTTCATCTGCTCCCAGCAGGCCTTGTCGGCGATCGCCTGCTCGGGGTTGATGCTGGTGTAGACCTTGGCCGGCGCGTTCCCCTTGTTGATGGTGCCCGTGTGGCCGTTGAACACGGCCAGCCCGCCGTCGATGTGCAGCGTCTGCGACCACTCCTTGGGCTCGAACTCGTCCATGTACGTGCCCGACATGACGCCCTTGCCCTTGCCGGCCTCGCCGCCGCGGCTGACCGGCACGCGCGAGCGGTCGAGGAAGTACTCGTTGGTGCGGCCGTCGGAACGGTTGGCGGTCTTCACCGACTCGTCGAAGTACGAGATCGTCCAGTAGGGAACCGGCACGCCCTTGTCGGGCTTGAGCGGCGTGTATTTCCAGTCGGGCGCCTTGGCCAGCGCGAAGTGTTCGTGGCGTTTCTCCGCCTGCTCGGGTGCGGCCATGCGTTCAGCGCTCCATGATGCTGAGGCTGGCCTGCGACCAGTCCTGCGCGCCGGTGGTCAGCCGCCAGACCAGCGCCAGCGTGCCCTGGTCGAGGTCGATGTGGAGCGTCGACAGGTCCATGTCCAGCGGCACGACGATGCCGTCGTGGTCCGCCATCAGCGCGGTGGCCTTGAGCGCCGGCAGCCGGAAGCCGCGCACGGCCTCGAACAGGCCCTCGAGCTCCACGTCCTCGTCGCCGCGCAGGTAGCCGTTGGTCTGCTGGTCGTCGGGCGCGCAGTTGAAGTAGCGCAGGTCGAAGTCGCGCGGCAGGTGCGGCGCGACCTGCTTGCGCCAGGCCTCGTCGGTGGTGCCGATGCGCGAGACGCGCGGCTGCCAGTCGCCGGGCACGGGCGCGAAGTTGAGGGTGCGGTAGTGGCGCCCGGGCGCGGCGGCCAGCGTCTCGTCGGGCGACAGCAGCTGCGGCGCCGGCCATTCGCGGTCGCGCTCCCAGCGCTCGCCGCGTTCGCCGCGCCGCCGGCCGCCGAAGCCGACGCCGACCGGGTTGGCGAGCCAGGCATCGCGCGGCGCGTCGTCGCCGCTCGGGTGCTCGCCGCCGAAGGCATGCTCGTAGAGCAGCGGCACGCCGCGCACCGGAGAGGGATGCGACAGCTCCCAGCCTCCCATGGCGCGGTAGCGCCAGTGGCGCGGCCCGGTGATCTGCAGCGACTTGCGCAGCGCCCCCACCTGCACGTGCGCGAGCCAGCCATGGGCCGGTTCGCCGCCGGGCGCCCTGGCCTCGCCGGTCACCAGCACGTCGGTGCGCTCGCGAAACGGGATCAGGTCGCTGGGCTGCAGCAGGCTCGACGCGCCCGGCTCGCCCGCGTAGCGGTCGGCCATGTTGAGCGGCGGCTGTTCCTCGAGCGGCGACAGGCCCTGGGCCGTGATCGCGAAGGTGGCCTTGGCGGCGAGGCTGTGGTATTCCTTCTCGTCGTACAGCTCGGTGTCGAATCCAAAGGCGGGGTACGGGGTCTCGTTGATCAGGGCGATGGCCATCGTCAGTTCATGTGGATGTGCTGGCCGTCCATGTCGACGACGGTGGCGCCGTTGACCTGGATGCGGTCGCCGCGGATGGCGATGGTTCCGTCCGACTTGAGCGTGATCGACGAGGCGCCGCACACCAGCGTGAGCTCGTCGCCGGCCTGGTGCACCATGGTGCTGCCCGCGTTCACGCTGACCGTCTTGCCCGAGCTCAGCGAATAGCTGGTGCCCACGGTGGTCGCGTAGCGGGAGCCGACGTTGTGCGTGTGCAGGAAGCCCACGTTGCTCATCCACGTCGCGCCCACGTTGAGGTTGTAGGCCGCGCCGATGTTGGTCATCTGCGCGATGCCCACGTTCTTCAGGCTGGTCAGGCCGATGGTCTCCTGCTTGTTGGAGCCCACCGTGAGGTTCTGGTTGACGCCGATCTTCACCTTCTCGTTGTTGCCCACCGTCTCCGTGCGGTTGACGCCGATCTTGATGGTCTCGTTGAGGCCGACGTCCTCCTTGCGGTTCTCGCCGATCGAGATCGTCTCGTTCTGGTCCACCCGCTCGTTGCGGTTCTTGTGGATGGTGATGCGCTCGTTGCCGTCGACGGTCTCGGTGCGGTCGTTGTGCACCGTGATGGTCTCGTCGTGGTCCACCGTCTCGGTGCGGTCGTGGCCCACGTGCACCGTCTCGTCGTGGTCGATGGTCTTGGCGCGGTCGTGGCCGACCCAGTGCGTCTCGTCGTGCTCGACCTCGATGTCCTGGTTGCGCTCGGCATGCAGCCACACCTGCTCGGCGCCCTTCTTGTCCTCGAAGCGAAAGGCGTTGGCGTTGGCGTCGGTCGCGCCTTCGGAGCTGCGCGACAGCAGCCCGCTCTGCGTGGCGTTGGCGGGCAGCTCCCACGGCGGCATGTTGTCGGCGTTGTAGACCCGGCCGGTGACGATCGGCCGGTCGGGGTCGCCGTTCTCGAAGTCGACGATCACCTCCTGCCCGATGCGCGGGATCTGGATGCCGCCGAAGTTGGTGCCGGCCCAGGGCGACGACACGCGGATCCAGCACGAGCTGTTCTCGTCCTTCGAGCAGGTGCGGTTCCAGTGGAAGCTCAGCTTCACGCGGCCGTACTGGTCGGTCCAGAGCTCGCGCCCGGCCGGGCCGGTGACGATCGCGGTCTGCGGTCCCGTGGTGCGCGGGCGCGGCACGGTGGGCGCGTCGGCGCGAAAGACCTTGCTGGTCGGAATCACCTCGAAGTCGACGCGGCACTCGAAGCCCTGCTGGTCGCTCGCGTCGCCCACGTCCTGCAGGTGCAGCCGCGCGTCGGTCACGAGGTACTGCCGGTTGGCCTCGTCCTGCGGATGGCGCTCGAGCTCGAGCAGGCAACCGGGCACCACGGCGCGCAGGTTGCCCGAGCCGCTGGCGCGCTCGCCGCCGACGCCGGCCTCCTGCATGCGCACGCGCGCCAGCTGTTCGCCCTCGGACTCGACCATGTAGTCGCCGGGCCAGCCGTAGCGCTCGCGGTCGCTCTGTGCGGTCTTGCGCGGCATCGCGCTGACCTGCTGCAGCCGCGCCTTCGGCCGCTGGAAATCGAAGTCGTCGGTGACCCAGCGCCCGCTCTGCAGGCATTCGGCGGCCTGGAAGCTGTCGCAATGCTCCTCGGCGATGGTCTCCTCGGCGCCGCGGAACGGCACCTTGCGGTAGGCGGCGTTGGCGTAGGGCTGGTGCGAGGACATGTCGTCCACGATCACCAGCTTGTGCGAATCCTCGGCGTGCTCGAAGTAGTAGTACAGGCCCCACTCGTGCAGCAGCCGCGCCACGAAGTCGTAGTCGCTCTCGCCGTACTGCACCTGGAACTCGCGCGCCGGGTAGCTCTGCGTGGCGCGCAGCTCGAACGCGAAGCCGTAGCCGCCGAGCACCTCCTGCACGATCTCGAGCACGCTCTTGTTCTGGAAGATGCGGTAGTCGCTGCTGCGCACGGCCAGAGTCAGCCAGGGCTCGATCACCGCCTCGTAGAGGGCGCGACGGTTCTCCAGGCGCAAGAAGCGCATGCGCGTCACCAGCCCGGAAATGTGCCGCTTGCTGCCACCCGCGCCGGGGCGGCCGTCGAGCACGATGTGGGCCGTGAGCGTCTCGCCCACCATCGGCTTGATGTTGACGTTGGCCGCCTGGCGTGGGCTGTGGCCCGGGGTTTCGGGCGTCGCGAGCACCAGGCTGTAGCGGAAGAGCCGGCTCAGCCCCTCCTCGCCGTCGATGGACACCGGCTGGAGGGCAGGCCGGCCTCCGAGCGTGGGCATGGTCGCACAGCTGGCGTCGAGGATGCAGCCGGCCTGCGAGGAAGCAATGGGCATGAAGTTGGATGGGTCCCGTGATGCGATGAGGCGCCGGATCGTGGACACGATGGCGTCATCTTTGTTTCTTCTTTTAACTTTCCGGATCAGTCTACGAAGAGCTGCCTTTGGGGGTCAAGAAGTCCTAAGTACTGCTTTTCCGCCATCGGCGCCTTCGGTGTCCGGCGAAATTGTTCACGGGGCCGCGTGCTATCCTCGACGCAATTCCGTCCGCCGCACTCTGTCTTTATCGAGGGCTGCGTGCGCGACGCGACACAAATCCAAGAACCCTCCGAGGACACCATGAGACTGATTTTGTTGGGCGCGCCCGGGGCGGGCAAAGGCACGCAGGCGGCCTTCATCTGCCAGAAGTACGGCATTCCGCAGATCTCCACCGGCGACATGCTGCGTGCCGCCGTCAAGGCCGGCACGCCGCTGGGCCTGCAGGCCAAGGCCGTGATGGATGCGGGCGCGCTGGTCAGCGACGACCTCATCATCAATCTCGTGAAGGAACGCATCGCCCAGCCCGACTGCGCCGAAGGCTTCCTGTTCGACGGCTTCCCGCGCACCATTCCGCAGGCCGACGCGATGAAGGCCGCTGGCGTCAAGCTCGACTACGTGCTCGAGATCGACGTCCCCTTCAGCGACATCATCGAACGCATGAGCGGCCGCCGCTCGCACCCGGCCTCGGGACGCACCTACCACCTCAAGTTCAACCCGCCCAAGGTCGAAGGCAAGGACGATCTGACCGGCGAGGAGCTGATCCAGCGCAAGGACGACGAGGAAGAGACCGTGCGCACGCGGCTCGACGTCTACAGCCAGCAGACGCGTCCGCTGGTCGACTACTACTCGGCCTGGGCCAAGGCCGATCCGGCCGCCGCGCCGAAGTACCGCGCCATCCAGGGCGTGGGCACGGTCGAAGAGATCACCCAGCGCGCCCTGGCTGCACTGAGCAGCTGAGCCCCGGCTCGAATCGCAAGCCGCGTGCGGGCCCCGGGGCCCGCGACGCGGCTTTTTCTTTGGGCCCCGGCTTCAGAGCAGCGCGAGCGTCAGCGCGATGCGCGCCTTGACCGGCGTCAGCGCGCCCGCGTCGGGCAGCGTGTCGCCCAGCTTGGCCAGGATGCGTCCCTGCGTGCAGCGGGTGGCGCGCAGCACCGCGATGCCGGTCGCCTGCGCCTCGAGCGCCGCCGCCTCGAGCGCGTGGTGCAGCGTGCCGTTGCCGGTGGTCGCCAGCACGAGGCCGCGCAGCGGCGAACTGGCGCCGCCGTCGGCGCGCAAGGCACGGATCACCGCACCGCTCGCGCCCGCGTGGCTCGTCACGATCTCCACGCGCGGCCACGCGGCTTCGTCCTCGGGCAGGCGGTCGAGGGCCGCATCCGTTTCCGAAACCGGCCAGTCGCGCACGCGCCGCACCGCGCCCTCCTCCACGTAGCCCAGCGGCCCCGCGTCGCCGGCGTCGAAGGCATCGAGCCGGTAGGTGTGCACCTTCTGCACGTCGAAGGCACCGAGCACCGTGCCCGCGCACACCGCGCTCACGCCCTGCGCGCCCGGCGTCGCGGCCACGGCGATCGCATCGCGCACGTTCTGCGGACCGTCGGGCGACAGCGCGGAGGCCGGGCGCATGGCGCAGGTCAGCACGATGGGCTTGCGCGGCGCCAGCACCGACTGGAGGAAGAAGGCGGTCTCCTCGAGCGTGTCGGTGCCGTGGGTGATCACCACGCCGGCCACGTCGGGCTGCGCGAGCCAATGGGCGCAGCGCAGCGCCAGCGCGCGCCAGATCGCGAAGGACATGTCCTTGCTGTCGACCTGCGCCACCTGCTCGGCCGCCAGCGTCACGCCCGCGGGCGCCTCGATGCCGCCGAGCAGGTCGGCCACGCCCACCTCGCCGGCGGTGTAGCCGATGTTGTCGCCACTGTTCGCCGCGCGGCCCGAGATGGTGCCGCCGGTGCCGAGCACCACCACGCGCCGTGGATTCGAGAGGGATGAATTCACCATGGCTTGCCAACTTTGAAAAACTGGTTAAAAATACAGGTACTGGATGTTCAGCCAGTGCCGCAAGGAACCACCATGCAGTTCGCCGTGAAGCTTACCGCCCGCCAGCAGCAGATCCTCGATCTGATCCAGAGCGCCATCGCCCGTACCGGGGCGCCGCCCACCCGCGCCGAAATCGCGAGCGAGCTGGGCTTTCGCTCCGCCAATGCCGCCGAAGAGCATCTGCAGGCCCTGGCCCGCAAGGGCGTCATCGAGCTCGTGAGCGGCACCTCGCGCGGCATCCGCCTCAAGGGCGATGCGCTGCGCTCGCTGGCCGAGTCGCGCAACAGCCAGTTCTCGCTGTCGCTGCCCGGCATGGCCCAGCTCGCGCTGCCGCTCATCGGCCGTGTCGCGGCCGGTTCGCCGATCCTCGCGCAGGAGCACGTCGACCAGACCTACTACGTCGAGAACACGCTGTTCCAGCGCCAGCCCGACTACCTGCTCAAGGTGCGCGGCATGTCGATGCGCGACGCCGGCATCATGGACGGCGACCTGCTCGCCGTGCAGGCCACCAAGGAAGCGCGCAACGGCCAGATCGTGGTGGCGCGCCTCGGCGACGAGGTGACCGTCAAGCGCCTCAAGCGCAACAAGCAGGTGATCGAACTGCACGCCGAGAACCCCGACTACCCGACCATCGTGGTCCAGCCCGGCGAACCCTTCGAAATCGAAGGCCTCGCGGTCGGCCTGATCCGAAACACCATGCTGATGTAGGCACGCCGAGCCGGCTGGGCGGTCCGTATCGCCAAGCCGCCTCGCGGATCCGCATCACGCATCCCCCATCCGGTCGCCGCAGGTGGCGGGCGTATGGCGCTTTGTCGCCATCACCCTGCTGCGCCCGATGACAACGAATCCTGCCTGTGTTCAACCTCAAACCTTCTTGGAGTTCACATGGGAATCGCCCTCCTCACCTTCGTCGATCTTTGGATGCCGCTGCAGTCGCTCGCGAGCCGCTGGCTGCCCGCCCGCCCCGTACACCGTCGCGATGACGACCTCTGTGCCAGCGAGTTGCGCTATGTGTCGATACGGCCGTCGCGCGCCGCACGCGGCGACAGCGGGCACAACGCCATCGCACCCGCCGCCGTGGCGCAGGCGCCCTCGCGTCCGCTGCGGGTGGTGCGCCTCGTCGACCGCCAGCAGGGTGGCGCGCGCAACAGCAACCGCGTGGTGATCTCGGGCCGGATGGCGGATGTGTGCGCCGAGCTCGACCGCCTCGCCGCGCTCGAGGCGCTCGAAACCGCCGCCGTGTCGGCCCGCCCCGTGCACCTGCACTGAGGGAGCAAGGCTCGGCTCGCGCGGTCGCTCGATCGCGTGGGCACGACGCCTCGGGCCCAGGGGCGCCACGGGCCAACATCGCCCTTTGCCCATTCTTCGCGGCCCTTCTTTCGCCTTTGCCCCGTTTTCGCCCTTCGCGGGCCTCGGGGCCGTATCCAAACGTTCACCGGCGCGCCGATTCCATGCTGCGAGGCACAATGGCATGCCATGAATATTGTGATCCTCGACGATTACCAGGATGCGGTGCGCAAGCTGCACTGTGCTTCGAAGCTCGATGCCTACGCAGCCAAGGTCTATACCAACACCGTCAAGGGCATCGGCCAACTCTCGGTGCGTCTCAAGGACGCCGACGTGATCGTCCTGATCCGCGAGCGCACCCAGATCTCGCGCCAGCTGATCGAGAAACTCCCCAAGCTCAAGCTGATCTCGCAGACGGGCCGCATCAGCAGCCACATCGACGTGGCCGCCTGCACCGAGCGCGGCGTCGCGGTGGCCGAGGGGTCGGGTTCGCCGCAGGCGCCGGCAGAGCTGACCTGGGCGCTGATCATGTCGGCGATGCGCCGGCTGCCGCAGTACATCAGCAACCTCAAGCATGGCGCCTGGCAGCAGTCGGGGCTCAAGTCGGCCTCGATGCCGCCCAATTTCGGACTCGGCTCGGTGCTCAAGGGCAAGACGCTCTGCGTCTGGGGCTACGGCCGCATCGGCCAGCTCGTGGCGCGCTACGGCCAGGCCTTCGGCATGCAGGTGGTGATCTGGGGCCGCGAGGCGAGCTGCACCAAGGCGCGTTCCGACGGCTTCCAGGTGGCGCAGAGCCGCCAGGAGTTCTTCGCGATGGCCGACGTGCTGTCGGTGCACCTGCGGCTCAACGACGAAACCACCGGCCTGATCACGCTCGAGGACCTCTCGCGCATGAAGCCGACCTCGCTGTTCGTCAACACCTCGCGCGCCGAGCTGGTCGAGTCCGATGCGTTGCTCGCGGCGCTCAACCGCGGCCGTCCCGGGCTGGCGGCGATCGACGTGTTCGAGAGCGAGCCGCCGCTGCAGGGCCATGCGCTGCTGCGCCTCGAGAACTGCATCTGCACGCCGCACATCGGCTACGTGGAGCAGGAGAGCTACGAGATGTACTTCGGCCAGGCCTTCGACAACGTCGTGAGCTTCATCAAGGGCAACCCCACCAACATCGTCAACCCCGGCGCGTTGCAGGTCCGGCGGTGAAGCCGTGAGCCAGCCGGCGCCGAGGGGCGCACTCTGGGCGCTGCTCGCCGGCAACTTCGTGATCGGCACCGGGGTGATGGTGGTGCCGGGCACGCTCAACGAAATCAGCGTCTCGCTCGACGTCAGCGCCGCCACCGCGGGGCAGCTGATCACGGCCGCGGCCTTCGTCACCTGCCTCGGCGCGCCGCTGCTCGCGGCCGCGGTGGCCGGCTGGGATCGGCGCCGGCTGCTGGCCCTCACGATGCTGTGGTACGCGGCCTGGCACGCGGTGTCGGTCTTGATGCCGAGCTTCGGCGCCCTGCTGCCGGTGCGCATGCTCGCGGTGATCGCGCCGGCCATCTTCACGCCCCAGGCGGCCGCCTGCGCCGGCATGCTGGTGCCGCCCGAGCAGCGCGGGCGCGCGGTCACCTTCGTCTTCCTCGGCTGGTCGATGGCCTCGGTGCTGGGCCTGCCCATCGGCGCGCTGATCGGCGGCCATTTCGGTTGGCGCGCGGCCTTCCTCGCGATCTCGGCGCTCAGCGTCGTGAGCGCGGTCTCGGTGTGGCTCACGCTGCCCAACGGCATCCGGCCGGTGGCGCTCACGGCCGCGGCCTGGGCGCGCGTGCTGCGCAGCCCGGTGCTGATGGGCATCGTGTCGATCACCGCGCTGCAGGGCGCGGGCCAGTTCGTGCTGTTCAGCTATTTCGGCCCGATCCTCAAGCAGCGCTTCGGCGCCGACGCCACCGAGCTGAGCCTGATGTGGGGCTGGTTCGGCGCCTGCGGCCTGCTGGGCAACATGGTCGTGAGCCGCATCATCGACCGCGCGGGCGCCGGGCGCATGGTGCTCGTGACCACGGGCCTGATCGCGCTGAGCCTGGCGCTCTGGCCGCTGGCGGACAGCCTGTTCTGGATCGCGGTGGTGGTCTCGCCCTGGGGCCTGGGCTGCTTCTCGACCAACTCGGCCCAGCAGGCGCGGCTGGTGGGCCTCGCGCCCGCGCTGGCGCCGGGCTCGGTGGCGCTCAACAGCTCGGGCATCTACATCGGCCAGGCCTTCGGCGCCGCGCTCGGCGGCTGGCTGCTGGCGCGCGACGCCATGCACTGGATGAGCTGGGTCGGGCTCACGCTGCTGCTGGTGGCCATGGTGCTGAGCGCGGGCATCGACCGCAGCCGCCGGGCGGCCTGACCGGCGCGGCGAAACCCGGTCGCGCCGGCTCCCGCAAGCCTCCCCGAGAAACACCGGGGAAACCCTTCTCCCGCCAGACTGCAAAATCGCTGCTGCAGCGGCCGGCGTGCGCGCACGCGCGGGCGGCCCGCCAGAGATCTCTCAACCTTTGAAAAACCCCAGCCACACATGACAGTGAACTACACCCGGATCGGCGTCGTCGGCGCCGGTGCCATGGGCCGCGGCATCGCCCAGATCGCGGCCCAGGCCGGCAGCGAGGTGCTGCTGCTCGACAGCTTCGAGGGCGCCGCGGCGCGCGGGCTAGATGCCATCGTCGCCCAATGGAACAAGCTGCACGAGAAGGGCCGCATCGACGAGGCCACGCGCGACGCCCAGATCGCGCGCGTACGGATCGCCGAGTCGGCGCAGGCACTGGCCGGCTGCGACCTCGTGATCGAGGCCGTGGTCGAGAACCTCGAGGTCAAGCGCAAGCTGTTCGCCGAACTCGAAGCCATCGTCGCGCCCGGCGCCACGCTGGCCACCAACACCTCCTCGCTCTCGGTGACCGCGATCGCGGCCGGCCTCGAGCACCCCGAACGCTTCGCGGGCTTCCACTTCTTCAACCCGGTACCGCTGATGAAGGTGGTCGAGGTGGTGGCCGGCTTCAAGACCGCGCCCGAGGTCTGCACCCGGCTCGCGGGCTATGCCGCGCAGATGGGCCACAGCGCGGTGCAGGCGCAGGACACGCCCGGCTTCATCGTCAACCACGCCGGCCGCGGCTACGGCACCGAGGCGCTGCGCATCGTGGGCGAAGGCGTGGCCGACTTCGTGACCGTCGACCGCATCCTGCGCGAGCAGGCGGGCTTCCGCCTCGGCCCCTTCGAGCTGCTGGACCTGACCGCGCTCGACGTCTCGCACCCGGTGATGGAATCGATCTACCGCCAGTACTACGACGAGCCGCGCTACCGCCCGAGCGTGATCACCGCGCAGCGCCTCGCGGCCGGCGCGCTGGGCCGCAAGACCGGCGAAGGTTTCTACCGCTACGAGGACGGCGCGATGCAGCAGGCTCCCGAGGCGCCGGCGCCGAAGGTCGATACGCTGCCGGCCGTGTGGGTCTCGCCGCGCGCCGCACGCCGCGCCGAACTGCTGCGCCTGGTCAACACGCTGGGCGCGCAGATCGACAGTGGCGCCTCCGCCGCGCCGCAGTCGCTGATCCTGGTCGCGCCGCTGGGCTTCGACGTGACCACGGTCGCGGCCGTCGATCGCCTCGATGCCACGCGCACCGTCGGCATCGACATGCTGATCGACGACGCCGCCAGCAAGCGCCGCGTGCTCGCCACCAACCCGGCCACCCGGCGCGACATGCGCGATGCCGCGCACGCCCTGTTCGCGCGCGACGGCAAGGCCGTGAGCGTGATCCGCGACAGCGGCGGCTTCGTCACGCAGCGCGTGATCGGCACCATCGTCAACATCGCCGCCGACATGTGCCAGCAGCGCGTGTGCACGCCGGGCGACCTCGAGACCGCGGTGCAACTGGGCCTCGGCTATCCGCGCGGCCCGCTGGCCATGGGCAACCTCTACGGGCCCACCAACATGCTCGAGGTGCTGTTCAACATGCAGACCGTCTACGGCGATCCGCGCTATCGCCCGAGCCCGTGGCTGCGCCGCCGCGGCGCGCTGGGCCTGAGCCTGCTGCACGAGGAAGAGTGAGCCGCGACATGACCGCCGAACTCAAGAGCACGAGCGAAGGTCGCACCATGGTGCTGACGATCGCCAACCCCAGCCAGCGCAATGCGCTCGGTCCCGAGATCTATGCCGCCGGCATCGAGGCGCTCAACGGCGCCGAGAACAGCAGCGAGATCCGCAGCGTGGTCATCGTGGGCGAAGGCCCGTGGTTCTGCGCCGGCGGTTCGCTGCAGCGGCTGCAGGCCAACCGGCAGCGCGAGCGCTCGGTGCAGGCCGAGAGCATCGAGGGGCTGCACAACTGGATCGATTCGATCCGCACCTTTCCCAAGCCGGTGATCGCGGCCGTCGAGGGGCCAGCCGCGGGCGCGGGCTTCTCGCTCGCGCTGGCCTGCGACTTCGTGGTGGCCGCGCGCGACGCGGTGTTCGCCGCCTCGTACAGCAATGTCGCGCTGTCGCCCGACGGCGGACTGAGCTGGCATCTCGCGCAGATGCTGCCGCGCCAGCTCGCGAGCGAATGGCTGATGAACGGCGAGCGCATCGGCGCCGAGCGCCTGCATGCGCTGGGCCTGGTGAACACGCTGAGCGATCCGGGCCAGGCCCTGGCCGGTGCGCTCGCGCTGGCCGCCAAGCTCGACGAGCGCGCGCCCAACTCGCTCGCGAGCATCAAGGAACTGCTGAGCGAAGGCCGCGGCGCCACGCTCTCGTCGCAACTGAGCCAGGAGCGCGACCACTTCGTGCGCAACCTGCACCACGCCAATGCCGGCATCGGCATCGCCGCCTTCCTCGAGAAGAAGAAGCCCCAGTACGAGTGAGTACGCGTGACGGGCAGCGGCGCCTCGCGTCGCTCCCGTGACAACCCTACGCCTTTCAGTCGCCGACAGGACAGACCATGGACGACCCCATTCTTACCATCGAAGAACGTGAAGCGATCAACAGTGGTCGCTGGTTCTCTTCCCTCTCCCCTTCGCTCAGGCACGACATCCTCCGATGCGCATTCGTCAGACGGTACAAGGACGGCGACCTGATCGCCGCGCGCGGCGATCCGCCCGAGCACTGGATCGCCTGTGCCAGGGGTGCGGTGCGCGTGAGCTCCACGGCCGTCTCGGGCAAGCAGGTGACGCTGACCTACGTGGAGCCGGGCATCTGGTTCGGCGACGTCGCGATGTTCGACGGGGACCGGCGCACGCACGATGCCTATGCGCATGGCGACAGCACCATCCTGTGCGTGGCGCGCGCCGACTTCCAGAAGATCCTGGCCGCGCACGTCGAGCTCTACGAGGCGCTGATGCGCCTGCAGGCACGGCGCATCCGCACGCTGTTCGGGCTGGTGGAAGACCTCAACACCTTGCCGCTGCGCGCGCGGCTGGCCAAGCAGCTCATCCACCTGGTGCGCAGCTACGGCGTGCCGAACCTGGACGACGGCAGCCAGATGCGCATCGGCCTGCAGCTGGCGCAGGAAGAACTCGCGCAGCTGCTGGGCGCCTCGCGCCAGCGCGTGAATCAGGAACTCAAGACCATGGAACGCGAGGACATCATCCGCATCGAGCCGGCCGGACTGGTGGTGCTCGATCGCGCGGCACTGATGCGCGTCTCGGAATCGGATCGATAGCATGAGCCAGGATTTTTCGAACTTCGTCGGCACCCGCGCGGTGTCGCAGCAGCACGCCTTCGACGTCGACGCGCTGTCGGCCTGGCTCGAGAAGAACCTCGAGGGCTTCAAGGGCCCGCTCACGGTCGAGATGTTCAAGGGCGGCCAGTCCAACCCGACCTACAAGCTGGTCACGCCCACGCAGAGCTACGTGATGCGCGCCAAGCCGGGCCCGGTCGCCAAGCTGCTGCCCTCCGCGCATGCGGTGGAGCGCGAGTTCAAGGTGATGAGCGGCCTGGCCGGCACCGACGTGCCCGTGCCGCGCATGCACTGCCTGTGCGAGGACGAGGCCGTGATCGGCCGCGCCTTCTACGTGATGGAGTTCATGCAGGGCCGCGTGCTCTGGGACCAGTCGCTGCCGGGCATGGGCAATGCCGAGCGCAGCGCCATCTACGACGAGATGAACCGCGTGATAGCCGCGCTGCACACCGTGAAGTACGCCGAGCGCGGCCTCGCCGACTACGGCAAGCCGGGCAACTACTTCGAGCGCCAGATCGGCCGCTGGAGCAAGCAGTACGTGGCCTCGATCACGCAGCCCATCCCCGAGATGGACAAGCTCATGGAGTGGCTGCCGGCGCACATGCCCGCGAGCGCGCGCGACGAGAACATGACCTCGATCGTGCACGGCGACTTCCGGCTCGACAACCTGATGTTCCACGCCACCGAGCCGCGCGCGATCGCGGTGCTCGACTGGGAGCTGTCGACGCTGGGCCATCCGCTGGCCGACTTCAGCTACCACTGCATGTCCTGGCACATCTCGGGCGCGACCTTCCGCGGCATCGCGGGCCTCGACCACGCGAGCCTGGGCATCCCGACCGAGAGCGAATACATCCGCAGGTACTGCGAGCGCACCGGCCTCACCACGCCCGAGGCGCTGGCGCCCGACTGGAACTTCTACCAGGCCTACAACCTGTTCCGCATGGCCGCGATCCTGCAAGGCATTGCCAAGCGAGTCGAGGCCGGCACCGCATCGAGCGAGCAAGCCGTGGCCTCGGGCCGCGGTGCCCGTCCCATGGCCGAAATGGCCTGGCAATTCGCGCAGCGAGCATGAGCCTCCCGGCCTTTCACGTCGCCTTCCGGCATGTGATCCGCCGCCCCTCGCGGGGGAGGCCCGGCCCGCTCGTGCGCTCACGAAACGCACAACGCACCCTGTGCGCACACGGCCGTACCGGCGGCTAGGCACCACCCGAGCCGCCCGCCCTTCACCCCCAACGGAGACCCCCATGGATTTCGAATACTCGGCCAAGACCAAAGACCTCCAGAAACGCGTCAGCGCGTTCATGGACGAATACATCTATCCCGCCGAAGCCGAATACAGCGCCGAACTCGCGGCCAACACGGCCGCCGGGAAGCGCTGGACCGCGCTCAAGACCGTCGAGAAGCTCAAGGACAAGGCCAAGGCCCAGGGCCTGTGGAACCTGTTCCTGCCCGTCGACAGCGCGGCCGCCTCGGGCTACGACGGCGCCGGCCTCACCAACCAGGAATACGCGCCGCTGGCCGAGATCATGGGCCGGGTGCCATGGGCGTCTGAAGCCTTCAACTGCTCGGCGCCCGACACCGGCAACATGGAGACCATCGCGCGCTACGGCTCCGACGCCATCAAGGCACGCTGGCTCAAGCCGCTGCTCGAAGGCCAGATCCGCTCGGCCTTCGCGATGACCGAGCCCGACGTGGCCTCGAGCGACGCGACCAACATCTCGACGCGCATCACGCGCGAAGGCGACGAGTACGTCATCAACGGCCACAAGTGGTGGATCTCGGGCGCCGCCGACCCGCGCTGCGCCGTGTTCATCACCATGGGCAAGAGCGATCCCGAGGCACCCAAGCATTCGCAGCAGAGCATGGTGATCGTGCCGGCCGATGCCAAGGGCATCCGCATCGTGCGCCCGCTCAACGTGATGGGCTACGACGACGCGCCGCACGGTCACGTGGAGATGTACTTCGAGAACGTGCGCGTGCCGGTCGACAACATCCTGCTCGGCGAAGGCCGCGGCTTCGAGATCGCCCAGGGCCGCCTCGGCCCCGGACGCATCCACCACTGCATGCGCCTGATCGGCCTGGCCGAGCGCGCGCTCGAACTGATGTGCCGCCGCGCTTCGTCGCGCGTGGCCTTCGGCAAGACCGTGGCCTCGCAGACCGTGACGCAGGAACGCATCGCCGAGGCGCGCTGCAAGATCGACATGGCCCGCCTGCTCACGCTCAAGGCCGCCTGGCTCATGGACGTGGCCGGCAACAAGGTCGCGAAGAACGAGATCGCGATGATCAAGGTGGTGGCGCCTTCGATGGCCTGCCAGGTGATCGACTGGGCCATGCAGGTACATGGCGGCGGCGGCATGTGCGACGACTTCCCGCTCGCCTACGCCTATGCCGGCGCGCGCACCCTGCGCTTCGCCGACGGTCCGGACGAAGTGCACCGCAACGCGATCGCCAAGTGGGAGCTGGGCAAGTACGCGCCGGGCAAGGCCGAGGCGGAGATGCCGGTCACGCGCTTCTGAGCGGGCGGCTTTCCCAAAAGCAAAGGGCGCGATCTTTTTCGCGCCCTCGGATTGCTGGCTAACCTCAAGCCCTCGCCTCTCGGCGAGGGCTTTGTGCTTTTGGATGACAGGATGCTCGATGGCCCCACTCCCGCGCAGCAAGAGCTCGCCATCGTGGCAAGGCGCCGGCGGACCACCTGTTCTGCAAGCCTTACAGCAATGGCTCTAACCAGGCGCGGAGCGATGGCGTATCGTGAATATCGCCCCCGAATAGGTGCTCGGGGATGAGAGGTTCGTTTGCTTTCCGGCTCCGACCGATCCAGACTTTCTGGGGAACGGCGATTTGCAAGCCGCTCGGCAGATCGACCACGGCGATGTCGAGATAGTCGGAGTCCGCGCTGGTCGCTTCACCGACATGCAAAGCGCCCGGAACTGCGAGCACCAGATCCGAAAAATCCAGGCAAGCGCTCGCGCAGTTTTTATCCGTCAATAAAACGACGCGACCCTTGAATGAATCTCCCTCGGGAGGCGACGGGTACTGGCTTCCTTCAATCGCACCGTCGGAAACCAATACATCGGGCCCGGATTTCTGATGCGCCTCTTTCAGGAATTTTTCCATCTCCGAAATCTTCCTGTATCTGACGCTCTGCGGCCCCGCGCGCGCCAATTCATCGCGCGCAAGGCGCGCAAACCAATCCACCGAAATTCGAGATGGACGCCACCACGCTTGCGCACCACTTTCCAGATTTGGTGTATCTCGTCGCATCAGTGCCGCCAGCATTTGATAGCCGAAGAGACTGCTTCCACCGTTATTTCCGCGCGCATCGAATACGACGACATCGGCTTTCGCCGGAACACTCAGAATGGCCGAGATGGCGTCTTCCATTTCGTTTTTTTCCAGATCCGAAGACAGGAACTGCTGCGCATAGATCCAATAGCGATTCTTCCCCCAGGGCTCAACGCCCATCCGGGGTCGTTGCTTGTTCGAGGAATAAATTCCTGCATCCGAAGCTTTCCAATCGAGCCGATATTCCCGGGTTTCCCCATTCGACTCAAAGGTACAGCTATACGGTTTTTCTGTTTCCCAGATGCCGTCACGAGGAATTCGATTCGAAAGCAGCAGTGCGAGCCTGTCCAGAACGGATTCCAAGCCGGTGCGCCGGTCCACGAAAGGCGCGATGTGGGTATCTATGTATTCGGATGGTTTCAGTCCATCGCAGGCGATCAGGATGGCTCCTTTTTCTGGCAACGTAGTGGGCCATCCTGAAGCGGCACGCACGACCCGCCATTCGCCACTCCTCCACTGCGCGGTCCAGCCGGCCCACATTGTCTTGCTGGAGGCGTTCGGATCCCAGACGGCCACATGACCGTCGCGAAAACCGGATAGGTAATAGCGGACCGCCGCCAATATCTGCGGCGCGTTTGCAGCCCGCATCGCAAGTTTCTCGGCCTCGTCATAACCTCGAACAATCCAATCGTTGAACGACCGGTCTGTTTTCAGCGCTACTGCCGGATGGGCATCAAGGAGAACCTGTTGCGCCCGTGCAAGCTCGGCCAGAGCGATCGCAGAGTAATTCGAGCCCGTTGCATTTGATGAAAAAGGCAGGACAGCCAATAACAGGAAGCAACGCTTGAATTCGCGCAGAGCCGGCAACTTCAGGCGAGGCATCAAATGGCATAGTGGATTATTGGATTCCGCATGACCATCCGATTGCCGACGGGCACTGTCGCGACTGAGCGCGCGTACGCACCAATCTTTCATCATGACTCACTCCCTTTCGGCTTGTTTGCAAGCTCTATGAATGGATGTGGCATCCTACACCGGCTTCTTCAAAGCCTTTTAAGAGGACTCACCCTTTTTCTGCGAATTGATTCGCAAAAAATCATCAACGGAGGTTGCAAGCCGAAGGAAGGTTTTTGGATTCGCTGCCTATCTGAACGAATCTCAGAGCTTCTTCTGCATGAACATCGCGCTGCCGAAGGCCGGATCCAGCTGGTAGTCGGCGAAGCCTTCGCGCTCGTAGGCCTTGCGCGCGGACACGTTGCCCGACAGCACCTCGAGCGTGAGCTTGCAGGCGCCGCGCGCGCGGGCCTCCTGCTCCACGCGCTCGAGCATGCGCTGCGCGAGGCGCTGGCCGCGGTGGCTGGACGCCACGACCACGTCGTGCACGTTCACCAGCGGACGGCAGGCGAAGGTCGAGAAGCCTTCCACGCAGTTGATCAGTCCGACCGGCTGGCCGTCGTCGTAGGCAAGCACGCTGAAGGCCTGCGGCCGGGCCGCGAGCGCGGCCGGCAGCTCGGCGCGCACCTGCGCGCTCAGGGGCGTGCCGCCACCGGCAGGATCGCGCGCGTAGCCATCGAGCAATTCGACGAGCGCCGCGGCCTGCGCGGCATCGCGGTAGTCGGCGAGCACGACCTCGATCGTCACTTCGCGCCTTCCACCGTGGCAACGAGACGCCGGGCGCTGGCCTCGGCCACCTGCGCATCGCGTGCCTCGACCATCACGCGCAGCAGCGGCTCGGTGCCGCTGGCACGGATCAGCACGCGGCCCGAGTCGCCGAGTTCGGCCTCGATGCGCTTCGTTTCGCTGGCCAGCGCCGCGTTGTCCTTCCAGTTCAGACCGGGCGCCAGGCGCACGTTGATCAGCGTCTGCGGGAACAGCGTCACGCCCTCGAGCAGCTGCGCCACGCTCTTACCGCTGCGCACGCAGGCCTGCAGCACCTGCAACGCGCTCACGATGCCGTCGCCGGTGGTGTGGCAGTCGAGCGCCAGCAAGTGGCCCGAGCCCTCGCCGCCCAGCAGCCAGCCGTGCTTCTCGAGCTCCTCGAGCACGTAGCGGTCGCCGACCTTGGCGCGCACGAACTCGATGCCCTGCCCACGCAGCGCCACCTCGACCGCCTTGTTGGTCATCAAGGTGCCGACCACGCCAGCCGGCTTGCTGCCGCGCGCGATGCGCTCGGCCACCATCAGGTAGAGCAGTTCGTCGCCGTTGAAGAGGCGGCCGCTGGCATCCACCAGCTGCAGCCGGTCGGCGTCGCCGTCGAGCGCGATGCCGTAGTCGGCCTTCTGAGCCGTCACGGCGGCGATCAGGGCCTCGGGGTGCGTGGCGCCGAAACCGTCGTTGATGTTGAGGCCGTCGGGCGTGCAGCCGATGCTCTGCACCTCGGCACCCAGCTCGTGGAACACGTCGGGCGCCACCTGGTAGGCCGCGCCATGGGCCGCGTCGACCACCAGCTTCAGGTCGCGCAGGGTGAGGTCGTTGGAGAAGGTGCTCTTGCAGAACTCGATGTAGCGGCCGGCCGCGTCGTTGAGTCGGCGCGCCTTGCCCAGGCCGGCCGACTCGACCCAGACCGGGTCTTCCTCGAGCGCGGCTTCCACCGCGAGCTCCCACTCGTCGCTGAGCTTGGTGCCCTGCGCGCTGAAGAACTTGATGCCGTTGTCGGGGTAGGCGTTGTGGCTCGCGCTGATCACCACGCCGAGGCTGGCGCGCTGCGCGCGCGTGAGATAGGCCACGCCCGGGGTCGGAAGCGGGCCGAGCAGCACCACGTCGACGCCGGCGGAGTTGAAGCCCGACTCGAGCGCCGACTCGAGCATGTAGCCCGAGATGCGCGTGTCCTTGCCGATCAGCACGGTGGGCCGGGCCTCGGTCTTCTTGAGCACGCGGCCCACCGCATGCGCGAGGCGCAGCACGAAGTCGGCGGTGATCGGCGAACGGCCGACGGTGCCACGGATGCCATCGGTGCCGAAGTACTTGCGAGTCATGTTCTTGTCTTTTCTCGGGATGTTTGAAGGAATATTTCTGAGGAAACCTGGCCCGGCTGCCGTGGCGATCCGATGGCTATGCGGCGGCCTTCATCGCGCGCCAGACCGCGAGCGCGGCGACCGTGTCGCGCACATCGTGCACGCGCACGATGGCAGCACCATGATCGACCGCGAGCACGGCGGCGGCCACGCTGGGCACCATGCGCAGCGCGGCCTGCTCGATGCCGGTGACGGCGCCGATCGAGGACTTGCGCGACCAGCCCAGCAGCAGCGGATGGCCCGCGCCGAGCAGCTCGCGCTGCCGGGCCAGCAGCGCGAAATTCTGCGCCACGGTCTTGCCGAAGCCGATGCCGGGGTCGAGCGCGATGCGTTCGGGCGCGATGCCGAGCGCGCCCAGGGCGTCGAGCTGCTCGCGCCAGAAGTCCAGCACCTGCGGCACGACCTCGCCGTCCATCGGCGCGGCCTGCATGGTCTGCGGATCGCGGTGCATGTGCATCAGGCAGATGCCGCACGAGGGATGCGCTGCGACCGCCTCGCGCGCGCCCGGCTGGCGCAGCGCCCAAATGTCGTTGACGATGTCCGCGCCGAGGTCGAGCACCGCGCGCATGACCTCGGGCTTGTAGGTGTCGATGGAGAGCGGCACGCCGAGCTTCACCGCCTCGCGCACCACCGGCAGCACGCGCGCCAGCTCGGCTTCGAGCGGCACGGCCGGACTGCCGGGCCGGGTGGATTCGCCGCCGATGTCGAGGATGTCGGCGCCCTCCTCCAGCAACTGCTCACAGTAGCGCAGCGCGGCCGCGGTGGAGGCATGGGCGCCGCCGTCGGAGAAGGAGTCGGGCGTGACGTTCACGATGCCCATCACGCGCGGCTGCGCGAGGTCGATCGAGAAGCGGGCGGTCTGCCAGGAGGACATGGCGAGGTGCGTCGTCATGCGGCCGCGAGGGCCCGAACATGGAAAACGGGGCCTGAGGCCCCGTTGCTGTTTGATGCCAGACGCACTTCTCAGGCGGCGGTCGGCGAAGGTTCCGGATTCACGGCAGGCGTGCCGCCGTTGCCGCCACCGTTGCTGCCCGAAGGGGGCGTGCGCGGCGTCCAGTCCTTGGGCGGGCGCGGCTCCTTGCCGGCCATGATGTCGTCGAGCTGCTCGGAGTCGATGGTTTCCCATTCGAGCAAGGCCTTGGCCATGGCGTGCATCTTGTCGCTGTTCTCTTCGATCAGGCGACGCGCCAGCGCGTACTGGTCGTCGATGATGCGGCGCACTTCGGAGTCGACCTTTTCCATGGTCTGCTCGCTCATGTTGGTGGTCTTGGTCACCGAGCGGCCCAGGAACACTTCGCCTTCGTTCTCGGCGTAGACCATCGGGCCGAGCGCATCGCTCATGCCGTACTTCATGACCATGTCGCGCGCCAGGTTCGTGGCACGTTCGAAGTCGTTGCTCGCGCCGGTGGTCATCTGGTGCATGAACACTTCCTCGGCGATGCGGCCGCCGAACAGCATGCTGATCTGGTTCAGCATGTACTCGCGGTCGTAGCTGTAGCGGTCCTGCGCCGGCAGGCTCATGGTCACGCCGAGGGCGCGGCCGCGCGGAATGATCGTGACCTTGTGGACCGGGTCGCACTTGGGCAGCAGCTTGCCGATGAGGGCGTGGCCGGACTCGTGGTAGGCCGTGTTGCGGCGCTCTTCCTCGGGCATGACCATGCTCTTGCGCTCGGGGCCCATGAAGATCTTGTCCTTGGCCTTCTCGAAGTCCTGCATCTCGACCACGCGCGCATTGCGGCGGGCGGCCATCAGGGCGGCTTCGTTGCAGAGATTGGCCAGATCGGCACCCGACATGCCGGGCGTGCCGCGCGCGATCACGCTCGGGTTCACGTCCTGGCCCAGCGGGACCTTGCGCATGTGCACGCCGAGGATCTGTTCGCGGCCGCGGATGTCCGGCAGCGTGACGTAGACCTGGCGGTCGAAGCGGCCCGGGCGCAGCAGCGCGGCATCGAGGATGTCGGGACGGTTGGTCGCGGCCACGACGATCACGCCGAGGTTGGTTTCGAAGCCGTCCATCTCGACCAGCATCTGGTTGAGGGTCTGCTCGCGTTCGTCGTTGCCGCCGCCGAGGCCGGCACCGCGCTGACGACCCACCGCGTCGATTTCGTCGATGAAGATGATGCAGGGCGCGTTCTTCTTGGCGTTCTCGAACATGTCGCGCACGCGGGCCGCGCCCACGCCGACGAACATTTCGACGAAGTCGGAACCCGAGATCGAGAAGAACGGGACCTTGGCTTCGCCGGCGATCGACTTGGCCAGCAGGGTCTTGCCGGTACCGGGCGGGCCGACCAGCAGCAGGCCACGCGGAATGCGGCCGCCGAGTTTCTGGAAGCGCTGCGGGTCCTTGAGGAAGTCGACGACTTCGCGCACCTCTTCCTTGGCCTCGTCGCAACCCGCGACGTCGGCGAAGGTGACGGTGTTGTTGTTCTCGTCCATCATGCGCGCCTTGCTCTTGCCGAAGCTGAAGGCACCGCCCTTGCCGCCGCCCTGCATCTGTCGCATGAAGTAGACCCACACGCCGATCAGCAGCAGCATCGGACCCCAGCTGACCAGCAAGGTCATGAGCAGGGAGCCCTCTTCGCGCGGCTTGACGTCGAACTTGACGTTGTTGGCGATCAGGTCGCCGACCAGGCCGCGGTCGAGGTAGGT